>NZ_SMAC01000006.1 GCF_004342115.1 Mannheimia haemolytica | reverse complement strand
ACGCTTTACAAAGCCCCGCAAATTAACGCAGTAGAAGTCTCGACTGGTTATGACGGCAAGCTCTATATCTCCAGTGATATTAGTTCTGGCGACGGCAAGCTGACCTATGATATTAAAATCACCAAAGATGGCAATTTGTATCAATTCAAGAAAGGATTAGCCGATCCAAATATTGAGTTGAGCGATTTACCGAATGGCGATTACAGCGTGATTATTTACGGTAAAAATGCCAAAGGGCAAATCGTCACCGAAAAAACACAAACCTTTACTATTGATCGACCTCCTGCTCCGACCGGTGTAGTAGTAACAGGTGGATTAGGGCAAATTACCCTAGAGTGGGATTGGGTAAATGAGGTTACTCAAACCGAGATTTTTGCAGCGGAAACTGATAATTTCGCTCTTGCAGAAAAAATCGCAAAAGTGACCGCTAGAACCTATGCGCATACGGTAAAAGGTAACAAAGCCGTGCGTTACTACTGGTTACGCCATACCAGAGGCATTAATGTCGGGCCGTTTTACCAACAGCAAGGCGTGAAAGGAGAAAGTGCGGTTGATTTAGATGCTCGTTTAAAGGAGCTGAATACCGAGCTTTCACGCAATATTGTGAATGAGGTTTTTGATGTTGCTGCACCGGCACGAGGTTTAGAACTGGTCAAAACTGTGGCAAACTTGACCGATAAGCGGACGAAACTGGCATCATCGCAAGTTTACAATCAAGCTGATGGTAAACTTTATACTTGGGACGGTACAGCGTATTCAGCCGCTGTGCCTACCGAAGATATTATCGGTAAACTGCCAAAATCCAAAATAGATACCTCTCTTATCTCGCAATTAACTAGTGCAGACAATACGGCAAATTTGGCAAGAAGATTAGCGGAAACAGCTCAAGCAAATATTAATCGGGAGGTCTCTGACCGACAAGCTGCGGTTACTACGGAAACCAATAATCGCACCAAAGCCATTCAGGCAGAAAGTGTAAATTTAACGAAAAAAATTCAAGCTGAAGCAACCGCTCGTGGGGCTGCTGTTACACAGTTACAAAATGTTGATGCTCAACAAGCACAACTCATTTCTGCTGTCACAGCAAAAGCTAATAATGCCCTATCAGGCTTGGAAGAGGAAAAAACAGCACGAGCAAACGGCGATAAAGCTGAAGCTCAAGCACGTGAAGTATTGACAAGTCGTGTAGCAAGTGCTGAAAGTGGAATCGCAGAAGTACGTCAAAGCATTGCCACGGCGAATAGTAGCATTGCAGAAGTTAGTCAAAATCTAAACGCTAAGATCGACGGATTAAGCGTAGGTGGTCGGAATTTATTATTAAAATCCAACGCAACAAACTTAATCAATTTTGTCAGATCATCTCAAGATGTATTAGATAACACTGATTTCAAAACTCCAGTAGTACGAATCAACTGTATACAAGATAGTTGGTTTGGTCGAAAAACAGCGATTACATCGGGGAAATTGCTTGCTGGTAAATACACTCTATCGTTTAAGTATCGCACCAACGCTACAATTAATAATACTTTTATTGGTTATGGAGGCAATCAGCGCAGACGGCTTATCACATCAAATGTTGTCGGTAATGAGACATGGCAAACTTGCAAGCTCACATTTGAGACAACCGAGGATTACCCTGATATATTTATCATTATTGGTGGTTATGGTAAGGCGGATGTAAGTTATATTGAATTTGCCGAGCTGAAACTAGAGAAAGGCGCTATCGCTACAGACTGGACACCAGCCCCTGAAGATGTGGAAAGCTCCGTGAGTGCAGTTTCGGCTGATTTAACCTCGTACAAACAAACACAAGCAAGTGCAGATTTAGCTCAATCGCAACAGATTACGGGATTAACAACCCGAATGGCTGGGGCTGAAGGCAATATCACAGAGATTAAATCGACCAAAGCGAATAAAAATGAGGTGGCAAGCCTTGCTCAAAATTCATTGCAAGCAATTTGGAAAGCAGATGTACAGTCTGCGGTTAATGGATTTAAAGTCGGCGGTCGGAATTATTTGAAAGGCTCAAGAGTTGATGAAGGTTTTTGGTTTTATACAAAATCAGGATCATCAACTGGTTCATCACGTATTGATAACAAGCAATTAGTGTGGTTGCCGGATACGGATCAGGCGAATAAGTGGAAACAATGGCAGCAAACTGGATACGATGTAAGAGGCATCAAATCAAATTTAGCTCTCAATGATATTAATGTATCTGACAATGTTGTTATTTCATTTTTTGCAAAAAATGAATCAAAAACTAATCAAGAGTTGCAAGTTATTTTGACTCAAGATGTGACGAGTGGTAACCGCGCTGATTTGAGTAACCATATAATCACATTGCCTGCACAGAGTGATAAGACTAGATATGTTATTAATCTTAAAATATTAAAACAAAAGCCAGCATTATATAAAGGGAATCGTCTAATTCTCTCTGTTCGAACACCTATCCCTGATGGAGCGGTCTATGTCGATATGCTAAAACTTGAGAAAGGCACGATTGCTACCGACTGGACACCAGCACCGGAGGATGTGGAGAGTTCTGTAAGTGCAGTATCTGCAAAAGTAGATTCGGTTCAACAAACGCTGGCAAATGCAGATTCAGCACTAAGCTCTCGCATTGATACGGTCAATGCCTCAGTCGGATCAAACTCATCTAAAATTACCCAAGTCAGCAATGCGGTAGCAAGTGTGGACGGCAAATTATCTGCTACCCATACCATCAAAACCGAAACCATTGCCGGTGGACGCAAAGCGATTGCCGGTATTGCATTTGGTGCAACGGCAGATAACCGTAATGCGGAATCTTCTGTGATTGTGATGGCAGATAAATTTGAGGTCGTGAAAAACGCCCAAGACGGCACGCCAGTAAGACTATTTGGTGTGGTAGAAAATAAAGTAGCGATTAATGGGAATTTAATCGCAACAGGCTCGATTTCAGGAGACCACATCAATGCAAATTCCGTCAGAACTGCTGTATTGACTGCAGGAGCGATTAAAACGGAGCATTTGGCAGCAGGGCAAATATCGGCGGATAAGTTAGCGATTGGGCTAGGTGGGAA
Organism: Mannheimia haemolytica; assembly: GCF_004342115.1. Lineage (GTDB taxonomy): Bacteria > Pseudomonadota > Gammaproteobacteria > Enterobacterales > Pasteurellaceae > Mannheimia > Mannheimia haemolytica. The sequence goes on along the minus strand of NZ_SMAC01000006.1, from coordinate 92,095 downwards.
TTTGCTGGTTAATCCTATTTTTGCAACACCCGATTTGTCAATAGCTCCGTTTGGCTGGAACTACTGGCGAGGAGAAGTTGGTGATCGGCTAAATATTGACACCCGTAATATTTTCAATAGGAATGAACAAGATAATTACGGACTAAAAAATGGAGGACTACCAAATGAGTTAGTATTTTCGATGCGGTATAGCACTACACAGGAAACCTCTGATACTGGGCGAATTGGGTGGTTATCTCAGGATATTAATGTTGTGCCTAATAAAAAATATATTGCCTCCGTATGGTTAGCTTGTCATCGTGGGCAAGCTAAATTAGTCATTGAGAATATCGAAAAACCTGGTGGTGCTTACTTAGGTTGGATAGGCGACAGCGAGGTAATTACTGGCTATAGTGCTAATCAAGGCGAATTTAAAAATATGAAACGGGTTAAGGTTGTATTTACTGCACCTACTTCAGGCTGTATTCGTTTCGCATTACGATTAGATAATATTCAGGGCAAAGCTAATCCATTTTTATTTGCTCGTAGGCCAATGCTTGAGGAGGCTAGTGATAATGCTACAGATATCACTCAGCCTAGCCCTTGGCAAAATGCCGGTGTAACCGCTATTCACGGTGGCTCAATAGCTACTAATACCGTTACTGCTCAACAAATTGCAGCTAATACGATTACTGCAAATGAAATCGCAACCGGCACGATTGCAGCACGGAATATGGCGGCAAATTCGATTAATGCGAGCCATATTGTTGGCGGCTCTATTACTGCAGATAAGCTAAAAGTAACGCAGTTATCGGCTATTGCTCAAGATGTGGGGACATTAACCGGTGGAACAATAAAAGGAACAACTATTACGGGGAATACTATTAGTGGTAACAACATTAATGGTGGCTCAATCAATGGTACAACTATAACCGGTACGACAATTACAGGTGGAACAATCAAAGGTGCAAGGTTAGAGGGGGCGACAGGACGTTTTACTGGTGAATTAGAAGTTACACAATTAATCGGTGGTGGTGTAATTGAACAAATTGTTGGCCATTTAAAATTTAAAAGCCACAATAGGCATTATGAAGGGCAAGATTATGGAGAAAACTCATCTAGCCCTAGATATTCGTATACAGAAACCTACGAGGCTACATTAAATATCAGACCAGCTCCAAATCAAAGATACATTGAAGTTGTTGGTATAACCTCTTTCACACTACCAGCTAATCAAAGTAAAACTCAAGTAATATCCAAAACAATAAATGCTTCTAGTTTCCCATCTAAAAGGGACTCTACTATACAGGTAATGATACTAGCTTATAGTTTATCTACAGCAAAATATATATCAGTAACCTAAACTGAGACCAAATGTAGAAATACATTTGGTCTTTTTATCAACAATCTACAAAAGGAAAACCTTATGACAACTTTTAACAAAATCTTAAACCCAATGTATTCAACTATCGCAAGCTATTCAACTCAAGACGACGGCTCACTCAATGCTAAATATGTCGTTGGCACAGGTGAGGAGAGCGATGGTGTTGTGACCAATTTTGTTACTATTACGAGTGAGTACAAATACATTGATGCACAATCCGCAAAAGCAATCACCGATGCCCCACTCACAAAAGAGGATATTGGCAAAACGCCAACCCAGATTATGTTAGGTCGTATTTACAATCACTTAAAAGAGACGGGGCAGATTGTGGTGTAATAGTTCTTATAGATTAGAACCGCTTAGGGAAACCAAGTGGTTTTTTTGTACTAGGAAGCACAATGTCTACAGCAACGCTTTCCATTGATAATCCGTATGTTGCAAAATAAGCATTAAAAAACGTTCCGAAACAAATCGCATTTATTTGATAAATAAAGGAATTTTTTAATGAAAATCAATGTTTTTTCGGAACGTTTTATTTATAATAAGCCTTATGCTCACTTAAGTTTGAAATATTTATTAAAAATTTTACCGCTTGCTTTTACGCTAAGAGTTAAATTCTTTCGTTAGCTTATCTACGGTTTTGCAGTTTTGGCTAAAGGCTCTGCAACGAGAACAAAGCATTAAATGAACTTGCACATTAACACGTTGTTTTAATGTCAGTTTTTGTTCTTGGGACAGAGAAACTAATTCGGTAATTTGCTTACATTTTAACATTTAACCTCCAAACCATTTTTGACTTAAACAGACCTGTAACTGCAATCTTGCCCGATACAGTAAGGTATGCACATTTGCTGGTGAAATCTCACATTCTGCGCAAATTTCTTCGGTTTCCATTTCCAAATGGGAACGCATCATAAACACCCTTGCTTGATTTGCCGGCAGATTATTTAGGCAAAATTCAAATACTTGCCAGAATTGAGCGGAATAGGTATGGCTTTCGGTGTTCTTCCACTCATTAGATTGATAAGCATCTTTATCCCAACCGCCATTTTCGTTAAACAATTTATCGGCAAGATCGTGATCGTCTTCTTCCATCAGCTCAGATACTGCCACCAATTTGCCTTTGGCTTTCACTAAATCTACGATCTTGTTTTTTAAAATTGCAAAAATCCACGTTTTTAACGCACTTTCACCTTTGAAGCTGTCGGCATATTTATAAGCGCTGACAAACGCCTCTTGCACCACATCTTCGGCAAGTTCGTTATTTTTTAACTGTAAAAAGGCAAACTTCACCATTTGCAGACGAATATCTTCTAGCTGCGAGGGGGATATTTGCCGTAAAGCCGGTTGGCTCATTGCGTGATCCTTTGGTAAAAAATTGAGAGAAACTAACCGCTTGTATCCTATTTCATAAGGTTTTACCCAACTTAGGGGATATTGGTATGAAGTATTTTTAAACCTAACATACTAATCGTAGGGGCGGGTCCTGTGCCCGCCCGTTATCTTAATATTAGTCGGGCGGGCACAGGACCCGCCCCTACTATGTATGTCAGTACATATCACATACCTTATCCTCATTCAGGATAGACAGGATAAATCACCTCTGCTTCAACCCATTTTTCCCAAAGTTGGCGTAACAAGGCTTTTAGCTCCAGATTTTGCTCGGTAAACTCGCTGAGTTCTGCTAGTAAGCCATTCAGGGAATTTGCCCCCTCTTGCAACGAGCTAAGCAGGAAGAAATCCAGCTCTTCCAAGCGGTTGTAATAGATGCCAAATTCCGCATCTCGCCAAATCAGTACGTTGGTCGGCTCAAAGTCAAACTGTTTGAACTCGCTACGGATAAAGTTTACCGCATATTGACGCAGCTCAGCTGCACCAGAAAACTGCATTATAGTATCGTTATCCCATTCAAATTCTGATGGTACGGTTGCCATTGATACCTCAGCCAGTAATTGAGCATTTTCAAAGTCCATCAACTCAAGCAAGTGTGGTGGCATACAACCATTTTCTCGGCAAAAATTGAGAAATTCGCCAGCAATATCTTGGAAAAAGGGCGAATGAGCCTTACCTTCTCGTATAAATTTTTCTTTAACGGCAACCCATTCTTCAGGACTTAGATGTTGAGGGAGCTGTACATAACAACGGTCGATAAAACCGAGAGTATTATTGCGAACCAAGCGAGAATAGACGCCAAGCCGCTGTGGAGAGATATTACCACTCATCAGCTTTACATCGTTATGGCGAATTGCATTCGCAAACTCGGCTTGAATCTCTTTGAGTAACGGTTTGTGTTCTTCAACGAGTTTAAGCGGCATTTTTTAGCCTCGTTTTTGCATATTTTTTCTGTAAGCTCATAATGTGCTGTACTTCACTAATCAGTTCTTGAAACGGTGGGAAGTTGAAATCCCGTTCTAACAGTGTTGGTGGAATATGCGGTAGGTGTTCATAGGTGTACTCTAGTAAATCCCACACAGTTTTTTGTACAGCTTCTCCGTGGGTATCGACCAGTAAAGTTGGCAGATGACGTAGTTCGCCTTTTACCATATTAAATGATTCACCCTCGGTCATTTTAACGTCTTCCGCCGCACCGTGATCTTCATCGTGGCCTGCAATATGAATATAATTGACACGAGATTTATCCACTTGATCAATAAATACAAATGGATCAAGCAAGCCGTGATTGACACCATTAACATAAATATTATTCACATCAAGGTGAATGCCACAATCCGCTTCTTGGGCAATTGCATTGAGAAACTCTACCTCATTCATCGTACTGGTTGGTGAATGCAGATAGTAGGACGTATTTTCAAGGGAAATTTGCATACCTAAATAATCTTGCACTTGTTTAATGCGATTTGCCACGTGATGTACGGCTTCATCGGTAAACGGCATTGGCAGCAGGTCATATAAATGCCCTTCACATTCGCAATAGCTTAAATGATCAGAGAAGAAAAAGGAGCTATACTGCTGCTGCATATTCTTGATCCCTTTTAGTAGCGTCATATCTAAAGGCGCTTGCCCGCCGAGAGAGAGGGATAAACCGTGAATAATAACAGGGATTTTTTCAGCGACTTTATCGAAGTTATACCGAGCCTGACCGCCCATTTTCAGCCAGTTTTCTGGGGCTACTTCCATAAAATTAATTATATTGTTATCTGTGAGAGATAAAAATCCGTCCGCTAGGTCACGGCGATAGCCTAGACCAGCACCAGTAAATTTTAACATCGTCTTGTTCCTTTAATTTGCAAAAAATCAGCGGAATTTAACCGCTTGTAGATTGTGTTTATAAGAGGTTAGGTGCGTTTAGAAAACGCACCTTCGCTACTTACTTAGAAGCTCCACACTTGCCTTCACCGCATTTACCTTCTGCCGCTTTTGGTGCCGTTGCTCCACATTTGCCTTCGCCGCATTTACCTTCGGTTGCTTTTGGCTCAGAAGAGGTTGCTCCACATTTGCCTTCGCCACATTTACCTTCTGTAGCTTTGGTTTTTACACATTTGCCATCTTTTACTTCCATACAAGCATCTGCTTTCACTGATGTAGTTTCAGCGTTTACAGTTGCGGTTGCCATAGTTAATGCACCAGCTAATGCCATTAAAGTTGCTTTTTTCATTAAAAATTCTCCATAAATTAAGGGATTAAAGGAATTTCAACCAGCGTTTGGTTGGGGATTTTTTCTGTAACAGAAAATCGAGAGAGAGCGAGCCAGCACCTTGTAATAAAAGTGGTACTAACATCACTAAATAAATGAGTGCCATTTTATAGCCATTGTTGCAGACATTGTAGCCATTGCCAGCGTGAACAGCATACCACGCTACCGCTGTTAAGATCATTAATCCTAACGCACTGAAGCGGGTGAACAGACCCAAAGTGAGTAAAATAGGCAGTAAGATTTCCGCTCCGCTAGCAATAGCCCAGCTAAGATCGGCTGGTAGTACGTTAAAGGGGAATGGGAAGCTCTCTTGAATTGAGGCAAACCAATTTTCACCGTTTAGTTTTGATAACCCTGCTTCAAAAAATTCATAAGCAAGAAATAGACGTAATACAAGAAAGCCCAAGCCGTTTTTACAAGCTGTCATTGAGCAAGCTGACTGAGTTGAAAATGATGACATAAAAATGCTCCTAACTAAAAATGTGGTTATTAGACAGAATAAGTATACGTTTATTACAAAAAATGTGTGAAAAATTATAACCTGTTTTTATAGATAAATAAAAATAGGTTAAATTCAGTGCAAAATTTAACCTATTTGTTTTTTTGCAAGGGTATTTAATTAGCTTTAGCTAGTTTATATTGCTGTTTATCAGGAGCTGTAATTAAAATTTCTTTCGGCGGTACTTTCTGACGATGTAAAATTCCAACTACGTTACCTACGATAGCGATATCCTGAAATTGACCTTCAACTTTATATTTACTCATATCAATGCCATCTTTAAAAATTAAGAAGGTGCTGATTTTAGTACTACGGATATTTTCTAACCCTAATGCGTGTTGGTTAACCACATTATAGGTAGGCACTTTTCGTTTAGCATATTTACTAATTAATTTCGTATCTTGACTCAATGCTAAAATATCACCGAGCTTTTTTTCTTCAGCACTGCTAACCTCGCTATATGATCCTTTATTTGATTGAGGAGGTACAGAGATAATATTACGCTCTTTCTCTTCTTGAACTAGAGCTTTATTATCATAGACCACATCCCCAATAAATTGAGTTGGAGCTAAACTGACATTGTTGCCAACTAAAGCCAACACTACTTTATCATCTAGCATATCAAAGCGTAATTGTTGGTTACTATTTTGCTGTTTAAGTTGCTGGTTTATTTGATCGAGCAAATGTTGCAAGGTATCGTTATCGGTCTGTTTCAACTTTACTTGAATAGATGAATTATGCTGTATGGCATAATAACCAATTCCTAACTTCTTAGCGAGTTGTTGAGAGAGATCACCAACGTTACCTTTATAAGTTACCGCAATACGTGCTTGCTGGTATTTTGTTAAGCTCGCCTCATCAGCATAAGAGAAACCTAATGGAGCTAAAAGTAACATAGCAGCAAGTATTTTGTTTGCCTTTACAAAATGAGAATTCATTTTTTTAGTCATACAATACATTATGTTTCCTTACCATGAGAAACCAATACCAGCACCAACCGCAAAATTACTGTTTTGCGATACAGATGTGCCTAGCTTGTAAGATATTCTACCGTTATCACTAAGGCCATTTAAACCTACTGCAACTGAAGTTGTACCAAGGGTATGGCCTGTAGCGACAGAGAGTTGACGTTTTCCTGGTACAGATACTTGAGGTAAGCTTGCTATTGCGATAGCATTTGATACCGAACCTTTCACTTTTTTTACCTCTTTTTCTACAGCACTGATTTTGTTATTTACTACACCTATTTCACGATCAAGCTGTGCTTTATTTACAGCATCTGTTGGTGCAAGACCTTCAGAAAGTCCAGTTAAGAGGCGAGTATTGCCGGACTTATTGCTGATATTGACTTCATTACCATCTAAATGGTTAGCAATCCTTACTACACCATCTGTATTTGTATATCTCACAACACCGATTTTACCTTCATTGGCTGCTTTGGCTACGGCATATAATTGGCTACCATTTACTGCATCAGTACTGGTTTCAGAAACTAAACCTGCAGCAACATTTTGAATACGACGCTCTTTACCTTTTGCCCCAACAGTCACGACACCAGCAGGTTCTGAGGCGGCAAATTTATAGATCTCACCTAAAATTTCGGAATGTGCGTATTGCGTTGTGCCAGCTGTTTCAGCGGTAAGTTCTACGGTTGTTGCTGACTCATTGCCTAAATTTACTGAGTTTTCAGCCGTTTGGGTAATATTTGAACCAATAGCTACTGCATTTTTATGCGAAACGCGATTATCAGAACCAATACTTATTGCCCCATTGCCAGATACAATAGCATTTGAACCAATACCTACGGCTTTTTCACCAGAAACACCTATATTATCACCAATCGCAATAGCAGATGCCCCGTTGGCAATGGCATTTTCGCCTAAAGCAAGGGCTTTTTCTTTTAATGCTTGTGCACCTTTACCAATTGCAATCGCACTTTCTGCGTTTGCTTTTGAATTTGCACCTAGTGCGATAGCGTTATTACCCGTAGCTTGTGAATCCGTGCCGAATGCGATGGCATTTTCACCAGAAGCAAAGGCATTCGTGCCTTCTGCAAGTGCATTTTTACCGTTTTTAACAAGTGGTGAGCTATCTAATTTGTTATTTAGCCCTAGTAATTCATCATGCTTTTCTTTGAGCGTTTGCTGGTTTTTTGCTAAGGCTGCTTTAGCCTCATCAAGCTTTGAGATTAAATCATTTTTCACATCTTCCGCAAGTTTTTCTTCATCAGTTAAAGTGAAAGCATTAATTTGGTTTTCAAGCTCCTCGAGCTCCCTTTCTTTATTAGCAATCTCTAGTGTTGTAGTATCTATTTCAGCCATTTTTTTATTAATTTCATCTTTTATAAGACTAGATATTGTTTCTTCTTGGTATGGTTTTAATGTTGTTTTGGATTCCTCTTCATATTTTAACCATAGATTTTTGGATTTTGTCATTTGATCTGTAATTTCAGAAATCCAATCGGTAGGTACAAATCCATTAATATAATTTTTACGATTTCGTGCTTGTTCATTGAGATATATTCTTAATTTAACGGAGTCAATTGTTTTGGCTGTACGTTCCTCTTCACTTAAGTCTTCTCTAGATAAAGTTTTTAATGTTTTAGTAAATTCCTCTACCTTCTCCATAAAAGGAATTACATTATCATTCATATAAGTGCGATATTCTTCTTTATTAAAGATCCACGCATTGCTACTATAATCAATTAACTCTTTGAACTTATTGAAATTTTCTACAGTTTTTTCTAAATCAGCAATTTCTTCTTTAGTAATGTTTGATGTGGTCTGTGCAATAGCCTGGTTGTCAATATTAAATTTCCTATACAGCTTGTTAGGGAGTAACTCTTGGTTTTCTAAACTTTTTTTAAGCACAGGTACTGTTAATAATTCAAGTGGATTTCCTTGGAAACTGCTTGAAACATATTCATTTAAATTTGAGAATTCACCATAGGCTTCATATAGCTTTTTCAGTTTATAAAATTTAGAGTCGGAGTTCTTGGATAATTCTTTTTTCAGGTTTTCATAGGACATTTTCGCAACTACAAGATGGTAATTTTTAGCCAGACCATCAGCATTTCCTGCGTGAGCACGACTTAGTTCAGAAAGAGTGTTATAATCTCTTTGAATCATAAATTTTCGCAGGAGTTCTGTTGAAGTTAGATTATCATCATAATAAACTCCATTTAGTGTTCGAAAGTTAAAATTAGAACCCTCCCAACGATCAATACCATGATAAGGAAGGTAGTTATAATATAAGCCTCTATCACTATTACTTATAGCAAAATCATCATTAACTTTATTCAGGAATTTAGGAATGGCTGTTACTAAGTTACCTTGAATATTGCGATAACCTTTAATGAGATCTTTATATTGGTCATTTGAAAAATTAATATTAGGGAAATCAGTTTCAATTTTAGTTTTTAAGTCTGTTGCTAATTGATCTACCCCATTAGTTGCTGATAATTTATTCCAGTCTAATGATTCTATTACTGTAGAAAATTTTTGATATGCTTCTTGTTTATTTTTTTCTGGTAAAAAACTAGTATTAAAATTATTTTCCAATTCTGTTAACTGATTTCTTCTATTAACTAATTCTTTCCGCATTGGTATAACGCTATTGGCTAATATTGCTTGTTGTGCTTTTTTTTCACGTACACGCTCTAAAATAGTGTCATATTGAGCAATCTGACTCTTTAAAGTATCTTGTAATTGTTGATTAACAGAGCCTTGTTTTTCTTGTTCAGCAATTTGAGTACGTAACTCTTCAATTTGATTAACTAAATTACGGAAGTTTTCTAACTCCGCCTTGAATTCCTGGGGGGAGATATTACCACTGGTTGCAATGGCATTCTTGCCGATTGCTTGAGAACCTGTGCCTAACGCAAAACTACCTTCACCTACAGCAAGGTTATTGGTGCCAGTGGTGTTGCCTAAAGGAAGTGGATTGGCATAAGAGACTTGGCTAAGCCCTATCAGAGCGCTAAGCAAGGTAACAGCAGGGAGCTCTTTTGTGTGTTTTTTATACAGATGGGTGAAACTAAAGTTTGGCATATCAAAATTTCCTCATTAAAACTTTTACTTTTCATTCTTAAAAAAAATGGCCCGTACTATAATATTTAATTTGATTAAATGAAATAGGAAAAGATTAAATTTGTGAAAATATTTTGAGTTTCTGTGGTTTTACTGTGGATAAATATCCACAGTATTAATTATTAGTGAGTTGTATTGTAAATTTAGGAAGGTGGTTATTTATCAGCCTCTTTATAGACTGCCAAGGCAGCTGCAACCGCATCGCCTGAAGGCACTTTTACTTTATGGCTTAAAAGTACGGCTTCTAACGCACCTAAGGTTAAAAGTACGTTACGTTTTTGGCTTGAGAAACCCATATTACCGATACGGATTACTTTTCCATCTAAGGGGCCGAATGAGGTGGCTAATTCAATACCGAAGTGGTTTAAAATATCACTACGCAATGCTGGGCCACTCATACCTTCTGGAATGTGGAATGCCGTTACAACGGGGGCTTTATGTTTGCGATCGCCAAAAATTTTCAAACCCATTGCTTCTAAACCTACACATAATGCTTTGTCGTTTAAAATATGGCGAGCAAAACGAGCTTCTAAGCCTTCTTGTAAAATAATGCGTAACGCTTCGTGTACACCATATTGTGCAGAAGTGGCTTCTGTGTGGTGATTTAAACGGCGTGGGCTCCAGTAATCTTGTAGCTGTGCCAAGTCTAAGTAGTTACTTGGAATTGGCGGTAATGTGCCATCTATATCAGACTCTGCACGAATGCCTTTTTCCACACGTTTACGTTTTGCAATAATCTCTTCAATCCGTTTGTTATAAGTGATTAAAGCTGTGCCTGATGGGGCGGAAATACATTTTTGTGTACCGCCGATACAAGCATCAATGCCCCATTCATCCACACGAATATCTACACCGCCTAAGGTTGCAACGGTATCTACAATTAACATTGCATCATATTGTTTACAGATTTTGCCGATCTCTTCTAACGGTTGCATCATAGAGGTTGAGGTTTCGCCGTGAATAATAGCAACTGCTTTATAGCCGCCTTTTTTCAACTCTGCTTCAATTTCTTCTGGTTCAAATACGGTTCCCCACTCTCTTTCGATAATGGTAATATCTGCACCGCTACGAGCTAAAATTTCATTTAATAAATAACCAAAACGACCAAATGCAGGAATTAACACTTTATCGCCTGGGCAAATCGCTGCGGTTAGAACAGTTTCTAAGCCACCACGAGAGGTGGAGTTGACTACATAAGTTTGCTCATTTTTGGTTTGGAATAAACGGCGTTCCATTTCCATTGTTTCATTCATTAATGAGGTAAACTCAGGGTCAAATTGCCCTAAAATGGGTGCAGACATTGCACGCAAAACACGTGGGTCAGCATCTGTTGGGCCAGGGCACATTAATAAACGAGGGGAGGGATTAATTTCTCTGAATTGCATAATTATTTCCTATAATCGAATGAATTAAAAAAACTTATGGATTCTACAATAAAAATTTGTGATTGCTCAATGTTTTTTATATTTTAGAGAAATTATTTGCAATTAGGGTGAGTGCAAGCGGTCATTTTTCTCAAGAAATTTGCACATTTTTAGGAAAAAATAACCGCTTATTGCTATTTGTTTTCTTTGCAAAACCTTGTATTTCAAGTACAATTCCCCGATTAATTTTTGATAAACAAATAACAAAACAGGACATTAACTGCCCGATGAAAATGCAAAATATTCGTAACTTTTCGATTATCGCTCATATCGATCACGGCAAATCGACTTTATCAGACCGCTTAATTCAAACTTGTGGTGGCTTATCAGATCGTGAAATGGAGGCTCAAGTATTAGATTCAATGGATCTTGAGCGTGAGCGTGGAATTACTATTAAAGCACAAAGTGTAACCTTAAACTATAAAGCGAAAGATGGCGAAATTTATCAGCTCAACTTTATTGATACGCCAGGGCACGTGGATTTCTCATATGAAGTTTCTCGCTCGCTTGCTGCTTGTGAAGGTGCTTTATTAGTGGTTGATGCAGGGCAGGGCGTGGAAGCACAGACGTTGGCGAATTGTTATACCGCAATTGAGATGGATTTAGAGGTTGTGCCAATTTTAAATAAAATCGATTTACCAGCAGCCGAGCCTGAGCGTGTGGCAGAAGAGATTGAAGATATTGTCGGCATTGATGCCATTGATGCAGTACGCTGTTCAGCTAAAACAGGTTTAGGCATTGAAGATGTTTTAGAAGAAATCGTGAAGAAAATTCCTGCACCAGAAGGCGATGCGGAAGCACCATTACAAGCGTTAATTATCGACTCTTGGTTCGATAACTATTTAGGCGTTGTGTCTTTAGTGCGTGTGAAAAATGGCGTGCTGAAAAAAGGCGATAAAATTAAAGTGATGAGTACAGGGCAGTCTTACAATGTAGATCGCCTTGGTATTTTCACGCCAAAACAAGTGGATACCGCAGAACTTAAAACTGGGGAAGTAGGTTGGGTAGTTTGTGCGATTAAAGATATTTTAGGGGCACCAGTGGGCGATACATTAACCCACCACCACAACCCAGCAACTGAAGTATTACCGGGCTTTAAGAAAGTAAAACCACAGGTTTATGCAGGGTTATTTCCGATTAGTTCAGACGACTACGAAGCCTTCCGTGATGCTTTAGGCAAATTAAGCCTAAATGATGCGTCATTGTTCTATGAGCCAGAAACTTCAAGTGCGTTAGGCTTTGGTTTCCGCTGCGGCTTCTTAGGCTTATTACATATGGAGATCATTCAAGAGCGTTTAGAGCGTGAATACGATCTTGATTTGATTACTACCGCTCCGACCGTAGTTTACGAAGTGGTGCAAACCAGTGGCGAAACGATCTATGTGGATAGCCCATCGAAACTCCCAGCAGTCAACAATATTGCAGAAATTCGTGAGCCGATTGCAGAATGTAATATGCTTGTGCCACAAGAATTCCTAGGCAACGTGATTACCCTTTGTGTGGAAAAACGTGGCGTACAGACCAATATGGTCTATCACGGTAACCAAATCGCCTTAACTTACGAAATCCCAATGGGCGAAGTAGTGTTAGACTTCTTCGACCGCTTAAAATCAACCTCTCGTGGTTATGCTTCACTCGATTACGGTTTTAAACGTTTCCAAACGGCTGATATGGTGCGTGTGGATATTATGATTAACGGCGAGCGTGTTGATGCGTTGGCGATTATCGTTCACCGTGCAAATGCGGCGTATCGTGGACGTGAATTAGTGGAAAAAATGCGTGAGCTGATTCCTCGCCAACAATTTGACATCGCAATTCAAGCGGCAATTGGTAACCACGTTATTGCTCGCTCAACGGTAAAACAGTTGCGTAAAAACGTATTAGCAAAATGTTACGGTGGTGATGTAAGTCGTAAGAAGAAACTGCTACAAAAACAAAAAGAGGGTAAAAAACGAATGAAATCTCTCGGTAACGTAGAAGTGCCACAAGAAGCATTTTTGGCAATTCTTCATGTGGGTAAGGATTAATTGTCAATATTCGTGTAAAATACGACCGCTTGCAAGCGGTCATATTTTGAGAAAACTTTGCAATTTTGAATAAAAAGGAGCATTCAGTGGCACAATTTATGCCAATTATTTTTCTAGGTATTATTTATGGTATTTGGCAATGGCTTGATTCAATGCAACTGCCAAATACTATTTCCATTATTTTAGTTGCCTTGGTTATTATTTGTGGTGGATTTTGGGCGTTTTACAAATTCAGTGCTGACCCAAGACGTAAACAGGCGATTGTTCTACAACAAAAACGTTTAGGCAGAGAATTAACCGCTGAAGAAATAGCGGAAATTCAACCTAAATCCGCAGTAGGCGAATTTTTTGCCTCACTTTTCGGCATTTTATTCTTTGTTACAGTACTTCGCTCGTTCTTATTTGAACCATTTCAAATTCCAAGTGGTTCAATGGAGCCAACCTTGCGTGTAGGCGATTTCTTAGTCGTAAATAAATTCAGCTACGGCATTAAAGATCCTATCTGGCAAAACACCTTGATTGAAACGGGCAAACCAGAACGAGGCGATGTGATTGTATTCAAAGCACCAGCACAACCACACGTTGATTATATTAAGCGTGTGGTGGCAGTAGGTGGCGATAAAATTAAATATGATTTTGCAACTCAGCAATTAACGGTTACTAAAGCCAATGGCGAAACAAAGGTATTTGAATACAGCGAAGGCAAGCCAAATCCTGAGTTTTTCTATCACGGTGAAATGCAGGTAGAACGCACTGAAAAAGGTAATGTAACTCATCAAATTTTAAATCACCCAATGGCATTTAACTATGCACCTTATTTCTACCAACAAGAAGGGCAAGCAGAAGGTGAATGGGTTGTGCCACAAGGATACTATTTTGTGATGGGTGATAACCGTGATAACAGTGAAGACAGTCGTTTCTGGGGCTTTGTGCCTGAGAGAAACATCGTTGGTAAAGCCACTTTTATTTGGTTAAGTTTAGATAAAAAAGCAAATGAATTCCCAACGGGGCTTCGTTTTTCTAGAATGTTTACCTCAATCAATTAATCTTAACAGGGGCGTATGAGATACGCCCCTTTATTCACATAAACTATGCAACTAGAACGATTACAGAAAAAATTAGGTTATCAATTTCATAACCTTGATTACCTCATTCAGGCCTTAACACACCGCAGTGCGGCAACCAAAAACAATGAGCGTCTTGAATTTCTAGGCGATTCAATTTTAAATTTTACTATTGGTAAAGTATTGTACGACAAATTTCCAAAATCGAATGAAGGTGAGCTTAGCCGTATGAGAGCAACTCTTGTGCGTGAGCAAACTCTAGCGATTATTGCTCGCAAATTTGATTTAGGCGACTACCTAAAATTAGGTCCGGGAGAGCTAAAAAGTGGTGGTTTTCGCCGAGAATCGATTTTATCGGACTGTGTTGAAGCGATTATTGCGGCCATTTATCTCGATCAAGATATGGCAAAAGCAATGGAAAAGGTGGAAGATTGGTATTCAGATTTGCTTAAAGACATCAGTCCAGGCGATTCACAAAAAGATCCAAAAACCCGCCTGCAAGAGTTTTTACAAGGTAGAAAATTGCCATTGCCTGAATATGATGTATTAGATATTAAAGGCGAAGCTCATAACCAAACTTTCCGTGTAACCTGCAAAGTGATTAACGTCGAGGAAGTGTTTATCGGCATTGGCACCAGCCGCCGAAAAGCCGAACAAAATGCCGCAGAAAAAGCGTTAGCGGTGGTTAAAACGAAAAAGTAAGATAGCGCAAGCGTCCTCGCTTGTGCTAAAGATTTAATTAAATGGTACAAGCGTGGACGCTTGCACCATCAAATTCATTCCACAGAATGAAAGGAAAACAAAATGACAGAACAAATTCAAACTCCTGCAAAAACCTATTGTGGTTTTATTGCGATTGTTGGTCGCCCAAATGTAGGGAAATCAACATTATTAAATAAGATTTTAGAACAAAAAATCTCGATTACTTCACGCAAAGCACAAACAACCCGTCACCGTATTGTGGGGATTCACACCGAAGATCAATACCAAGCGATTTATGTAGATACCCCAGGCTTACACATAGAAGAAAAACGTGCGATTAATCGTTTAATGAACCGTGCAGCAAGTTCTGCTATTGGCGATGTAGATCTCATCATCTTTGTTGTGGAAGGCACAAAATGGACAGAAGATGATGAAATGGTGTTAAACAAATTGCGTTCGGCAAAAGCCCCTGTTTTATTGGCAATCAATAAAATTGATAACATTAAGGAAAAAGAAGAACTTCTGCCGCATATTACCGAGCTTTCACAAAAATTTGATTTTGCTGAAATTCTGCCAATTTCGGCACAACGGGGTAAAAATGTGCATATTTTACAGAAATTTGTGCGTCAATCACTGCGTCAAGGTGAGCACCACTTTCCTGAAGAGTATGTGACAGACCGCTCTCAACGCTTTATGGCATCAGAAATTATTCGTGAAAAACTAATGCGTTTTACAGGTGAAGAGTTACCTTATTCGGTAACGGTAGAAATCGAACAATTTAAAATGAATGAGCGTGGGGTGTATGAAATCAATGGCTTGATTTTAGTAGAACGAGATGGTCAGAAAAAAATGGTTATTGGTGCGGGGGGGCAAAAAATCAAAACCATCGGCATTGAAGCTCGAAAAGATATGGAACGCCTATTTGACAACCAAGTGCACCTTGAGCTTTGGGTGAAAGTAAAAGCTGGTTGGGCGGATGATGAAAGAGCATTGAGAAGTTTAGGGTATATGGATGAGTAGTTTTTTTGTCACTTTTCTTTACTTGTGCAAAGAAAAGTAACCAAAAGAAAGCACACCCTGCTTCGTTGCTATCCTCACTTGGTTGAAATTTTCTTAACGAAAAATAACCCTGATGTTCGCTTCGCTCTCGCTCGGGTTATTTTCCTAAAAATCTCAAGTCGTTCGGGCAACTCAGAAGGGAACCCGATCCGACCATACAAGCGGTGATTTTTTTGAAAAATTTTGCAAAATGATGCTCTGCCGGGTTCCCTTCTGAACCGCCTGAGCGACTTTGAATTTGTAGGAAAAATTCCTTGTTTGAGCAGCGAAGCGGCGAGTTTGGAATTTTTTCGTTAAGCAAATTCAAACCAAGCGAAGATAGCGGTGAAGTAGGGTTGCCTTTCTTTGGTTACTTTCTTTGGCGAAGCAAAGAAAGTGACATATAGTCGGGATTAATTATGACCACAGATCAATGGCAACGAGCCTTTGTCCTTCATCGGCGTGAATACAGCGAAAGCAGTTTATTAGTGGAGTTTTTTACCGAACATCACGGGCGGATTACTTTACTTGCTAAAGGTGCAAGGCGGGCTCGCTCGCCGTTGAAAGCCGTGCTTCAGCCTTTTACACCCTTGTTAGTGCGTTGGTCTGGCAAGGGTGATTTAAAAACACTCACAAAGGCAGAGCCTGCTGCTCTTACTTTACCAATGGAAACGGCTGCACTTTATAGCGGTTTTTATATCAATGAGGTGCTTGCAAGAGTGTTAGAAAATCAGACCGCTTACCCTGAATTATTTCAACATTATTTGCGTTGTATGACGGAGCTGGCTACTCAACACCAAATTGAGCCGATTTTGCGTACTTTTGAATTTCATACATTAAAAGCATTAGGCTATGGCGTAGATTTTACCCATTGTACGGCAACAGGTTTGCCAATTGATCCGAAAATGAGTTACCAATTTAGAGAAAGTGAAGGCTTTATTGCCTCATTATTACAAAATAACAATAGCTTTTTAGGCTGTGATTTATTGGCGTTTGCTCAATTAGATTTTTCAGAAAAACAAACACAACAAGCTGCCAAACGATTTACCCGAATTGCATTGAAACCTTATTTAGGTTCTCAGCCACTAAAAAGCCGAGAACTTTTTCAATCTATATTGCCTAATAAAGTGAAAAGCGGTTAGTTTTGTTAAATTTTTTTGCAAATTTTAATTAAAATATAACCGCTTGTAGCAATAACAAATATCTCAAGGAAATATTATGTCAAATCATCTTACCGAACACCGTTTTATTGACTTCCCCATTCACACAAATGTACTCAATGCGTTGAATAGTAAAGGCTTCGAGTTCTGTACACCTATCCAAGCAAAAACTTTCCCGATTACGCTTAACGGAAATGATATTGCAGGACAGGCTCAAACAGGCACAGGTAAAACGCTTGCTTTTTTAATTGCCACGTTCAACCATTTATTAAATAACGAAATTGAGACAGCAAAAAATCAGCCAAGAGCATTAATTCTTGCACCAACTCGTGAGCTGGCGGTACAAATCGGGGCAGATGCACAGCTTTTTTTACCACATTGCGATCTTAAACTTGCCCTTGCTTATGGTGGTGATGGTTACGACAAGCAAATACAAGCCATAGAAAAAGGGGTAGATATTTTAGTTGGAACCACAGGGCGTGTGATCGATTATGTTAAGCAAGGGATTATTCATTTAGATAAAATCCAAGTGATTGTGCTAGATGAAGCTGATCGTATGTTTGATCTCGGTTTTATTAAAGATATTCGTTATTTAATGAGAAAAGCTCCCGTGCCTACTGAGCGTTTAACGTTGCTCTTTTCAGCAACTTTATCCGCTAAAGTACGTGAGCTTGCTTATGAAGATATGGATAATGCTGAATATATTGAGATTGAACCGCTACAACGTACAGGGCATCGTATAAAAGAAGAGTTATTTTATCCGTCTAATGAAGACAAAATGGCACTTTTATTGACGTTATTGGAGGAAGAATGGCCAGACCGCTGTATGATTTTTGCCAATACTAAGCATAAATGTGAGGAAATTTGGCAATATTTAGCAGCCGATGGTCATCGGATTGGAATGCTAACAGGTGATATTCCACAGAAAAAACGCCTATCTCTGTTAGATAATTTTACCAAAGGTAATTTAGATATTTTAGTCGTGACTGATGTGGCAGCACGTGGATTACATATTCCAGATGTTACGCATGTGTTTAATTATGATTTACCTGATGATAAAGAGGATTACGTTCATCGTATTGGTAGAACGGGTCGGGCAGGGGAGAGCGGCCATTCAATTAGTTTTGCTTGCGAGCGTTATGCGGTTAATTTGCCTGCAATTGAAGAGTATATTGGGCATCAGATTCCTGTGAGTCAATACGACAAGGAATCCTTACTGACTTTACCGAAAGTGAACCGCTCAAGAAGTAAAAAAACGTTCTTGGCAAAAACGAAAAAGAATAGCCGTAATTAAGTGATAAATTTTTATATGATGAGAACAAAAAATTAATTTACCTTTAAGAGAATGAAAGATGAGTTTGTATCAAATTGCTCGAACAGAAACAGGCAAAGTTATTTCGCTTAATGCCAAAATGGCAAATCGGCACGGTTTAATTGCTGGGGCTACGGGTACAGGTAAAACGGTTACTTTACGCAAATTGGCAGAATCTTTGAGTGATGATGGTGTGCCAGTATTTTTAGTAGATGTAAAAGGTGATCTTTCGGGCTTGGTACAAGCGGGTAATTTTTCAGGAAAAATTGCAGAACGCATTTTACAGTTTAATTTAGGGGGAGAAGATTACTTAAAGGGCTATCCAGTTTCGTTTTGGGACGTATTTGGTACATCAGGTATCCCACTTCGAACCACTATTTCCGAAATGGGACCGATGTTACTTTCTCGTTTACTCAATTTAAACGATACCCAAGGAGGCTTGTTAAATCTCGTTTTTCGTGTGGCAGATGACAGAGGTTTATTGCTAATTGATTTAAAAGATTTGCGTGCGTTGCTTAAATTTGTCGCAGATAATGCGAAAGAATTCCAACTGGAATATGGGCATATTTCTGCAGCAAGCGTTGGAGCTATTCAGCGTGCGTTATTAAGGCTTGAAAATGAAGGGGCAGATAATTTATTTGGTGAGCCTGCATTAGATTTGCACGATTGGATCCAAACCCGTAATGGGCGTGGTGTAATCAATATGTTGAATGCAGAAAAATTAATTAACTCACCAAGAGTGTACAGTGCATTCCTGCTTTGGTTTATGGCAGAGCTCTTTGAGAATTTGCCAGAAGTTGGCGACCCAGAAAAACCGACGTTTGTTTTATTCTTTGATGAAGCTCATTTATTGTTTGACGATGCCCCTAAGGCATTGGTGGATAAAATTGAACAGGTGGTTCGTTTAATTCGCTCAAAAGGGGTGGGTGTTTATTTTGTTACGCAAAATCCACTCGACTTACCTGATTCAGTATTAGGGCAGCTTGGCAATCGTATCCAACACGCTTTGCGTGCTTTCACGCCACGTGATCAAAAAGCGGTAAAATCAGCAGCGGAAACTTTCCGAGCCAATAAAGAGGTAAATGTGGTAGAAGCCATCACGCAACTTGGTGTGGGGCAAGCGTTGGTTTCGGTGCTAGATGAAAAAGGTATGCCAACGCCTGTAGAAATTGCCTATATTTATCCGCCAAAAAGCCAATTAGCACCATTAGCGATGGGCGAGCGTGATGCTATAGTGAAACAAGATGAGTTATATCATCACTACAGCCAATATGTGAATAATCAATCTGCCTTTGAATTACTCAATGCGAAAGCAGAAGCAATTAAAGCAGAGCAGGCTGCGGCAGAAGAAGCAAACAATGACTTCTTTGGCGGTATTCTCTCTTCCATTTTTGGCTCGAAGAAGAAAAAAGATCAATCGATTACCGAACAAGTGGTTAGCCAAGTGGCGCATTCAGTTGGCAGAAACTTACGCAACCAAGTCACCAAACAAATTATGCGTGGTATTTTAGGTGCGATCACCAAAAAATAAATTGTAAATTATAAGAAGAATAAGACTGCTTGTTTAGCTTAACAAGCGGTCTTTTTTCGGATTATTTTTGCAATGCCTGTTTGATAGCATCTAGCAACACCTTTGGCGGTTGAGCTCCTGACACACCGAGTTTTTCATCAATCACAAAAAATGGCACGCTATTAATGCCATAGCGGTGAGCCATACGTTCATCTTCCCGTACTTCGTGGCCGAAATCATCACCTGTAAGTAATTGAGCCACTTCATCACGATCTAAACCGAGCTCTAACGCTAAGTCGATAAGTTGAGTGCGTTTCGCCAAAATGAGATTATCGGAAAAATAGGCTTTGAATAAACGTTCAATCATCACTTCGCCCAAACCTTTGCTTTTCGCAAATTTCGCCAAGCGATGAGCTTCAAAGGTGCGAGTGTATTGGGTGGTGCGGTAACGCAAATCTAGCCCAGCTTGTTTGCCGGCTTGTTCCACATAACGAATCATTTCATCAGCTTGTTCTGCGGTTTTTTGATATTTCCGCATTAGGCGTTGCTGAATATCGCCCTCTGGTTCGCCGTTAGCGTGCGGATCAAGCTCAAAGGCTCGGAAAACCACTTCAACCTCGCCTTCAAATTGGGCTAGGGCTTGCTCTAAGTGGCGTTTGCCGATGTAACAAAACGGGCAGGCATAATCTGACCAAACTTCAATTTTCATATATTCTCCTTAAAATAGGATAAACTCTCTTACTTGGAAGCCCACTTCCACTTGTTCGCCAATTTTCAGCTCTTGAGATTGGTAAGTTACTATCTCAATGCCTTTAATTTCAACCTGATAGCGGTAGTATAGGCCTAAAAACAGTTTGCTTACCACTTTACCTAAACCTAGCTCATTGGGTTTTAAGATAATCTGTTCTGGGCGAAGAAGCCAACGGTAACGCCCTTTCTGAACGTTCATTTCAGGGAAGAGTCGGAACTCGCCAATAGGGCTGCATAACACGTTGTCTTCCGTTACATTACAGTTAAGATAGTTTGTGCCACCTAAAAAATCTGCCACAAATGGATTAACTGGAGAATGGTATAGCTCGTTTGGCTTACCAAATTGAATAATTTTCCCTTGATCCATCACGGCAATTTTATCGGCAAATGCAAAGGCTTCTTCTTTGCTATGGGTTACAAAAATAGCGGGCACATTTTGGCTTTTTAAGATTTGCTTGATCTCTTGAATCATTGCATAGCGAGTTTGGCTGTCAATATTGGAAAACGGCTCATCTAACAGTAGCAATTCTGGCTGGCAGGCTAATGCTCGGGCAATAGCGACACGCTGTTGTTGCCCGCCCGAAAGTTCGTGTGGAAAACGGCTTTCAAAGCCTTGTAAATGCACAACTGAAAGCATTTTTTCGGTAATTGCTTTTTGTTGTACTTTTGGCAATTTGGATAAGCCAAATTGAATATTATCGGCTACCGTCAAGTGTGGAAAAAGAGCGTAATCTTGGAAAATCAGCCCGATTTGTCGCTCTTCCACGGCTTTGCTTTTTAGGCATTCACCCGCTAAATGAATATCGCCCTGCTCAATTGGCAATAAACCTGCAATGGCTTTGAGCAGTGTAGTTTTCCCACAGCCACTTGCACCTAGCAAACAGATAATTTCATTTTGATTCACAGCAAGATGGAGATTTTGTAAAACCTTTGTACTGCCGAAATTGAGGTTGAGATGATTAATAGTTAAAACAGACATAAAATTCCTTTATCTTTCTTTTTCAGATTGCGAAATAAGGGATCTGGTAAGCCAAATAACAGGCAGTAAACCGACTAACACCAATACGATGGCAGGCAGAGCAGCACGCTCAAGCTGCTCGTCTGATGTAAAGGTAAACACATAGGTTGCGAGTGTATCAAAATTAAATGGGCGAAGTAGCAGAGAAGCATTTAGCTCTTTCATACTCTCAATAAAGACCATTAATCCTGCAGTTAAAATACCTTTATAAATTAAAGGGATATGAATTTTTACTAACATTGCTGAGCCATTTTTACCAAGCGTTTGGCTCGCCATATCCAGCGATGGAGAGATTTTATTTAGCGAAGTTTCAAGGCTGCCAATTGCCATTGCTAAAAATCGGATGGTATAAGCTAATACTAATGCAAAGAGTGAGCCTGAAAAAATCAATCCAACGGGTGATAATTCAAGGCTTTTTAGCCAAGCATGGAGTTGATGATCGGCAAATGTTAAAGGCGAAAGTAAACCGATCGCTAATACTGTGCCAGGAACCGCATAGCCCAGTGAGGCAAGTTGTAATGACAAGCGGTCATTTTTGACTAAAATTTTGCGGGTATTCAAACGTTTAGAAAAATGCAGAAGTAGAGCAATCAGTACCGTTATCACGGAGGCGATGATCGATACTTTCAAACTATTAAGCGAAAATTGGACAAAGTCTAAATTCCACGCTTGCTCGAAATAGTCGTATGCCCAATAGAGCAACCTGCCAAACGGAATGAAAAAGGCTAACGCCAATAAACCCCAGCACCAAGCAAGGGCTAATGCTAATTTCCAACCAGTTAAAAATTTAAAGGCTGATTTCTTTTCATAGCCACGTTGATAGCTTTTTTGTTTACGGCGACTATATTGCTCTAAACTTAAAAACAGGAAAATCATTAGCAACATAAAGATCGCAATCTGGCTGGCAGTACCAAGATCGTGATAGCCTAGCCACGAATCATAAATTGCCGTAGTAAGTGTTGGCACGGCAAAATAGGCCACAGTACCGAAATCGCCAAGCGTTTCCATTGCCACTAATGCAATGCCTACGGCAACAGAAGGTCGAATTAATGGCAGCGTAATTCGACGGAACAACTGAGAGGGCGAAGCCCCGAGCATTTTTGCACTGTGTGTTAAGTTTTCAGATTGTTCTAATAAGGCAACTCGCACTAATAAAAAAATGTATGGATATAGTACTAACGCAAGCACAAAGCAAGCACCATACAATGTACGAATTTGAGGAAACCAGTAATCTTGCGGATGAGTCCAGCCAAAAATACTACGCAGCCAGCCTTGAAAAGCACCTGAGTAATCTAATAAATCGGTATATAAATAGGCAATTAAATAAGCAGGCATAGCGAGAGGCAAACAAAGTAACCATTGTAAGGTTCTTTGCCCCCAAAAACGGTAATTTGCCACAATCCAAGCGGTAGGCAGAGCAAAAATCAGTGCAAGGAAAACGGTTCCTAATACTAATAAAGTTGAGTTTTTAAGATAGATTGGCAACATTGTTTGCCAAAGGTGAGCAAGGTTTTCATTATCCCCTTGCAATGCGTGATAGCAAATTGCAATAAGAGGAAGCAAAACGATAAAAGTTGTTAGGGCAGCAATACTTTTCCAGCAAAATTGTGATCGCATTTTTCTTTAAGCCTGTTATTTCATAAAAAAATAAAAGGACGCAAAATGCGTCCTTTTGCAAGCGGTTGTATTTTAACAAAATTTTGCAAATTTTTGTGGAAAAATGACCGCTTATCGGTTGATTATTTTTTCTCAGAGAAATCGTCGAATTTCACTTCATCGACCAATTTTAATGCCGCTTCGTAGTGTTTGGCGATGTCTTCTAATTTGATGGTATCAGCGGTAAATGTTCCCCAGCCTTTCACCAGCTTAGACGGCTCAATGCCTTCTTTTACCGGATATTCGTGGTTAAGTTCCGCATATAAACCTTGGGCTTTTTCGCCGCTGAGGTACTCAATTAATTTCACTGCATTCGCTTTGTTTGGTGAGTGTTTTGCAATAACAACGCCGCTGATGTTTTTGTGCGTGCCGTATTCACCGCTCGGGAAATTAATAATCGCTGCTTCAGCCCACGATTTTTGTTTCTCATCATCTAACATTTTGCCGTAGTAGTAGCTGTTACCGATAGAGTAATCACAGATGCCTTCTTTAATTGCTTTTACTTGATCACGGTCACCACCTTGTGGTTTTTGTGCTAAGTTCGCTTTTAAGCCTTCTAAGAATGCTTTGGTTTTTTCAATGCCGTAATGTTCGATCATCGCCGCGAATAGTGAGACATTGTAAGAGTTTTTGCCTGAACGCACGCAGACTTTACCTTTATACTCTGGTTTAGCTAAATCTAGGTAGTCAAAGCCTGCTGGTAATTTACCTACACGATCTTTTGACGTGTAGATAACACGAGCACGTGTGGTTAAACCAAACCATTGGTCGTTAGAGTCACGGAATTGTGCAGGAATATTTTTTTCTAACACTTTAGAGTCAATTTTTTGTGCAAGATCAGCGTTAACAATTTCCATTACGCGTGAAATATCTACTGTTAAAAGCACATCAGCAGGACTTAATTCACCTTCTTGTTTTACACGATCAACCAACCCTTTATCAGCGAAGATGATGTTTACTTTAATGCCAGTATCTTTTTCAAAGTTTTTTAGCATTGGCTCAATTAAGTAAGGCTGGCGGTAAGAATAAACATTCACTTCATTTGCAGCAAGCGTTGAAGTTGATGTAAAAGTGGCTGCAGCAATAGCAAGTGCAGAAAGTGTTTTTTTCATGATAGTCTCCTTCAGACAGGTTTTCATAACAGAATGGAAGACATTCTAAACCTCCCCATTTTTTTAGTCAATAATGAGAACGGTTTTTGTTATTGATTTTTTAAATGATGGCTTTTAGCATTTCTTAAAATGATAAGCTCGCAAAATGGAGAAAATATTTGGCAAGCTGTTTGTTTTTTGGCATAATACACGCCGTTTTTTGTCTTCGTTAAGATAGAAAACATAAACATTTATTTTTTAACACTAAAACACACACATATTGCAAGCTAGGAATTGGGGTGTCTTTATAAAAAGATCGATTTTCTAGGATATGTGGAGGCTAAACCCCGTCTTGCCTTACATAAGTGGTAAGACAAACAACTTTGAAGGAAAATTCTTATGGCACAAGTTTCTATGCGCGATATGCTTAACGCAGGCGTTCACTATGGTCACCAAACTCGTTATTGGAACCCAAAAATGAAACCATTCATTTTCGGTGCTCGTAATGGTGTTCACGTGATTAACTTAGAAAAAACATTACCTTTATTTAACGAAGCATTAGCGGAATTAACTCGTATTGCCTCTAACAACGGTAAAGTTTTATTCGTAGGTACAAAACGTGCAGCGTCAGAAGCAGTTAAGC
This sequence comes from Mannheimia haemolytica, assembly GCF_004342115.1. Taxonomy (GTDB): domain Bacteria; phylum Pseudomonadota; class Gammaproteobacteria; order Enterobacterales; family Pasteurellaceae; genus Mannheimia; species Mannheimia haemolytica. Next base: position 67,095 of record NZ_SMAC01000006.1, on the reverse strand, counting down.
TAGCTGCTGTAGATAGCCAACAATTCTACGTTAATCACCGTTGGTTAGGTGGTATGTTGACTAACTGGAAAACAGTTCGTCAATCAATCAAGCGTTTAAAAGATTTAGAAACTCAAACTCAAGACGGTACTTTTGACAAAATCACTAAAAAAGAAGCGTTAATGCGTACGCGTGAGTTAGAGAAATTAGAGTTAAGCTTAGGCGGCATTAAAGATATGAACGGTTTACCAGATGCAATCTTTGTTATCGGTGCTGATCACGAACATATCGCAATTAAAGAAGCAAACAACTTAGGTATTCCGGTATTTGCGATTGTTGATACTAACTCAACTCCAGATGGCGTTAACTACATCATTCCTGGTAACGATGATGCAACACGTGCTATCCAACTTTACTTAGATTCAGCAGTTGCTGCAATCAAAGAAGGTCGCGGTGTTGAAACTGTTGAAGTAGCAGAAGAAGCTTCTGCGGAATAATTCAGTTGAGGGGGCAGGTTTTAACCTGCCCTAAACAATGAAATTTCTAGGCAGGTGAGAGCCTGTTTTACCATATCAAATAAGGGGAATTTAAAATGGCTGAAATCACAGCATCATTAGTTAAAGAACTTCGTGAACGTACCGGCGCAGGTATGATGGAATGTAAAAAAGCATTAGTTGAAGCGAACGGTGATATTGAATTAGCAATCGATAATATGCGTAAATCTGGTCAAGCGAAAGCGGCTAAAAAAGCAGGTCGTGTTGCAGCTGAAGGTGTAATCCTTGCTCGTGTCGCTTCAGGTTTTGGCGTATTAGTTGAAATGAACTGTGAAACTGACTTCGTTGCAAAAGATGCCGGTTTCTTAGAATTAGCGAACGAAGTTGCTGATTTTGCAGTTGCAAATAAAGGTACAACTATCGAAGCATTACAAGCACAATTTGAAGAAAAACGTGCGGCATTAGTTGCGAAAATCGGTGAGAATATGAACATTCGCCGTGTTCAATACTTAGAAGGCGAAGTTATTGCTCAATACTTACACGGTGCGAAAATTGGTGTATTAGTAGCAGGTGCAGGCTCTGAAGATGAGCTTAAGAAAGTAGCAATGCACGTTGCTGCAAGCAAACCTGAATTTGTAAACCCAGAAGATGTTTCTGCTGATGTAGTAGCAAAAGAACGTGAAATTCAAATTGAAATTGCGATGAATTCTGGTAAACCAAAAGAAATCGCAGAAAAAATGGTTGAAGGCCGTATGGCTAAATTCACCGGTGAAGTTTCATTAACCGGTCAGCCGTTTGTAATGGATCCATCTCAATCTGTAGGTCAATATTTAAAATCAGTAAATACTTCAGTTTCTAACTTTATTCGTTTAGAAGTAGGTGAAGGTATTGAGAAAGTAGAAGAAGATTTCGCAGCAGAAGTAGCGAAAATCACTGGCGGTAACGCTTAATTTTTCTGATACTAAAAACTAAAAAAGCAGGCTTAAAGCCTGCTTTTTTTGTTACTTACTTTTGCTAATTAGTCGCTTTATATAAGTAGCTTTCAGGAATAGGAACAGCTGGATCTTCTACAGTAGACTGCGTTTCAATGATTTTCTTTAGCCCATAATCACTTTTATCGTTTTGTTCGTTAAAAAGATTAATTTCTTTATCTAATAACGGATTTTCGATACCAATCCAATTCGCAATACTATTAGTGAAGTTTAAGCCGGATTTAAAGGCTTTATACTCATTACGTTGGGTATCATCGCTTGAAATTTTAAACAGCGGAATATCGTAGTGTAATTTACTTCTATCCTTTCCATTGTGGATAACAATGTTCTCTTTTGAAACCTCGTGCGATAAACCGTGATCAGACAAATAAACCATTGAGAATGAACGCTGGTGATTTTCTTGGTTTTTCACTAGCAAATCATATACCCGTTTCAGCAATTCATCGGTTTTCTTGATAGATGACACGTAGCAATTTACATTAAAGTAGCGTTTTGGCAGTTTGTCATCGTCAAACATTTTCGGGTAATCGGTGAGACGATCGCAGGTAATAGGATGCGAGCCATATAAATGCAGAAAGATGAAACGCTTCCCTTGAGCAGGTTCTTCAATCACTTTAGCAAAATGCGGTAACAATTCAAAATCGCTCACATTGGTATTTAATGAATCGCCGGCTTTAGTGAAAATTTTGACATCACTTTTATTACCGATAGAGGAAATCGGCGTATCGTAATTGCCCAAATAGCCTTGATTTGAGATCCAATAGGTCTTGATACCGGTAGATTTGATTAAATCAATTAAGGTTAACCCATAATTTGCTTCCCATTTTTCCGTATCGGGCTTAGTGAGCATTAAGCGTAATGAGGCGATAGTGTTTGTGCCACCGGAGGTTAAACCGTCAATCAAGGTTCCTTTTGCCGAACTCATAAAAGGCGTATTGGCAGCCGGATAGCCATAGGCGTGGTGATAATCCTTTCTCGCACTTTCGCCCATAATCAGTACATAATCATCGTAGTTTGAAGTTGAGCTGAGGGTTGATTGTCCCCATTGTGAATCTAGCGTTAAATTGTTCAGCACTTCCAATTCTTTCTTTACCTTTAGGCTCGAATTGTAGAACTCCTGAAAAAATTTAAACGGTGCAAGGGAAAACAGCATTAATACAAAAGCCGAAATCACGAATGTTTTATTGCGTAAAAAACGGATTTGATAGCGATTGGTAATTTTTCGATAAAAAATGACCGCTAGTACAATCGCAATGCCCGCCGCAATATTTAAAATCGGCAGTTGAGCAATAAACTCTTTGCTTTCCATCATATCGGTAGCAAAAATAGAGGCGATATACTCGTAAGTCGGTTTACCGAATTTTATCCCAACCGGGGTATAAATTGCATAAGCGATGCTGATTGGCAGTAAGAGTAAATAATAAGTCCATTTAGAGCTGGCAAGAGCGATGATGAGGAATACGCCCAAAATGACTTCAAAGATACTCGGATTTGGAAAAAAGCCTGATCCGATTAGCATTAAACAGCTAGCAGCAGTTGCCAGCGAAATAGCGACAAGAATGCCGAAAAGTTGTTTGGATTTCATTGTAGTGAATATTTTTAGTTTATCGTTATATTGGATTGTTCTATAATAACGTAATTTTGTGTTTAGTCCATACAGTTAAGAGGCAATTAAAATGAGCAAACCTATTTATAAGCGAATTCTTCTCAAATTAAGTGGTGAAGCCCTACAAGGCAGTGAAGGTTTTGGTATCGACCCGTCTATTTTGGATCGTATGGCGTTAGAGATTAAAGAATTACTTGCTGAAGGCGTTGAGGTTGGTGTGGTACTTGGCGGCGGTAACTTATTCCGTGGTGCAAAATTAGCCAAAGCAGGAATGAACCGTGTAGTGGGCGACCATATGGGTATGCTTGCCACCGTAATGAACGGTTTGGCTATGCGTGATGCCTTACACCGTGCAGAGGTAAATGCTAAATTAATGTCTGCGTTCCAATTAAATGGGATTTGCGACACTTACAACTGGTCTGAAGCAATTAAAATGTTGCGTGAAAAACGTGTGGTGATTTTCTCTGCCGGTACAGGTAGCCCGTTCTTTACCACCGATTCAGCTGCTTGCTTGCGTGGTATTGAAATTAAAGCTGATGTGGTATTAAAAGCAACTAAAGTTGATGGCGTTTATGATAAAGACCCAGCAAAATACGCAGATGCAAAACTATATAATAAATTAACGTATGCGCAAGTTATTGAGCAAGAATTACAAGTAATGGACTTAGCAGCATTCACGCTTGCTCGTGACCACGGAATGCCAATTCGTGTCTTTAATATGGGCAAACCGGGGGCGTTACGCAATGTGGTATTCGGTACTGAAGAAGGTACAACCATTTCTGAATAATTAATTTTCTCTGTTTAACTCTCAGTTACTAAATAAAAGGATAAAAAATCAATGATTAACGAAATCAAGAAAGATACCCAAGATCGTATGGAAAAAAGCCTTGAGGCTTTAAAAGGGCATATTGCGAAAATTCGTACAGGTCGTGCCCAACCTTCTTTATTAGACGGTATTCAAGTGGAATATTACGGCTCTGCGACTCCATTACGTCAAGTAGCGAACGTGGTAGCTGAAGATGCCCGTACTTTAGCGGTAAACGTATTTGATAAATCTTTAATCTCTGCGGTAGAAAAAGCAATTTTAACCTCAGATTTAGGTTTAAACCCATCTTCTGCCGGCACAACCATTCGTGTTCCGCTTCCACCATTAACGGAAGAACGTCGTCGTGATTTAATCAAAATCGTTAAAGCAGAAGGTGAGCAAGGCAAAGTGGCAATTCGTAATGTTCGTCGTGATGCTAATGACCAAATCAAAGCGTTATTAAAAGATAAAGAAATCAGCGAAAACGAACAACACAAAGCTGAAGAAGATATTCAAAAAATCACCGATACCTTCATTAAAAAAGTTGATGAAGTATTAGCAGCAAAAGAGAAAGAGTTGTTAGATTTCTAATCTACTTTAAAACAATAAGGCGAATGTATGATTCGCCTTTATTTTTGTTCTTTGCCATTTGCAAAAAATTAACAAAAAATAACCGCTTGTAATGTGTTGCACTACAAGCGGTTATTTTTTATCGGAAATTTACCAATTATAAGTAACGTTTGCTGATTACTTTTAAGTTGTCATCTAGTTCATACACTAATGGCTGACCGGTTGGGATTTCTAAGTCCATAATGTCTGCATCAAAAATGCCTTCGATGTGTTTTGCTAATGCACGTAATGAGTTACCGTGAGCAGTAACTAATACGCGTTTACCTGAAATTAATGCAGGTGCAATATGATCTTCCCAGAATGGTAACACACGCTCAAGGGTGATTTTGAGGTTTTCTGCATTTGGAATTAAATCTTTTGGTAAGTTAGCATAACGGCGGTCGTTATGTGCTGAGTTTGGATCCTGTGGGTCTAAATCCGGTGGAGAGATGTCATAAGAACGACGCCAGATGTGAACCTGTTCATCACCATATTTTTCAGCAGTTTCTTTTTTGTCTAAACCTTGTAATGCACCGTAGTGACGCTCGTTTAAACGCCAGTTTTTCACTTGAGGGATCCATAATTGGTCTGATTCTTCTAATACGATGTTACAAGTTTTGATCGCACGGGTTAAAACCGAAGTAAACGCAATATCAAATTCAAAACCGGCTGCTTTTAATTTTTGACCGGCAGATTTTGCTTCTTCAATCCCACGTTCTGTTAAATTAACATCACGCCAACCGGTAAATAAGTTTTTAGCATTCCATTCACTGAAACCGTGACGGATAAATACTAATTGCATAATGACTCCTTAGCTTTGAGTAAAATTAATGGATTTGAAATTGTGCTATTTATAGCAAAATTCTTTATATTTTGAAATAGATAGTTAAATTCTTTCACTAAAAAGCTGATCTTAAGCAAATAACCGATTAGAATATAACCTTAATAATATTTTGAAGAAATAAAGGTATGCTGGTGAAACGAATAAATTCTTACTGTTGGACTGCTATTTTCAGTGGGGTAATAAGCTTTTCTACCCCTTTTTCTTTTGCAAATAATCTTAATCAGATTCAGCAAAAAATCCAACAGCAAACCTCAAAAATTAATGAACAAAAGCAAAAACGTAATGCGTTGCAATCTACCCTAAAAAACCAAGAAGTAGAAATGGGGAAGGTGTTGGATAAATTACAAAAAACCGAAATGTCTTTAACGGAAGTTCGCCAGACCATTAAAGCGACTGAGACTGAAATTGCCCGTTTAGAAAAGTTGGAAAAACAGCAGAAAGAAAAATTAAAAGAGCAGTTGGACTCTGCCTACCGTTCTGGGGTGAACCCTTCGGTCTTAGAGCGTTTAATGTCTGAAGAGGCAAAAAATGCGGAAAGAATGACCGCTTATTATCAGCATATGAATAATATTCGCATTGATGCGATTGTTGAAATTCGTAAAACCCAAGCTGCTCTTAAAGCCAGACGTGATGAATTGAAAGGCCAGCAAAAAGATCATCAAACGCAACTTAATGAACAAAAGAAACAAGAGAAAGATTTAAAGAAAGTACAAAGCCAGCGTGAAAGTACCTTACGTTTAATCGATAAAACGCTTGAGCAGGATCAAAGCCGATTAGAGAATTTACGCAGCAATGAACAGGCACTAAAACAACAATTAGAACAAGCGCAAAGAGAGGCTCAGCAAGCAGAAAAACGTGAACAACAGCGGGAAAAACAGGCAAAATCCGGTCAGTCCAAAACAACTGAGAATGTTGAGAGAACACCGATCAAGGCTGGTCGATATACGATGCCGGTGTCTGGCAATATTATCACTCCTTTTGGTAATAATTGGCACGGTGTAGTGATTGGTGCTTCTGCCGGTACTTCGGTTAGAGCAATGGCGAGCGGGCGAGTCATAATGGCTCAATGGCTTGCAGGGTATGGCAATATGGTTGCGATTGACCACGGCAATGGTGATATTTCCCTTTATGGCTATAACCAATCTATTTCAGTCAGCAAGGGTAGCCGAGTGCAAGGCGGACAGGTTATTGCGAAGGTTGGTAACAGTGGGGGACAAAGCCGTTCTGCACTCTATTTTGGTGTTACCCGTAAAGGCAAGCCGATTAATCCTCTAAATTTGGTGAAATAGATGTTTAAACAAATTGACAAGCGGTTGAATTTTAACATTTTTTTGCAAATGTTTGTGCTTTTTACACCGCTTGTACAAGCAGCTCAAATGGCGATTGTAATTGATGATGTGGGCTATCGAATAAAAGAAGATCGAGAAATCTTAGCCTTACCCAAGGCGGTAAGCGTGGCGATTATTCCTGTTGCACCCTATGCAACAGAACGGGCAAAGGACGCTTATAACCAAAAACGGGATATTTTGATTCATTTGCCAATGGAACCTAAATCGAAACAGCCAATTGAAGAGGGGGGGTATTCATATTGGTGATAACGAAGAGAAAATTCGGAAACTTATTCATACTTCTCGTGGTCAAGTACCATATGCTATTGGTTTAAATAACCATATGGGCAGTGGCGCAACTTCAGACTCTGCTACAATGCAACATTTGATGAAAGTGTTAAAAGAAAATACGCTTTTCTTTTTAGACAGTAAAACTATTGGCAGTAGTGTGGCGGCTAAAACGGCTCGTCAATTTGGTATTAATACGCTGGAGAGAGACATTTTTTTAGATGATAGCGATTGCTTGCTGATGTACAAAAACAGTTTGCACATGCAATTAATCACGCACGAAAAAACGGGGTAGAGGTGGTGATAGGACACCCTCGCAAGAATACGATTAGTGTACTGAAGCAAAATTTAGCACAACTACCTCAAGATATTGAATTGGTGAGTGTTGGAAACTTGTGGCGTAATGAAAAAACAGTGCCTGACAAACCATTCATTATGCTCTTTGAGCAAGAGCCAGCGTTAAGTTCTGTTCCGCCTTATGACAGTATTCCGCTTTTGCGTGGCATTCCAAAAGAATAAAAAGGTTACTAATGAATACAAAACTACATTTTTTAACATTCTGCTGTTTAGTGGCTTTTTCTTCAATGGCACAAGCAAATCAAGAGCAAAGGCTGTCTGACGTAGATCGTGAGCGAGTTGAAAATCTGCAAGAAAAATTAGCGGAAGATAGTGATGATGAGCCAGAAATAGAGCCATTAGTCACTTTAGAAGTCAAAGGCATTCAGGATAAAGATGCCAAGAAAAATGTGGAGCTATATTTAGATCAAATTGCCAATGAATATGCAGATGGTTCAGAGCGTTATCAATATTTGGTGCAAACCACAGTAGATAAAGCTCTGAGAGCCTTGGGCTATTATAATAGCCGATACCAATTTGTGCAGCTACCTCAGGAGGGAAAGAAACCGCTCTTAGTATTAAATGTTGAGCTAGATAAAGAGACGGTAAAAATTGATGAAACCGATATTGTTTTGCAAGGCGATGCAAAAACGGACGAAGATTTCGCTCATCTAGTCAGTAAAGCCCCAAAACAAGGTAGTCGTTTAAACCATAAAACCTATGATAATTTTAAAGGTGATATTGAAAGTACCGCTTTTAGTAAAGGGTATTTTGACGGTCATTGGCTTTATCACCGTTTGGAAGTTTATCCGACCGATCATAAAGCGGATTGGCGTTTAGGCTATGATAGCGGAAAACGATACCATTATGGACAAATCCGGTTTGTTGATAGCCAAATCAAAGAAGAATATTTGCAAAATATTCTTAAAATTCATTCCGGTGAGCCATATTTAGCTAACGATCTTTCGATTTTAACCCAAGATTACCTTTCCAGTAATTGGTTTTCATCAGTGATGGTTGAGCCACATTTAAATGAACAGGATAAATTAGTGGATTTAAATGTGTTATTTCAGCCTAAAAAACGCAATGAAGTGGAAATTGGGATAGGCTACGAAACTGAAGTTGGCCCAAGGTTACAGCTTAACTGGAAGAAACCTTGGTTAAATAGCCGAGGTCATAGTATTGAAAGCCGAACGTACGTTTCTAAGCCGGAGCAGACATTTGAATTTGGTTATAATATTCCACTTAGAGAAGATCCGCTACATTATTATTACCAATTATCCGGCACTTTAGAAAACGAAGATCAAAACGATACAAAATCAACCGCTGCCACCCTTGGCTTACAACGTTTCTGGACTCACGAAACCGGTTGGTCATTTTCTGTTGGTTTAAAAGCCCGTTACGATTCTTTTACTCAAGCTAATGATCGATTTAAAACCTTATTAGTTTACCCAACGGCATCATTGAATCGAACCAGAACAGATGGCAAGCCTTACCCATTATGGGGGGATACACAAAAATTAACGGTAAACTGGGGGAGTCGTGCAGTAGGTTCAGATGTAAACTTTTATAGTTATAAAGCCTCGACATCTTGGGCGAGAACTTACTTTGATAACCATCGGTTCTATTTAAGGGCGGAGTTGGGGTATTTGAAAGCCAATCAATTTGAACGTATTCCACCGGCGTTACGCTATTTTGCCGGTGGCGATATGAGTGTGCGGGGCTTTGGCTATAAGGATATTTCCCCTCGTGATCCGAGTAATGGCAAACGTGTCGGAGGCTCTCATTTAGCCACAGGCACAGTAGAATATCAGTATCAGGTTTACCCTAATTGGTGGGGTGCAATTTTTTATGATGCAGGCTTGGCATCGAATAAATTCAAAACTCAGGATCTCTACTACGGTACGGGCTTAGGGGTGCGTTGGGCATCACCTATCGGGGCGATTAAATTTGATGTCGCCACGCCGGTAAAATCACCAGATAATTCCAAAGGAATACAAATTTATATTGGTTTAGGTTCCGATCTGTAAATGAAAACAAGCGGTCGAATTTCAGTAAAATTTCGCATACCGCTTGTTTACTTTTTATCACCTCATAAATATGCACGATTATGACTGACGAAAATAAACAAACAGCCACAAATCAAACGGACTCAGCACAAGAGCCACAAGCAACACAGCCTAAAAAATCAAAGTGGCGGTTTTTGAAGCACGGCTTTTGTCTGACGTTTATTCTACTTTTACTCGCCATTCTCTTTCTATGCACAGGTTACGGGCAACGTAAAGTGTTAAGCTGGGTAGATAAATTCGTAGAGCCATTACAACTTGGGCAAGTGCAAGGTAGCCTGCAAGATGGGTTACAGCTTTCTGATGCCCGATTTGTGATGGACGGTGTGAATGTAACGGTTGGGCAAGCAGATCTGCATATTGGTTTTAGCTGCTTGCTCCACTATGAAATGTGTTTGAATAATCTCAGCCTTAAAGATACAGAGGTGTTGATTGATACGACTAAATTACCCCCTTCTCAGCCAAAAGAAGAGACCGAACCTTTCACCGAATTAAATTTGCCATTGGGGATTTCAGCTCAAAATATCAATTTAGAGAATATCAAGGTCAAAGTTGATGATATGGATATTCATCTTAATCATTTCCACACTGCACTTTCTGGTAAAGGGCGGGCTATTACCGTTCACCCGACACAGTTAGAGGGGCTAAATCTGCTTTTAGCCTTAAAGTTAGACGAAACTGATACTGAACAAGCGGTCGATTTTGCACAAAAAAATGCAAAAACAGAGGCGTTATCAGCGACAAATCCACAAGAGATTGCTGATAAAGTGATTCAAGAGGCGGTGGTGGAAAAAACCAGTGAAAAAGTCGTAGAGGGCTTTCACCAATTACAGAGAAAAACTGTTGCACAGGCCGAACAGGTGGATAATAAAGTGGATTGGGCAGCGATTAAAGCACAATTAGCACAGCCGTTATTGGATAAAAATATTCGCTTTAGTTTGCCTCTTGATCTCAATATTGAACAGATTGATATTGCGAATGTAGCGATTGCTCAAAAAGCTAAAGATGAAAAAGGGAATTTGATTGAGCCGATCTCATTGTTAAATGTTGCCTCTTTACAGCTTCAGGCTCAAGCAAAAGATCAGCATATCAACCTAAAAAGTTTAGATTTCAAAAGCGACCAAGGGGATCTAACCGCAAGCGGTTCTTTATCGTTACAAGATAATTATCCGCTAAGTTGGACGCTAAGTGGTCACGAGGCAAAAACGGCGAAAGTAAAATTGCCGTTCAATCAAATTGAAGCCTCTCTTTCCGGTGAGCTATATGACAAAACCAGCCTAAAAGTGAAGACGGCTGGTGCAATTAGCGCCTCGTTGGAGGGCAATGTTGCACTGGCTCAGGCGAAAACTCCCTTTGATTTATCGCTGAAGAGTGAGTCAATGCGTTATCCGTTTGCTCCTCAGCAAAATGGTGATGTGCTGAGTTTAGAGAATATCGCCATGAGGCTTAATGGCAATCTCCTGGATTACGCTTTGGAGGCTAAAGTCAGTGCCAAAGGAATGGGCGTGCCTGCAAGCTCGGCTAGTTTAACTGGCAAAGGGGAATTAACCCATTTTAATATACAAGATTTAAGTCTCAATACGCTGGAAGGTACGGCGAAGATCGACGGTTTAGTGGATTGGAGCGAGGGCGTTGCGTGGCGTTCAAATTTGAAACTTCAGCATATTAACACTAAATCCCTACTGGCAGACTGGCCGGCGGTATTGTCCGGTTCTTTATCTTCCGAAGGTTATGCAGGACGGGGCAATTCAGCTAGCGGATGGAAAGCGGACGTCTCGAATATTGATATTAAAGGTTCGTTATTACAGAAAAATCTACACTTAAGCGGTAATTTAAAAGCCGATCATCAACAACTTTTAGATGTTCCGGGCTTATCGCTGGTGTATGGTGAAAATAAGATCGATTTAAAAGGCGTGTTAGGCGAAAAATCTGATTTCTATGCGGATATTAAAGCCCCTAATTTGCAAGGGTTAGTGCCGAATTTAAAAGCCAGCGTGAATGGTAATGCCAAATTATCGGGTAAGGTTTCAGAACCTAACATTGATTTAGATTTAGTGGCCTCAAATGTAGGCTATGAGCAATTTAAACTGCAAAATTTAACCGCAAAAGGCAAAATTACCACTGAGAAAACCATTCAAGGGGATTTAACCTTGGGGTTACGTCAATTTGCCTATAATGAAATCAAAGTGGAAAATGCCACTTTATTGCTAAAAGGAAATGAAGAAAATCATAGCTTGAAATTAAGTGCAAAAGGCAATCCGGTTGGTGCTGATTTGCAAATTTCTGGAAAATTTGACCGTTTGAAAGAAATTTGGGAAGGGCAATTAAGCCAAGTTTCGATTCAATCCACCGAGTTTGGTCAATTCCAAGCAGATAAAGCAGTGAATGTGAAATATGACAATAAAGCCATTAACGCCAATATTTCCGCACATTGTTGGCATAACCGGAAAATTAATCTTTGTTTCCCGACTGCATTTAATGCCGGTGTTGAGGGTAAAGTGCCTTTTGAAATCCGTAACTTTGATTTAGCGGTATTGCAACAATTTTTGGAGAAAAACAGCCAGCTTTCAGGGATTGTGAATGCCAAAGGCGATGCAGCTTGGTTTAAAAACAAACAGCCTCAAGTGAATCTGGATTTAACCTCTAATGCGATTAAATTTATTCAAAAAATGGAGGGGGGAAAAAGTTTCCCACTCACCGTTTCACCGCTTAAAATTGATCTGAAAATGTCTGACAATAATTTAACCCTTAAATCTGATTTAAGGGTCGAAAATAACGGCAGACTTTCGACTGATTTAGTGATGAAAGATTTAAGTAAGGCTCGTGCGTTATCCGGCAATATTCATCTTGACCAATTAAGCTTAAAGCTGATTCGACCGCTACTTGAACGGGGCGATTCGGTTGATGGCAATGTGAATGCTCGTCTTACCGTGAGCGGCACCGCAACCTCTCCGTTATTGCACGGAAATCTAAACGTTACAGAGTTAAAAGCTCGCTCTGTTACAATGCCGTTTGATATTACAGGTGGGAATTTAGCAATGAATTTCCACGGGGCAACATCGACTTTAAGCGGTAAATTACAAACCAAACAAAGCGAACTGCGTTTGGAGGGTGATGCAGACTGGCGAGATCTAAATGCGTGGAAAACACGGGTTCACGCTCAAGCTAACCGTTTCCAAGTGGATATTCCTAATATCGCAAAAGTGGCAGTTAGCCCGGATATTCAAGTGACGGCAACGCCAACTCTTTTAACCTTAAGTGGAAATGTAGATATCCCTTGGGCAAGAATTGAAGTCGAGCAGTTACCTGAAAGTGCGGTCAGTGTAAGTGGAGATGAGGTGATTATGGACGGCTCTGTGAAAAATAAAGTGCCGTTTAGCCAACGTAATATTCCGGCTCAAACCTCAGGTGGAATGGCAATTAATGCAGATATTAAGATTAACATCGGTAATGATGTCAAACTCAAAGCCTATGGTTTAAACAGTAACGTGAATGGCTTATTGTCTGTCAGACAAGGCAAACAAGGTTTAGGGCTTTACGGGCAAGTTCATTTGCGTGAAGGACGATTTGCCGCTTATGGTCAAGACTTGCTGATTCGTAAAGGTGATATTAGTTTTGCCGGCTCACCGTCTCAGCCAACCTTAGATATTGAAGCTATACGCAATCCGGAGGCAATGGAAGATCCGACCATTACAGCTGGGGTAAGAGTGACCGGTTTGGCAGACAATCCAACGGTAAAAGTATTCTCTGATCCGGCAATGTCGCAAAATGAAGCACTTTCCTATATTTTAACTGGTCGTTCATTGGAAAGCAGTGGCGATACCAGCTCCAGTAATGCAGTCGCAGCGGCATTACTCAGTATGAGCTTATCAAAAAGCAGTAAATTGGTGGGTGATGTTGGTAGCACTTTCGGACTCAAAGATTTAAGCGTGACCACCGCAGGTATTGGCGATAACACCAAAGTAGAAGTAAGTGCCAGCCTTGCCCCTAAATTCAGAGTGAAGTATGGCGTGGGCATTTTTGCACCGCTTACCGAATTAACCTTACGCTATAATTTAACGCCAAGATTGTACTTACAATGGGTCTCAAGTATTAACCAAGCGGTAGATTTAATGTATCGCTTTGAATTTGACGAGCTATTCTAGTTAAGGCTGAATGAAAGGTTGTTAATGTTTCGCCATTAACAACCTTTTTGCTTTATAGTAGAATGGCAAACCCGATTTACAAGCGGTTGAAAAAACAAAAAAATTGACAAAATTATGGAAAAACAACGCCAACGCGAATTACAAAAATGGCTTAAAAGTCAGCAAAAAGTCATCAAAAAATATATGCACTTAAACATACTGTTAGGGAGTTTCAGTAGTTTATGTATGATTGGACAGATGTGGCTGATTGCCACAATGTTAGACAAAATGCTTATCGGAAAGCAGTCACCGAATAGCTTTCTGGTTGAAATTATGCTCTTATTCTGTTGTTTTGCTGCCAGAGCATTCTTCATTTTTCTGCGTGAGCGTGTCGGTTTCAAAGCAGGGCAAACCTTGCGTTTACATCTTCGCCGCCAAATTCTAGCCAAAATGGAAGCAGTCGGGCCGATGAGCATTCAACAAAAACCGGCGGGCAGCTGGGCAACCTTAATGCTCGAGCAGGTGGAAAATCTACATAATTTCTACGCACGCTATTTGCCACAGCAATTTTTATCGCTGATAGTGCCATTACTGATCCTCTGTTTTGTATTCCCGATTAACTGGGCAGCAGGGGCTATTTTATTTGCAACAATGCCATTATTACCTTTATTTATGATTTTAGCCGGAATGAAAGCAGTGGAGGCAAATCAGCGTAATATCGGCATTCTTTCCCGTATTAGCGGACAGTTCTTAGATAAATTAAAAGGTTTAGAAACCATTCGCTTATTTGGGCAAGCGGAAAAGCAGACTGAACAAATCTACCAAAGCACCGAAGATTTCCGAATCAGTACGATGGACGTACTAAAAATGGCGTTTTTATCCTCTGCGGTATTGGAGTTTTTCACGGCGGTATCGATTGCGGTGACGGCGGTCTATTTTGGCTTTATTTTTTTAGGTGAGCTGGATTTTGGCTATTATGGTACGGGCGTGACCTTATTTATCGGCTTCTTTTGTCTAATGATGGCACCTGAGTTTTACCAACCGATGCGTGAACTTGGCGTGTTTTATCACGACAAGGCAGCAGCGATTAGTGCCGCAGATAATATCGAAACTTTCTTAAAAGAAAAGGTGAAAACGCAAGGTGGCAATTTACAAAAAAATGTTGAAAATCAACCGCTTGTGATTCAAGCCAAAGATTGCGTGATCTTCTCACCACAAGGCAAAGCCTTAACCCAAGCGTTAAATTTCGAGTTGAATGCACACCAACATATCGCTTTGGTTGGGCAAAGTGGTGCAGGAAAAAGTTCATTAATGAATATGTTACTTGGTTTCTTGCCTTATGAAGGGTCGGTTACGATTAACGGCACCGAACTGCGAGATTTAAATTTAAGCCAATGGCGAGCGAAATTAGCGTGGGTGGGGCAAAATCCGCAATTAATGCATGGCAGTTTGAAAGAGAATATTTTAATAGGCAACCCTAATGCGACAGATTCTGAATTAGCCAAGGCATTACAGCTTTCAAAAGCCGATGAATTTGTGGCACGTTTAGGGTTGGAGCATCAAGTGCAAGACAGTAATATCGGTATCTCTGGCGGGCAAGCACAGCGGATTGCGATTGCACGAGCGTTGCTTCGCCCGTACGAATTATTACTGTTAGACGAGCCGACTGCAAGCCTTGATATGGATTCGGAACAGCAAGTGTTAGCCGCTCTGCATAATCTCAGCCGAGAGCAAACAACGCTAATGATTACTCATCGAGTGGAAGATTTAACCCAATGCGATGAAATTTGGGTGATGAAACAAGGGCAAATCATTCAGAAAGGTCGTTTCACTGAATTAGAACACACCGGCTTTTTTGCGGAATTATTACATAATGAATTAGTGCATCAGGGAGAAATCTAATGAAATCGTTGTTCCCGTTTTTTGCTCTCTACCAAACCCATTTTGGGCGACTATTATTAGGTGTTGTGCTGGCAATTTTAGGATTAGCGGCAAGTATCGGTTTGCTCAGCCTTTCCGGTTGGTTTTTAGCTGCCTCATTTCTAGCCGGCAATGCGCTTATTTTTAACTTTTTCTACCCTTCATCGGGGGTGAGAGGGTTGGCAGTAGGGCGGACAATTTCACGTTACTTTGAACGTTTAGTCACCCACGATGCGACTTTTCGGGTATTGGCGAATTTGCGTGCTAGCGTCTTTAAAAAATTGATTCCACTGAGTCCAAGCGGGCTAAATCGCTTTAGAAACAGCGAATTGTTAAACCGCTTGGTGGCAGATGTGGATACGTTAGACACCCTATATCTGAATTTAGTCTCGCCTTTTGTCAGTGCAGTGATGATTATTGCATTTATGGCAATCGGGCTTTCTTTTGTTTCCGTGCCATTAATGCTGATCATTTGCGGCACACTATTGGTATTGCTTGCCGTTATTCCTACCGTATTTTATCGATTGGGTTTGAAATTAGGGCGTAATGCAATACAAAGCCGAGCAAATTACCGCAGCCAATTTATTGAGTGGGTACAGTTAAATGCAGAATTTTTACTCTTTGGCAACTTGAACCAAATGAGCGAAAAACTACAGCAAACTGAACACCAATGGCTGAACGCTCAAAGCAAAGAAAGCCGACTGTCCGGCTTATCAAATAGCTTGATAATGTTATCCAACGGCATTTTGACTTGTGTGGTGATCTATTTGGTTTCAACTTCGATTAATGTGCCCACTGCAAAATACCCTGAAGCCTTAATTGCGTTAGTGATTTTCTGTGTAATGGCATCGGCGGAGATTCTTTCCCCGATTGGTATCGCCTTTTTGCATTTAGGGCAAGTGATTACCGCCGCCGAGCGGATTAGTGAAATTACCGAACAACAGCCTAATGTAACATTTGGTAGCAAGGCAGAATGGCAAAATTTGAGCCAAAATCAACCGCTTGTACGCTTTGAAAACGTGAGCTTTGCTTATTACGGCGAGCAAAACGTACTAAATAATCTTTCCTTTGAGGTATTAAAAGGGCAGAAAGTGGCAATCTTAGGTAAAACAGGGAGCGGAAAATCGACCATATTCCAACTGTTAAACCGAAACTACGACCCTACAAGCGGTCAAATTTGGCTGAATAATTGTAAAATTGACGAATATTCAGAGCCGATGTTACGCTCAAAATTAGTTACCTTAAGCCAACGAGTGCATATTTTTAGCCAAACCCTAAAAGATAATTTATTAATGGGGAATGCTCAAGCTACAGATGAGCAAATGCAAGAAGTAGTAAGAAAAGTAGGCTTAGGGCATTTGCTTGAAATAGACGGCTTGAATTTATGGTTAGGCGAGGGCGGCAGACCGCTTTCCGGTGGCGAACAACGCCGTTTAGGGCTTGCCCGTTTGCTCCTGAGTTCTGCTGAATTAGTCTTACTTGATGAGCCAACAGAAGGACTGGACAGAGAAACCGAACAGCAGATTATAAACCTAATTTTGACTCACTGCTGTGATCGCACCTTAATTATGATCACTCACCGCCAAAGCGGACTGGATAAATTTGATGTGGTTTATCGAATAGATAATGGGCGATTGGTAGGATGGTTTTTGCAGCAAATTGCGTATTAATGAAAAGGCATTTATTTTTCAATAGAATAAATGCCTTTTGCCATTCAAAAGAAGCTGAAAAAATGCTATATTCCCACTAATGTTTTATCATATTGAATTTTACAGAGATGGCGGATTACCACGATATTACCCTTGCTTATGCCGGCGTTTGCCAAGCGGCGACGTTAGTGCAACAATTTGCACATAAAGGCATGGCAGACAGAGAGGCTTTTAAGTGTGCTTTAGAAAGCCTGTTAATCACTCAGCCGGAATCAACGTTAAGTGTATTTGGCGATGATCTTTCCCATTTAAAAATGGGCTTAGAAACCGCATTAGCTCAAACTGGCGGCGGTAACGGCAAATTAGATACCGAAGTCGGACGTTATTGGATAAGCCTGCTCGCCCTTAGCCAAAAACTCAATAAAAACCCTGAAGCAAAACAACAGTTAGCCCAGCGTTTACAGCAAGTGGAACGCCAGTTAGCCCTGTATGAAGATAATATGATGGCAGATCAAATGATTGCCAATTTAGCCGCTATTTATAGCGATATTATCAGCCCGTTAGGTACGAAAATTCACGTGATGGGAATGCAAGATTACTTGGTTCGCCCGGATATACAGAATAAAATTCGAGCCTCGCTACTAGCCGGTATTCGAGCCGGTATTTTGTGGCAGCAAGTCGGCGGAAGCCGTTGGCAATTTTTATTTTCACGCAAGAAAATTTTTAACCAAGCACAGAAATTTTATCGTCAAATCTAACCGAACATTTACCTATTTGGAGAATATAAAACAATGGAACTTACCGCTTTAACTGCGTTATCCCCGATTGATGGACGTTATCAAGACAAAGTTGCGAGCCTTCGTCCGATTTTTAGTGAATTTGGCTTATTAAAATTCCGTGTGATGGTGGAAGTTCGCTGGTTACAAAAATTGGCATCGCATACACAAATTAATGAAGTTCCAGTGTTTTCTGAAAAAGCAAACGATTACCTAAACCAAATTGTGGCTGATTTTTCGTTAGAAGATGCCAATCGGATTAAAACGATTGAACGTACCACCAACCACGATGTAAAAGCGGTGGAGTATTTCCTAAAAGAGAAATGTGAAGCGTTGCCTGAATTACAAGCGGTGAATGAATTTATTCATTTTGCTTGTACTTCTGAAGATATCAATAATACTTCGCACGCTTTAATGCTTAAAACCGCTCGTGAAGAAGTATTATTACCTGAATGGAAAAAAGTGATTGATGCTGTAGCAGAGCTGGCGAAATGTTACCAACATATTCCGTTGCTTTCTCGCACACACGGTCAGCCGGCAAGCCCGACCACAATGGGTAAAGAGATGGCAAATGTGGCATATCGTTTACAACGCCAATATAAACAGTTAGAAAATTTAGAAATTCTCGCTAAAATCAATGGAGCAGTGGGCAACTATAACGCACATTTATCGGCATATCCGGAGATTGATTGGCACACTTTCAGCCAAGAATTTGTGGAATCGTTAGGTGTGACGTGGAACCCATACACCACCCAAATTGAACCGCACGATTATATTGCGGAGTTCTTTGATTGCGTGGCTCGTTTTAATACGATTTTAATTGATTTTGATCGTGATATGTGGGGCTACATTGCCTTAAATCACTTCAAACAACGCACTATTGCCGGTGAAATCGGCTCTAGCACAATGCCACATAAAGTGAACCCGATTGATTTTGAAAACTCCGAAGGCAATCTTGGCTTGGCAAATGCGGTAATGGCTCATTTGGGGCAAAAATTGCCGATTTCTCGCTGGCAGCGTGACTTAACTGACTCCACCGTGTTGCGTAATTTAGGTGTAGGTTTAGGTTATGCGTTAATTGCTTATGCGTCCACCTTAAAAGGTATTAGCAAATTAGAAGTGAATGAACAACACTTGCGTGATGAACTCAACCAAAACTGGGAAGTATTGGCAGAGCCAATTCAAACTGTTATGCGTCGTTATGGCATTGAAAAACCGTATGAAAAACTTAAAGAGCTGACTCGAGGCAAACGGGTTGATGAAACCGCAATGCGTGAGTTTATCGATAAGTTGGAAATTCCGGAAAATGAAAAAAATCGTTTGAAAGAGATGACACCGGCAAGCTATATCGGCTATGCGGTTGAACTTGTTGATAAATTGTAAAATTTAACTGAAAAAAGACCGCTTGCAAGCGGTCTTTTTCTGCAAATTATTTGCAAAAGAGGAAATATGAAACAGGCAAACAGACACAAAAAGATCATCGAGCTGGTTAATCAGCTTGGCTATGTGAGTACCGAGCAATTAGTGGCTGAATTGAATGTGAGTCCGCAAACCATTCGCCGTGATCTGAATGAAATGGCAGAAAATAATCTGATTCGCCGTCATCACGGTGGGGCAGCCGCTCCTTCCAATACGGAGAATAGTGATTACACCCACCGCAAGCAATTTTTCTCACACGAGAAAAATGCGATTGCCCAACAGGTGGCAAAACTGATTCCAAATGGAGCATCATTATTTTTAGATATTGGCACGACTTCAGAAGCAGTGGCATTAGCCTTACTTTCGCATAAAAATTTAAAAGTAGTTACCAATAATTTAAATGCGGCTCATATTCTGATGCAAAATGAAGATTGCCAAATTACGGTAGCAGGCGGAGGGCTAAGAAGTGATGGCGGGCTAATCGGAGAAGAAACGGTTCGCTTTATTAACCAATTCCGTTTGGACTTTGGGATTTTAGGCATTAGTGCGGTGGATATGGACGGCTCTATGCTCGATTACGATTACCACGAAGTGCAGGTAAAGCGTGCATTAATGGAATGTTCCCGACAAGTGGTTTTAGTGACCGATCATTCAAAGTTTACCCGTACAGCTATTGCACGTTTAGGAAATGTTAAAGAAGTAAATTATTTGTTTACAGATCAAGATTTACCGTTAGAATTACAAACTCATTTAAGCCAATCGGACGTTATCGTCAAAATTTGTAATGAATAACGAAACTCTTTTTTCTAAACAAAAATGGATTGCCTACGCCCAGTTAATGCGTTTCGATAAACCCATCGGCACGTTATTATTATTACACCCCACACTATGGGCGTTATTTATTGCCGCAGAGGGAATGCCGCCTGTTGCGATTTTAGCCATTTTTACCCTTGGGGTAATCGTTATGCGTGCGGCAGGTTGTGTGATTAATGATTATGCCGATAGAGAAATTGACGGACACGTTAAACGCACCTCTCAACGCCCATTAGCTACCGGCAGAGTGACCACCACTGAGGCAAAAGTCATTTTTGCCATCTTGCTGTTGTTCGCTTTTCTGCTCGATTTAATGCTAAACCGCTATGCGTTTCTGCTTTCCTTTGTGGCAGTTTTTCTGGCGGTGATTTATCCCTTTATGAAGCGTTTTACCCACTTGCCACAAGTAGTGCTTGGAATGGCATTCGGTTGGTCGATTCCGATGGCATTTGGTGCGGTAACGGAAACTCTTCCACTTGAATGCTGGCTGCTGTTTTTTGCCAATCTAGCGTGGACAGTCGCCTACGACACCCAATATGCAATGGTTGATCGTGACGATGATTTACGAATTGGAGTTAAATCCACTGCAATTTTATTCGCTCAATACGATAATAAAATTATTGCGTTATTACAGTTTATCACCTTGATTTTATTGGGATTATTGGGCGTGGTAAAAGATTATCACATCGGCTATTTTGTCGTATTAGCCTTAAGTGCCACGCTGTTTATCTACCAATGTTGGCTGACCAAAAAAAGAGAACGTAGCGAATGCTTTAAAGCGTTTCTAAATAACCACTATTTCGGCTTAGGTGTGTTCGTGGCGATTTTAGTCGGGATTTATTTCTGATGACGGTAGGGGCTAAAAATGTTTAGCTCCTATTTTTTATCTATGGTTTTTATCTACAAGCGGTGAAATTTATCGGGAAATTTGTAAAATATATCCAGTTGTAGTTAATTATATTCTTGCTTCATTAGTCAATCGGTTTGTAAAATATCCCATTTTGTAGTAGACATTCAAAAAAGGGACATTACAATGCCAAACAGCACAGCACAGCACAGCACAGCACAGCACAGCACAGCACAGCACAGCACAGCACAGCACAGCACAGCACAGCACAGCACAGCACAGCACAGCCTTGCCAACTTTTCGCTTAAAGATCAACAACTTTCTCAATTAAAATCCCTTTTACCTGAAATTTTCAGCGAAGGTAAAATCGACTTCGACAAATTCCAACAACTTTTTTCGGATAATTTTTCCACCGAACCTGACCGCTATATGCTCAACTGGGCAGGAAAATCAACAGCCTATCAAACCTTACAAACCCCAACCAGCAAAACGCTCACTCCTTGCGAGGAAGAGAGTGTGGATTTTGAAAATACGCAGAATATCTTTATTGAGGGTGAAAATTTAGATGTATTAAAAGCCCTGCAAAAATCCTACTTCAATTCGGTCAAAATGATTTATATCGACCCGCCATACAATACAGGCAACGATTTTATTTATAACGACAGTTTTGCCGATACCAAAGCAGATTATGCGGAGAAAGTGGGCGACGTTGATGAACACGGCAAATTGAAACGAGCCTTTGTTCGTAACAGCAAAGAAAATGGGCATTATCACAGTAACTGGCTGAATATGATGTTGCCTCGTTTGCATCTCGCAAAAAATTTACTGCGTGATGACGGGGTGATTTTTATTTCAATTGATGATAACGAACAGGCACAGCTGAAATTGCTTTGTGATGAAGTGTTTGGGGAGGAGAATTTTGTTGCCATATTATCAGTTGAAAATAATCCGAAAGGTAGAAAGAATTCTAAATTTATTTCTGTAAGTAATGATTTTTGTATTATTTATGCTAAAAATAAAGAAATGGGGAAATTTGTTGAAAATATTCCTAAAAATGCTAAGGATATGTGTCAAGATGAAAATGGACATTATGTTCACGCAAGTGGAAAACGAGTATTAGTTGGGGAAAACAAATTTAATCAGCCTGTAACAGATTTTACCTCAGATAAACACTATTCAGTTTATTTTAATAAATTAGATGATGATATTATTTTAAAGTTCGAAGATTCTCTTGATGATAAGGATTTAAATTTAATTAATCAAGGGTATGTAAGATATATTTCGTTTTTTGATGATGAATTTGTAGAAAACACATACACAAGATTTAAATTCCTTGAGTTATTTGAAGACGAATCTTTAGAATTCACAGAAGATAAAATTTATGAAAAAAACTTTAGTGATACTATAAGAATGAAAAGTATACTGAATAATAAAAACTATAAAGCAGTTTCGGCTGGTAATTTAACCAATTACACCCTAGATGTTAAGACAACTTCGGCAGGAACACTGCTAAAAGAATTATTCGAAACAAAACTCCCTGTTTTCTCTGCACCTAAAAATCCTAATTTTTTAAGACATTTAATAACTCTATTTGAAGATAAAAATTTTATTTCTTTAGATTTCTTTGCTGGCAGTTCATCATTTCCACACGCAATATTGGAAAGTAATAGAATTGATAAGGGTAATAGAAAATTTATTGCGGTTCAATATCCTGAAGAAATTGATATCAAGAGTAAGAATGGAAAAGTAGCAAAGCAATTTTGCCAAAGAAAAAATTTACCACTATATATAACTGAAATTTCAAAAGAACGTATTCGCCGTGCCGGAAAGCAGATTTTGCAAAATAACCCCGAAAACCGACCGCTTGATGTAGGTTTTAAAGTCTTCAAACTGACAGAAAGCCATTTTAAACAATGGCAATCGCCCACATCTGAAAATTTAGCCGATCAACTTGAAATGTTTATTGATCCTGTTAGTGAAAAAGCGGATACGCAAGCCGTTTTATATGAGCTTTTATTGCGTTTAGGGTTAAAACTCACGGCAAAAGTGCGGTTGGAAAATAAGGTGTTTTGGGTGGAAGAAAACG
This sequence comes from Mannheimia haemolytica, assembly GCF_004342115.1. Lineage (GTDB taxonomy): Bacteria > Pseudomonadota > Gammaproteobacteria > Enterobacterales > Pasteurellaceae > Mannheimia > Mannheimia haemolytica. Next base: position 44,114 of record NZ_SMAC01000006.1, on the reverse strand, counting down.
GGCTGATTTTCGCCTTGCTGTTAAATGCAGCCGACGAAGAAATTATTCAAACTGTTATCGCTCAACAACCGAAAAAAGTCATCGCTTTAGACCGTTTATTCAACGGCAATGATGCCCGGAAGAAAAACACCGAATTGCAAATGCAAGATGCCGGCATTACGTTTTTTGTGATTTAAGGAGAAAAAATGGAACTCCAATTTGAAACCTTAGAGTATCAATTACAAGCCGTTAATGCCACAGTAAATTTGTTTGTCGGACAGCCGAATGCCGCAACTGAATTTTCACTCAAAGCCCAAAATGATATGCGGTTTGTGCCGAATTTAGGCTTGCAGATTAGTGATGAGCAGTTACAACAGAATTTGGCTAATCTGCAAAACAGGCAAAAAATCGACCGCACTTTGCTTGTCGAACAGGGAAAAAATTTTACCGTGGAAATGGAAACCGGTACAGGGAAAACCTATGTCTATTTACGCACGATTTTTGAATTAAACCGTCAATACGGCTGGCAAAAATTTGTGATTGTCGTGCCGAGTGTGGCAATTCGTGAGGGAGTGTTGCATACGTTGGAAACTACAAAAAGCCATTTTAATACGGTATTTGATAACCCGAGCGTCAATCAAAAATTTGAATATAAAAGCAACCAAATTTCACGCTTAAAATCCTTTGCTAGTGCTAATCATATTGAAATTTTAGTGATGAATATTGATTCTTTCACCAAAGAAAGTAACGTGATTAATACCGTGAATGAAAGCGGTGATGCTCCGATTTTCTATATTCAACAGGCGAATCCGATTGTGATTATTGATGAACCGCAAAATATGGAAACGGAGATTCGCCGTAATGCGATTGAGAGTTTAAGTCCGCTTTTCACTTTGCGTTATTCTGCCACCCATAAAAATGCGTATAACCCGATTTTTAGCCTCAATCCGGTGCAAGCCTATGAAATGGGATTAGTTAAACAAATTGAGGTAGATAGCGTATTGGCGGAAAATGAGGTAAATGGAGCTTATCTTTCCCTCAAAGAGATTAAAACAGGGGCAAAAAGCTGGTCGGCAAAAATCGAAATTTCATTTAACGATAAAAAAGCGATGAAAAAGAAAGTGATTAGCGTGAAACCGAATCAGGATTTGTATGAGCTTTCCAACCAAAATGAAATGTATCGTTCAGGGTTTATATTAAGCGGAATGGATACCGATAGCCAAATGGTTAGCTTCTCCAACGGCACACAAATTTTTCAAGGGGCGGAACATTCCCAACTTAAAGAAGATGTGCAAAAAATGCAGATTCGCCGCACTATTGGCGAGCATTTGCAAAAAGAAAAGAAATTACGACCGCTTGGGATCAAGGTGTTGTCTTTGTTCTTTATCGATAAAGTGGATAATTATCGCCCTTCTGCACAAAGCCCTACGGGGGGAAAATTTGCAAAATGGTTTGAGGAAATTTATTTGGAGCTAGCCAAAGAAGAGCCTCAAGGCGTGCATAACGGTTATTTCTCACAGGATAAAAAAGGCGTAGCAAAAGATACTAATGGCACAACGCAAGCGGATAACGAGACTTATCAACTGATTATGCGGGATAAAGAAAAATTGCTTTCGCTGGAGAATCCGTTACGGTTTATTTTCTCGCATTCTGCCTTAAAAGAAGGATGGGATAATCCGAATGTGTTTCAAATTTGTACTTTAAACGATACTGCAAGCGAAATGAAAAAACGCCAAGAGATTGGGCGGGGCTTGCGTTTGCCTGTGAATCAACAAGGATTGCGGATTTATGATCGTCATCTAAATACGCTGACAATTATCGCAAATGAAAGTTACGAACAATTTGCCGCCACATTACAGCGTGAAATTGAGGAAGATTGTGGTGTACAGTTTGCCAAAAGCAATGTTAAAAAACGGGAAGATAAAAAAGCCGTTCGCTACCGTAAAGATTTCAGCTTACATCCGGAATTTGCGGCAATTTGGGAACGGATTAAACACCAAACCACTTATCGGGTAGATTTCAGTAATGCGGAATTGATTGAAAGTGCGGTGGAAAAAATCCGCAAAATGCCCGATATCGACGCGACAAAAATTAAGCATTCCAAAGTGAAATTGGAAATGAATGAAACAGGGATTTCAACTAATTATCGCTCATCTAATGAAACAGCGGTAAATAAACAATGGGCGATACCTGATTTATTGAGTGAGATTCAAAAGAAAACCGGGCTGACGCGTGCGACCCTTTGCAAAATTTTACAAAAATCCGACCGCTTGCAAGAAGTCTTCCGCAATCCGCAACGCTTTATTGATTTAATTGCAGAGCAAATCAACCTTGCTTTACAACAAATTATGACAGACGGGGTGGAATATCACAAAATTGCCGGAAAAACCTATGAAATGACGTTATTCGGCGATTTTGATTTTTACCTCAATCAATATACTTTTGAAGTTCAAGATAAAACAAAAACGATTTATGAAGACTATATTGCACTGGATTCCCAAACAGAAAATATCTTCGCCCGACATTGTGAATCTAGTGAGCAAGTGGAGTTTTATTTTAAATTACCCAAACGTTTTAAAATTCCAACGCCATTAGGCAGCTATAATCCCGATTGGGCAGTTGTGTTTAAGGGAGAAAATAAAATTTACTTGGTTGCCGAAACGAAAAATACAGGCAAAGGTATTCAAGCAGGAGTAGATGAAGAAAAATTAGATGAAAGTGAACGAATGAAAATCGACTATGCCCGTAAGCATTTCAAAGGCTTACAGAGAGATTATAAGGATTTGGATTATAGGGTTGTACAGAAAGTGGAGGAGCTGTCTGTGGAGTATTGTAAAATTTAATCTGTGGTCTTGTAGAATTGAGATAGACTGCAATTTCAACTAAAATTTAACCGCTTGTTTTGCGATACTTTTACGCATTTTTCTGCTATAATCGGCACAATTTTTTCGATTTCAAATTAGTAGGAATAAGAATGTCTGAACAAACTCAAGCAACAAGTTATGATTCTTCCAGTATTAAGGTGTTACGCGGCTTAGATGCGGTGCGTAAACGCCCGGGAATGTATATCGGCGATACCGATGACGGTACGGGCTTACACCATATGGTGTTTGAGGTGGTTGATAATGCGATTGACGAAGCATTAGCCGGGCATTGTAAAGACATTATTGTCACAATTCATTCCGATAATTCGGTTTCTGTGCAAGATGACGGTCGTGGAATTCCGGTGGGGATTCACCCGGAAGAAGGCGTTTCGGCAGCAGAAGTCATTATGACTGTTCTTCACGCAGGCGGTAAATTTGACGATAACTCCTATAAGGTTTCCGGCGGTTTGCACGGTGTGGGCGTATCGGTGGTGAATGCACTTTCCTCTAAATTACAACTCACTATTCGCCGTGAAGGACACGTTCACGAGCAATTCTATAGCTTAGGTGAGCCTGATGCACCTTTAGCGATTATCGGCAATACCGAAAAAACGGGGACGTCGGTTCGTTTCTGGCCAAGTTTGGATATTTTCAAAAATAAAACCGAATTTGAATATAAAATTCTGTCTAAACGCTTGCGTGAACTATCATTTTTGAATTCAGGCGTTTCGATTAAATTAATTGATGAACGAGACGGCAAAGAAGAGCATTTTAAATATGAGGGCGGTATTAAAGCCTATGTTGAGTATTTAAACGAAGGCAAAACTCATATTCACAATACGCCATTCTATTTGACCACTGAGAAAGACGGCATTGGCGTGGAAATTTCCCTACTGTGGAATGACAGTTACAACGAAAATGTGTACTGCTTTACCAATAATATTCCACAGCGTGATGGCGGTACGCACTTAGCCGGTTTCCGTGGGGCATTAACTCGTGCGTTGAAAAACTATATGGATAACAGCGGGGTATTGAAAAAAGCCGATGCGAACATTGATGCCTCAGGTGATGATGCCCGTGAAGGTTTAGTAGCGGTGATTTCGGTGAAAGTGCCGGATCCGAAATTCTCCTCACAAACCAAAGATAAATTGGTGTCGTCAGAAGTGCGTGGAGCAGTGGAAAGCTCAATGAATGAGGCTTTATCCGACTATTTAGCCGAAAATCCGGACGATGCAAAAAATATCGTTACCAAAATTATTGATGCAGCCCGTGCAAGAGAAGCAGCTCGTAAAGCCCGTGAAATGACCCGCCGTAAAGGGGCGTTAGATTTAGGCGGCTTACCGGGTAAATTAGCTGATTGTCAGGAAAAAGATCCGGCGTTATCGGAGCTTTACTTGGTGGAGGGTGACTCTGCCGGTGGCTCGGCAAAACAAGGGCGTGACCGTAAAAACCAAGCGATTTTGCCGTTAAAAGGGAAAATTCTGAACGTGGAAAAAGCCCGCTTTGATAAAATGCTTTCTTCACAAGAAGTAGCAACCTTGATTACCGCTTTAGGCACAGGCATCGGGCGTGATGATTATAATTTGGAAAAATTACGTTACCACAAAATCATTATTATGACCGATGCGGACGTGGATGGTGCACATATTCGTACGCTTTTATTAACTTTCTTCTACCGTCAAATGCCGGAGCTGATTGAAAACGGCTATATTTATATTGCACAGCCACCGCTTTATAAAGTGAAAAAAGGTAAGCAAGAGCGTTATATTCAAGATAACGATGAAATGTCGCAATATGAAATTGATATTGCATTAGAAGGTGCAGGCTTATATGTGAGTGAAGATGCTCCAGCGTTAAGTGGCGTAGCGTTAGAGAACTTAATTGCCCAATATAACGGCGTACAAAAATTAATTGAACGTTTAAGCCGTCGTTACCCAACATTATTACTTAACGAATTAATTTATTCAAAACCGCTTTCGGTGGAATTTGCAAAAAATCAAGCAAATATGACCGCTTGGAGCGAGCAATTTGTCGCTACATTGATGGCAAAAGAGGTGGGCGGCAGTTTCTACCGTATTAATACCTTGTTCAATGAAGAACGCCAAATTTATGAGCCGGAAATTATTGTGACTACACACGGTATGGACAGTACCTATCGTTTAGATTACAACTTTATCAACGGTAATGAATACGCTCGCATTGTGGCATTAGGCAACGAGCTGAACGATTTACTATCTGATTCAGCCTATGTGGTGCGTGGTGAACGTCGCCAAGAAATCAGCAGTTTTGCTGAAGCCTTAGATTGGTTGGTGAAAGAATCTCGTAAAGGCTTAACTATTCAACGTTATAAAGGGTTAGGTGAGATGAATCCGGAACAATTATGGGAAACCACGATGGATCCGGTGGCTCGTAAAATGCTACAGGTCAATATTACCGATGCGATTGCGGCAGATAAACTCTTCAGTACGCTGATGGGCGATGAAGTTGAACCACGCCGAGATTTCATTGAAACTAACGCTTTGTATGCTCAGTTAGATATTTAGTTAAAAAATCCGCATTTGACATGCGGATTTTTTATTCTCTTAAACTAGCATTTTAAGCATTCGCTAAAATCACCGCCCGCTTCGGAGCAGGGTAGCCTTCAATGGTTTTGCTATGATCGTTTGGATCTAAAAAATCCACTAAACTTTCATTTTCCAACCAATCGGTTTTTCGCTGCTCTTCTAGTGTAGTGATTGCCTCATCAACACAACGCACATTTTTAAAGCCGACTTTTTCCAGCCAATTAATGAGTGCAGCAACAGAAGGAATAAAATAGATATTTTTCATTTTCGCATAGCGATCAGCCGGCACTAAAACATCATTAATATCGCCATCAATCACCAGCGTTTCTAACACCAATTCACCGCCTCTGACTAATTGGGCTTTGAGTTGAGAAAGATGATCAAGCGGTGATTTGCGATGATAAAGCACCCCCATTGAAAACACGGTATCAAAAGCAGCAAGCGGTTGCATTTGCTCAATACCAAGTGGAATCAGATTAGCCCGTCTATCATTCCCTAAGAGTTTCCGCACTGCCTCAAATTGGCACAGGAACAGCTCGGTCGGGTCAATACCAACTACCATTTTTGCCCCTTCGCCTACCATTCGCCACATATGATAACCGCTACCGCAGCCGACATCTAAAATGGTGCGGTCTTTTAACGGTGCAAGATGCGGAAGCACACGATCCCATTTAAAATCGGAACGCCATTCGGTATCAATATGAATCCCGTGTAGATGATAAGGGCCTTTACGCCACGGCATTAGTTGCTTTAAATGGTGGGTAATTTGCTTGACTTCCCCCTCAGATAAAGGCTTGCTTGAAATAGACTCAACCTTGTCTTTTAGATTGATACAAGCGGTCGAATTTGGTAAAAAATCTGCAACTTTTGCCCACTTGGCATAGTCAGCGTGGGTGGTCTTTTCCCATTGTTTGAGTTGTAAGGGTAAGGTTTCTAACCAAGCAGAAAGGTCGGTTGTGGCAATTTGTTGATAAAAAGGACGAAAGTCAATCATTTTGAAATTTATGTCTAGGGGAGAGACCTATGCCCTCCCGAAAGGTAGTAAATAGAAAGGACAGGCACAGAACCTACCCCTACGAAAAATATAAAATTATCTCGCAATCGGATTTACTTTCGCTTTTTGCACTTTGCGATAAGCGTTCAGTAATTTCTGATGTGCAGTCATATTTTCAAGCGATTCGTCCGATGCAGTTAAACCGTGGAACGGGTTACCGCCTTGGATTGCACCCCAAGCAGCTTCAACCGCTTGTTTACCGTACATTTTCTCAAACACCATACGATATTGTTCCGAATCACGCTCTTCATCTAAGAACAACTCAATCGATTGGATTAAGCAGCGGTAATAATTGTTACGTTCTGCTGAGAATACGCTTGCATTCATATTCGCTGTCCAGTTTGCCCAGTCTGAGGCTTGCTCTAAGTTACCTAAAGCTAAATGCAGCATCGATTTAAGCTCACCGATACGCAATGTTTGCATTGCAGAGCCTTTCTCTGCCACCACGCCAATAAATTCACGCACACGGGTTAAATCATCAATGCTTTGCTCATCTAATTCATCAAGCAGTTCTTGGTAAGTTTCAGCATCGTGATGGAAATGTGGCAAATCTAACAAGATTTCACGCCAATCCATACCCATATTGTTATTGGCATAGACCAAATCATCGCTTGGATAGATATTCGACATACCCGGTGCAAGAATACGGCAAGCGTACACACCTAAATGCTCATAATCCATAATATACACAGGCTGATTATGCTTGTTGAAAATCGCCATCATATTATTAAATTCTTGCTCCGTTGTGCCGGAGAAGTCCCAATGCACGAACGGATAATCCGCATCACGTTTGAAAAGATCCCACGAAATTAGACCGCTTGAATCAATAAAGTGTGTCTCAAGGTTCGCATGATCTGCTACATCTTCATTATTAAATGAAGGTGGGGCAAACACATCTAAATCCTTTAAGCTACGGCCTTGTAATAACTCGGTTACGGTACGTTCAAACGCCACTTGGAAATTCGGGTGTGCACCAAAAGAGGCAAAACAAGTACCGTTATTTTGGTTTAACAAGATCACACAAATAACTGGAAATTCTCCGCCTAATGAAGCGTCATAGCATAAAATCGGGAAGTCTTCTTGCTCTAGTTTCTCGATAGAGGCTTTGATTGTCGGATAACCGTCAATCACACTTTGCGGAATTTCCGGCAAGCTGATTGCCTCAGTAATAATACGGTTTTTGACAAAACGCTCGAACACTTCGGATAAGCCCTGCACTCGAGCTTCATTTTTTGTGTTGCCTGCCGACATACCGTTTGAAACAAACAGGTTGCCGATAATGCTTTGCGGAATGTAAACCGTTTCATTGTCAGATTGGCGAACGTAAGGTAGGGTAACAATTCCACGATCATAATTTCCTGATTGTAAATCAACCAATAATTCCGGCGTGATTTCACCATTCGGATCAAAATATTCCCATAAAAACTCGTCCATCATCTCCATTGGTGGAATGGCTTCATCATCAATCGGAAACCATTTTTCGGTTGGATAATGCACAAATTCACTATTAGCAATCTCTTGACCTAAATAAAAATCCGCCCAGAAATAGTTGGTAGATAAACGCTCAAAATACTCACCTAATGCAGAGGCAAGAGCGGCTTTTTTGCTTGCTCCCTTACCGTTAGAAAAACATTGCGGGCAGTCTGCATCACGAATATGCACCGACCACACATTCGGAACAGGATTTAACCAAGAGGCTTCTTCAATATTAAAACCTAAGGTTTTTAATTTATGCTGAAAGGTCGCAATGCTGTCTTCAAGTGCAGCATCTTTACCGGTAATAAAAGTTTGTTCTGACATGATAATACCTTTAACTTGTCGTAAAAATGGCAACATTCTAGCAAAAATCCCCATAGATAAGTAAATTTTTTGTGAAATTTCTGCTGAAAGAACAGGGTTCACAACTTAGAAAAAATGGTTACAGGCGGTCAAATTTTACTTGAATTTTGCAAGTGAAATTTGTGTTTGATTTAGATTAAGAAAATATTATCTAGGATATATACAGAGTAAAAGGTTAGAGGTAGTATTGCTTGTGTTAGGAAGGAAATATTGAAGGTATAAAATGGAAGAACATACTATTCAGTCTTTGTATGCCCATTCGGGGAAGCTTTCAGATCATTCAGATTGGCAAACCTTACTCAGCCACGCCAATAATGTTGGCTTGCTTGCCGCCGAATTTGCTGCGCCGTTTGCTTCACAAGAAATTGCTCGCTGCACGGGGCTATTGCACGATTTGGGCAAATATAGTGAACGTTACCAAAAGCGTTTACATGGCGGAGAACGGGTAAATCACTCTACTGCCGGTGCAAAAATTGCAGTGGAACGTTGGGGGCCTCTGGGCAAAATGATGGCGTTTTGCATTGCAGGACACCACGCTGGGTTAGCAAATGGTTCTGGAGAAGGGAAAAATCGTTCTACACTCACACAACGTTTGCAAGAGCAATTTGGCTATGGTCATAAAGATCTACCGGTACTTGACGCTATTTGGCAGCAAGAACTTAATTTGCCTGAAAAATTGCCCTTACCGCCGTTAAAGCCTTCTAAAAACGAACCTTTCTTTTCTTATGCCTTTTTTATTCGAATGCTCTATTCTTGCCTTGTCGATGCCGACTTTCTTGATACAGAAGCTTTTTATGCCAATCTCGAAAAAAGACCGCTTGAACGAGGAAATTCCCCCAATTTAACCGCACTCCATCAGCAATTTAATCAATTTATTGCACAATTTAGGGAGCGAATTACCATTCAAACGCCTAATACGCAGGAAGCACAACGTAAAGCGGAAGTAAACCGCTTGCGGAGTGAGATTTTGGATTATGCCGTATCTCAAGTGAAACAGGAAACAGGCTTGTTTTCTCTGACTGTGCCAACGGGCGGTGGTAAAACCTTTACTTCAATGGCGTTTGCCCTTGAGCATGCTAAACAGTATGGTTTATGCCGCATTATTTATGTTATTCCGTTTACCAGCATTATTGAACAAAATGCTGCGGAATTTCGTAAAGCTTTTGGCGAGCTGGGAGAAGAGGCTGTATTGGAGCATCACAGCACTTTTGATCACGATAGCCTACCTGATAAATCAAGCCGAGATAAGCTGAAATTGGCATCGGAAAATTGGGATGCTCCTGTTGTGGTTACAACTGCAGTGCAATTCTTTGAAAGTTTGTTTGCCGACCGTTCTTCACGTTGCCGCAAATTGCACAACATCGCCGGCAGCGTGATTATTTTGGACGAAGCCCAAATGCTACCGTTGAATTTATTACGCCCAATTATGGCTGCGATTGATGAATTAGCTCGCAATTATCAATGTTCGGTAGTGCTTTGCACAGCGACACAACCCGCTATTCATCAAGCGAACGGTTTTTATAAAGGATTTGAAAATGTGCGAGAAATTGCCCCTAATCCAACCGCACTTTTTGAAAAATTGAAACGTACTACGGTAAAGCATATCGGTATTCAAACAGATGTGGAGTTGCAAAGCAAACTTGCAGATAACCCACAAATGCTGATAATCGTGAATAACCGCCGTCACGCCCGAGCGTTATATGATTCAGCGAAACAGTTAGAGGGAGCTTATCACCTCACCACGCTAATGTGTGCTAAACACCGCTCACAAACGCTGACTGAAATTCGTCTTCGCCTAAAACAAAACCTACCTTGCCGAGTGATTGCCACTTCTTTAATTGAAGCCGGTGTTGATGTCGATTTCCCACTGGTTATGCGAGCTGAAGCAGGACTAGATTCAGTGGCTCAAGCAGCAGGGCGTTGCAACCGAGAGGGGAAACGTTTATCTGTAGAAAGCAATGTTTGGGTTTTCCAACCTGAAGAACAGTGGAAAGCACCACCAGAGCTAGGCTTACTTTCTGGCTGTATGCGTTCAACGGTTCAGGTTCACGCAGATGATCTACTTAATCCGAAAGCAATCAATCATTATTTCCAAGCGGTTTATGAGGCTAAAGGAAAAGAGCTGGATAAGCCAAATATTTTAAAGGCGTGTCACGACGCTGGGCAAAGCCTTAATTTCCCATTCCAAAAAATAGCTGAAGATTTCCGAATGATCACAAGCCATTTAATTCCGGTGATTATCCCTTTCGACCAAGAAGCCGAAAACCTTATTGACCGTTTACGCTATGCGGATCAAGTAGGCGGTATTTTAAGAAAACTCCAGCCTTACACTGTGCAAGTACCGGAAAAAGCATTAGCCGAACTCTATAACGCTGGCAGAGTTGAAACCATTAATGAAACCAACTTCGGCAAACAGTTTTACTGCTTAATTGGAATGGATTTGTATGATGAAGTGGCGGGGTTGAGTTGGGAGAATGTGGATTTTCTTGAGTCGGAGAAATTGGTTTTATAGATGAATGTTTATTTTAACTTCTTTATAAGTTTAATTTTGCATAGATATACTTTAATATACCAAATAGCCTATGACGTCTCGTAGTAAACAGCTAGTTTGTAAGAATAGATATTTGGAAGGGAAACGTAAAATGAGAGAACCATTATTAGATGAAGATGAATTAAAAAAATGGTTGCAAACTATTTTTACTGACAATTTGGTCATTATTGTCGGTTCGGGTTTGTCCTGTGCCGAAGGTTTGCCGGGAATGGGAGCATTAGCTGATAGATTAAAAGAACGAATGCCTGAATGTCTTGATGATATAGATAAGGTAACATGGAATACCATTTCTGATTGTCTGGATTCTGAAGGCTTGGAAGGTGCATTGTTGAAGCATCAAGCAAATGAGACGATAGAAGCCGCTATTATTAAAATAACAGCCGAGTATGTACTCTCCGAAGAGCAAAAAGCGATAAACAAATGTATTGCTGAGAATCAGAAGCTCAAATTTTCTTATTTGCTTCCCCATATTTCAGCTTCAAATCCTAAAATTGCCCGTGTAATTACTACTAATTATGATAGATTGATTGAGTTTGCGGCAGAGTATGAAAATTGGGGAATAGATTCAATGATGGTCGGTCGTTATTGGGGAAAACATAATCCTGATTTGAGTAGGAAATTGCAGATAAGAGACATTAGAGTAAAAGGTAAATGTCCAAAATTGGTTTATCGAGATCATATCAAAATCTTTAAACCGCATGGTAGTTTAGATTGGTTTATGGCTGGAGACGTTCCAATGACAAGTTGTATAGGTAAAGTGGAAGAGCCTTTAATTATTACGCCTGGTGTTGGGAAGTATAAAAAAGGCTATGGACAACCATTTGATGCTCATCGAGAAAAAGCAAATGAAGCTATTGATTCTGCTTCTTCAATTTTATGTATCGGCTATGGTTTTAATGATGACCACCTTCAAACACATTTGACAGGCAAAATTAAAAGTGGTGTGAAAACACTACTTCTGACAAGAGGACTTTCAGAAAATGCCAGAAACGTGGTGAAGGAAGCTCCGAATTGTAAGGCTCTGATTTTTGATGGAGATAAGGCTGGAACAAGGGTGGTTAGCAAGCAAGAAGAAACTTTTATTCCTAATGTTCATTGGTGGGACGTTGAGTTTTTTGTAAAAGAGATTTTAGAGAATGGCAAATGAAACATTGAATTTTAAAGACAATGCCCGTTTGGGCAGGGTTGTAACAGTAGATACCAGCCGTGTATTGATTTCTGTTGAAGAGCATCAACAAATGACTAGTATTGCTGTGGGTAATCTGATTGCGATTCAAGGCAGAACGGCTAGTGAGTACCTTATCGGCATTATCGAACGGGTAACGCGTTCTATCAGTGAAAAATTGCTGCTAGAAGAAATATCTAATGAGGGTGAAATTCCTCTGGGTGAAAGTCAGGATGACTTTATCAAGGCAGTATTAATCGGTACTTATAAAGCTGTTGATGGTAGTTTGAGCAACACTTTTAAGCGGGGAGCGGATTGTTTTCCGCAAATTGATAGAGATTGCTTTCATATTAGTGGCAGCAATCTGCAATTATTTATGAATCTTTTGTCCGCTAACGTAAAAGAAAATGAACGGCTGACTTTAGGTCATTTTATGGCTGATGAAACGGCTGTAGCTATAGCAAACGGAGATAAATTCTTTCAACGGCACGCTGCTATTTTGGGTAGTACTGGTTCCGGTAAAAGCTGGTCAGTTGCATTAATATTGGAACGTGCAGCAGCTTTAAAAGCTGCTAATCTTATTGTATTCGATATGCACGGTGAATATAGCACTCTATGCGAAGGTAAAAACGCTATCGCTCAGCAATACCGTATTGCTGGACCGGGAGATTTGGATGGTTCAGATGAACGCAGTTTATTTATTCCCTATTGGCTGCTCAATCGGGAAGAAATGCTGGCTTTAATTTTAGATCGCAGTGATGATAATGCTCCGAATCAGGCGGCGCGTTTTACTGAGCATGTTCGCGCATTAAAAGAGCAAACATTGAATAAGGAAGAAAGAAATGATGTTTTGGAAACGTTTACTGTTGATTCGCCAATTCCGTATTCTATTGAATTATTGTTAGCTCGTTTAGATAAAGATAATTCTGAGATGGTACCTAAAGAGGGAGGTTCAGGAACAAAGCAAGGTCCTTGGTATAGTAAGTTGTCTAGGTTTATGGGAAGGATGAAAGCCAAAATAGATGACAGACGTTGCGGTTTTATGTTCCAACCGCCAGTAGAGTGCAACAGCTATGGGTGGCTGGAAAATATGTTGTCAAAACTGTTTTCTGCTTCTGAGAGCGAAAAAGGGATAAAAATTATTGATTTTTCGGAAGTCCCGTCGGATGTTTTACCGATTGTTACGGGAGTTCTTGCCCGCCTTTTATACAACATTCAATTTTGGATGGATAAAGATTCCCGCCATCCACTAACGATTATTTGCGATGAAGCACATTTATATCTCCCTGTTCGAGATTCAGCGGAAGCAGCGGAAAAACGCGCATTGGAAGCCTTTGAGCGGATTGCGAAAGAAGGTAGAAAATATGGCGTGTCTTTGTTGGTCGTTAGCCAACGTCCTTCAGATGTAAGCCGAACAATTTTGAGTCAATGTAATAATTTCTTGGTTTTACGATTAACAAATGATCAAGATCAAAGTGTTGTAAAGCGTTTATTGCCGGAATCTATGGTTGGAATTACTGATATATTGCCGTTACTTGATTTAGGCGAAGCGTTATTGCTAGGCGATTCGATTCTATTACCTACACGAATCAAACTTGCTAAACCGCATATAGCCCCAGAAAGTGCTACACGCCAATTCTGGTCTGATTGGGCAAACCAGGAGCCCAAACCAAATGCTGTGTCAAACGCAGTAGAGGCATTGCGGAGACAAGTTCGTTCTTAGAAAAATATTGTACCTAGAAAGTGCTGTTATTTTTCTGACTATTTTGAAATACAAGCGGTTAAATACTCAAATAACTTTGCAACTTTCTAAGTAAATCCGACCGCTTAATATAATAAGCCATAAAATTTTTCGCATTTTACCGAGTGCGTGGGTTGAAACCAAAGCAGTTATAAGCTAAAGAAATTTCACCTCCCTTCGGGGAGGTGTGTGTTACATAATTAAAAGGAGCATTCTATTATGCCAAACAAAATCAGGCTCCATATTTGGGGTGATTATGCTTGTTTTACCCGTCCTGAAATGAAGGTAGAACGGGTGTCTTATGATGTGATTACGCCGTCTGCGGCACGGGGGATTTTGGCTGCGGTGCATTGGAAGCCGGCAATTCGCTGGGTGATTGATAAAATTTATGTATTACAACCGATTCAATTTGAGTCTGTTCGCCGTAATGAGTTAGGCAGTAAAATTTCTGCCAGTAAAATCAGTGGTGCAATGAAGCGTAAAACAGTGGCGGATTTATATACTGTGATTGAAGACGACCGCCAACAACGTGCTGCTACTGTGCTGAAAAATGTCGGTTATGTGATCGAAGCTCACGCAGTGCTGACCAAAATGGCAGGCGAGGCGGAAACTGTCACCAAGCATATTGAAATGTTTAAACGCCGTGCGAAAAAGGGGCAATGTTTCCAGCAGCCTTGTATGGGCGTGCGTGAATTTGCCGCAAATTTTGCCTTGATTGATGACGATGAACCGTTACCTGAGTGTTTTTTGGCAGAAAATGAGCGAGATCGGGATTTAGGCTGGATGTTGCACGACATTGATTTTGAGCACGGTAATCAACCTCGTTTCTTCCGTGCGGAAATGAAAAATGGCGTGATTGATGTGCCACCATTTTATGCAGAGGAGGTCAAATCATGATTCTCTCCGCCTTAACTCGCTATTATTACCGCCTTGCAGCACAAGAAGATCGCTTAACAGGCGAAGCTAAAGTGCCTTCTTATGGTTTCAGTGAAGAAAAAATCGGTTGGGTACTAGAATTAGATTCAAAGGGAAATTTGGTCAATGTGATCTCAAATTTAACAGAAGATAAGAAACCAAAACCGAAATTGATGAGCGTACCTCGCCCTGAAAAACGCACGTCTGGCATTAAGCCCAATTTTCTGTGGGATAAAACCGCTTATGTGCTAGGCATTGAAAGTAATCCTGATAAAGCCACCGCCAAAGATCAACCCATCAATTTCGCCGAGAAAACCTTTGAGGCATTTAAACAGTACCATTTGGATTTGCTTGCAGATTCCAATGATGAAGGTTTAATGGCGATAAGAAATTTCCTGCAACAATGGCAACCCACACATTTTGCCGAATCAATCTGCCCAAGAGAAATTCTTGATGCGAATGTCGTGTTTAAATTAGTCGGCACAAGCGGTTATATTCATCAGCGAGAAGCTGCACAAACCCTTTGGACAAGTTTGTTGATAAATCAAAGTGATAATGCTGAAAAAGGTTTATGCTTAATTTCAGGCAAATTATCGCCAATTCAACGAACTCATCCTCCTATTAAAGGGGTATTTGGTGGGCAAAGTTCCGGTGGTTCAATCATCTCTTTTAATAAAGAATCCTTCACTTCATTTGGCAAGGAACAAGGTAGTAATGCCCCTGTTTCTGAACAAGCCGCCTTTGCCTACACTACTGCTTTAAATTATTTGTTACGCACCGAGAAACATCGTTTAACCATTGGTGATGCCAGCACTGTCTTTTGGGCAGAAGCAGACAATACCACCCAAGCTGAAGCTGCTGAAGGCTTTTTTGCTGCTTTAATGACGCCTCCAGATGATGAGCAAGAAAACCAAAAAATCTTTGAAGAATTGCAAAAAATCAGCAAAGGACGACCGCTTGCAGAAATTTCCCCAGAATTATCTGAAAACACCCGTTTTTATGTGTTGGGGCTTGCTCCGAATGCAGCTCGCATTTCGGTGCGTTTTTGGCTGGATACCACCTTTGGGCAACTGGCAAAAAATCTTAGCGAGCATTGGCAAGATCTTGCCCTTGAGCCTTGTGCATGGAAAACGCCTCCCTCCATTTGGCGACTTTTATTACAAACTGCTTCATTAGGTAAAAGTGAGAATATTTCTCCTGTCTTGGCGGGCGAAATGGCTCGGGCGGTTATTAGCGGTCATTTATACCCGATGAGCTTGCTTTCTCAGCTGGTGACTCGAATCCGAGCAGACGGAGATATTAACGGCTTGCGAGTAGCATTGATGAAAGCGGTCTTACAACGAAAATTTAGAAAAGGTTTTATTAAAGAAGGAGTTCCTATGAGCTTAAATAAAGAAAGCGATAACCAAGCTTACTTGCTCGGCAGGTTATTTGCGGTATTAGAAAGAATCCAAACCCAAGCGTTAGGTGAATTAAATGCCGGCATTGCCGACCGTTATTATGGTTCAGCCTCTGCCGTGCCATTTTCGGTATTCCCTCGCTTATTAAGCGGAGCAAAACATCATTTATCTCGCTTGAGAAAAGATAAGGGCGGAATGGCAGTTAATCTGGATAAGGATTTAGGTGAGATTATTGCCAGCTTGCCGGAAAATTTCCCTCGCCATTTAAGTATCGATGAGCAAGGCCGCTTTGCGATTGGCTATTACCACCAAAAACAAAGCTATTTCGCTAAAAAAGAAACCACTGAGTCTATTGAAAACTAAGGAAACACTATGTCTATTCAAAACCGCTATGAATTTGTTTTTTTCTTTGATGTAACCAACGGTAACCCAAATGGTGATCCAGATGCAGGAAATATGCCACGCCTTGATCCTGAAACCAGTAAAGGTTTAGTCACCGATGTTTGCCTAAAACGCAAAATCCGCAATTTTATTGAAATGAGCTATGAAAACGAGGCGGGTTACGAAATCTATGTTAAAGAAAAAAGCGTTCTGAATTTACAAAACAAACGTGCTTATGAAGCATTAGGGATTGAATCGGAAGCGAAAAAACTACCAAAAGAGGAAGCTAAAGCCCGAGAAATTACCGCTTGGATGTGCAAAAACTTTTTCGATATTCGCACCTTTGGGGCGGTAATGACTACCGAAGTAAACAGCGGACAGGTGCGAGGCCCAGTGCAATTGGCGTTCGCTCAATCTATCGATCCGATTATTCCGCTAGAAGTATCGATCACACGAATGGCAGTGACCAACGAAAAAGATCTTGAAAAAGAACGGACTATGGGGCGTAAATATATCGTGCCTTACGCACTTTATCGTGTTCACGGCTTTATTTCAGCTAAACTCGCTGAAAAAACGGGCTTTTCTGATGAAGATGTACAAAAACTTTGGCAAGCCTTGCAACTTATGTTTGAACACGACCGTTCTGCCGCACGAGGCGAAATGGCAGCTCGTAAACTGATCGTATTTAAACACGACAGCGAATTAGGCAACCAACCTGCACACAAACTGTTTGACTCGGTAAAAGTTGAGCGAATCAACGGTGAAAAAGACACGCCAGCGAAAGACTATGACGACTACCGCATCAGCGTACAAGCTGAAGGCTTAACGGGTGTAACCGTTGAAGAATTGCTGTAATGGACGATTTGCAAAATTCTACGGAAATTTTACCGCTTGTTCAGCCAAAATTTGGCTATGACAAGCGGTCGATTTCGCTTTCCGCTTTGCAACACTACGCCTTCTGCCCACGTCAATGTGCGTTAATTCATAACGAACAGGTGTGGGCAGAAAACTATCTCACCGCACAAGGTCAAGTGTTGCACGAGCGGGTAGATAGTGGTGAGCCAGAAACCCGAAAGGGCATTCGCTTTGAGCGAACGGTTCACGTTGCAGCGGAAAAATTAGGCATCAGTGGTATTTTGGATTTGGTCGAGCGAGATCTGAAAACAGGCGAACTAAAACCGGTGGAATATAAACGTGGCAAGCCAAAACCTGAACCGATGGACGAAATCCAACTTTGCGCCCAAGCGTTATGTTTGGAAGAAATGACGGGGCAAACTATTAACGAGGGAGCATTGTGGTATATGCAAACCCGCCACCGCTTGCCGATCACTTTCTCCACCGAACTACGCACCAAAACCCTCGCCACCATTTCCGAAGTGCGGTCACTTTTAAACAGCGGAACAACACCACTCCCCAAATATAGCAAACGCTGCAAAGCCTGCTCACTCATTGACCTCTGCCAACCGCAGTTGTTGGATAGGGATAGGTCGGAAAGGTATGTGGAAGAAATCTTTAAATAATTTATAAACATAGGAAATAGATGGCTTTTAAATACTAAAAGCCATCTAAAATTGAAGTGTTAAAGTATAGAAATAGTAGAAAAATGTAGTTGTTATGGGAATTAAGAAAGGTATCTACGAACTAGTTTCTTAAGATCGCTTAAATGGCTAGCATTCCATCCATGAGCTATTGCCCAGCTAGCTATTTGTTCTTCATCCGCTTTATATCCCTTTTGAGATAGCTCTTTGAAGATTTGTTCAGCATGCTTTTTATCTGATGGGTGCGATAGCCCAGTAGATAGATTGATAATAGCAGTTAAATTAGTCAATGACTGTACAATTTCTTCCGGTATTTGTGGAATATTAAGAGAAGTTTCCCCTTTCATGATAATAAGTCCATGATTATGCCAAGTATTCTCCCAATGATTAGCTTCATCTGGCAACCAGGATACGAATATAATGTCATCAGCAGAAGAGTTTGAGTCGATCAAATGCATATCATGAGATGTACAGTAAACAGCCAAGATTGTACCAGATGAGTTTGAAGAATTAATTCTTGATGGAAGTAGCAAATCTAAGGAACCTATAGATTCACCTTTAGTTAATTTTTTAGCTGATCCTGCTCCTAATATTTGATCAATTATTTTCCCAAGATTAGTACTTTCAAAGTCAGACTTTCTGGGAAAAACAATATGAATGTTAGAATTGTTATTTTTCCGAGATATTTCAACAGAATGTTGAATTGCTTGAATTATAGTTTGATCATCTGGACCATAATTTTTAAATAAAAATCTACGTTTCATATAAGCTCCTTTTTATTACAATGCATTAGATTTAGTATATTGAATATCCATATATAAGCATAGAATAATTTATAAAACCTATCTAGGTTTATTGTCAAAATTAAGGAAATTCCAACCATGCGCAAACTCCAAAACACCCTCTATATCACCAGCCAAGGTAGTTACTTGCACAAGGAACGTGAAACACTAGTTGTGGAGCAAGATCGAAAAAAAGTGGCACAATTACCGATACATTCCATCGGGCATATTTTCTGTTTTGGGAATGTATTGGTATCGCCATTTTTAATGGGATTTTGTGGCGAAAATAACGTAAATTTGGCGTTTTTTACCGAAAATGGGCGTTATCTTGGGCGGTTGCAGGGGCGGCAAAGTGGTAATGTATTGTTACGCCGAGCCCAGTATAAAAAGTCGGAGACCAACCCTGTTCCTGTGGCTCGCAACATCATTGCAGCCAAAATCCAAGCATCTAAGCGAGTGTTACAACGGCAAATTCGTAATCACGGCGAAAATGCGGATATTCAATTAGCAATTACCGCATTAAATTACAGCTTGCAACAGTTGAAAATAGCGGACAATTTGAATTTGATTCGTGGTATTGAAGGCGATGCTGCGGCTCGTTATTTTGGGATGTTTTCTCATCTTATCAAAGAAAATAGCGGTTTCCACTTTGACGGACGTAATCGCCGCCCACCTCGTGACGGTGTGAATGCTTTGCTCTCATTTCTTTATAGTATTTTAGGGAAAGATATTAGCGGGGCATTGCAAGGCGTGGGGCTTGACCCGCAAATTGGCTTTTTGCATGCAGATCGTCCGGGGCGAGATAGCTTAGCTCAAGATATTTTGGAGGAATTTCGAGCGTGGTGGGTGGACAGAATGGTGCTGTCGCTGATCAATCGAGGGCAGGTTAAGCCTGATGATTTTGTGACGGAAGCCAGTGGTGCGGTAACGCTCAAGCCTGAAGCAAGAAAATTACTATTTCAAACCTTGCAAGCGAAAAAACAAGAAAAAATCATTCACCCATTTTTAGAGGAAGAAGTGGAAATCGGCTTGTTACCTTATATCCAAGCGATGTTATTGGCTCGTCATTTGCGTGGCGATTTGGCAGAATATCCGCCGTTTTTAATGCGTTAAAATCTGCAAAATTTTGTTGAAATTTGACCGCTTGTTTATGTTTTATTCATTGAGGAATTAGCAACTATGCTGATGTTGATTACCTACGACATTTCATTTGATGACCCCGAAGGGCAGGCTCGCCTACGCCGTATTGCTAAGCATTGTTTGGATTATGGTGTGCGGGCGCAATATTCTGTGTTTGAGTGTGATGTTACTCCTGCTCAGTGGGTAACATTGAAAAATAAATTATTGGCAACTTACAACCCAGACTGTGATAGTTTGCGCTTTTACCATTTAGGCAGTAAATGGAGGAATAAAGTTGAGCACCATGGCGCAAAACCTTCAGTGGATATTTTTAAAGATACGCTGATTTTATAAATCGCTAGCCTGTAGTTCTCATAAAAATGTAGCAAGGTTAGCGAATCTATATTGTTCTTTAATAATCAAGGAATTAGAAAAAATAAGGCACAGTATATTGGCGATATGCTATACTTTATCCACTCTCTACAAAACGTTAGCGAATAAAGGGCTAAAAAGCCTGATATTTCAATACGTTATCTTGTAAGGGCAGCCACCTACGCGTGGCTGTGAGTTGAAACACCCGCTTGCGGTAAAGCTCTAGGCTCTCACCCTGCAGCCACCTACGCGTGGCTGTGAATTGAAACTCTTAAATCGCTATCGCTCTCTTCATCTGCGCCAAGCAGCCACCTACGCGTGGCTGTGAATTGAAACCAATCAAGGCGGCCATTTCGGGGGTAAATTCGTGCAGCCACCTACGCGTGGCTGTGAATTGAAACAGGGATAAGCTCTTCGCCCTCGCTGCATTGCATTAGCAGCCACCTACGCGTGGCTGTGAATTGAAACGCTTACATCTAGACAGACGAGCAAGTGCTGAAACGCAGCCACCTACGCGTGGCTGTGAATTGAAACACTGACATCGGCGTAAATGCGTGGAAGATTTTCGAGCAGCCACCTACGCGTGGCTGTGAATTGAAACTCCGTGTTTGTGGTTATGTTGATGTACAGGCAATTGCAGCCACCTACGCGTGGCTGTGTATTGAAACGGTGTACCCACAAATCCTATGTTTTCGCCATTGGCTGCTACCTTCGCATCAATATATATTGAAATATCAATGGCAAATTTGTATGTTGTTAATTAGACTGATTGCATCTGCTATGTATCATAGTAATGACGAAAATATTCTATTTTGCAAAAAATAATCAGAAATTACCCGCTTGTTCGAACTGAGTTTTTGTTTTCTAAGATGTGAAATGATACACTTTAGATAGTTTTAAAATATAGAGACAGTAAGATGAGTAGTACGGAATTATTAGTGAATGTTACCCCAAGCGAAACAAGGGTAGCGTTGGTAGAAAACGGAATATTGAAAGAATTACATATTGAGCGGGAAGCTAAACGCGGGATTGTTGGTAATATTTATAAGGGAAGGGTGACAAGGGTATTACCAGGTATGCAATCTGCTTTTGTGGATATCGGCTTGGAGAAGGCTGCTTTTTTGCACGCTTCTGACATCGTTTCGCATACGGAATGTGTTGATGAAAATGAAAAGAAGCAATTTCTGGTTAAAGATATTTCTGAATTGGTGCGTGAAGGGCAAGATATAGTTGTACAAGTAGTGAAAGATCCAATTGGTACTAAAGGAGCTAGGCTCACTACTGATATTACGTTACCATCTCGTTATTTAGTGTTTATGCCAGAAAATAGCCATGTGGGAGTATCTCAGCGGATTGAAAGTGAAGAAGAGCGTGCTCGTTTAAAAAGCTTGGTTGAGCCTTATTGTGATGAACTTGGGGGCTTTATTGTACGTACCGCTGCAGAAGAGGCAACTGAAGAAAGTTTAAAGCAAGATGTTGAATTTTTAAAACGGTTGTGGCGTAAAGTATTAGAACGAAAAGGGAAATATTCCGCAAAATCAATGCTTTATGGAGAGCTTGCGCTTGCTCAAAGGGTACTGCGTGATTTTATTGGTACACATATCAATTCGGTTAGAATCGATTCAAAGCTAACTTATGAGCAAGTGCGAGAATTTTTAGCTGAGTTTATGCCAGAATTAACGGATTGTGTCACCCTCTATACCGGTCAGCAAACTTTATTTGATGCCTATGGTGTAGAAAAGGCAATCCAAAAGGCATTGGATAAACGGGTTGATTTAAAATCGGGGGGCTATTTAATTATTGAGCAAACTGAGGCGATGACGACTATTGATATTAATACTGGTGCTTTTGTCGGACATCGTAACCTTGCACATACGATTTTCAACACAAATATTGAAGCAATACAGGCAATTGCACACCAGCTACAGTTGCGTAATTTAGGTGGTATTATCATTATTGATTTTATTGATATGCAAGAGGAAGAACATCGTGAGCGCGTTTTACAATCGTTACAAGAGGCATTAAAAGGCGATCGTGTTAAAACCAATGTGAATGGCTTTACTCAGCTTGGCTTGGTGGAGATGACCAGAAAACGTACAAGGGAGAGTCTAGAGCGAATTCTTTGTTGCGATTGCCAAGCTTGCCAAGGGCGTGGCACAGTGAAAACTGTAGAGACGGTTTGCTATGAAATTATGCGTGAAATTGTGCGTGTACATCATTTGTTTAAGACAGAAAATATTCACGTTTATGCAGCTAAAGATGTTGCTGAATATTTAATTAACGAGGAAAGCCACGCATTATTGGCTGAGCTTCAGGCGTTTATCGGTAAAAAAATTGAGATTAAACTTGAGCCATATTATCATCAAGAGCAGTTTGATGTGGTCGTGATGTAATCTATTACTTGGTTGAGGCTAAATAGTTAGCCTCAATATCGTTAGTTACAAAAAATTTAGAAAATCTGACCGCTTGTTTCCTATCCAAATTCCTCAAAATAACGTATAATCGTCCAGTTTTATTTATCCTTTTTTGAAATCTAAGGTAATTCAATGTCTGAAGTAGAAAATCAAGAATTAGATCTAAACGGTGAAATGTTAGCCCGCCGTGAAAAATTAAACAAAATCCGTGAGCAGGGTAACGCATTTCCAAATACATTCCGTCGTGATGCGTTAGCCAAAGATCTGCACGCTCAATATGATGCAGTGGAAGGTGAAACCTTAAAAGAACAGAATATTCAAGTGAAAGTTGCCGGTCGTATTATGTTAAAACGAGTAATGGGTAAGGCATCTTTCTTTACCATTCAAGATGTGAGCGGTGCGATTCAGCTTTATGTAGCTCGTGATAACTTAAGTGACAGCGTTTACGAAGAAAAAGTCAGCCTTTGGGATTTAGGCGACATTGTGGGCGTCGAAGGTGCGTTATTTAAAACCAAAACCGGTGAATTAACGGTTCGTTGCTCTGAAGTTCAACTTTTAACCAAGTCTTTACGCCCGTTGCCGGATAAACATCACGGTTTAACGGATTTAGAAACTCGTTATCGTCAGCGTTATTTAGACTTGATTTCTAATGAAGAATCTCGCCGTACTTTTATGATCCGCTCGCAAGTAGTTTCAGGCATTCGCAAATTCTTCTTAGAAAGAGACTTTATTGAAGTTGAAACGCCAATGTTGCAAGTGATCCCGGGCGGTGCGGCAGCGAAACCGTTTATCACTCATCATAATGCGTTAGATGTGGATATGTATCTGCGTATTGCTCCAGAGCTTTACTTAAAACGTTTAGTTGTGGGTGGTTTTGAGCGAGTATTTGAGCTTAACCGTAACTTCCGTAACGAAGGGGTTTCAGTACGCCACAATCCTGAATTTACAATGATTGAGTACTACCAAGCCTATGCGGATTATCACGATTTAATGGATAATACCGAAGAACTGTTACGCCAATTAGCCTTAGATATTCTTGGCACAACTGACGTACCTTATGGTGATTATGTATTCGATTTCGGTAAACCGTTTGAGCGTATTACGATGCACGATGCGATTGTGAAATATGGTAACGGCATTCAACGTGAAGATTTAGACAGCTTCGAGAAAAGTGTGGAAATTGCGAAAGGCTTAGGCATTGAAATTCAAAAATCTTGGGGTTTAGGCTCGGTAGTCAATGCGATTTTTGAAGAAGTGGCAGAACATCAATTAATTCAGCCAACTTTCTTGATGGCTCACCCGGCAGAAATTTCACCATTAGCTCGTCGTAATGATGAAAACCCAGAGGTAACTGATCGTTTTGAGTTATTTATCGGTGGTCGTGAAATTGGTAATGGTTTCTCAGAATTAAACGATGCAGAAGACCAAGCAGAGCGTTTTGATGCTCAAGTTGCGGCGAAAGATGCCGGTGATGATGAAGCAATGTTTAAAGATGAAGACTTTATCGTGGCATTGGAACACGGTCTGCCGCCAACAGCGGGTGAAGGTTTAGGAATTGACCGCTTAGCAATGATTTTCGCTAACGCCCCATCAATCCGTGATGTAATTTTATTCCCAGCGATGCGTCAGAAGTAATCAGAAATAGAACAAAAGCACACTTCGGTGTGCTTTTTTGTATTACAAGCGGTCAAATTTATAATAAAAAATGCAATTTATTTTGCTAATCCGGCTTTAATCATCGGTTCAAAAAAGTCATAATCAACCAAAAAGGCATCGTGTCCGAAATCGGAGTGAAACTCGTGGAACTCCAAATTTACGCCTGCCTGTTCTAATTTTTGTTTGCTCTTATACACGTCAACTTGCTTGAATAGTTGGTCGCTTGTTACCGCTACAAAAGTGTAGTTGGCTTTAATACGTTTTAGGGCGGTTTCTTCATTTTCATAGCCAAGAGCCGGGTCGTATAAATCTAATGCTCGGAGTAAACGGAGGTAAGTGTTGGCATCGAAACGACCTAAAAATTTCGTGCCTTGATAGCTTAAATAGGATTCCACTTGGAAATGATCGCCCCAAATTTGTCCTTGCTGTTTGGTTTCTCGTCCAAAGGCTTTAGCAAGTTGAATATCAGTACGGTAAGTCAGCATACCGAGCATACGGGCGATTTTTAAGCCGTTATCAGGTGCAATGCCATCATAATAGTTCCCACCGTTAAAGTGTGGATCGTTAATAATAGCTTGGCGCATAACGTGGTTAAAACCGATAGCCTCGGCACTTAGGGTAAGTGACGAACAAAGGTTTATAATGTTGCGAACTTTATCAGGGTAACTAATACCCCACTGTGTTGCTTGCATTCCGCCGAAAGATCCCCCTACCACTGCGTGAAGTTGAGGGATTTCTAAATAGTCCAATAATGCTTTTTGTACATTAACAATATCTTGCACTGTAATAATTGGAAACAAACTACCGTAAGGTTTATTGGTTTTAGGGTTAATCGAAGCTGGGCCGGTTGTGCCTTTACAACCGCCTAATACATTACTGCAAATAAAGAAATATTTATCGGTATCAAACGCAAGCCCTTTGCCGATGAAATCTTGCCACCAGCCTTTCTCGGTTGGTGAGTCATAGTAAGGCTTAGCATCACCGGTAAGGGCGTGGCAAAGCAAGACCGCATTGCTTTTCTCTGCATTTAATCTGCCGTAAGTCTGGTAAGCCACTGTGATAGGGGACAGTTCGCCTCCTAATGTGAGTGGTAAAGGTACGTCCTCAAAAAGGGTAATCTGCTGAGCCATAAAAATCCTGTTTGCAAAAAATTCTGCTTTTTTGACCGCTTGTTGTAATGACCGTTAAATTAGCGGTGTTCATTTCAATTGTCAAGAATTTTTAGACGTCTAAACGTCTAGATTTTTAAACGGCTAAAATCAAAATTTTATTGCTGAGAAGATATTTATTACTTAACAAATAACATGAAATAGAATAAATTTATTGAACGATTAGACTATTTTGTTTGTCTCTAATTTACCCATCTTAAATAGGGTAGCAAAAGTAAAGGATCTCATTTGAACCAAACGCGTGATAGGTTAGAAAAATTGCCACTTTTCCATAAAATGCAGCAGTTTATTATTAAGGCATTGAAAATAATTGCAATTTTCCCCTTATTGGGAATAGCTATATTATTATTGGTTGATTCACTTACAAGTTATATTGTGAGGGATAAAATTTATACAGATAGTAAACAGATTCCTTACCGGGAGTATGCAGTTGTACTCGGTACGGCAAAATTTTACTCTAAAGATGTGATTAACCAATATTATAAATATCGTTTGGAAGCCGCTAAGCAATTAGTCCAAGAAGGAAAGGTCAATCAGCTTTTGTTAAGTGGAGATAATAAAACGCCGTACTATAATGAGCCAAAAACAATGACAAGTGATCTACTTAAAATGGGGATTGCGACTTCAAAAATTAAGCAGGATTATGCGGGGTATACCACTTTTGATTCAATAATTAGGGCTAAAAAAGTATATAAATTACCGCCATTTACGATTATCTCCCAAAAATTCCACTGTGAAAGGGCATTGTTTATTGCAAAATTTAGGGATATTGATGCAATTTGTTATGCCGCTACATATCCAGAGGGGGCTTATCAGGTACGAATGCGGGAAATTTTAGCCAGATCGGCAATGGTTTTTAGTTTGTTGATAGGTAAAGAGCCTGAATCATTGGAAGATATCCGTTCTAAATGAGATAGCCGGTCAGATAATGTTGACCGGCTATTTTGCTTATAAAATAATGGTTTTGTTTTTATATACAAATACTTTGTCAGCAAGCACTAATTCTAAGGCTTGGCTAAGTACGGTTTTCTCGACATCACGTCCGGCACGCATCATAGCCTCTGCGGTGTAGGTGTGATCAACATTAATCACATTTTGCATAATAATCGGGCCTTCATCTAATTCATCATTCACAAAATGGGCGGTTGCACCGATAATTTTCACACCACGTTCGTATGCACGATGATAAGGTTTTGCACCAATGAAAGCGGGTAAGAACGAGTGGTGAATATTGACAACTCGGTTTGGATAACGAGCGACAAATTCCGGATTCAGCACCCGCATATATTTAGCCAACACAATATAATCAGGTGAATATTCATCAATTTTTTCCGCTAATAATTTATCGTGTTCCACTCGGGTTAAATTTTCGTGGCTGACTAAATGGAATGGAATATCGAAACGTTCAACTAAACTTTTTAATGTTTCGTGGTTTCCAATCACGGCAGCAATTTCTACATCTAATCCACCATAGTAATTTTTCATCAGTAAGTCACCTAAACAATGTGCTTCTTTGGTAACTAAAATAACGATACGTTTTCTTTGTTTAGGGAGTAATTTATAGCTTGAGCCTTCAGGTAAGGTAAATTTTAAATCAGTGAGTAAGGTTTCATCATTAAAAATTCCGTTTAATTCGGTACGCATAAAAAAACGTTTAGTTTCATTCTCAACAAATTCAGAATTTTTAATAATATTTAATTGGTGCTTATAGCAAATATTGGTAATTTTAGCGACAAGTCCTGTATCATCAGGACATTCGGTTAATAATATTTTGTGTTGTTGTAGCATTTCATTTCCTATTATAAAAATAAGAGAACTCAATTGAGTTCTCTTTAAACTAAAAATAGTTATAGCCAATTAAATAGCAAAATCTTCTAATTTTTTACCACTATCTAAAGCATCTTGTAATGCCTTTGGTGTTCTGCCTTGACCTGTCCAAGTTTTCTCATTGCCGTTAGCATCAACAAATTTATATTTAGCCGGGCGAGGTGATAGTGCTTTACGTGCTTTGCGGGTTTTGATTACTTTATCTGCTAATAATTCAGCTAATTCATCAATAGATAACCCATCTTGTTTTAGCATTTCTCTATATTTATTTAAGCTTTCTAATTGTTTTAGTTTTTCTAATTCTTCCTGTTTCATTTCTTCTTCTTTTTCAGCAATAATTATATCTAATTTCTCAGAAATTGATTTTAATTGCTCTAATGCTAAATCTTTAGCCAAAGCCCTTAAGCTGCGGATATTCAAAAGACTTTTTAAAGCTGACATTTTACTCTCCTAAATTAATGTTTTATATAAGTAGCTTTTATGCTCCTTTTATCATATCTCAAAAGGCATTTTAGGTAAATAAGCATAAATAAAAAAATAGATACTTTATATCTAAAGATATTCGTGCTATCTTAAACACTGTCCTACAAATTGTAGAGGTGCGAATTCAATAAGTATTTCTTCTGAGTGGAAAACGATGAAGGGGAAGGAAAGGTGAATTTGCCGAAATCAATTAAGCGTCATCTTAATTGGTTGGGGTCGTTGTCGAAAGAAACGACACTGTCGTAGTAAATGCTACGGAGTGCTACTGTTAGGGTGGGTTTCAGATATTTCACATTTGCCTTCCTTTCATATTTATTTTTATAAATATCCCAGTAGATCTCTTGTTTGGCTATTCTTATTTATACAAATTATACACAGTCATTTTAGAGGTTTTATGAATCTAGTTGATTATTCTACGTCACTTTGGTCGGTATTGCCGGCACTGATTGCGCTAATATTGGCAATTGTGACACGCAAGGTGATTATTTCACTTAGCATCGGTATTCTCTTTGGTGCATTTATGCTTACTAATAGCAATTTTCTTGATGCACTTACTTATATTAAAAATAGCGTTGTTTCTTTAGTTTATAAAGGGGCTGAAGAAGGATTAAATTCAAATAATGTTAACATTATTTTATTTTTGCTTTTATTAGGGGTATTAACGTCATTATTAAGTATTTCAGGTAGTAATCAGGCGTTTGCGAATTGGGCGCAGAAAAAGGTAAAAGGCAAACGAGGCGCAAAATTAATGGCGGCAGGTTTGGTTTTCTTTACCTTTATTGATGACTATTTCCACAGTTTAGCAGTAGGTGCGATTGCCCGCCCTGTTACGGATAAATTCCGTGTTTCTCGTGCTAAATTAGCTTATATTTTAGATTCTACCGCCGCTCCAATGTGCGTGTTAATGCCAATTTCAAGCTGGGGGGCTTATATTATTACCTTAATAGCTGGCTTATTGGCTACGCATTCCATCACAGGCTATTCGCCACTAGGCGCATTTATGACAATGAGCGCAATGAACTTTTACGCCATTTTTGCGATGATTATGGTGTTCTTTGTGGCATATTTCTCATTTGATATTGGTTCGATGGCGCGTTTTGAACGTCAAGCAGCGCATTTAGCAGAATTAGATGATGAGCAAATTGAAACGAAAGGACACGTGCGCGATTTGATTTTGCCAATTATTGCACTTATTGTTGCTACAGTCTCAATGATGATGAAAACAGGTGCAGATGCACTGGCCGAATCAGGTGCTTCATTTTCTATACTAGGTGCTTTTGAAAATACTACGGTAGGCATTTCATTAGTTGTTGGTGGTGTGGCAGGGCTTATAGTTGCAACTATTTGTATCATTACAAGCGGTAATATTTCTTTTAAAAATTACGTCCGTGCTTATGGCTTAGGTGTGAAGATGATGTCTGGTGCAATCACTATTCTCTTCTTTGCGTGGACAATAAACGGCGTAGTAAGTGATATGCAAACAGGGAAATATCTATCAGGATTGGTTGCAGAAAGCATTGGAGCAGAGTTTTTACCTGCAATTCTATTTGTGTTAGCCGCAGCAATGGCGTTTTCAACAGGAACTAGCTGGGGAACATTTGGTATTATGTTGCCAATTGGAGCCTCAATGGCAGTGCATTCAGATCCAGCATTAATTATTCCTTGTTTATCTGCAGTAATGGCTGGTGCGGTTTGTGGTGATCACTGTTCTCCAGTATCTGATACCACTATTCTTTCTTCAACAGGCGCACAATGTAATCATATGGATCATGTCATTTCTCAATTACCTTATGCTTTATTAGTTGCAACAGCTTCTATTGTTGGTTACTTAGTGGTTGGCTTTACCCAATCAGCGGTATTGGGATTTATTGCTACAGCTATTGTTATGGCAATACTCATTTTGCTTTTTAAAGAAAAAAAGCATTAATTTCCGAAAATGTGAAGGGAATCACAGAATGAGATTTATTGATGAGATAAAATAGCACTCAAGATATGGATATCGAATGTTGTGTTATATAAATCTTAAAATAAGATCCTCCTAGCATTAGCGTACCTTTTGGTACGCTTTTTTCTTTTATGGCAATATTATTTCTTGCAATTTTAATTTTTTTGTACTACTTTAATAGTACATTTTAAATTTGAGGGTGAAAAGATGAAAATAGCATTAGTCACAGGAGTAACTGCTGGATTTGGGTTGGCAATTTGTAAATTATTGCTTCAATCGGGTTATAAAGTAATTGGCACGGGCAGACGGGCAGAGCGTTTAGAAGAACTGCATTTACAATTTGGCGATAAATTTCTACCGCTTGCATTTGATATTCAACAGCCCGATGAGGTGGAAAAAGCACTGAATAGCCGCCCTAAAGCGTGGCAACAAATTGATTTATTAGTAAACAATGCAGGCCTTGCACTCGGCTTAGAACCGGCACAGAAAGCAGATTTGAACGATTGGTATCAAATGATCGATACCAATATTAAAGGATTGGTAACGATGACACGCTTAGTTTTGCCTGAAATGGTGGAGCGGAACAGTGGGCATATTATTAATATCGGCTCGATTGCCGGCACTTACCCTTACCCGGGTGGTAATGTATATGGTGGTACTAAAGCCTTCGTGAAACAGTTTAGCCTAAATTTGCGGGCAGATTTAGCCGGCACTAAAGTGCGTGTTTCCAATGTTGAGCCGGGGCTATGTGGCGGTACGGAATTTTCAAATGTACGCTTTAAAGGCGATGATGAAAAAGCGGCTAAAGTTTATGAAAACGTGCAGTTTGTGCGCCCGGAAGATGTGGCAAATATTGTGCTTTGGCTGAATCAGCAACCTGAACACGTTAATATTAATCGGGTTGAAGTGATGCCGGTGGCTCAAACTTCTTCTGCCTTAAATGTAGCGAGAAATATTTAAAAGGAAATATTATGTCAGACACACTTCTTAATCCTTATTTTGGTGAATTTGGTGGTATGTATGTGCCGGAAATTTTAGTGCCGGTGCTAAAAGAATTAGAACAAGCCTTTGTAGATGCTCAGCAAGACCCAACATTCCAAGCTGAATTTGCCGATTTACTCAAAAACTATGCCGGTCGCCCGACTGCTTTAACCCTTTGTCGTAATTTAACCAAAGGCAGTAAAACCAAACTCTATTTAAAACGTGAAGATCTTTTACACGGTGGGGCACATAAAACCAACCAAGTGCTAGGGCAAATCTTACTCGCTAAACGAATGGGTAAAACCCGCATTATTGCCGAAACAGGAGCAGGACAGCACGGTGTGGCAACCGCATTAGCGTGTGCGATGTTAGGAATGCCTTGCGTGGTGTATATGGGCGCAAAAGATGTAGAACGCCAATCGCCAAATGTATTCCGTATGCGTTTAATGGGAGCGGAGGTGATTCCGGTACAAAAAGGCTCTTGCTCGCTCAAAGATGCCTGTTGCGAGGCAATGCGGGATTGGGCGGCAAATTATGATACTACCCATTACCTAATCGGCACTGCAGCCGGCCCGCACCCGTTCCCGACAATGGTGCGTGAATTTCAGAAAATGATTGGCGAAGAGACCAAACGTCAAATTTTAGCAAAAGAAGACCGCTTGCCTGATGCGGTGATTGCTGCCGTAGGCGGTGGATCAAATGCTATCGGTATGTTTGCAGATTTTATCGAAGAGCAATCCGTCAAATTGATCGGTGTTGAGCCGGCAGGAAAAGGAATTGAAACCGGTGAACACGGTGCACCGCTCAAACACGGCACAACGGGGATCTATTTCGGTATGAAATCGCCGATTATGCAGGATAAAGACGGGCAAATTGAAGAGTCTTACTCCATTTCAGCCGGCTTAGATTTCCCTTCTGTCGGGCCGCAACACGCTTATTTAAATGCGACAGGGCGAGCTGAATATGTATCGATTACCGATGCAGAGGCTTTAGAGGCATTCCAAGCATTAGCCAAAAATGAGGGGATTATTCCGGCGTTAGAATCTTCCCACGCCTTAGCCTATGCGTTAAAAATGATTAAGCAGAACCCTGAAAAAGAGCAGTTATTAGTGGTGAATTTATCGGGTCGAGGCGATAAAGACATTTTCACCGTGGATAAAATTTTAAATGGAGGAGAGTAAAATGAGCCGCTTTGATACGCTATTTACTGCATTAAAAGCAAAAAACGAAGGGGCTTTTGTGCCGTTTGTGACATTATGCGATCCTGGTTTTGAACGCAGTTTTGAGATTATCGACACGATGATTAAAAACGGGGCTGATGCTTTAGAGCTAGGCTTTCCGTTTTCTGACCCCCTCTTAGACGGGCCGGTGATTCAAGCAGCGAATAAACGAGCTTTAGATGGTGGCTATAGCACTGATAGCTGTTTTGAGCTGATTGCCAAAATTCGAGCTAAATATCCAGACATTCCTATCGGTTTACTACTGTGCGCCAATTTAATTTTTGTGCCAATCGCAGAAGTATTTTTCCAACGTTGCCAACAAAGTGGAGTTGATGCGGTGTTGATTGCTGATTTGCCTGTTTTCGCTGCCCAAGAGTTTGTGCCAACCGCTGAAAAATATGGAATTCAGCCGGTGTTTATTTGCCCGCCGAATGCTGATCAAAACACCATTGAACGGATTGCTCAATTAACCCAAGGCTACACTTATTTAGTTTCCCGTGCCGGTGTAACTAGTGCTGAAAACCAAGCTCACGCAAGTAATTTAGATAATTTAGTGGAAAGTTTGAAACAAACCGGAGCTGCACCTATTTTACAAGGTTTTGGCATAGCCAAACCTGAACAGGTGAAAGAGGCGTTAAGGCTCGGAGCAGACGGGGCGATTTCAGGCTCAGCGATTGTGAAAATTATTGAACGTAATTTATCTAACCAAGCTAATTTGCTCAAAGAACTTGCCGAATTTGTACAAGTGATGAAAGCGGCTACTAAGTAAACTACAAGCGGTCATTTTTTAAATTTTTTTGAAAATAAAAGGAAACAGAATGAAATTAACAAAAATTGCTCTTTCAGTTGTAGCGGTAATTAGTGCTGTTGCAGTTGGCGGAAGTTGGTACACAGGTAAGCAGGTTGAAGAAAAATATCAAGAATTGGTTGTTCAAGCTAATAACCAACTTAAACAACTGAGTGGCGAATTTGGTGCGAATATTGAGCTTAAAGATGTGCAGATCGATCGCCATTTCTTTAGCTCTAATGCGAAATATCGTTTAGAAGTGGATTTGGGTAATGGTAAGAAATTGGACTTTGTTGGTAATGATAAACTTCATCACGGTCCGCTACCGCTTAATCGTTTAGCGAAACTTAATTTAGCTCCTGTAATGATGAGTGCGGAAAGCAAATTACAAGCTCCTGAAGCCCTTAAAAAATTGATGGATGAACATATTGGCACCGGTTTTTCTAATATCAGCTATTCGGGCGATGTGGAAGGGCATTTTGATATTTCCCCGATTAAACATAGTGATGAAACAGGTCATATTGAAACCACGCCAATCAAAGTGCAATATAGCTACGACCAAAAATTAAAAGGGGTTGATAGCACTGTTGAGCTAGAAAGTCTTAAGATAAAAGCAGAAGAATTTGATTTTCAAATTCAAGGTATAGTTTATGATGTTCAAACAGAAAATAATGAAAGTTATCCTAATTTAACTTTAGGCAAAGGTAGTGGAAAAATTAACGCTATTGAGTTTAAGTCTAAAGATGGCAAATTATCTCAAATTAAAGATGTTGTGGTGAAGGGCGATAATCTATTAAAAGGCGATCGTTTAATTTCTACCGGAGATTTAGAGGCAGCCACTTTCAACATTGAGGGTGTTGAAATGGGTAAATTAAAAATGGATATGGCATACGATTTAGATGCTAAATTAACCAATGATATTACGCCTTTATTATCTAATCCTCAAACATTAGAAAATGAAAAAACAGGCGAGTTATTATTACAACTATTAGCAAAATCATTTAAATTCCATATTAATAATTTCTCACTTGAAAACAGCAAAGGCAAAGTTGATTTGGCTTTATTACTGAATATGGCTCAATTTGACCCACAAAATCTTGGTAATATGCAAGCGGTATTGCAAGCCCTTTCAACAAGTAAATTCACTTCAAATATCAACCGTCAATATGCGGAAGATATTATTCGCCAAGTCTCAATAGTTACAGAAAAATTAGGCGAAGAAGAAGCGAAAGCATTTGCCAAGCAACAAGTTGATGCTGTTTTTCTCAATGCGGGAGTTGAACAGTACGGATTAAGAAAAGTAGATGACAACAATGTGAAGATTGAATTAACTATAGATAACGGAAAAGTGAATTTAAACGGACGTGAACTGCCCGAAGATGAACTTCAAATGGCTCTGTTTATGATTGTGATGGGAGCAGGCTCACTCGGGCAATAATCATAATTTCCCAGTAAAATGAAGCGTATTTTTGCAATAGCAGAAATACGCTTTTTTTATCCTATTTTTCGCCTATTCTTGTATAATAACGCCAATATTTATTTGATTATAAAGAGATTTTTATGGCAACTATCGCAAAAAATCCACTGGTATTGGTGGATGGTTCTTCCTATTTATATCGAGCATTTCACGCTTTCCCTCCGCTCACTAATCGCTTAGGCGAACCGACAGGGGCAATGTATGGCGTGCTGAATATGTTAAAAAGCCTGATTTCACAAGTGAATCCAAGCCATATTGCTGTGGTGTTTGATACCAAAGGGAAAACCTTCCGTTATGAGTTGTTTAAGCAATATAAATCGCACCGCCCACCAATGCCCGATGATTTACGCCCTCAAATTGAGCCTTTGCATCGCATTATCAAAGCCTTAGGCATTCCACTGATTTCGATTGAAGGTGTGGAAGCTGATGATGTGATCGGCACGCTTGCTGTGCAAGCCGCTAAAGACGGCAAAGATGTGTTGATCAGCACCGGCGATAAAGATATGGCACAATTGGTGAACGATCACATTATGTTGATTAACACGATGAACAATACTTTGTTAGATCGTGAAGGCGTGATTGAAAAATATGGCATTCCGCCTGAGTTGATTATCGACTTTCTGGCATTAATGGGCGATTCCGCCGATAACATTCCGGGCGTAAAAGGTGTGGGGGAAAAGACCGCATTAGCTTTATTGCAAGGCATTGGTTCACTTGAACAGATTTATGCTAATTTGGATCAAATTGCCACCCTTTCTTTCCGTGGGGCAAAAAATTTCGCCCCAAAATTGGAAGCGGAAAAAGCGAATGCCGATTTATCCTATTTGCTTGCTACCATCAAAACCGATGTGGAACTTGATGTTACTCACGATCAACTTTTAACACAGCCGCAAGACCGTGCTGAGCTTGCTCAATTATTTGAGCATTATGAATTTAAACGCTGGCTGAACGAAGTGAATCAAAATGCCAATCCGGTCACTCAAACTTCGGCTGAAAAAGTACCGAATAATTACCAAGTAACACAAGCGGTCAGAAATGAGGAAAATGTTGCAAATGTGGTCGAGATCGATCGTAGCAAATATGAGACCGTTGATACTGAACAGAAATTATCAGCCTGGATCGAAAAACTCACCGCAGCTCGTTTGATTGCGGTGGATACCGAAACCGACAGCCTTGACGCAATGTCGGCTAATTTGGTCGGTATTTCCTTTGCACTGGAAAATGGCGAGGCGTGCTATATTCCGCTTGGGCATAAGCAAAAAGCCCAACCGCAACAAGCCGATATGTTCGGTGATGAGGAGCGTTCAGAAAGCCCGTCTTCCGATGAATTGGTAAAAAATCAGCTAAATTTGACCGCTTGTTTAAGTAAACTCAAGCCGATTTTGCTTAACCCGGAGATTAAAAAGATCGGGCAGAATATTAAATATGATTTAACCATTTTTGCGAACTACGGCATTGGGCTACAAGGTGTTGCTTTTGATACGATGATTGAATCTTACACCCAAAACAGCACCGGTCGTCATAATATGGACGATTTAGCCGCCCGTTATTTGGGGCATAAAACGATTCCGTTTGAAGAGCTTGCTGGTAAGGGGAAAAATCAACTGACCTTCGATAAAATCGAGATAGCAAAAGCGGCTGAATATGCGGCAGAAGATGCCGATGTGACGATGAAACTCCACCAAGTATTGTGGGAAAAACTACAGCAAGAGCCTGAATTGGTGAAGTTATTCGATGAAATTGAAATGCCACTTGTGGGCGTACTTTCTCGAATTGAACGCAATGGCGTGTTGATTGACCCGAAAAAATTATTGACCCAATCGGCTGAAATTGAAAAACGTTTGGAGGAAGTTGAAACATTAGTACACGCAGAAGCAGGGCAAACCTTCAATCTTGCCTCAACTAAACAATTACAAGAGATTTTGTTTGAAAAATTAGGCTTGCCGGTGTTGAAGAAAACCCCAAAAGGTGCACCCTCAACCAACGAAGAAGTGTTAGACGAGTTGGCTCAACAAGGGCATTTAGTGCCGAAGTTATTAATGGAGCATCGTGGGTTAAGTAAGTTGAAATCTACCTACACCGATAAATTACCACAACTGATTAACAAAAAAACAGGGCGGGTGCATACCTCTTACAATCAAGCAGTCACCGCAACCGGACGCCTTTCTTCCAGCGATCCGAATTTGCAGAACATTCCGATCCGCAATGAAGAGGGCAGACGGATTCGCCAAGCTTTTGTCGCGAGAGAAGGTTATAAAATTGTCGCTGCCGACTATTCACAAATTGAGCTACGGATTATGGCTCATTTATCGAATGATGAGGGAATGATTAACGCCTTTGCGGAGGGCAAAGATATTCACCGTGCTACCGCTGCCGAAATTTTCGGGGTGGAGTTAGGTGAAGTCACCTCCGAACAACGCCGCAGTGCGAAAGCAATTAACTTCGGGCTGATTTACGGAATGTCGTCATTTGGGCTTTCAAACCAATTAGGGATTGGGCGTGCAGAGGCTCAAAAATATATGGATCTCTACTTCCAACGTTACCCGGCGGTTCAACAATTTATGACCGATATTCGTGAAGTTGCAGTTGAAAAAGGCTATGTTGAAACCCTATTTGGTCGCCGTTTGTACTTGCCTGATATTAAATCCGGCAATGCTATTTTGCGTAAAGCAGCAGAACGGGTGGCAATCAACGCCCCAATGCAAGGCACGGCTGCCGATATTATTAAGGTGGCGATGATTGGTATTGATAATGCGATTCGTGATAATGATGAAATCAAAATGATTATGCAGGTTCACGATGAATTGGTGTTTGAAGTCAAAGCCGATAAAATCGACCATTACAGCCAATTAATCAAAACCGAAATGGAAAAAGCGATTAGCCTCAAAGTGCCACTGATTGCCGAAGTTGGCGTAGGCGAAAACTGGGACGAAGCTCATTAAACTATACAATTCACGACTTTTATTGTATTGTTGTAACAGTTCATTAATATGAAACTTTTGATGATTTTATTGTCAAACAAGAAAATTCTTGTTGGTAAAAAGGAAAACAAATGAAAACATTATTTAAAAAATCGGTATTCGGTTTAGCGTTATTTGGCTTGGCAAATGTGGCATTGGCTGATGCTCAATCTGTTGCAGAATTACAACGCCGTTTGGAACAAGTAAGCCAATATAGTGCGGATTTCGACCAAACCGTGCGTTCTAGCAAAGGTAAACAAATTCAGCAAGGCAAAGGCAAATTCCAAGTAAAACGCCCGAACTTATTTAGAATGGATACCAAATCACCACAAGAAAATTTGATTGTATCTGACGGCAAAGATTTATGGTTTTACGATCCTTTCGTTTCACAAGTTACGGTAAATACCGTGCAAGATGCAGTTAATAATACGCCATTCGTCTTATTAACCAGCAGTGATAAAAGCCACTGGGATCAATATGATGTCAGCCAGAGTGCTGATACTTTCGTGCTTAAGCCAAAATCGAAAAAAAGCAATTTAAAACAGTTTGATGTGCGGATTGACCAAAGCGGTTTATTAAAAGGTTTCAGCACCATTGAGCGTGACGGGCAAAGTAACTTATATGTGTTACGCAATATTACTACCGGCGGTGTCTCAAGCGATTTGTTTAAATTCAGCGTACCGAAAGGGGCAGAGTTAGACGACCAACGTGGCGGTAAAAAATCGAAAAAATAATGGAGAGCAAGCGGTCGTTTTTCTGCAAAATTTTGTAAAAATCTGACCGCTTGTCACCGTTTTTACTTCAAGGGACAGTATGAAAACACTCTATAACCAGCGAGATCCAAACGAGTGGACGCAGTTTTTGGCTCTGCTTGAACAAGCGGTTGCGGAAGATAAACTTGAGCCGTTTTTCTCAATGTTTCTCACCGCCGATGAGCGAGGTTCATTAGGCTTGCGTTTACAAATTGTGCAAGCTTTGCTAAAAGGTGAAGATTCGCAACGGGAAATCCAACAAAATTTAAATACCAGTGCGGCAACCATCACTCGTGGTTCAAATATGCTTAAAACACTCGACCAAGATTTTCTGCAATGGGTGAACGGCAAGGTTAATGGAACAGTCAATGGCAAAGCGTAACAAGCGATTTTTAAGCTCTCTTTTGAAGAAAATAGGGCTTTTTTTTATTCCTCGCAAAATAAAAAGTAAACTGGGCTGGCTTTGGTTTGGTTCTAGTCGCTTATTAACCTTTGGTGGCACATTTTTCCTGATTCCGATACTGATTTTTTCGGTGTTACCGGTGCCTTATTCTGCGTATATGGTGCAAAAAAAGGTGGAGAATCTGGTTCAGGGGAAATCTTACCCGATCAAAAAAGAATGGGTGAGCCTGAATGAGATTTCGTGGCAAATGCAAATGGCTGTGATTGCCTCAGAAGATCAAAAGTTTGAAAGCCATTTTGGCATTGACTTACAAGCGATAGAAACTGCCTTGAAACTGAATGCTAAATCCAAAAAAGTGCGTGGAGGTTCAACCATTTCGCAACAAACGGTAAAAAATATGTTTTTGTGGCACGGGCAAAGCTGGTTACGCAAAGGGATTGAAGTGCCTTTAACCCTGTTAGTCGAAAATGTGTGGAGTAAGGATCGGATTTTAGAGGTGTACCTCAATATTGCGGAATTTGGTAACGGCATTTTCGGGGTGGAAGCAGCCGCAAAGCATTTTTTCAAAAAATCAGCCAAACAGCTAACCTTGCAAGAATCCGCACTATTGGCAGCCTCTTTGCCTAACCCGTTGGTGTTTAGGGTAGATAAACCCGGCCCGAGTATGCGAAAACGCCAAGCGTGGATTATGCGACAAGTAAGTTTGCTTGATGGCAAAAATTATTTAGATAAACTTTAGACGAGAAAAATATGCAAAGTAAACCGACTCTTGAGACGATTTTATCTCACCGTTCTATTCGTAAATTTACCGAACAGCCTATTTCTGAAGAGATTTTCCAAACCTTAATTGAGGCAGGTAAAGCGGCTTCAAGTTCAAATCATCTGCAATGTGTGACGGTGATTCGTGTAACCGATCGGCAGATTCGAGAAACATTAAAAGCCGTTTCAGGTATGCAATATGTAGTAGATTGTGCTGAATTTTTGGTGTTCTGCATTGATTTTAATAAACACAAACAACTTGTCCCTGAATCGCAGTTGGAATGGGCGGAGGTGTCGTTGATTGGGGCGGTAGATACCGGTATTTTTGCCCAGAATGTATTTTTAGCCGCCGAATCACTAGGGCTGGGAGCGGTGTATATTGGAGCATTGCGTAATGATATTGAGCGGGTTTCTAAAGCCCTTAACTTGCCGGAATATTGTGTTCCACTGGTGGGTATGTGTTTGGGGTATCCGGCACAAGAGCCGGCAATAAAACCTCGTTTGCCGAATAGTTTGGTTTGTTATAACAATCAATATCAGGATTTTGATTGGACTGAATTTGCAAAATATAATGAAAATTTGACCGCTTACTACCAAGCCAGAATCGGCGAGCCACAACAATGGCAAGCAGCTATTCATAAAACATTGGATAAGCCTGTTCGTCCGCATATTTTGCCGTTTTTCAATCAGAAAGGATTGCTGAAAAAATGAAGTGGCTAATGCTATGTCGAGAGCCTCGTTTATATAGCTGCTGTCGAATAAAAGCCGCTTGTGAGGCAAAGGGGATTGAGCTGGATATTTTAGACCCGAATCGAATGCTACTCGGATTAGAAAATGGCGAATTTAAGATCTACTATCAAGCTGGCGAGAGCTATGATAACAACCGTCCGGAGCCGGTATTGTTGCCGAATTATGACGGCATTTTACCCCGTTTTGGCACAGGCAGTACCGAAATGGGCTGTTCGGTGTTACGCCATTTTGAGGCGAAAGGTATTCCTGTTCTAAATCATTCAGCGGCATTTGCGTTAGCCCGAGACAAATGGCGAACATTACAAAAATTAGCCAAACACAATTTGCCGGTTCCTAATACGAATTTTGCAGGGCATTTGGTTTCTGTGAAATCACAACTCAATCAATTTGCTTTTCCACTTATTTCAAAAGTGCTAAATGGTTCACAGGGGAATGGCGTAATGCTATTTGAAGGCAAAAATAATGCCGAGGCCGTGTTAGCGACCTTTAGGCAAGTAAATGAGCCTTATCTATGCCAACAATTTGTGGGCGAAGCTAAAGGGCAAGATATTCGGGCGTTTGTGATTGGCAATGAAGTGGTTGCTGCCATGAGCCGAACCAGCGTAACAGGTGATTTTAGAGCCAATATTCATCAAGGTGGAACGGCTCAACCGATTGAATTAACTCAGATGGAACGTGCGTTAGCAATTAAAGCAACTAAAACGATAGGGCTTGATATTGCAGGCGTTGATTTTCTGCGGACAGAGAAAGGCGTAGTTATTTTAGAAGTCAATGCCAGCCCAGGATTTGAAGGCATAGAGAGAGTAAATGATGTTGATATAGCTTCTGAAATGGTTTCTTATTTTATCAATAAGATGAAGAATGCTTGATTTGAGTAAAACAAGCGGACGTTTTTGTATTATTTTTTGTAAATATCATAAAAAATGAGAGCAAAGCCATAAAAATGCGAAAAAATTTAGGGTAAAATGGCTACTCTTTGGCTATTATTGATTACTTTTATTTTTATAGATTATAAGGTTTCTAAAATGAGCGATTTAAAACAACAGGCGCTTGATTTTCACGAGTTCCCAATCCCCGGAAAAATTTCCGTTACTCCTACTAAAGCATTAGATACTCAGCACGATTTAGCTTTAGCGTACTCTCCTGGGGTTGCTGAGCCTTGCTTAGCGATTGAAAAAGATCCTTCAGCTTCTTATCGTTATACGGCACGAGGTAACTTAGTTGCAGTAATTTCTAATGGTACAGCAGTGTTAGGCTTAGGCAATATTGGTGCTTTAGCAAGTAAGCCTGTGATGGAAGGCAAAGGTGTTCTATTTAAGAAATTTGCCGGAATTGATGTGTTTGATATTGAAATTAATGAAACTGATCCGGAGAAATTAGTGGAGATTATTGCATCGTTAGAACCGACTTTTGGTGGCATTAATCTGGAAGATATTAAAGCACCTGAATGTTTTTATGTAGAGCAAAAATTACGTGAACGTATGGGAATCCCTGTGTTCCACGATGATCAACACGGTACGGCAATTATTACCGGTGCGGCGGTGATTAACGGATTACAAGTGGTAGGTAAAGCAATTTCAGAAGTACGTTTAGTGGTAAACGGTGCTGGAGCATCAGCGATTGCGTGTACTAACTTACTCCGTTCATTAGGTGTGAAAAAAGAAAATATCACAATGTGCGATTCTAAGGGCGTTATTTTCCAAGGTCGTGGTGATAAGATGGATGAAACCAAACAATTCTATGCAATAGAAGATAATGGTTGGAGAACATTGGCAGATGCCGTTGCGAATGCAGATGTTTTCTTAGGTTGTTCAAAAGGCGGAGCTTTAACGCAAGAAATGGTTAAAACAATGGCAAAAGATCCATTAATTCTTGCTTTAGCGAACCCTGTGCCGGAAATTACACCTGCTGAAGCGAAGGCTGTCCGTCCAGATGCGATTGTATGTACCGGTCGTTCAGACTTTAAAAACCAAGTGAATAATGTGCTTTGTTTCCCGTTCTTATTCCGTGGAGCATTAGATGTTGGGGCAAAAACCATTAATGAAGAAATGAAAATGGCAGCAGCCCATGCGATTGCAGAGTTGGCTAAAGAACCTGTGCCGTTTGAAGTTATTTCAACTTATGGCGAATTATCGTTTGGCCCGGAATATATTATTCCAACGCCATTTGATCCACGTTTGATCGTGAATGTCTCGATTGGTGTAGCAAAAGCAGCAATTCAATCAGGTGTAGCAACTCGACCAATTACAGATTGGGAAGCTTATGCAGAGCAGTTGAAAAAACTGGTTGCTTAATATTTTTACATTGCATTTTTCTGCAACTTCAGTAAAATACGTAGCTGGCATATCGAGACGGATATGCCGATATTTTTTCGGAAACAGCTGGGTCGCCTGCTGTTTTTTCTATTCACGGGGATTTCCCCATTTTATTTAAGAGAATAAAACTATGTCATTCAAATTTGAAGCTGAAGTTCGTTCTGCGCAAGGTAAGGGTGCGAGCCGCCGCCTGCGTCACAATGGTCAAGTTCCTGCAATCATCTACGGTGGTAATGCAGAGCCTGTATCAATCATTTTAGATCACGATAAAGTGAACAACGCACAAGTTCACGATTCATTCTATAACGAAGTATTAACTATCGTTGTTGCAGGTAAAGAAGAGCAAGTAAAAGTACAAGCAATTCAACGCCACCCAACTAAACCAAAATTAGTTCACTTAGACTTCAAACGTGCGTAATCCTTGATTTACAAGGGTTTAACGCTGTTTTCTGTTCCGAAACTTTTTGCGATTTTATAGTTTTTTAGGTCAATAAAATCAATTATTTACAAAATAGTTTCGGAACGGATTTTAGGTGAGTAAATGGCTCTTTTGTATTTGGCAAAAGGGCTTTATTTTTAGGTGATTTCATCGGTAGGTTTGAGGATTTTGTCTTTTCTGATGTAATGATGTGTCATTCTTTTTGATGTATGCCCAAGTTGTTTTTGAGCTTGTTCATCGGTTGTCATTAGGGAAATATCGGTGGCTGCTTTGGCACGCATATCACGCATTTGTACTTTAGCGATTTCATCAGCAAGTTCAGGATATGCTTTCATTGCTCTCTCCCTTATTTCTTTAAAATGATCGCCTAAACTTCGCCGTTTTAATTTTTTCCCCCATTTATTGGTAAAAATCCAGTCTGATTCGTATCCCAACCTTTTATCTAAAATTTCTTTTAGCCGACCACTAATTTCAAATCTCACTTTTTTCCCTGTCTTCTGTTGAGTAATATGCAATATACCGTCATAGATGTGTGAGCGGTGTATATTACAAATATCAATCGGTCTTTGTCCCAGCAAATAGGCTGTTTCGATAATATCCGCCATTCTTTCATCTGCAAATTCATAGATTTTATCAAGGATATAATCCTCTACATAAACTTCACGATATTTGGTCGGGAATTTTTTTACACCTTGTGATGGGCTTGGAAGAGCAGTGTATCCCCATTCTCTTGCCATATTCCAAATTGTGTTAAATAAACCTACCTCAATATTAGCAACAGCCGGCGTGTCTTTTCTCCATTGTAAATATTGACTGATGTGCTTTGGCTCAATTTTTTCGAGCGGTGCAGGTGGGTTACCAAAGAATTTACATAGCCAATGAATAGCCTGTAAATTAGATTGACGAGTGTTTTTGGCTTTTTTGGTTGGAACAACTTCCAATTCATAGCGTTTTGCCACATCAATAAATAAAACAATTGGGGATTTTCTA
The DNA here is from genome assembly GCF_004342115.1 of Mannheimia haemolytica. Taxonomy (GTDB): domain Bacteria; phylum Pseudomonadota; class Gammaproteobacteria; order Enterobacterales; family Pasteurellaceae; genus Mannheimia; species Mannheimia haemolytica. The sequence continues at coordinate 523 of NZ_SMAC01000006.1, read as the reverse complement.
CTATTTTCAAAATTTAGCTTGGCTGCTTCTAAAATTGCTTCGTGTTTGTTTGTACCGAGAGACCTTTCTTTGCCGTCGGCAAGAACGTAAAAGTAGTATTCAACTATACTTCCGTTTGCTCGTTTTCTGCGGCGGCAGAGTAGGTTTTGTGGCAATCCGTTGTTTTCATATTTTCGAGGGCGTGCCATAAGTGCCTCCTTCTTCTCAATTTACGCTTTAAATGCATTTGATACCCAGTCAGAATCATTCGTTGCAATAGGTTTACGCTGTTTAGCCTGAGCATAATCACGGCGGACAACAGGGAATCCATTTGCATTTTCTTTAAATGGAATGCCCATAATGTTGAGTTGTTTTTTGATTAGATTTTTCTGCTTGCATTGAGTAATAAATTCAATCTCTTCACGAGAAAGGAAGTCAGTGTAGATGTTCATATTCTCTCCAAATAAACCCCTCATTTAGAGGGATTTGGTTAAATAATCGTTAAGTCGTTGAACCTATCGAAATGCTCACATTACCGATGCGG
>NZ_SMAC01000005.1 GCF_004342115.1 Mannheimia haemolytica | reverse complement strand
CCTTTTTGTTTAGATTGATTTTTGACACTCATATTCTAAACGGGAAACTCTCACTTTTTAGAGTGAATTGTCAGATCAAGTCTGATCTTCTACAGCTCATCAGAATTTTTACCCTGATTTTATTGTAGAGCTTATTGATGGTCGAATTTTAATTGTGGAATATAAAGGGGAACAATTAAAAAGTAATGAAGATTCTAAAGAAAAAGCCTTAATTGGCAATCTTTGGGAGAAATTAAGTCAAGGAAAAGGCTTATTTATTATGGCTGTAAAAAGCGATGAAAATGGTCAAGATGTTAGAACACAACTGCTAAATAAATTAGCCTGATTTGCAAATTTTATGAAAAATATAACCGCTTGTTTCCACAAGCGGTTAAAATTTTTCGATTTTTTGCTAATCTTATGATTTATCCATTGGCTCAAAATCACGTTTAGTATGTCCGGTGTAGATTTGACGTGGACGAACGATTTTGATATTGCCTTGGAGATACATCTCTTTCCAGTGAGCAATCCAGCCAACGGTTCTGGCTAGGGCAAACATTACGGTAAACATTGAGGTTGGAATACCGATGGCTTTTAGCACGATTCCGGAGTAGAAATCTACGTTTGGATAAAGTTTATGCTCAATGAAATAAGGGTCGCTTAACGCAATACGCTCTAATTCCAATGCCACTTCAAATAGTGGGTTATCAATGTTCAGTTCTTTTAACACTTCGTGGCAGGTTTCACGCATTACTTTCGCACGAGGGTCGTAGTTTTTATAGACACGATGCCCAAAGCCCATTAAGCGGAACGGGTCATTTTTATCTTTGGCTCGAGCAATAAATTCAGGAATACGATCCACAGTGCCGATTTCTTCCAACATATTGATACAGGCTTCATTTGCTCCTCCGTGTGCAGGTCCCCAGAGAGAGGCAATACCGGCAGCAATGCAAGCAAATGGGTTTGCACCTGATGAAGCGGCGGTTCGCACGGTTGAGGTCGAAGCGTTTTGTTCGTGGTCTGCATGTAAAATGAAAATTCGGTCTAACGCACGCTCTAACACAGGGTTCACTTCGTACGGTTCACAAGGAGTGGCAAACATCATATATAAGAAGTTTCCGGCGTAAGATAAGTGGTTTTGTGGGAACATAAACGGCTGACCGATAGAGTATTTATAACACATCGCCGCAAGGGTTGGGATTTTGGCTAACAAACGAATGGCGGTTAATTCACGGTGGGCTTGGTTGTTTACATCAATGGCGTCGTGGTAGAAGGCAGCCAAAGCTCCACTTACCCCACACATCACCGCCATTGGGTGCGAATCTCGGCGGAAACCGGAGAAGAATTTGGTTAGTTGTTCGTGTACAAGAGTGTGTTTTTTGATGAGTTGAACGAAGTCTTTGTATTCTTCTTTGGTAGGGCGTTCGCCGAATAACAGCATATAACCGACTTCTAAGTAATCAGAATGTTTGGCTAATTGGTCAATCGGGTAGCCTCGATAGAGTAAAACCCCTTCATCGCCATCAACATAAGTGATATTGGATTGGCATACAGCGGTCGAAACCAATCCGGGATCATAAGCAAATAACTTATGCTTTAAGAAAGGCTGAATATCAATCGTTTGATACCCTAAGGTTCCTTTTTGCATATTGAGTTCAAGTTTTTCACCTGTTTCGAGTGTTAATGTTGCTTTTGACATAGCTTACTCCTATTTATTTGAGATTTATAAGATAAACTAGATGATTTCCAAAAGAATCACAACGATTTTTTACATTTTATTTACATAAATGTGCGTTAGATCACAAATTCTCTCTCAGCCCATTTTGCTTTATTTACATTTAGAAATTTACTGTTTATAGTTAATCCATTGTTGGCTGATTGTCAACATTCATTTTTCGTCACTACTTTTTCGTCATTACGGGGGTAAAATCAATGCAAACACAAGTCCAAATTCCACAAGGCGAAACTATTCAACTGAACCAAGACGGTTCTTTACAAGTTCCGGATAATCCGATTATTCCATTTATTGAAGGTGACGGCATCGGTGTTGATGTTACTCCTGCAATGAAAGCAGTGCTAGATGCGGCGGTAGAAAAAGCCTATCAAGGCAAGCGAAAAATTGCTTGGATGGAAATTTACGCAGGCGAAAAGGCGAATAAATTATATGGCGAGAACACTTGGTTGCCGGATGAAACCTTAGAGCTTATCCGCCAATATCACGTGGCGATTAAAGGTCCTTTAATGACACCGGTGGGTGGCGGTATTCGTTCTTTAAATGTGGCGATGCGTCAAGGATTAGATTTATACAACTGCTTACGCCCAATTCGTTATTATGACGGTACGCCAAGCCCGGTTAAACACCCTGAGCTGGTGGATATGGTGATTTTCCGTGAAAACTCGGAAGATATTTATGCCGGTGTAGAATGGGTTGCCGGTTCGCCTGAAGCCAATAAAGTGATCGAATTTTTACAACAAGAGATGGGCGTGAAAAAAATCCGCTTTACCGAAGATTGCGGTATCGGAATTAAGCCGGTTTCTAAGCAAGGCACACAACGCTTGGTGCGTGCTGCATTGCAATATGTAATTGATAACAACCGTAAATCGCTCACGCTTGTGCATAAAGGTAACATTATGAAATTTACCGAAGGAGCATTTAAAGAGTGGGGCTACCAAGTTGCGGAAGAATTTGGGGCAAAATTAATTGATAAAGGCCCTTGGATGAGCTTGACTAATCCGAAAACCGGTGAGGAAATCATTATAAAAGACAGCATTGCCGATGCCTTTTTACAAGAAATCTTGTTACACCCAACCGAATATGATGTGATTGCTACACTGAACCTAAACGGCGACTATATTTCTGATGCTTTAGCCGCACAAGTAGGCGGAATCGGTATTTCACCGGGAGCGAATATTGGGTTTGAAGCGGCTATTTTTGAAGCCACACACGGCACAGCCCCTAAAATTGCAGGGCAAAATAAAGGCAATCCTGGGTCATTAATTTTAAGTGGGGAAATGATGTTACGCCATTTAGGTTGGGTTGAAGCGGCTGATTTAGTGGTAAAAGCGGTGTCTAAAACCATTGCCAATAAAACTGTCACCTTTGATTTTGCGGAAATGCTGGAGGGGGTAACTCTACGCTCAACCTCAGAATTTGCACAAGACATTATTGCCAATATGTAAAGTTGGAGAGGGAATGATGATGGAAAATTTTATAGAAAATTATCAACAACAGGTTGATGAACGTGCGGCACTGGGTGTTGTGCCTCAGCCACTTTCTGCGGAACAAACGGCTCAACTGGTTGAATTATTGAAAAACCCACCGGCTGAACAAGCGGTCTTTTTATTGGATCTTTTTACCAATCGTATTCCGGCAGGTGTTGATGAAGCCGCTTATGTTAAAGCCGCCTTTTTAGCCGATATTACCAAAGGGGTTGCCACATCGCCGCTCATTTCGCCTGCTCACGCAGTGAAATTACTCGGCACAATGCAAGGTGGTTATAACATTGAAACCTTATTGTCTGCGTTGGATAACCCTGAGCTTGCACCGATTGCGGTAGAAGCCTTATCTAAAACATTATTGATGTTTGATAATTTCCACGATGTAAAAGAACGGGCAGAGCAGGGTAATCCGTTTGCACAACAAGTATTGGAATCTTGGGCGAATGCCGATTGGTTTACCTCTCGCCCGAAACTTGCCGAAAAATTAACGGTAACGGTATTTAAAGTCACAGGCGAAACCAATACCGATGATCTTTCCCCGGCTCAAGACGCTTGGTCTCGCCCTGATATTCCACTTCACGCATTAGCAATGCTGAAAAATGAACGTGACGGTATTTTCCCCGATGAAAACGGTCATACCGGCCCGATTAAGCAACTGGAAGCATTAAAAGAAAAAGGTTTCCCGTTAGCCTATGTCGGTGATGTAGTCGGCACCGGCTCTTCTCGTAAATCCGCAACCAACTCCGTGCTTTGGTTTATGGGGGAAGATATTCCTTACATTCCAAACAAACGTGCCGGTGGGGTGGTGTTAGGCGGTAAAATTGCCCCGATTTTCTTTAACACATTAGAAGATGCCGGTTCTTTACCGATCGAAGTGGATGTAACCAACCTGAATATGGGCGATGTAATCGACATTTACCCTTATGCAAGCAAAATTTGCAAACACAACTCCGATGAAGTCTTAGCCGAATTTGAGCTAAAAACCGAAGTATTGCTTGATGAAGTGCGTGCAGGCGGGCGAATTCCTCTGATTATCGGACGTGGTTTGACCCATAAAGCCAGAGTAGCACTTGGCTTGCCTGAAAGTGATGTATTTATTAAACCGCAGTCGGTTTCAGAGAGTAACAAAGGCTACACCCTTGCTCAAAAAATGGTAGGGCGAGCTTGTGGCGTAGAAGGCGTTCGACCGGGGCAATATTGCGAGCCTCGAATGACGTCTGTCGGTTCACAAGATACCACAGGACCAATGACAAGAGATGAGCTGAAAGATTTAGCCTGTTTAGGCTTCTCGGCAGATCTTGTGATGCAATCGTTCTGCCATACTGCCGCTTACCCGAAACCGGTGGACGTAATTACCCACCACACTTTGCCTGATTTTATTATGAACCGTGGCGGTGTGTCACTTCGCCCGGGTGATGGCGTGATTCACTCTTGGCTAAACCGTATGTTATTGCCGGATACTGTCGGTACAGGCGGCGATTCCCACACCCGTTTCCCAATCGGGATTTCATTCCCTGCCGGTTCGGGCTTAGTTGCCTTTGCTGCGGCAACAGGGGTGATGCCGTTAGATATGCCGGAATCGGTCTTGGTGCGTTTTTCCGGCACAATGCAACCGGGCATTACCTTACGGGATCTGGTTCACGCTATTCCGTATTATGCCATTCAGCAAGACTTGCTGACGGTGGAGAAAAAAGGTAAGAAAAATATTTTCTCCGGTCGAATTTTAGAAATTGAAGGGTTGGAAGATCTGAAAATCGAACAAGCCTTCGAGCTTTCTGATGCTTCTGCTGAACGCTCTGCTGCAGCCTGTACCATCAAGCTCAACAAAGAGCCGATTATCGAGTATCTGAATTCTAATATTACGCTTTTAAAATGGATGATTGCGGAAGGCTATGACGATAAACGCACGCTAGAACGCCGTATCGCCAATATGCAAGCGTGGTTGGATAATCCGGAGCTTTTAGAGGCAGACGAAAATGCGGAGTATGCCGCAGTGATTGAGATCAACTTAGATGAAATCAAAGAGCCGATTGTGTGCGTACCGAATGACCCTGACGATGCTCGCCTGCTTTCTCAAGTACAGGGCGATAAAATTGATGAAGTCTTTATTGGTTCTTGTATGACTAATATCGGGCATTTCCGTGCGGCAGGTAAACTGTTAAGCCAAGCACAGGGCGAATTGCCGACTAAATTATGGATTGCTCCGCCGACTAAAATGGACGCAGGCTTGCTGACCGAAGAGGGCTATTACAGCATTTACGGCAAAAGCGGAGCAAGGGTAGAGATGCCGGGCTGTTCTCTCTGTATGGGTAACCAAGCCCGAGTGGCAAATAATGCTAATGTGGTTTCTACCTCTACCCGAAACTTCCCGAACCGTTTAGGGCAAGGGGCAAATGTGTATTTAGCCTCAGCAGAATTAGCCGCAGTTTCTGCGTTATTGGGTAAATTGCCGACACCGCAAGAGTACCTAGACTATATGAATAACTTGCAGAAAGATAAGGACGATATTTACCGCTATATGAACTTTGACCAAATCAATAGTTATGTGAAAAAAGCGGACAATGTAATCGTTCAAGTTGCCGTTTAACTTCCTTGAAGCCCACCTTTTTAGGTGGGTTTTGTTTTGCAAATTTTTGGCTAAAAACAACCGCTTGTGGTTGCAACTTTTGGCTTAATCCAGTAAATTCCTCTCAATTTTATAACAGAAAAGGCATTAATTTAAATGAACACAGCATTAGAAAAAGGCAAGTTTGTCTTTTTGGATAAACCGAAAAATACCATTACCACCGCCGCCCACTGGGGTGCATTAAATGTAACGGTGGAAAACGGAAAAGTGGTGAAATCAGAGGGCAGTTTAGCGAAAAATCACCAAAACGAATTGCAAGATGTGGTGGCGGATCAGCTCTATAGCCCGGTTCGGGTGAAATATCCGATGGTGCGGAAAGGCTACTTGGAAGGGAATAAAGACACCACTTTGCGAGGGCGAGATAAGTGGGTGAGAATCTCTTGGGACAAAGCCTTTGAGCTGGTTTCCGGCGAAATCCAACGGGTAAGAGAGCAATATGGCAGCGAATCCATTTTCGGCGGCTCTTACGGCTGGTATAGCTGTGGTTCACTGCACGCATCTCGAACGCTTTTGCAACGTTATTTAAACGTCACAGGCGGCTTTACCAATACTAAAGGCGATTATTCCACCGGTGCGGTGCAAGTGATTATGCCTTATGTATTAGGCAATATTGAGGTGTATGCTCAACAAACCAGTTGGCACACGATTGTAGAAAGCACAGAATTATTGGTAATTTGGTCGTCTAATCCACTGAATACACTTCGCATTGCGTGGACCTCTGCCGAACCGGAGGGGATTGATTATCTCGCCAAATTAAAAGCAAGCGGTAAACGGATTATTTGTATCGACCCGGTGAAAAGCGAGACCTGTCAGTTTTTAGAGGCAGAGTGGTTGCCTATTAATACCGGCACGGATGTTGCACTGATTTTAGGGATCGCCCACACCCTTATTACTGAAAACAAGCACGATCACGACTTCTTAACTAAATATACTGTTGGTTTCGAGCAACTTGCTGATTATGTGTTAGGAAAAGCAGATAATTTACCTAAAACAGCAGAGTGGGCGAGCCAAATTTGTGGCATTCCGGAGGAGGTGATTAAAACCTTAGCAAATGATTTTGTTACTCACCGCACAATGTTGATGTCCGGCTGGGGCTTGCAACGCCTGCAACACGGGGAGCAAAGCCACTGGGCGTTAGTGACTCTTGCCGCTATGCTCGGGCAAATTGGCTTGCCGGGCGGCGGTTTCGGCTTAAATTATCGTTATTCTACCAATGGGCTAAATGTTAATTCCGGTGTTCGTTTAGGGGCAATCAATGCAGGTAAACCTAACCCCGATATGCCGTTTTTCCCGGTGTCTCGAATTGCCGATGCGTTGCTCAAACCGAATCAGCCTTATGATTACAACGGGCAAACATTACATTACCCGAACATCAAATTAGTCTATTGGGCGGGGGGTAATCCGTTTGCTCACCACCCGGATACCAACTATTTAGTGAAAGCGTGGCAACAGCCGGAAACGGTGATCGTCAATGAATGTTACTGGACACCGACCGCTCGAATGGCAGATATTGTATTGCCCGCAACCACCAGCTACGAGCGAAACGATCTCACCGTTGCCGGTGATTATGTAGCAAAACATATTATCCCGATGAAACAGGTGGTTGAACCGCAATTTGAGGCGAAGAATGATTACGATATTTTTGCCGAATTAGCGAAACGAGCCGGTAAAGAACAAGCATTTACCGAAGGCAAAAGCGAAATGGAATGGCTTAAGGAATTTTACCAAGTTGCCTTTGAGGCGGGGGAAAAAGCTAATACGCCATTGCTGGATTTCGAGGCATTTTGGGCGGAAAATAAAGTGTTGAGCTTTGAGGCAGAACATCAAAATAATACTTTCGTTCGCTATCAAGATTATCGTACTGATCCGATTAAACACAAATTGGCAACGCCATCAGGCAAAATTGAGATTTTCTCCGAAACCATTGCCAAGATGAATTATGAAGATTGTAAAGGACACCCGACTTGGTTTGAACATCACGAATATTCAAGCAAAACCAACGAAGCCGAGCCGTTGGCATTAGTTACACCGCATATTAAATACCGTTTACACAGCCAGCTTGCTTACTCCTCATTACGTCAATATTACGAGGTAAACGGCAGAGAACCAATGCTAATTCACACAAAAGATGCCGCTGACAGAGGCATTACAAGCGGTGATATTGTGCGAATTTTTAACAAGCGAGGGCAGGTGTTGGCAGGAGCAGTGGTGACTGATGGCATCATTCAAGGCACAGTAGCGTTATACGAAGGTGGTTGGTATGACCCGCAAGATTTAGGCAAAACAGATACTCCACTATGCAAAAACGGCAACCCGAATGTGCTAACCCGTAATGAGGGTTCATCAAAACTCGGGCAGGGCAATGCACCGAACACTACCACGGTTCAAGTGGAAAAATATGTGGGAGATGCACCTGAAGTGACGGTGTTTAAAGCCCCTTTTTTTAGTGAATAGCAATTAATCCAAGCGGTCATTTTTCTACTATTTTTTGCAAAAAAAGAGCGAAAGAAGACCGCTTGTTTATTTGACGACTTTTCACTAATTTGCTACTCTCTCGCCTCATTTTTAGCCGACTTTGCTCGGCTTTTCTTTTTATTTAAGGGTAATAATGACAACTTTATTTCAGCAATTTTCGCCTACGGTAATTAAACAACAATGGTTTTCAAATGTACGAGGTGATGTTCTCTCTGGTTTAGTGGTGGCTTTGGCGTTAATTCCAGAAGCCATAGCATTTTCAATTATTGCAGGGGTTGATCCACAAATTGGTTTATATGCCTCATTTTGTATTGCAGTAATTATCAGTTTTGTGGGCGGCAGACCGGCGATGATTTCTGCAGCAACCGGTGCAATGGCTCTGGTATTAGCAGGCTTAGTGAGGGATCACGGTTTACAATATATGCTAGCGGCCACCTTATTAACAGGCGTGTTGCAAATTATTGCCGGTTGGTTAAAACTCGGCTCGCTTATGCGGTTTGTGGCACGAGACGTAGTGATTGGGTTTGTTAATGCACTTGCCATTTTAATTTTTATGGCACAACTACCTGAGTTACAAAATACAACTTGGCATACTTATGCACTGGTGGTAGCAGGGCTTGCTATCATTTATCTTTTTCCTTATGTACCGGTGATTGGAAAAATCATTCCCTCACCATTAGTGACCATTATTGCTTTAACACTTTTCACATTATGGCAAGGCATTGATGTTCGTACCGTTGGGGATATGGGGCAATTACCCGATACCTTACCGGTGTTTTTATTACCCGATATTCCGCTTAATTTAGACACCTTATGGATTATTTTGCCTTATTCTTTCAGCTTGGCCGCAGTAGGGTTATTGGAATCTTTAATGACGGCAACGATTGTTGATGAAATGACAGAGACAGACAGCGATAAAAACCGTGAATGTAAAGGGCAGGGCATTGCCAATATTATTAGTGGCTTATTTGGTGGTATGGCAGGTTGTGCGATGATTGGGCAGTCGGTCATTAATGTTAAATCCGGTGGACGTACAAGACTATCTACCTTTCTCGCCGGTTTTTTGTTACTGATTTTTGTGGTATTTTTGAGCGATATTCTGAAAGTGATTCCGATGGCTGCATTAGTTGCGGTGATGATTATGGTCTCTATCGGCACCTTTAATTGGCAATCCTTAGAAGAGCTAAAAACGCACCCAATCGGCTTTAATGTAGTGATGTTAGTCACCGTTGCGATTGTGGTTTATACACATAACTTAGCCCTTGGCGTATTTTCCGGCGTATTACTCTCGGCATTATTCTTTGCGAATAAAATTGGACGTTATATGGCGGTTAAAACAAGTGCTATAGAGAAAGAGGAATTGCGTTATGATGTTATCGGGCAAGTATTTTTTGCCTCATCTGATGATTTTATCGCACAATTTGATTTTACCCGTTCAGAACTGAAAAAAGTCCACATTGATTTAACCCACGCTCACTTTTGGGACGTAACGGCAGTTTCAGCGTTAGATAAAGTTGTGTTGAAATATCGAAAAAGTGATGTTGAGGTAGAAATTATCGGATTAAATGAGGCCAGCAAAACCTTAGTAGATAGATTTGGGGTTCACGATAAATCGGAAGATGTGGATATTATCTTGAACCATTAAGCATACAAGCGGTGATTTTTTGTAATTTTTTTGCAAAATTTCACCGCTTGTTGGTTTCGATAATATGATATAGTAAGCCATCTAACATCATACCTATCTTCAACTTATGAAAAACAAATTTGTAGCAATTGCCGCATTCAGCGGCTTATTTACTGTGGCATTTGGGGCGATAGCCAGCCACGCATTATCGGCTCAATTATCGCCTAAAGCCTTAGGCTGGATTGAGACGGGGATTAAATATCAAATGTTTCACACCCTTGCCATTTTAGCTTTAGGTTTATTCCAAATTGCAAATTTTGGGCAAAATCCACCCGTTTGTAGAGCCAAAGCCTTTAACATCATCGGAAGCAATTGGGCGTTAGGCATTCTGCTTTTTAGTGGCAACCTGTACTTACTGGCGTTAAATGTGCCGACTATTCATTGGCTTACGCCTATTGGTGGTCTCTGCTTTATGCTTGGTTGGATTGCGTTAATTTATATCAGTGTGAGAAAAGCCTAATGTTCAATAAATTAGCCTTATATTGCCGAGCAGGGTTTGAAAAAGAGGTAGCAGGCGAAATCACGGATAAAGCTGCACAACAGGGCATTTTTGGCTTTGCCAACCTTAAAGAAAATAGTGGCTATGTGATTTTTGAGTGCTATCAAGCAGGGGAAGCAGATCGATTAGCCCAAGCGTTAAAGTTTGAACAGCTTATTTTTGTTCGCCAAATGTTGGTTGTTGGGGATTTGTTGCAAAATCTGTCTGAAAATGATCGAATTTCGCCGATTTTAGCCCAATATGCCGAACTTAATCCTCGCCAAAGTTCTGATGTATTTGTCGAAACACCGGATACCAACGAAGCGAAAGAATTATTAACTTTCTGTCGTAAATTTACTGTGCCATTACGGTCGGCATTGAAAAAACAAGGTTGGTTGGGGAAATCGGAAAATATGCAGGGTAGTGTGAGCTTGCATATTTTATTTACTCGTCCGGGAGCTTGCTATGTGGGCTATGCGTACAACCATAATAAATCGCCGTTTTTTATGGGGATTCCCCGTTTAAAATTCCCGGCTGAGGCACCTAGTCGCTCAACGCTTAAATTAGAAGAGGCGATTTTAACTTTTATTCCGCAAGCAGAGGAGAAAAAACGCTTTAATGATACGATGGTAGGGGTCGATCTTGGGGCTTGTCCGGGTGGTTGGACTTATCAATTAGTCAAACGTGGTGTTTTTGTCTATGCAGTCGATCACGGCAAAATGGCAGCAAGTTTACACGAAACCGGAAGAATTGAGCATTGCCCTGAAGATGGGTTTAAATTCCAACCGCCTAAGCGTAAACAAATCGATTGGCTGGTTTGTGATATGGTAGAGCAGCCGATTCGTATCTCGAAACTCATTGCAAAATGGCTGACTAACGGTTGGTGTCGAGAAACGATTTTCAACCTAAAACTGCCGATGAAAAAACGTTATCAAGAAGTGCAACTATGCCTCAATTTCTTGGAAGAAGAGCTGACGAAACACGGGTTTTGGTTCAAAATGCAAGCTAAACACCTCTACCACGACCGTGAGGAAATTACGGTACATATTGCGGTGATGGGGCAAAAATAGCATAAAATGAATAAGTTGTTTTTCTAAGTAATCCAGTAGATAATGACAACTTATTCCGTAAGGAGAGATGATGAAAAATTTACCCTTATCTATGGCTGACACGCTTGCAGTGATTTATCCGGCATTTGATTTCGCAGCTGATGATAAACCTGCAACAGAGCAGCAAATCTCATTGTTAAATTTTCGTATTACAATGGCAAATCAATTATTAATTGCCTGTATTGAAACTATCGAAAAAAATCCAAACTTTTGGGCTGAAATTGATTTAAACGATTTCAAAAAATACCTAAATCAAAATAAGGTGGTGATTTTCGATACCCAACAGTATTTTACTGATGGCTCAAGGACAATGGCTATATTGGATAATATGAAGTCCAATATTCGCAAAATTGAACAGCAACTCTCTCAAGCAACCGCATTTAATTTTGACTTAGAGCGAATGAAAGAGCGGTTAAATGATACTTTTCACGAAGTGCCTAAAGATATAACGAATGTTAATGAATTTAGAAACTGGTTGAAAGGTGTTGCAAATGGGCATTAAAGTTTTATTTGGTACAAAAATTTCAGCCGAATTGCAATATTTGCCTGAAAAAGATCTAGTCAAAATCCTGCAGTTTAAACAACACGTTGAAATTTATGGATTGGAAAATCTAGCTGGTCGAAATAAAAGTTCTGATGATGTGCCAACGAATGATCCTTATTGGGCAGAGAAGGTGGCTAAAGCACAAAAATATTCTTTATGGCATTATCATATCGGCATTCCAGAATATGATACCAGTCAAGGATTTGGTAATTATACTTCTGAGTATATTTTACATTATGTGAAAGGTGAAAACTTTATTCAAATTGTTGATTTTACTTCTCACCCACCTTTTAAATTGCCATCAGAAAGCTATTTGCAAAATTAATTAAAAATGTAACCGCTTGTAAAAAACAAATATAAAAAGGAAGAACAAATATGACATTAAAAATTGGAATCGTCGGTGCCGGTGGGCGAATGGGGCGTCAATTAATTCAAGCCGTCCATAATGCACAAGGCGTAGAATTAGGGTCTGCTTTTGAGCGTAAAGGTTCATCATTAGTAGGTAGTGATACTGGTGAAGTAGCCGGGGTTGGTACATTAGGTGTGGTGATTTCTGATGATGTCGCCCAAAATGTAGCAGGTTTTGATTTACTAATTGATTTTACTCGCCCTGAAGGCACGCTAGAACATTTGGATATTTGTGTGGCTCATCATAAACAAATGGTGATTGGCACAACCGGTTTTGATGATGCAGGTAAAGCTGCAATCAAAGCAGCGAGTGAAAAAATCGGTATCGTTTTTGCCTCAAACTACAGCGTTGGGGTGAATCTGGTGTTTAAACTGCTCGAAAAAGCAGCAAAAGTAATGGGCGATTATTGTGATATTGAAGTGATTGAGGCACACCATCGCCATAAAGTTGATGCACCATCAGGTACGGCTTTATCAATGGGAGAACATATTGCCAAAACTCTTGGGCGTGACTTGAAAACTCATGGCGTATTTGAACGTAACGGTATTACAGGCGAACGCAAACATGATGAAATCGGCTTTGCTACTATTCGTGCCGGTGATGTTGTAGGGGAGCATAGTGTATGGTTCGCTGATGAAGGCGAACGTGTCGAAATCGCACATAAAGCCTCTAGCCGAATGACGTTTGCCAATGGCGCAGTGCGTGCTGCAAAATGGTTAAATGGCAAACAAAATGGCTTGTTTGATATGACAGACGTATTGGATCTAAATAATCTGTAATTGAAGGATAATAACAATGACAAAATTCAATAATATTGAAACCACATTAGTGCAAATCGGTAACAGAACTGATCCTCGTACAGGGGCGGTGGCAATGCCGATTATCTTATCAACTGCTTACGGGCGTGATGGCTTAGGCGAATCTACCGGCTGGGATTACACCCGTACCAAAAACCCAACTCGAGCTGTATTAGAGCAGGGGATTGCGGATTTAGAAGGCGGTGATGCCGGTTTTGCGATGGCATCTGGAATGGCAGCGATTCAGCTAGTAATGTCATTATTTAAAGCACCTGATGAATGGATTATTTCCAGCGATGTTTATGGTGGTTCTTACCGCTTGTTTGATTTTAGCCACAAAAATCACGGCACATTAAAGCCAGTTTATGTTAATACAGCGGATTTAGCAGCGATTGAAGCAGCTATTACACCGAATACTAAGGCGATTTTCGTGGAAACGCCGTCAAATCCATTGATGGAGGAGTGCGACGTTGCTGTCATTGCTAAAATTGCGAAAAAACACAATTTAATGCTGATCGTTGATAATACGTTCTTAACCCCAGCGTTATTCCGTCCGATTGAGCACGGAGCTGATATTGTGATTCACAGTGCGACCAAGTATCTTTCGGGGCATAATGATGTGTTAGCCGGCTTAATTGTTGCGAAAGATTCTGATGCTACCAAAGTAAACGGGCAGAATTTGACCGAGCGTTTATTCTATTTCCAAAACTGTGCCGGTGCAGTGCTGTCGCCATTTGATTCTTACCTTGCCGTGCGTGGTATGAAAACCTTGGCATTACGAATGGAACGCCATCAGTCTAATGCCACCGAACTGGCTAAATTCTTAGCAGAGCAACCTGAAATTGACAGCGTGTTATATTCAGGCAAAAGTGGTATGTTATCTTTCCGTTTACAAAAAGAAGAGTGGGTAGCGAAATTTCTCAAGGCAATTAAATTGATTACCTTTGCGGAAAGTTTAGGTGGTGCAGAAAGTTTTATTACTTATCCTGCAACACAAACCCATATGGATATTCCGGAAGCAGAACGTATTACACGAGGCATTACGAATAATTTACTGCGTTTTTCCGTTGGTTTAGAACACGTTGAAGATATTAAAGCTGATTTACTGCAAGCCTTTAAACAGTTGAAGTAATTTTTTTGTATTCACAAGCGGTCATATTAGGTATAGATTTTACCAATCTGACCGTTTTCTTTTTTAATAAAGGAGGAGAGAAACACGAAAAGATTTAATTAAATGTGTTATTTTAACCACCTATTTAACATAATAATAATTATGCGAAAATTAATGATGTAAGTTATTGATTTATAAGGATTTATTTATTTATTTATTTTCATCAATTGGCTGTATCATTGAATTTTCATCAAAGTTATATGTAATACCTTTACGTCCGCCGTCCATTGCCCATTCACGTGGGTAAACTAAGATCATTACCAGCTTGTCTTTGTGTTGTTGAATGGTTCTTTTAAATCCTTCGTTAATGCAACGTTCATCAACCTTGATTTCCTGTGTTGTGGTGTTGTAACCGCCGTAACCGTCAGGGTCTTGAAGTTGAATGCCGATATTGTGCTTATCTTTAACTTCGCCGGTATCTCGATTAGTGAATGTGCTGGCTTTGTAGCCTTTAAGTACACCAACAATGTAAAAGCCTGTACGCATAGTAATTTCCTCTTGTTAGTTGATGATTAAGCAACCAAACGCAGAATAGGCGTGTTGCTCGGGTATTGATAAAAATCAGGTGCTTTAAACGGTCGAACAAAGATTTGTTCGCAGGATATAACTTGAACAGCTTGGAATTTTTCCACATCACAAGGGTTAGCAATGTCTATGCCGATTTTTCTTAATAATGAACGATGCCGTTTAAATGTTCTTTCAGGTAATAAATTCATATCTTCGCCGCTTGCCCATTTCATTGCGTAAAATGCAGTAGTATTCGCTTTACGAAGTGTGTCAACTACCCCTTTATTTACAAGCTGTTCTGCTATCGTTTGTAGCTCTATTTTGCTAACGCCTAAGTTTTTGTGCATATTGATGAACTCCTCTTGTAACTGCTCTAATTTAGAAAAATCGCTAAGCCCCCAATAGCAAAGATTTTCTCTTTTTAAGTAGCGTGATTTTAGTTTTTGCTCAAAACGAACTACCCCATTTTGCTCGCAGTAATCGTACACTTTTTTGTAATACTGAAATTCTGATGAATGTTCGCCAAATTTATTTTTGATTTTGTCGTAAGAGTGGATTCGTAATTCTTCGTGTTTGATGTAGCAAGAGGGATAAATAAGATTTGCGTTACCTTTTGCACTCAACCAATCAGCTGTGCAGCCATTAGTGTGTAAACGTCCGATAGAATTGCGATACCGCATTTGTGATAATGCTTTGATAAAGGTTCTTTCGTTACCCTTACCAACAGATTTATTAGTGGTAATGTCCAATCTTTTAATGATTGCACCGTTTGAAAAGGTATGTACTTTTTCTCCGTCTTTACCCTGCCCGTGAAAAATCTCTGTACAGCGAGTAAAAAGCGGTAGTTTAAGTTTAGCAAGAATGTTATTAAAACAATGTACGCAAGCATCTATAGATGTAAAGCCGAGTAAATTTTCAGTTTTACCCCAACGGCTTGGGTTACCTTCCATTTTTATAGTTGAGCCGGATACCTGAATGGATACCTCATCACAGTAACTGCCTTTGTGACGATACTTGCCTGTTCTAATGCCCTGTTGAATTTCCCCGGTATCAAGATGAATGCCAATCACACCGAAATCGAAAAGCGAAGCAATCACGGATTCCGGAATTTCAAAGCCGTGATCTTGCTCAATACTTAACCAATCGAAGTGATACATAAAATTAAACTCATTTTCTAAGAAATTAGAAGTTAATAAATTCTAATATTCTTATAAATGAAATGTCAAATAAATTAGTTATGTGTTTCTAAGATTTGCGATACACTTCACAAAATTTTTTTCAAAAACGGAGGCTATAAAAATGCCATCAAAGCACATTGATGAACTAACTTGGAAAAAAATTCAGGATGAACACGTTAAAGCGGTTGTTTTGACTAAGAAAAGTTTTAAAGATACAGAAATACTCAAAATTTTAATTAAAAAAGGTCTTGAAACGATAGATGATGAAGACTATCTGAAGTATGCTCTCAATAAACAATAATGCTGTATATAAAACCACGCAATACAGCTTCCGAATTTTAAAAAAGTGCCAAAGTTGGCACCAAAGTTCGGGTGTTACAGAACTCCCGAACTTTTTTGAGCAAAAAACACACACCACCTCAACGGCGAAAAAATCGACTTTTAGGCGATTTACGATAAGTCCTAATAAACTCATCAAGCTCAATAGGAATATCTGAATTAACCAACTCTTGCAGAAAATACATAAAATGCTCCAGTTGCTCAAAACGTTTATCACTCACTTCTCTACTCTCACTTAAATCATATTGAAAGCGGACTTCCAGCGTATTAACTGATAAATAGATGCGGTGGTTATTTGTTTTTAAGAGCTTAACAGTTTCAAAGAAGTGTTTAGGGGTGATATGAGAAAGGGTAATATTTGCCATAATGACCTCGAGAGTCATTATTTCGCATAACAGCAGATTATGTGTAAATTCTCGTGCAGTGGGGCAAGCCTATTATACTGCACTCGAATTGTAACATAATCTGTAAGTCATTATGCGAAATAACGAACGTATAAAAAAACATCAATCAAATTTTGTTTACCAGTACAGCTTCAATTTTGCCGTACTCGCAAGCTCCGTGCGGCAAAACTGAAGCTGTACATCAAAACACATTCCCAACATTGATAGAATTAGATGATTCTAACTTTTTAAAAGATTTATCTAAATCTATTGAATTGAAATTATCATTGACTGTTCGAACGTGCAATAACAACAAAATATCTGATTTCTCAAATTTCTTCGACTTCCCAAAGATCCAAGAAGGTAAATTAAAGATAGAATCTTCGATTTGAGTATTTTTCTCCTCTGACAATCCACCTAGTACGATTAAATCGCCATCATTCATATAGACTGTAGAATCTACAAGGCGTTTTAAGAGCGTTGGAGTTTCATCTACACCTGTTTCTGTTTTTGTAAAATCAGATAGTTCAGACTTGATTTTTAACTTAATCCCTTGTGCCGTAATGATTGGCTTAATATCAAAAATGACCCCCGATGACCGGTAGTTAATTTCTCTTGTTCTTGAACCGTCCCGCTCTATTGTTTCTCCTCCGAGTGTTGGAACATCTGAACCGACAGTAAAATTACCGGCTTCAGAGTCCATTACACGCAATATTGGAGATGAAATAATGTTAAATCGAGACTCTGTATCAAAAATAGTAAATAGTGCATTCACATTGCTTGTTTTAAGCGAAACAACACTATTGGATATAGTGCCTATATTCAAATTAAGCTGTAATTTTTCTTTGAGGATATTCGCTAATAATCGAATGCCGGATTCTGAATTTTCTGATTTTTTAACTTCCAGTATTCGAGCAGTTACAATAACTTGCTGTGGTTTTGTGTCTAACTGCGGCAATACGTTTTTTACTTTTGCGATAGTATCTTTATCAGCGTGAATCAGCAACATATCCCCTTTTGAATTAATTGAAGCTTTAAATGCCTCTTTATCAATAGATGCAGATGAATCAAGAAAACTGGTTAGATTTTCGGACAAATATTCTACCCCACGATATTTAGGTTTATAGACATAAGAATAGCCTTTCACTTTTGGAATAACTTTTACCGGCTCAACATATTTTAAGTAATCAACGCCTTTTTTGCTAAATACTTTGATATTCATATTTTCAAAATATCGTTTGAAGAATTCTTCCTTATCTACACTATCATTAAAATAAAAAGATACATTTTCTTTTCTTTCTAATATGTTTGGATCAACCATATAAGGACGGTTCAACACTTCTTCATAAATAATACCAATCGCTTTATTTAAAGGAGTATGTTCCAATTTGAATGTATCAGCCATAACAAGGCTAGATAAACAACTTAATAAAAGTAGTGTTTTTCTTACCATTTTTTAGCCTCTTTATCTTTTTCTGTTTTTGGTGTTTGACCTGAATAAAAAGTTACTCTGTAGCCGTCTATATGCCCGGATAATAAATTTCCATCATTACTAAAACTGCTCAAATATTCATAGCGAATATATTTATCATCAGTAAGTATCGCAAGGTTTTTATTATCCTTTTTTATATACCCTATGATTCGCCACTTGCTAGATAATCCTTTATCTTTTTCAATAGAGTTAGATATTTCCTCTTCTTCATTCTTAATAAACCTATCATTACTAATTATTGGGTTTGTGTATTTTTGCTTTTCCTGTTGCTTATTGAGACTTGGTTTTTCTTCTTCAATGGGTAATGTTGTTTGCTTATTATAAGTGTTATACAGATAAATAGAGCCACCAATAATAAACAATACAGAAAACAACATTTTCAGAATGAACCAAGTACTTTTAAAAATATTATTCCTGCTGTCTATGCTTTGCTCTTTTGCATTATCGCTGTCATAACTTTTATATAGTTTGAAAATTTGAGGATTGTATTTTGCTTGTATGGATTGAATTAAATTAGTTTTATATAGCCTTGAGCCAGAATATACATCTACTCTATATCTATTCCTCATTCCAATAGCTAATAACTTAGTCATTTTATAAGTGTTCTCTATTCTATCTTTAATGAATTTAGGTACGTTAGAAATAGATTGATTGATAACGACCAAATCAGATGTATTGCCTTTTTCATTTACAAAATGGCGATGTTCGGCAATAAAGCTTTTATGCTCCTCAAGAATCTTTTTACTATCATCAAAAATACGCCAAATTTCATCTAGGCAAATAAGATCGCCATTTTTTGCAATAGTCTCATTCAAACTTGCTTTATATGGGAAAAAATTAGGTTTTAAAACATCTTCATCATTGACTTTTATGATTGTCCCTAAAGAGGAATAATCTATGCGATTTCTCTCTTTTTTAGATTTATTTTGCTCATCTATATAATCTAAAAAATTATCTTGAGATATGCCCTCAATATTAGTAATAATACGGCGACCATTAAGAAAAGCAGGTAAAATGACCGAAGATACTACCTCATATGTTTTTCCGCTTCCGGGAACGCCTACATAAGCATTAATAGCCATCTACCCTACCCCCTATCCCATTAACGGAATTCTTCTAATGATAAAACGTGTGATATAAGCAGATATAACTAGCTCTAACCCCCTGTCAATGCGAAAAGGAATGAGAAAATATGCAATATCAGAAGGCAATGATGCAAAAGATGACGATAAATTAGCAACTAAATCACGACCGCCGACTATTTCTACTAAAATCGGAGTAAATTCAGCAACAAGAAAAAATAAGGCAAAAAATAGAAAGAATTTTGGTACAGTTTTTTTAAATATAAAGCCTAGAATAGCAGATAATAATTTCCCCATAATCTCCCCCTTATGCAGACATTACAATTCTAAAAGCCAAGAAATACCAAAACATCATTGAAATAGCTGATAATGCACCGGCTATTTTTTCAAAAATGGTACAATGGCTTTCCATTTCAATCGTAGCATCAAATATGCTGATGGTATAAGTTGGGCAAGAACCCCCAATAGACGGCGAAACAATGCTAGACAGTAACTCATTTCGCCAATCTAAGAGAGGCTTCAATATATCTTTTGCTTCAGGGATTGCCGGTAAATCAGGTTTATCTAACTCTTCATCTTCCGCTTTTTCCCCTGTTGTGCCTGTAGCTGTACTTCCGGTTTGGGTAGTCACTTTTGAACCTGTTGCACTACCCGCTGTTGAACCTGCATTTGCTGAAGAACCGGCACCGGCATTAGTATCTGTTCCGGCACCACTAGGATTTGTTACACCACTATGCCCTGCTCCCGAATGAGTACCTACGGAGCCATTACCGGGTAATGGTAAACGATCATCATTTTTTGATGGGGTATCTATTGCCGTTGAGCCGCTTCCGGCATTAGTGTCTGAACCTGTATTTGTACTTATTTCTCCAACATTATTATCTTTGCCTATTAAGCGATATGAGCGTTTAGATGATGAACTAGAAGCCCAAAAACTATCACGTAGAGCTACTTTAGGTTCGGACACACTACTAACGGATACAGAACCACTTACACTTCTTGGAATGTCTCTATTAGATAGGCTAAAGTTACTTCCCAATGCGTTTTTAGCTTTTGGTGATAAGTCAAATTCGACAGGGGCTAAACCTAGGCTAGATGTAACAGACTCGCTATAATCAGCTCCTAAACCATATTTTTGAATACCACCTCTTAATAACCACATTCTTGTTATGCCCTCATATAATTCCGAGAGTGTGTCATCTGTTAGCTTATAGTTTTCAGCTCGTAATTCTGAAGATGTACCAAATATCTTATCCATATTTTCATAAATCATTACATCTTCTTCTGGTTCATCTTTACCTGCTTCCGTTTCTTCTACCGTTTCTAAATCGTGACGGTCTTTAACAAGTAATAAAGACCCTTTACCCTCTTCAATAAATTCATAAGAACCACTATTGCCTAATAGTCCTTGATAAATGCAATTAGCATCCGAATTACACCCACCATCTACACTAAAATGTAATTTGTCATCTTCGAAATCTGTATAATCTCTGATATGACGTTCATATAAATAATTTAGCGTGTATCTATTATCGTAGGAATGAATTAATTCTAATCCTGCGTCTTGTTCATTAGAATATATATCAGCCTCATCTCTATAAATATCAAAATTGATTTCTTTACCTTGCTCATCAGTACCTAATTTAACTGTTACATATTCATTGTCTTTTGCAAATGGTATTCTTCCTTGACCTAAACCATACATATAGATATTAAATAAATCATTAGAGTAGAAATAAAGCTTCTCGCCCTTTCTAGTTTTTACCGGTATTTCGGTTCGATATAAATATACGCCTGTTGTTCCATACCATTCAGGAGCTACAGCAAATAAAGAACTAGGATCTACACTAACATTGCTATCTTTGGCAAACTCATCTTGTCCATATTGCAATAAATCTCCATAAGGCATAGTAGAGCGAAACACAATATCAAATCCGGTATTGCCTTTAAACATTTTGCGTAAATTCTCACGATCTAAATAATTTCCTTTATCCATTACGTGGAATATAAGCCCTTCATAGCCTTTTTTATATTTTACTTTCATTGAGCTTATTACTTCTCTATCAAAAATAGCATTAGCAATAGAAAGATTGTCATCGACATTTTGAAATAAAGTATTATCAGCAGGAGGGGGAGTAGTTGAGGAAGAAGAATTGTTTTTCAATGACTCTTTATATTGTTCAAAATGCGGCCCGTAACGGCTAGAGCCAAATACACTTGATGTGATTTTAGACGCATCTTCGGAAGCAATACTAGGAGCAACACCGGAATTAATCAAATAAGATTCCATTGTTGCTTGATACCCTAAAACTAAAGGATTAGCGGACACCAATCCGGCATACAATAGAGATGATGAAATTAATGTTTTAGTCCAGTTACCGTAGCCCAACCACATAATAGCCCCCAAATAAATATTAAAATTAGATCCATTTTTCTGCCCTTACATCATTGAGAAAATTAATATCCGTTGCTAACGCCCTCGCTTCGCTTCGGTTGTTCAACCTGCTAAGACCTTGTAAAAACCTACCAATTGAGGAGCTTTTACAAATGTTTTGCAATATCGTTTTTACAAAGTCTTAGCAGGTTCAAAAAGGGGAATCCCTCACGAAATTCCCCCCTAAATAAATGAATGGATTAAGCACCACGAATCATACGAAGTACAGCACGTACACCAGCAATCGCAACGCTCATTCCAGCAGCTGCAACACCTACGGCAATAATTGCAGTAGAAGCAGTACTAAAATCAACACCTGTTGTCATCGCTGAAAAGTCCGGACCGGCCGCATAAGCAACAGAAGAGGAAGCAACAACCACCGCACCCGTAACGGCTAATTTTTTCAAATTAAACATAAGATAAACCTCATATAGATTTAATTTAATGCTGTAGGCTATCAATAAATTTTAATACTTTGCCGACACCTAAACTAACGCAGTAAAAAAATACTACTGACCCAAAACCTACACTCCAATATTGAAATAGAAGGTCATTAGGATAATTTCCAAAGAGATTGAAATTCTCCGAAATCTCAACTTCTATTTCTTTGCAAGAAAATTCCTTTTCAGATGTATTAGGAATTTTTTCGCAAACCTTTGCAGAAAAATACGCCATATATTTACCGTCTTTCTACATAAAATAAGTGATTTTTATTTAACAGAACATTACATTATGCGAAAATTAATGATGTAAGTTATTGATTTATAAGGATTTATTTATTTATTTATTTTCATCAATTGGCTGTATCATTGAATTTTCATCAAAGTTATATGTAATACCTTTACGTCCGCCGTCCATTGCCCATTCACGTGGGTAAACTAAGATCATTACCAGCTTGTCTTTGTGTTGTTGAATGGTTCTTTTAAATCCTTCGTTAATGCAACGTTCATCAACCTTGATTTCCTGTGTTGTGGTGTTGTAACCGCCGTAACCGTCAGGGTCTTGAAGTTGAATGCCGATATTGTGCTTATCTTTAACTTCGCCGGTATCTCGATTAGTGAATGTGCTGGCTTTGTAGCCTTTAAGTACACCAACAATGTAAAAGCCTGTACGCATAGTAATTTCCTCTTGTTAGTTGATGATTAAGCAACCAAACGCAGAATAGGCGTGTTGCTCGGGTATTGATAAAAATCAGGTGCTTTAAACGGTCGAACAAAGATTTGTTCGCAGGATATAACTTGAACAGCTTGGAATTTTTCCACATCACAAGGGTTAGCAATGTCTATGCCGATTTTTCTTAATAATGAACGATGCCGTTTAAATGTTCTTTCAGGTAATAAATTCATATCTTCGCCGCTTGCCCATTTCATTGCGTAAAATGCAGTAGTATTCGCTTTACGAAGTGTGTCAACTACCCCTTTATTTACAAGCTGTTCTGCTATCGTTTGTAGCTCTATTTTGCTAACGCCTAAGTTTTTGTGCATATTGATGAACTCCTCTTGTAACTGCTCTAATTTAGAAAAATCGCTAAGCCCCCAATAGCAAAGATTTTCTCTTTTTAAGTAGCGTGATTTTAGTTTTTGCTCAAAACGAACTACCCCATTTTGCTCGCAGTAATCGTACACTTTTTTGTAATACTGAAATTCTGATGAATGTTCGCCAAATTTATTTTTGATTTTGTCGTAAGAGTGGATTCGTAATTCTTCGTGTTTGATGTAGCAAGAGGGATAAATAAGATTTGCGTTACCTTTTGCACTCAACCAATCAGCTGTGCAGCCATTAGTGTGTAAACGTCCGATAGAATTGCGATACCGCATTTGTGATAATGCTTTGATAAAGGTTCTTTCGTTACCCTTACCAACAGATTTATTAGTGGTAATGTCCAATCTTTTAATGATTGCACCGTTTGAAAAGGTATGTACTTTTTCTCCGTCTTTACCCTGCCCGTGAAAAATCTCTGTACAGCGAGTAAAAAGCGGTAGTTTAAGTTTAGCAAGAATGTTATTAAAACAATGTACGCAAGCATCTATAGATGTAAAGCCGAGTAAATTTTCAGTTTTACCCCAACGGCTTGGGTTACCTTCCATTTTTATAGTTGAGCCGGATACCTGAATGGATACCTCATCACAGTAACTGCCTTTGTGACGATACTTGCCTGTTCTAATGCCCTGTTGAATTTCCCCGGTATCAAGATGAATGCCAATCACACCGAAATCGAAAAGCGAAGCAATCACGGATTCCGGAATTTCAAAGCCGTGATCTTGCTCAATACTTAACCAATCGAAGTGATACATAAAATTAAACTCATTTTCTAAGAAATTAGAAGTTAATAAATTCTAATATTCTTATAAATGAAATGTCAAATAAATTAGTTATGTGTTTCTAAGATTTGCGATACACTTCACAAAATTTTTTTCAAAAACGGAGGCTATAAAAATGCCATCAAAGCACATTGATGAACTAACTTGGAAAAAAATTCAGGATGAACACGTTAAAGCGGTTGTTTTGACTAAGAAAAGTTTTAAAGATACAGAAATACTCAAAATTTTAATTAAAAAAGGTCTTGAAACGATAGATGATGAAGACTATCTGAAGTATGCTCTCAATAAACAATAATGCTGTATATAAAACCACGCAATACAGCTTCCGAATGTTAAAAAAGTGCCAAAGTTGGCACCAAAGTTCGGGTGTTACAGAACTCCCGAACTTTTTTGAGCAAAAAACACACACCACCTCAACGGCGAAAAAATCGACTTTTAGGCGATTTACGATAAGTCCTAATAAACTCATCAAGCTCAATAGGAATATCTGAATTAACCAACTCTTGCAGAAAATACATAAAATGCTCCAGTTGCTCAAAACGTTTATCACTCACTTCTCTACTCTCACTTAAATCATATTGAAAGCGGACTTCCAGCGTATTAACTGATAAATAGATGCGGTGGTTATTTGTTTTTAAGAGCTTAACAGTTTCAAAGAAGTGTTTAGGGGTGATATGAGAAAGGGTAATATTTGCCATAATGACCTCGAGAGTCATTATTTCGCATAACAGCAGATTATGTGTAAATTCTCGTGCAGTGGGGCAAGCCTATTATACTGCACTCGAATTGTAACATAATCTGTAAGTCATTATGCGAAAATTAATAATATAAGTTTTTCATCAATCGGCGGTATTATTGAATACGCCATCACATCTATGTAACAGCATTAATCTATAAGTTATTATGTAAATACACTCATTTTGTAACAAATACTTTTCATTTTATGGTAAGTTATGATAACCTCTAGCCTTAAAAGTTAAATAAGGACTTTAAGAAAATGGATAGTATTTTGGGTAAAAAAATTAATTCAACTGCAATACCATCACTATTATGTGATTTTTATAAAACTTCACATCGAATTCAATATCCTGAAGGTTCTCAGTTTTTATATAGTACATTCACACCTCGTAGTAATATTTATGCTCCATTTGTTACACGTGTTGTATCATTTGGCTTTCAGGCATTTATTTTAAAATACTTGATTCATTATTTTAACGATAATTTTTTTTCTCGCTCACAACATGACGTTGTTTCTGAATATACTCAATTTATTTCTGACACATTGAATATTGAGGACTCTGGCGAACATATTGCACAATTGCATCAGCTCGGTTACTTACCTATCAGAATTAAAGCTATTCCAGAAGGAAAATCTGTTGCAGTGAAAGTTCCTTTAATGACAATTGAAAACACTCACTCAAGCTTTTTTTGGCTGACTAATTATTTGGAAACCCTGATTAATGTGTCATTATGGCAGCCTATTACATCAGCTTCCATTGCATTTGCTTATCGTAAGGCTCTAGCCGAATTTTCAGAGCAAACCTGTGATGATAATAGCCATCTACCCTTCCAGGCACACGATTTCTCTATGCGTGGAATGAGTTCCTTAGAATCAGCAGAAAGCTCCGGTGCCGGGCATCTAACCTCATTTTTAGGCACAGATACCATTCCTGCAATTTCATTCGTGACAGCCTATTATGGTTCTCAACATTTAATCGGTACATCTATTCCGGCATCAGAACATTCGGTGATGAGTTCACACGGTGTTGATGAGCTGCCGACTTTCCGTTATTTAATGGCAAAATATCCAAATAATATGCTATCTATTGTGGCAGATACAACCGATTTCTGGCATAACATCACCGTTAATTTGCCATTATTAAAACAAGAAATTTTAGCTCGACCGGAATCAGCAAAATTGGTTATCCGCCCTGATAGCGGTGATTTTTTTACAATTATTTGCGGTAACAGTTCCTCCCCTGTTGAACACGAACGCAAAGGTCTGATTGAGTGTTTGTGGGATATTTTTGGTGGTAGTATTAACCAAAAAGGTTATAAAGTGCTTAATCCGCATATTGGGGCAATTTATGGTGACGGCGTCACTTATGATAAAATGATACGGATTTTAGAGGGCTTAACGGCAAAAGGTTTTGCTTCCAGCAATATTGTGTTTGGCGTTGGGGCTCAAACTTATCAACGCAATACTCGTGATACGCTGGGTTTTGCAATCAAAGCGACTTCAATTACAATTAACGGTGTCGAAAAGGCAATTTTCAAAGCTCCTAAAACCGATAACGGCTTAAAAAAATCGCAAAAAGGGCGAGTAAAAGTAATCTCTTATGATCATTATGTTGACGAGCTAACCGCACTGGATGATTTTTCAGATGATCTTTTAGAGGTGGTTTTTGAAAATGGTAAGTTGGTCAAATCGACCAATTTTGATGAAATTCGGCAAAATATAGCACAACAATTTTAGAAAAATGGAATGAAACAAGCGGTCAAATTTGTTAATTTTTTTGCAAATTAGACCGCTTGTATTTAGCTCTGATTATTTGGTTAAATCAATACGGTAAACTGCGAAGCCGGTTTCATCGTTTTCGATATACTCCATCGGATATTGTGCATTTTCCTTAATGAAAGCTTTAGCTTTATCTGTTGGAGAGGTTTCAAAACGAATATCCAGTTTTGCATTTGAGCTAATTGGTGCAATACGCCAGTTGTTATCCGCTTTCGGACTTACCTGCCCGTGAGCTTTACTTTCGGTGGTAATATAATTCGCTAACACTTGGCGGTTTTCGTCCGGTGCGGCGAACACAATATGTTTATCGCCTGTTCCCGGGAATTTTGCTCCATAAGCACGGTAATTGTTGGTGGCAATTAAGAATTCTTGTTTAGGATCAACCGGTTTGCCGTCAAAGGTTAAGTTCACCACACGGTGCGAATTAGGGTTGATCAATTTGCACTCGCCGTCATAACGAGCCGGTTGGGTTATATCAAATTGATAGCTGACACCGTCAATTACATCGTAGTTATAGGTGCGGAAACCTGTCCAATCCAGTAAATATTGCGGTTTATCCGAAGCGACATCAATTTGTTTGAACATTCCTGCACTGCACTCTAACCACTCTTTTAATTCTGCTCCTGTTGCTTTAACCACCACTAAGGTATTTGGGTAAAGGTATAAGTCTGCCGCATTGCGGAAAGTTAATTCGCCTTTATCGACTTCGGTATAGCCTGTCGGGTCATTTTTACGTCCACCGGCTTTAAACGGTGCTCCGGCACTTAGAATTGGTAATCCTGCAAGCTCCGGCAAGCCTTTTACCACATTTTCTACATACGCTTTTTGAGCTTGGTTCACAATTTGAATGGTAGGGTCATCTTGAACTAACGCAAGGTAACTATACATATTATCAGTTGCTTTACCGATAGGTTGAGACACAAATTGACGGGTTGCTTCATGGGTTTCTTTTAATAATGCAACGATTTCAGGGTGGTTCTCAACGGTTGCTTTTTTCTCTTCCGTATTATAAATTGGACGCAACTCTGCTCTACCGTCCACAACGCCCCATTTACCATCGTTTTCGGCCAAGCTTAAATCAATCACACTGATGTTATTTCCCCAGTAGCCAGCCATACTTTCCGGTACGCCTTTCATTGTTCCTTTTGCAATATCGGCATTTGGTGAATTTGCAAATTCTTTATTTGGGAACAGGCGATGTGAATGCCCGAAAATAACTGCATCAATACCTTTTACATCAGCTAGATAAAACGCACAGTTCTCAGCGCCTTCTTTATAGGGTTCGTCTGAAGGGCCGGTATGTGCCAATGCAACGACAATATCTGCCCCTTCTTTTTTTACTATAGGCACATATTTTTGTGCGGTCTTCACAATATCTCGAGCTTCAACTTTTCCTTCAAGATTAGCTTTATCCCAAATCATCACTTGTGGTGGTACAAAACCGATATAACCAATCTTAATGGTATGCTTATTCCCTTTTTCATCTACAATTTCTTTTTGTTGAATAACATAAGGTGTAAAGAATGGTTCATCTGTCCCCGGCTTCACAATGTTTGCATTGACAATAGGGAATTTTGCTTGCTTAATAGCATTATCTAAATAGCTTAAACCGTAGTTAAATTCATGATTTCCCAGCGTTCCGACTTCATATTGCATCGCATTTAATGCCATAATCGAAGGTTCAGGTTTGCCCTCTTTTGCACCTTTGGTTGACTGGTAGTCAGAAATAGGATTACCTTGAATTAAGTCACCATTATCGACTAACACACTGTTTTTAACTTCTGCTCTAGCTTGTTTAATTAGGCTTGCCGTACGGGTAAAACCAAACTTTTCTGTTGGAGCATCTTTGTAATAATCAAAATCAGTTAAGAAACCGTGAATATCCGTAGTGGCGATGACACGCAAGCCAGCTTTATTTTTGGCTGTTTGTGCAAATGCAGACGGTTGTGTCCCCAATACAAGCATTGCAGTTGCACCAAGCTGGATAAATTTTCTTCTATTTAACATAAAATATCTCCTTAATGAAATGAAAGGGTAAATTGTAAAATATTTTAGAAAAATAACCGCTTGTTCGCCATATTTTTTCACATTTATAGCTTGTTATATCAAATTTTAAACACATTTTTATCTTTCTTTGAGTTCAAGCATTTATTTTAAGAGCTGAAAGGTGTATCCTTTACACCTTAAATACACCAATAAAAATAGTATTTTCTTCAAACTCATTTCATAAAATAAGGTAATTTGACCATGTCTAAAAACTTAATCTTAATCCTTAACTGCGGTAGTTCATCTCTTAAATTTGCTATTTTAGATCCTAAAACAGGTGATGAAAAATTATCTGGACTTGCTGAAGCTTTTCATTTAGAAGATGCACGTATCAAGTGGAAGTTAAACGGGGAGAAAGGTAATGCTGATTTAGGTGCAGGTGCCACACATAGTGAAGCACTTACCTTTATTGCTGAAAAATTGTTATCTGACGAATTAAAAGCAGGTATCGGCGCGATTGGTCATCGTATTGTTCATGGCGGTGAAAAATTCACCTCATCAGTTGTAATTACCGATGAAGTGATTAAAGGTATTGAAGATGCAACGCAATTTGCACCATTACACAACCCTGCGCATTTAATTGGTATTAAAGAAGCATTCCGCATTTTCCCTGAATTAAAAGACAAAAACGTAGCTGTATTTGACACTGCATTCCATCAGACAATGCCGGAACACGCATTCTTATATGCACTTCCATATACATTCTATAAAGAAAATGGTATTCGTCGCTACGGTTTCCATGGCACAAGCCACTTCTATATCACCTCACAAGTTGCAGAATTAGCAGGTAAGTCTGTTGAGCAAACCAATGCCATTATTTGCCACTTAGGTAACGGTGGTTCTGTTTCTGTTGTACGCAATGGTAAATGTATTGATACCTCAATGGGTTTAACTCCATTAGAAGGTTTAGTAATGGGTACTCGCTCTGGTGACTTAGACCCTGCGATTATCTCTTTCTTATACAATAACTTAGGTATGTCAATGGACGAAATTGATACTACTCTAGTAAAAAAATCTGGTCTTTTAGGTTTAACTGGCGTAACTAGTGACTGTCGTTATGCGGAAGATAATTACAATGACGTATCAAAACCGGAAGCAAAACGTGCTTTAGATGTATATAGCTATCGTTTAGCTAAATATATTGGTTCATATATGGCAATTTTAGGCGATGACCACTTAGATGCTATCGCATTTACAGGTGGTATCGGTGAAAATTCAGGCTTAGTACGTGAATTAACCTTAAATCACTTAAAATTATTTGGCATTAAGTTAGATCAAGAGCGTAACCTTGCTGCCCGTTTTGGTAAAGATGGAGTCATTACAGCGGACGAGTCAACATTTAAAGCTGTTGTTATCCCAACTAATGAAGAACTCGTGATTGCACAAGATACCGCTAAATTAGCATTATAATCATAGGGGGCAGATATTCTGCCCTTTCACTTTCTTTTAATTTGGAAATATTATGTCTAGAACGATCATTCTTATCCCTATTTCAACTGGTGTTGGTTTAACCAGTGTTAGCTTAGGTTTAGTACATGCTTTGGAGCAAAAAGGTTCTAAAGTAGGATTTTTAAAACCGATTTCTCAACCTATCAGCGGTGAAGATACGTTAGACCGCTCAACAACGATTATCAGAGCAGAACAAACAACAGAGGTTGGTGAGCCGTTTATGTTAAGCGAAGCTGAAACATTAATCGGTCAAAACCAAACGGATGTATTGTTAGAAAAAGTGGTGGAACGCCACCAAAAATTATCAAAAAATAATGAAATTGTCATTGTTGAAGGTTTAATTCCAACGCGTAAAAACTCATACGCTAACAGCATTAACTATGAAATGGCTCAAGCCCTTGATGCTGAAATTGTATTAGTTGCAGCACCGGCCTCAGATACACCAGCTCAATTAAAAGAGCGAGTTGAAGCTGCCGCTTCACAATTTGGTGGACGTAACAACCCAAATTTACTGGGCGTTATTATCAATAAATTCAATGCACCAGTAGATGATTCAGGTAGAACCCGTCCAGATTTGACTGAAATTTTTGATTCATTTCAGCACTCAAATAATAATGTTTCAGAAGTCGAGCATCTTTTTGCTAAAAGTCCAATTAAGCTGTTAGGCTGTATTAGCTGGAAAGCAGAACTTATTGCTACACGAGCAATTGATGTTGCAAAACATTTAGGCGCTTCAATTATTAATGAAGGCGAAATAAAGGCTCGTCGGATTCGCGGTGTGACATTCTGTGCACGTAACTTACCAAATATGGTCGATCATTTTAAAGCCGGTAGTTTATTAGTTACCTCTGCGGATCGTCCTGAAGTGTTAGTTGCTGCATCGTTGGCGGTAATGAATGGCATCGAAATTGGTGCTATTTTACTAACCGGTGGTTATAAAATTGATAGCTCAATTGCAAAACTTTGCCAACAAGCATTTGAAACCGGTGTGCCTGTATTCCGTATTGAAGGTAACACTTGGCAAACCGCATTAAGCCTACAAAGCTTCAGCTTAGAAGTGCCTGTAGATGATAAAGAGCGTATTGCTGCAATTAAAGAATATATGGCAAGCAAATTTAATGTAGGTTTCATTGATGAGGTTTCTAAAGCCGCTACTCGTGCAAGACGTTTATCACCTGCAGCATTCCGTTACCAATTAACCGAATATGCCCGTCAAGCGAAAAAACGCATTGTTTTACCTGAAGGAGATGAGCCTCGTACTGTGAAAGCGGCTGCATTATGTGCTGAGCGTGGCATTGCAGAATGTGTGTTATTAGCTAACCCAACAGACGTACAACGTGTTGCTGAAGCACAAGGCGTGGTATTAGGTAAGGGCGTAACGATTATTGACCCTGCGAGCATTCGTGAAAATTATGTTGATCGCTTAGTTGAATTGCGTAAAGCAAAAGGAATGACTGAAGTTGTTGCTCGTGAGCAACTTTTAGATACAGTTGTATTGGGTACAATGATGCTTGAAGCTAATGAAGTGGACGGTTTAGTCTCAGGCGCAGTTCACACAACCGCTAACACTATTCGCCCACCCATGCAGATCATTAAAACTGCACCGGGAAGCTCTATTGTATCTTCTATCTTCTTTATGCTACTACCTGATCAAGTATTGGTATATGGTGACTGTGCGGTAAACCCTGACCCAACTGCAGAACAGCTAGCGGAAATTGCGATTCAATCAGCAGAATCTGCCAAAGCCTTTGGTATTGACCCTCGTGTTGCAATGATCTCCTACTCTACCGGTACATCAGGTTCAGGTGCGGATGTAGAAAAAGTGAAAGAAGCAACTCGTATTGCCCAAGAAAAACGTCCAGATTTAATCATTGATGGCCCATTACAATATGATGCGGCGATTATGGAAGATGTTGCCCGCTCAAAAGCACCAAATTCACCTGTAGCAGGTAAAGCAACTGTATTTGTCTTCCCGGATTTAAATACTGGTAATACCACCTATAAAGCGGTACAACGTTCGGCAGATTTAGTCTCTATCGGCCCAATGTTACAAGGTATGCGTAAACCTGTAAATGACTTGTCCCGTGGGGCTTTAGTTGACGACATCGTTTATACTATTGCGTTAACTGCGATTCAAGCAACGCAATAATTCCCTCCCAAATGAAACCAAATGCCCTTAAAACTAAGGGCATTTTTATTTTTTACCTACCCGACTTTTCAATTTAATCATATAATCAAGATTAGTGTTAAAAAGGAGAATTTATGGAAAAAATTGAACGCTTATTTGCCAATAACCACGCCTGGGCAACTAAGATGAAAGATGAACAATCGGATTATTTTAAAGAATTAGCGGAACATCAAAAGCCAACCTATTTATGGATTGGCTGTTCCGATAGTCGTGTGCCTGCTGAAAAACTCACAGGGTTAGGCCCCGGAGAATTATTTGTTCATCGAAATGTAGCAAATATGGTGATTCACACTGATCTTAATTGTCTGTCGGTTGTTCAATATGCGGTAGATGTATTAGAAATTGAGCATATTATTATCTGTGGTCACACTAATTGTGGTGGTATCAATGCGGCAATTGCACAAAAAGAACTTGGTTTAATTAATAACTGGTTGTTACATATTCGTGATATCTGGTTTAAACACAGCCATTTACTAGGCAAACTTCCCTATGAAGATCGATCAAATGTCTTGACCCGATTAAATGTTGCAGAACAAGTTTATAATTTAGGTCAGTCCTCTATTATTAAAACCGCTTGGGAACAGGGTAAATCCCTCTCGCTACACGGTTGGGTATACGATGTTACAGATGGTTTCTTGATTGACCAAGGTGTTATGGCTACTAGCCGAGAAACATTAGAAATTACCTATCGTAATGCAATAGCTAAAATAACAACCGAAGCAAACGAAAAAATAGTTTTAAACGATGAAAATTAGCCATTGTAAGCGGTTAAATTTATCGATTTTTTTACAATCTTTTTATAAAAAACCATTGTTTGATGGTTTTTTATTTTCCTGATTCCTGTTATCGTCAAAAAAGTTTTAAATTTCAGCAAAAGTGTAAAATATAGATTTAAAAATCAAAAACATACAAATATATAGATTTATTTTTATAAAATCCCAACTTTTTAAGATAAAAAAGAATATAAATCTAGCAAATCTAGCATTTGATCCCATAATAAGAACTAGACATCAATAAAATTTTACTGCAAAATCCAACCATCTTAGAGAAGAAAATGCTATTTTGTTGGAGGATTCAATGAAAAAACTTTCTGGTGCAGAAATGATTGTACAGTCCTTAAAGGATGAAGGCGTAGAATACGTTTTCGGCTATCCGGGTGGCTCTGTACTCGATATTTATGATGCAATTCATACACTTGGATTGAATCACGTTTTAGTTCGACACGAGCAAGGTGCTGTACATATGGCTGATGGCTATGCCCGTTCAACAGGTAAAGTCGGCTGTGTGCTAGTGACTTCAGGTCCGGGAGCAACGAATACAATTACTGGTATTTTAACTGCTTATACCGACTCTGTTCCGTTAGTAATACTGTCGGGTCAAGTTCCATCAAGTTTAATTGGGACAGATGCATTCCAAGAAAGTGATATGATCGGCATTTCTCGTCCGGTTGTAAAACACAGTTTCTTAGTAAAAAATACAGAAGAAATTCCTGAAATTATCAAAAAAGCCTTTTATATTGCATCAACCGGTCGACCAGGCCCGGTAGTTATTGATATTCCTAAAGATGTAGTCAATCCATTAAATAAATATCCCTATGAATATCCGCAAGAAGTATCAATGCGTTCTTATAACCCAACAGTTCAAGGGCATAAAGGGCAAATTAAAAAAGCATTAAAAGCACTATTAGTAGCAAAACGTCCAGTGCTTTATGTAGGCGGTGGTGTAATTAGTGCAGAGTGTTCGCCAGAAATTACAGAGTTTGCACAAAAGCTAAATCTACCTGTAACCTGTTCATTAATGGGATTAGGTGCTTATCCTGCCTCTGATAAGCAATATTTAGGTATGTTAGGCATGCACGGCACTTTTGAGGCAAATAATGCAATGCACGAAAGTGATTTGATTTTAGGTATTGGGGTACGTTTTGATGATCGTACAACAAATAACTTAGCAAAATATTGCCCGAATGCAAAAGTGATCCACGTGGATATTGATCCAGCCTCAATTTCCAAAACAGTACAAGCTTATATTCCAATTGTAGGCAGTGCTAAGAATGTAATGGAAGAATTTTTATCTTTATTAGGTGAGGAAAATCTTGCAAAAAATCAGGTAGATTTAACCGCTTGGTGGCAACAAATTGATGCTTGGAAAGCTCGTAATTGCTTAGCCTTTGAAGAAAACAGTGATGTGATTAAGCCACAACAAGTGATTAGAATGATCCACAAGTTGACCAATGGGGAGGCTTATGTTGCCTCAGATGTTGGACAACATCAAATGTTTGCTGCATTGCATTATGGGTTCGATAAACCACGTCGTTGGATTAATTCAGGCGGTGCAGGCACAATGGGCTTTGGCTTACCTGCTGCGATGGGGGTAAAATTTGCCCACCCTGATGCCACTGTTGTTTGTGTAACCGGTGATGGTAGTATCCAAATGAATATCCAGGAACTTTCCACCGCAAAGCAATACGACACACCGATTGTGATTGTCAGCTTAAATAACCGTTTCTTAGGTATGGTGAAACAGTGGCAAGATATTATTTACTCTGGCCGCCATTCACAGGTGTATATGAATTCTCTACCTAACTTTGCTAAATTAGCAGAGGCTTATGGCCACGTTGGGATTCAAATCGACCACCCTTCTGAATTGGAGGCAAAATTAACTGAGGCATTCTCAATTAAAGATAAGCTTGTATTTGTTGATGTATTGGTCGATGAAACGGAACATGTTTACCCAATGCAAGTGCGTGGAGGAGCAATGAATGAAATGATGTTAAGTAAAACGGAGAGAACAGATGCGTAGAACATTAGCCGTATTATTAGAAAATGAATCAGGTGCATTATCTCGTGTAGTTGCCCTTTTCTCGCAGCGTGGTTTTAACATTGAAAGCTTGACCGTTGCCCCTACTGATGATCCAAGCCTTTCCCGTATGACAATTGTCGCGCAAGGCGAAGAACAGGTGTTAGAACAAATCGAAAAGCAACTACACAAACTCATTGATGTGTTTAAAGTGAGTAACTTAAGTGCTTATGAACACGTTGAGCGTGAAGTGTTATTGGTAAAAGTGCGAGCTACAGGTTCATCTCGTGATGAACTGAAACGTATGGTAGATATTTACCGTGGGCAAATCGTAGATTTAACACCGAAACTTTACACCATTCAATTATCCGGTTCTACCGAGAAGCTCAATGCATTTATTGAGGCAGTTAAAGAAGAAACAACGATTGTAGAGATTGTTCGCTCCGGCGTGATTAGCCTATCTCGTGGTGATAAGAACGCTCTGTAAGCGGTCAATTTTAGCTTAAAATTTGCAAATCCCTTTATCTTAAAGATAAAGGGATTTTTTATGTAACGTGAATTTGTTGCTAATTACTCTGTTTAGTTTCAGCGTGAGTAATATAAATGGTCGCAGCGATAATAATCGCTGCCCCTAGCCATAATTTACCCGGTGGCACCCAGTTAAATACAAGCCAACCGGCTAATACATTCAGCGGCAATTTAATAAAATCAAACGGCTGAATGTAGGAAGCATCTGCTACACTGTAGGCTTTGGCTACCGCCAGTTGTGCTAACGCCGTAAAGAAACCGAGTAAGATTAAAAAGCCGAAATCGCTCCAAGAAGGCAGACTAAACCCACTAGGGCTAAGGTTCGTGAGTGCAATCAACAAATTAAAAGGCGTAATTAGAATAAACAGATAAGCGACCATCGTAGTTGGGCTATCGTAGCGAGAGAGTTTTTTCACCATTAGCGAATAACCTGCCCAGAAAAAAGCAGCAGCAATCGGCAACAGTGCAATCATTTCAAAATAATCGCTCCAAGGCTCTAGAATAATCATTGCCCCAACAAACCCCATTGCAGTTGCAATCCAACGCTTTTTATCCACTTTCTCTTTTAAAAACAGACCGGAGCCGATGGTCACAAACAATGGCGAAGTCATCAATAACGCTATGCCCTGCCAAATAGGTAATTGGTTAGCGAGTGCCATTGTCCAACATTGAATACCAATCGCAGATAGAAAAATCCGAAAACAGTGTTGCCCAAAATGCTCGGTTTTTAATGAAGAGAAGAAACCGATATTATTCATACTGGGTACGAGGAAAATAAAGGCGACTAAATATTGCACCAGTGCAATCACACTCGAATCAATTGGTGAAATGGACGTTAATTTGGGAATTAAGGTATTGATACAGGCAAATAATACACCTGCGGTAATAATTGCCATAGCCCCTTTGATGGGTTGATGTTTTTTCATAGCTCTCCTTTTATAGTTCTCTTGGTAACAAGCGGTCAAAAACATTGAATATTTTACCAAAGTGGTAAAATTAATACTTTAGAACGACGTTGATAATTGTAATTTTCCCGTTTATAGCGAGGTAAATCTTGGGCATCTGCCAGCCTAAATCCTCGCTCTTGGAACCATTGTGTGGTTCTTGTAGTCAGCACAAAGAGTTTCTCCATTCCCAGTTGCACTGCCCGTTTTTGAATATTTTCCAGTAGAATATCCCCTCTTGAGGAATCACGATAATCAGGGTGAACCGCCACACACGCCATTTCCGCCATTTTTTCTTCCGGATACGGGTTAAGTGCCGCACAAGCAATCACCACACCATCACGCTCAATAATGGTGTAGTTTGTGATTTCCATTTCTAATTGTTCTCGAGAGCGTTTGACTAAAATGCCCTGCTGTTCAAGTGGGCGGATTAAATCCAATAATCCCGGAATATCACTGGAATTAGCAATACGTACCTGTTCCGAGCTTTCCATTGAGAACTGTGTGCCAATACCATCACGAGAGAATAACTCTTGAAGCAATGAACCATCTTCTTTATAGCTTAATAAATGCGAGCGTTTCACTCCCTCTCGGCATACCGTGATCGCCGCCTGCAAAAACCGAGCTTTCGGGGTGTGATATTCGCCACGCTCGATTAACTGCTGTAACAAGGTTTCGCCATCTTGCGGAAGATAATCTGGAATTGGCTTGCCGTTTTCATCTAAAATCCCCTGCTCTTCACAAAAACCGATTAATTTATCGGCACGAAGTTTAATTGCAACCTGTGTGGCAATATCTTCAAACGGCAGATTAAACATTTCACCGGTAACAGACGGGGCAATCGGACCAAGTAATACAATCGAATTTTGTGCCAGTTGCTGCTTAATGCTCTCAATATTAATACGACGGATTTTACCGCTTAGTGCATAATCTACCCCATCCACCACGCCAATCGGCTGAGCTAAAATCATATTACCACTGACTACATTAATCACTTCAGAATGGGGTAAACGCAAAGAAAGGCGGGCAAAGAAATCATAATGAACTTTCCCTACCGCTTGTTTCACATATTCTAGCGATTGTGGATTAGTCACACGGATATTGTGGTAATACTCCGGCTCAATATGATTTTGTTTTAACAATTGGTTAATTTGCGGTCTTGCCCCAAATACAATCACTAATTTGATATTCAGGCTGTGCAGGAGACTGATTTCATTGATAATATTGACAAAATTCGGGCTTTCGATAACATCGCCATCAAGCATAATCACAAAGGTTTTGCCTCTGTGCATATTAACATAAGGTGTAGATTGCCTAAACCATTGAGCTAATGCGAGTTCTGTGTTTTGCATATATTTCCTCTTTATAATATAAACGCATATTATCTTTTTTAGAAAAATCCGCAAGCCTTAAATTGAATAATTAAGCATTATATTTGCATAAATAACAAAGCCCTGAAATAATATCAGGGCTTTATAGATTATGCTTCAGCTTTGGTTAAATCTTTTACTTCTGTTTCAGGTGTAACTTTTTTAACTGCTTCAATGCCTTTTTGACAACCTTGCTTAGTCGTATAGGCTTGGCTGGTTGCAATAACTTCGTGGTTACCCGCTTTTAAACGCCAACGAAATTCTTCTTTTGCATCTTTGTAAATTTCAAAATACATATAAACACTCCTTCGTGTTGTGATTGCCCAAACACTGTGTTTGTGTCGGGTTAGCTTAAGCTAAATTCCCCAAAATATCAAAGCAAGCGGTCATTTTTTTACAAAAATTTGCGAATTAATTTAACGATTGCATCAACTGCTCAACATCCGCAATTTCTTTAGGATATCAAAGCAAGCGGTCATTTTTTTACAAAAATTTGCGAATTAATTTAACGATTGCATCAACTGCTCAACATCCGCAATTTCTTTAGGGCAACCGCTGCTTAAGTTTTTGTTGCCGTATTCGGTAATCAGCAAATTATCTTCAATCCGAATCCCAATACCTTTATATTGCTCCGGTACATCCGCATCTTTAGGAATATAGATACCGGGTTCAACAGTTAACACCATACCAATCTGCAAAGGACGATCCCGCTCCGTGCCGTAATCCCCCACATCGTGAACATCTAGCCCTAGCCAATGCCCTAATCCGTGCATATAAAATTGGCGATAGGCTTTTTGCTCAATCAGGCTTTCCACATCACCGTTTAAAATTCCTAAGCGAACCAAGCCCTGCGTGAGAATCTGTACAGCCTTATCGTTTGCCGCTTTAATCGAGCTGTTTGGCACAAGAAGATTAATCGCCTCTTTTTGCATAGTTAAGGTTAATTCGTACAGCTCTTTTTGCGGTTCGGAGAATTTCCCATTAATAGGGAAGGTTCGGGTAATATCGCCGGCGTAATACGCAAATTCCGCCCCTGCATCAATCAGTAATAAATCGCCGCCTTTAAGCACCTGATCATTTTCATTGTAGTGAAGAATACAGGCATTCTCACCGCCGGCAACGATTGAATTATATGCCGGAAACCTTGCTCCAAAACGGCTAAATTCGTGTTGAATTTCCCCCTCAATTTCCCACTCATAACGATTCGGGCGAGCTTGTTTCATCGCTCGAATATGTGCCATTGAAGAAATATGACACGCCTGCTGAATTAAGGCAATTTCAAATTCTGATTTAATCAACCGCATTTCCGATAACATTGGCTGCCAATCAATCAAGGTTGTCGGCACTTTTTGCCGATTGACTTTCATTTTTTCAAATGTTGCAAACAAAATATTATCGCCCCACTCTTGTATCCCTAACGCACAATAACAAGCGGTCAGATTTTCTAATTTTTTTGCAAGAACGGTTTCAATGTCATCAATATCAAAAGCTGCGTTAAGCTGTAACGTTTTTGGAGCTTCCTCAATCCCTAAACGTCTGCCATTCCAGGTTTCCATTAAAGGGTCTTTTTTACGCACAAAAATAATACTTTCCGTTTTACCTTCGCTTTTTACCAGCAATACGGCTGATTTAGGTTCTGCCAAACCGGTTAAATACCAAAAGTAACTATCAGGTCTAAACAAGTATTCAGAGTCACTATTACGGCGTTTTTCCGATTCGGTAAAAACCAATAACGCAGAATTATCCTGCATTTGCTCAAGCACACGCTCACGGCGTGCGGTAAATTCTTCTTGTGGCATTTTAGCCAAATAAGCGAGATCCATTATTTCTCCTTTTTATTATATCTATATCGAAACCTGCCTTATTTTAGCACAAACGCAGCATAAATTCAGCCTAACCAAAACAGATGAAAGATTATATTTGAGATCTTGATTGCAAAAACAAAACAGATTAAGATTAAATATAACCTTTACATATCTAAACAGGTTATATTTAACCTATAAATACATAAATAATCTACTTTTAGCTCAAAAATAAAATGAAACTATCAAGCGAACTACAAAATCAGATAAACCAACTAAATCAGTTACGAAAACAGGCACTCAAACAAGAGCAAGACGAGCAGAAATTGTTTGAAAAAAATAAAATTGAAGATTTGCCACATTTTGGCACGCAGCTTAATGCTCAGAGGAAACTATTAGGCATAGAATTAACCACCCTTGAAATGCAAACCGGCATTTCAAGCTCTACCCTAAAACGCTTATTTAAAGACCCAAGCCAAGTGAAATTTCAGACAATTTGTATTGTGGCAGAAACACTCGGCTTTAATTTATGTGCAATTAATACTCACAAACAAGAGTAAGCGTGACAATGTAGTGATTTTGATTACTTTGGGAAGACAAAAAATCGGGCTAAAAGCCCGATTTATCAGAGAAAAGCTATAAATCCAATAAAGAAAGGAGTTCGTTATCTTTACGATCGACATAATGGTCGGATTGAATTTTACGAATGGTTCTAGATTTGCCACGAATAAGTAAGGTTTCAGTGCTGGCAATATTGCCTCTACGTTTAATCCCTTTTAACAATTCACCTGAAGTAATGCCGGTTGCAACAAAGACGATATTGTCGTCACGCACCAAATCTTCTAATTTCAACACCGTATTCACCGGCACATTCATTTCATTACAGCGTGAAAGCTCTTTTTCGGTAGCAGTTAAATTTTCCGGGCTATTCCCCTTCACTTGGTTGCGAGGAATTAAACGTGCTTGCATATCGCCACCCAA
Source organism: Mannheimia haemolytica (assembly GCF_004342115.1). Lineage (GTDB taxonomy): Bacteria > Pseudomonadota > Gammaproteobacteria > Enterobacterales > Pasteurellaceae > Mannheimia > Mannheimia haemolytica. Next base: position 58,993 of record NZ_SMAC01000005.1, on the reverse strand, counting down.
TGCACGAACCGCAGCCCCCGCCACTACCCCTTCAGGTGCTCCGCCGATACCATAAAGCAGATCCAATTCGCTCTCTGGCAAACAGCATTGCACCGCAGTCGCAACATCGCCATCAGGAATCGCAATCACTCTTACCCCTAATTTTTGCACATCGGCAATTATTTTTTCGTGGCGAGGCTTAGCAAGAATAGCAATGGTTAATTGGGAAAGTAATTTGCCCTTTTTCGAGGCGACACGGCGAAGATTTTGTTCAAGCGGAAGATTTAAATCAATCATTCCTTTGCATTCCTGCCCCACCACTAATTTTTCCATATACATATCAGGGGCTTTTAAAAAGGTTTCTTTGCCGCCTGCTGCTAATACCGACAACGCATTTGCCTGCCCCATTGCAGTCATACGAGTACCGTCAATCGGGTCAACCGCAATACTGATTTCCTCATCTTCTAGGCGGGATAGACCGATTTTCTCGCCAATATAAAGCATCGGTGCTTCGTCAATTTCGCCCTCACCAATTACCACTTCGCCACGGATTTCCATTTGGTTCAGCATAAACCGCATTGCTTTCACCGCAGCTTCATCAGCGGCATTTTTATCCCCACGGCCTAGCCAAGAGTAAGCTGCTAGAGCCGCTGCTTCCGTAACACGAGAAAATTCAAAAGAAAGAGTTCGTTTCATTTTTGTTCCTTAGTTTCTTGAAAGAAAAACTTTAAAAGAAGAGAGATTATATTTTATCAGTAACCTGCAAGCTACGTTACTAAAAAATCAGCGTTTGAATAAAAATTCACAAATAGCCAAACTTTTTTATAAAAATAAAGTCAGATTTAGAGTATAATCTTTACAAGTTTTTATATTATTTTAGAGGGAATTTACTATGTCATTATCGGTTTTAGACCAATTAGAAGAAAAAATTAAACAAGCTGTTGAAACTATTCAATTACTTCAATTAGAAGTTGAAGAATTAAAAGGTAAAAACGATGCAGCGAAACAAGAAAACGACACCTTGCGCAGCGAATATGAACAATTAAAAGTGGAACAACAAAACTTCCAAGATCGTTTACGTTCACTTTTAGGTCAAATCGACAACGTTTAATTCTATTTTCAGCACAAACGGCTAAATTTTTAGCCGTTTTTTATTTGTTACAGCTATGGCAAAACTCTATTTTTACTACTCCTCAATGAATGCAGGCAAATCTACTACTCTGCTTCAATCTTCTTATAATTACCAAGAACGTGGAATGAACACTTTAGTTTATACCGCCGCTATTGATGACCGTTTCGGTGTGGGGAAAGTCAACTCTCGTATCGGTATTTCACAAGAAGCCAATTTATTTACCGCTGATACCAATCTATTTGCGGAAATTAAGGCATTACACTCAAACAAAGCGTTACACTGTATCTTGATTGATGAGGCTCAGTTTTTAACTAAAACACAGGTTTATCAATTAAGTGATGTGGTCGATAAACTCAAAATTCCGGTGCTTTGCTACGGGCTACGCACCGATTTCCAAGCTGAATTATTTGAAGGTAGCAAATATTTGTTGGCTTGGGCAGATGAGCTGGAAGAACTCAAAACCATCTGTGATTGTGGCAAAAAAGCCCATTTCGTCGTTCGATTAAATGAAAAAGGCGAAGCCATTAAAGACGGTGAACAAATACAAATCGGCGGCAATGATAGATATCTCTCTGTTTGCCGTTATCATTACAAACAAAAGTTAGGTAAGCTATAAGCTACAAGAAGCAGCAAGCGGTTAAATTTTCGGGAATTTTTGCAAATTTTCAGCGAAATTTAACCGCTTTTTTGTGTTATTTACCTCTCTTTACTTTCCTGCAAACCGAATTTGCTCACTCATTTGTCTCATCACACTCGAAGTCTCGGCAAAAAACTGTTGGTAAGAGGGGCAAAGGTAGTTGTGGTTTTCGCTGTTTGCTTGGGGGACGATGCGGTGTTTGGGGCAGCCGCCGTGGCAAAGTATGCGGAATTTGCAGTTTAGGCAGGCTTGCGAGAGTTTTGCCTGTTTATTCTGCCCGAATTGGCGTTGGGCGGCTGATGAGACGATCTCTGCCAACTGCTGTTGGTTGAGGTTGCCGATGTGGTAATCGGGATAGACGAAATGGTCGCAACTGTACACATCGCCACAGGCTTCCACCACCAGCGAGCTGCCACAGGTCGGGCGGAATACACAGTTGTTGGAGGGATAGCCAAGCCATTGCCCGAGCAGGTTATCAAACTCGATCACAAAAATCTGCCCACGGTCAGGCAGCCATTCGTGAAAAACATCCACTAAAAATTGCCCGTAGCCTTGGGGCGGAACGGAAAAGGGTTGTAATTCCCCCTTGTGGCTTTCCACCACCGGAATGAACTGCATATAACGGCTACCGAGGGCTTTGAGGGCTTGATAGGTTTCTCTGCCCCGTTGCCAGTTGCGGTCGTTCACCACCGTGAGGGTGTTAAATTCCACGCCAACCTCTTTCAATAAATCGACCGCACTTTTCACCCGTTCAAAGGTCGGTTTACCGTTGGTGGAAATGCGGTAGCGGTCGTGAATGTCGCTCAGTCCGTCAATGGATAAGCCCACCAGAAAATGATTCTCTTTGAAAAAGCTCGCCCACTGACGGTTTAGGGCAATGCCGTTGGTTTGGATTGCGTTGGTGATCTGCTTGCCGTTTGCAAATTTTTGTTGATATTTGACCGCTTGTTTGTAGAAATCTAAGCCCAGCAGGGTCGGCTCGCCCCCCTGCCACACAAAATCCACCCGTTGGCTTTGGTTGGCTTCAATGTAATGACGAATGTAGTTTTGCAGCGTTTCATCGTTCATAAACTGCGATTTTTCTGGCGGAATGGTCTGTTCCTTGCTCAGATAAAAACAGTACTCGCACTGAATATTACAGTGAAAACTGCTGGGTTTTGCCATTAGGTGGAAGTAGGTGGTGGTCATTGTATCTCTAAATTGTAGGGGCGGACTTTATGTTCGCCCATTGTTTACATTAATTTTCGGGCGGGTATAAAACCCGCCCCTACAAACAATTATATCTCATCAATAATCCGATACACCCAATTTTCCAGTGGGTCGTTGAGGCGTTTCATTTCCTGTCGCATTTCTTCCAACATCTCTTTTTTCACGGCTCGGTAGGCTTCGTCATAAAAGAGGTTGTGCATCTCTTCGGGGTCTTTTCTGACATCGTAGAGTTCACAACGGTCGGTGGCGTTGAAGACTAATTTGTAATCCTTACGCCGCCACATTCGCTGTTCAAAATAGACAAAATGCCCTGCCAGTTGGCACAACAAGCCTTTACGGTCGTTGTTTTGGCTTTGTCTGGTTATCGGCAGAATACTCTCGCCTTGGAAAGCGGTCGGGATCGGTTGATTTGCTACATCATACACGGTGGAGGTGAGATCGTGCAAATAAACGAGGTTGTCATCGACTTCGTTCACCCTTGTAGAGTGTGGATCTTTGATAATCAGCGGAATGTTGTAGGTGGTTTCAAACATAAACTCGCCTTTTTCGATCATCTTATGCGCCCCCATCGCATCGCCGTGGTCGGCGGTAGCAACGAGGAAGGTATTTTCATAGAGATTGTTCTCTTCCAAGAAACGAAACAGCTCGCCAATGGCATCGTCAATCAGCGTGATGTAGCCCCAGAATTTAGAAATCACCTCTTTCCAACGATCTTCGCTCGCCTCCCACATTCCCCACATTTGTGAAATGGTGCGGAAGTGGTTCGGTTTGCCCTCAAGCGGTTTGAAGAAACTCTCGTCCAATACCACTTGGCTTGGGTCATACATTGAATAATACGGCTCCGGCACTACACACGGAGTGTGCGGCCCCCAGAAGTTGATCCACGCAAAGAACGGTTTTTTCTCATCAAGGGAGGCTTGAATGTATTTTTTCGCCTCGTCAATGATAAACCACTCTATTGTCTGCTCGCGACTGCCGGAAAGCAAACCACAGAGTTCCTGCACACGCAGGTGTGGATTGTCGCCAAAATAGGCTCGACTGACTTCAGGTGCGTCATAGCCTTTTTCCGCCAGCCATTCACGGTAGCGGTTGGAGTGCGTTGGCGGCTGATTGAACACGAGGTTTTTATACACTTGGCTACCCGGGTAGCCATAGCCGTCAAAGTTATGACCGGCGATGCCATAATCTTCGGGAACGGATTTTGTACCAACGTGCCATTTGCCGATCACAAAGGAGTTATAGCCCTCCACGCCGGCAATATTAGGGTTTTGTTGTGGAATTTCGCCTGTGCCGCCTTTTTCGCCGTTTTTGATAATCCCGTGGCTGGACGGCATTAAGCCGGTAAACAGCGAGGTGCGAGCCGGCCCGCAGACCGAAGCCGGCGTAAAGGCGTTGTTAAACCGAATGCCGTCTTTCGCCAAGCGATCCAAATTTGGGGTTTTCACCACCTGATGCCCGTAAGTGCCGAGCATATCTTTACGCACTTGATCTAACAAAATATAGATGATGTTATTCATAAATGACCTCTTTGTTAGGGCAAGAGCCCTGATGAAATAGTCTTCCAAATATACACTCCCCTCTTTAGAAAAGAGGGGAGTGTATATTTGGTTAATTCACAACCTTTTTACCTTTACATTTTGCAAAAAACACAACACAAACCACCGCTTGTAGCACCGCATACACCGCCAGCACCATCGCTGGGTTGCCGTCTGGCGAGGCTAAACCGAGCGGAGAAAGGAAAGCGTATAGCGTGAATAAGCCCAATACGATAGAAGCCACTGCCAGTGGGGCGTATTCCCAACCGGTTAAGTCCACATTAGCGTGGTTGATTTTGTTGTCTTCGTATGGGGTCGCACGTTTTAAGAAAGTGCCTAAAATCAGCATTAACGCCACATCGAACACGAACAAACCGGCTTGCACATACACGAAGTTGATTTTTACATCAAACACCCAAACGATGCAGAAGTAGAGAATAACGTGTGCGAGCAAGGCAATGCGTGCGGCTTTTCCTGAGACGGTTTTGTTGAATAACCCCACAGCGAAAAGTGCCACAATCGGAATGTTCACAAAACCGGCGAAGCGTTTGGTCAGCAAGAAAATACCGTCTGAACCGAACATCAGTAACGGTCCGAAGATCATCGTAATCACCGCCATTACCGCAGAGACTTTTTTCGCATAGCGGATAAGTTCCGCATCTGTGAACTGTTTTTTGCTGATAGACGGTAGCAAGTCTTTACAGTAAATGGTTGCCGCTGAGTTTAAGAACGAGTTGAAGGTACTCAAAATCGCCCCGAACAGTGCGGCAATAAAGAAGCCTTGTAGCACGGTTGGGAAAGTTTTATTCACCAATTCAGGGTAAGACACATCAATCGGTTTCAAGCCCTCACCTAAAATATGGAAGCTGAGTAAGCCCGGTAAGTTTAAGATAAGCGGTAGCAATAATAAGAACAGTGCCGCAATTAAGATCCCTTTTTGACCGGCTTTTAAGTCTCTCGCCCCCAAGGCACGTTGCACAATGGCTTGGTTGGTCGTCCAGTAGAAGAAATGCACCACCATAATACCGGTGAAAATGGTCGGCCACGGCACTGCATCGGTGGCACTACCCACCGCATTCCATTTTTCAACGTGAGTAGTGGTGATGATTTTCACCCCTTCTGCCATACTGCCATTACCTAAATAGATAAGTGCAAACACCGGCACTAATAATGCCCCAATGACTAACAAGACCGCATTCCAAGTGTCTGACACCGCCACCGCTTTTAAGCCACCGAAGATCGCATAAATCGCCCCAACAATACCAATCGCAATCACCGTGTAGGTAATCGCCGCCCCGTAGCTTAAGCCGAAAGCGGTTTCAAGGTTGAAGATTTTATTGAAGGCAATCGCACCGGTGTAAAGTGCGGTCGGAATGACGATGAAAAGATAGAACACCAAAAACAAGCCCGACATAATCAAACGGGTTTGGCGGTCGAAACGGTTTTCAAAGAACTCCGGAATGGTGGTGTAACCGTTGCGGATATATTTCGGCAACAGATAAAGTGCCAAGAAGCAAAGCGGAATGACCGCCGGCACAGTCCACGCAATAATCGAGAAATTACCGGCATAAGAGTTGGCATTCACGCCGATAAGTTGCTCGGTAGAAAGGGAAGTTAAGACCATTGAACAGCCGATAATCGTAGCACTCAAGCCACGCCCTGCCAAGAAATAACCTTTAGATGTTGAAAGATCGTCATTTCTGGTTTTTTGCCAGGATATATACCCGACTAGTCCAGTCACAACCAGAAAAGTAATTATTGTTAATAACATATTCTTCACCTCAATATGACTATATAAATGACATATCCCATTAGAGACGGCAATAGCATAAATCTTATTTTTAACGATAGAATATGATGTTTGTCATAATAGATATGTGATGGTGATCACAACTATGAATAATTTATGACAATTTAACTGATTTTCTTTAATTCCCGCCGTAACCGAATTGCTGTTTCGGTTTCACAACCTGCAAATTCAGCGATTTCACGGTTAGTCCAGTGATAATTGGGGTAACGTTGATGTAAATAGTGGATGCTGCTTATTACCCGCTCTTGCGTTTTTTGATAGGACACCATCGATAAACGATGTTCTGCATCTTGTAATTCTGTAGAGAGCTGTTTTAATAGGGAGATAATTAAGTCAGAATTGTTTGCCCAAAACTCCATAAAATTTAATGGGGTAATTCGTATCAGTTCTGCCGGCTGCAAAACTCGGGCTGAACAATGGTAAGTGCTGTTACCAAAAAAGGTCCGAAAACCAAAGTAATCACAGGCTTTATAAACCCTTACTAAGCTCTCTTTACCATTTTCCAGCATATGATACAGCCCTATCAAGCCACTCTTTAAAAAATAAAATTCTCTGGCGTGATAACCCTGAGAATAAATGACGACTCCTTTTTCTAGATCAGACATTACACTTAATTGGCAAGACATCAATTGTTCGGGGGTTGGCATATTGTTCATTGATTATCCTTATTATTTTATTTTTGCCATATATGATTGCGATCATAATCCTTTATTTAGAAAATTTTGCATACTTATCGCACTTTAGGAGATGGATTATGACAATGGCCGTGATAATTATTTTGATCATTTGTGGTGTTGTAGTCAATATCACTTCTGCACTATTTGGGATTGGCGGCGGTGTTTTAATGATGCCGATTTTACATTCACTGTTTCCTGAACTGCCTCTCCAAGTGATTTCCGCCTGCTCTCTTACCATTGTGATTGGTTCAGCCACTATCAATTTATGCTTATTCCACCATCAACAGATAAAAATCAATCGAAAAAATGTGTTGATTTGGTCACTTGCGATGATGTTAGGCGTACAAATTGGGTTTGAACTCAGTTTTCTTTTCTCTGATAACAGCATTATCGCTATCTTTATTCTAACCCTGCTGACACTTTCATTTAAAACCCTATTTCACAAACCAAGAGTTAAACCTAAACCAAAAGAAGCAGTATCTAATGCCACAATGTGCAGTTTAGGCGGTTTAATTGCAGGTATTACCGGCATTGGCGGCGGTTCGATTATGGCTCCGATTGTCACGCAAATACGCTCGGTTTCACCGAAACAGGTTGCAGTTTATACTAACTATATGATGGTGATTGGCGGAATCGGCAATTTATATGGCTACTTATCCCGCCCTTTTGTGTTGAATTCAACCTTAGCAACTTGGCAAATCGGCTATGTGAATTTTGCGATTGTCGGCATTGTGGTAATGAGTTCGCTTTTTACGGTCTATTTTTCAATGAAATTGCGCAATATTTTAAGCCCCGAATTAACCACGAAGCTACTAGGTATGATCTTATTTGGCATTGCTTGTTATACGGGGTTCTTGCAATACTTCTTTATTTAGCAAAAAGCGTAGTGTTATTGCTTATGCGGTAATTTTTCCCAAGTGACTTCATTACGCAAATACACCGGTTCTATTTCAAGGGCAGATAGAGTATTCCCTTTTAGGATTTCAGTTTCAGCAATCGAAAGCATATATCGACTGGAAGGCAAAGTGATATCGCTAATAACAAGCGGTAGATTTTGCTCAGAAAATTGCAAATATGCCGCCCAACCTGTGCCAACCACCACAGTCTCTTCACTTACTTGAAATTGGCCTATTGCAGCTTCGGGCGAACAGACTTGTTCAGCCACTACTTCATTCCATTCTGCACCCTTTCGTTCAAATTGAGCAAAGTAAACTTCATTCATTCGGGCATCAATTAAGGCAATTACCTTTGTTGCCCCTAATTTTTGATATGCCTCTTCTGCCATTGCTTTTAAGTTGGAAACAGCGACCACCGACAAATTCGCCCCCATCGCTAACCCTTGAGCCACACTTACACCTACTCTCACGCCGGTAAAACTGCCCGGACCACGTCCGAATACTAAATAATTTACTTCTTTGAGTTCGATATTGGCTTGATGAAGTAATTCATCGACCATCGGCAAAATTCGCTGGGTATGGGAACGAGGGCTGATTTCTTCTAAGAAAGTGATATTTCCGTTATGTTGTAACGCTACAGAGCAAGCCTCTGTGGCAGTATCTAAAGCAAGAATAGTAGATTTCATCATATTTTTAGTTTGAACAAATTGAATTTGCTTTAAGGTTAAACAAAGAAAGGGCGAATTGTATTCGCCCTCAATGAAAAGATTATTTTGCAAATTGTCGGCGTTTTTCGACCGCTTGTGCCAGTGCAAATAACGCTTTTTCGCTATCTTCCCAACCAATACAACCGTCTGTAATACTTTGTCCGTAAACTAACGCCTCTAAACCTTTGCCTTCAATTAAGTCTTGGCGACCTTCTACCAAGTGGCTTTCAATCATCACACCTGAAATAAAGTCTGATCCACCTGCAATTTGGTTGCACACATCAGCACAAACGTCCATTTGGCGTTTGAACTGCTTCTGGCTGTTAGCGTGGCTGAAATCGATCATCACGTGTGGACGTCCGCCGGATTTCTCAATCGCAGCACAAGCCGCTGCAACGGAGTCAGCATCGTAGTTGGTTGCGCTATCGCCACCACGCAAAATAATGTGACAGTCAGGATTTCCTGCTGTTGAAACAATCGCAGAATGCCCGAATTTAGTGACCGATAAGAAATGGTGTGGCGATTTTGCGGAAGAAATTGCATCTAATGCAATTTTCACACTACCATTCGTGCCGTTTTTAAAACCTACCGCACAGGATAAACCAGAGGCTAATTCACGGTGGACTTGAGATTCAGTCGTTCTCGCCCCAATTGCTCCCCAGCTCATAAAGTCAGCCACATATTGTGGTGTAATCATATCCAAAAACTCGCCGGCAGTCGGCACGCTTAAATCATTAATATCAGATAATACTTTACGGGCAATGCGTAAACCATCGTTTAAGGCAAAGGTTTCGTTCAAATAAGGGTCGTTAATTAAGCCTTTCCAACCAACGGTTGTACGGGGTTTTTCAAAATAGACACGCATCACCACTTCTAAGTTTTGGTTAATTTTCGGATCAGCACGCATTGCTTTAATTTTTTGTGCATATTCTAATGCCGCTTTCGGGTCGTGAATGGAGCAAGGTCCAATCACCACTAATAAGCGATCATCCGCACCGTGTAAAATTTTGTGGATTGATTGACGGGTTTTAGCAACGGTTTCCGCTGCAACATCACTTGCCGGATAGGCTTCCAGTAATGCAATAGGTGGTAGTAATTCTTCAATACTGGTAATTCTGACATCGTCATTTTTGATATAAGACATTGTGTTCACTCTCTAAATAAAATGAAAATAAAATCGTACTATCATAGTAGTACGATAATAAAAAGATTTCAAATAATTTAATTATTTTTTAATTAAATGTATTACAAACTGCAGGATTTCCTGTGGTTAAACCTTTTCTAAACCAAGCCAAACGCTGTGCAGATGAGCCGTGGGTGAAGCTATCCGGCACGACATAGCCACGACTTTGTTGCTGTAATCGGTCATCTCCAACTGCTTGGGCAGCATTAAAGGCTTCTTCCACATCGCCTTCCTCTAATCGGTTGGCTTTTGCGAGTTGGTGTCCCCAAACGCCGGCAAAACAGTCAGCTTGCAATTCTACATTGACTGAAATTTGGTTTGCTTCGGCTTTAGATGAGGCTTTCATTTGAGCCCGTTGGGTTTTGCTTGTTATGCCCAATAAATTTTGGACGTGGTGGCCAACCTCGTGTGCAATCACGTAAGAGAAGGCAAAATCGCCCGATGCTCTTAATTTTTTACGCATATCATCATAGAATGATAAATCTAAATAAACCTTTTGATCGACAGGGCAATAGAAAGGACCCATTGCAGATTGACCGGTGCCACAGGCAGTTTGAATTGCCCCACGGTAAAGCACCAAAGACGGCTCTTTATAAGTTAGACCATTTTGCTGGAAGTAGGAAGTCCAAATATTTTCTGTGGTCGTTAATACTTTAGCGGATAAGGTTCTTAGCTGTTTTTCTTCACTTTCATTTAATGCTGATGTCTGCTCCTCATATTCTACGCCACCGCCCATTAAACCTGTTAAGTCAACACCATAATAAGCTCCAACAAGCACGATAATAAAGGTTAATATTCCACCTTTCCCTCTACCAACCTTAGTTCTACCCACATTGTTGAATCTTCTGTCTTCAACATTTTTACTTTCTTTAATATCATCTAATCGCATATATTCAACCTTAAAAGATGTAAAAATTGCGTTAATTTTAGCCCAAAGACTAGCCTTATACTATGCTTATTTAGCATTAGATAAATACAAGCGGTTAGATTTTTGTCAAAATTTGCAAAATTTCACAGAAATCTAACCGCTTGTATGTGTTTTACCTCGCCAGCACTTCTCGTTTGCCACCTTTAAGTGGCTCAGAAACAATGCCTTGAGCTTCCATTTGATCCACAATTCTAGCCGCACGGTTAAAACCAAGCGAGAAGCGGCGTTGAATATTACTGATAGAGACCGAACCGGTTTCCGTGATATATTCAACAACCTCATCAAATAGCGGATCTAAATCGCCCGTTCCGCCATCGTTTTTGCCATCAGCCTCTTCCGAGCGGGATTCCACAATGCTTTCCAAGTAGTTTGGTTTTCTTCTTGCCCGCCAATTATCCGCCACGCGTTGCACTTCTTCGTCTTTCATAAACGCACCGTGTATCCGAATAATATCCGGGCTGCCAGCTCCTGAATAGAGCATATCGCCTCGCCCTAATAATGCCTCTGCTCCACCTGAATCTAAAATAGTTCTTGAGTCAATTTGGCTCGCTACTGTAAACGCAATCCGGCTTGGAATATTGGCTTTAATCACGCCGGTAATCACATCGGTTGACGGACGTTGGGTAGCAAGAATTAAGTGAATTCCCACCGCTCGGGCTTTTTGAGCAATTCGCATAATGTACTCTTCCACTTCTTTACCGGCAGACATCATTAAATCCGCAAACTCATCGACAATCAGCACAATATAGCTTAATTTTTGTAGCGGAGGCGGAAGGCTATCCATTGAATCGCCCGGTCGCCACGTTGGATCTGGAATCGGCAAATTCATCGCTGCCGCTTGGTCGATTTTCGCATTATAGCCTTCAATATTACGCACCTGTAAATGGCTTACCAGCAAATAACGGCGTTCCATTTCCTCCACCGCCCAGCGTAGTGCGTTGGCAGCTTTTTTCATATCGGTTACTACCGGCGTTAATAAGTGAGGAATATCGTTATAAATGGAAAGCTCCACCACTTTAGGGTCAATCATAATAAAGCGGACTTGTTCTGGTGTAAGTTTGAACAATAGACTTAAAATCATCGTATTCACCCCAACCGATTTACCCCCACCGGTCTGCCCTGCCACCAGTAAGTGTGGCATTTTCGCCATATCGACCACCACAGGCTCACCACTGATGTCTTTACCTAGTGCCATTGGCAATGTTGCAGTGGTATTGCGGAATTCATCGCTGTCTAGCACATCACGCAACCACACTGTTTCACGGTGTTTATTCGGAGTTTCAATACCCATATAAGGTTTGTTTGGGATAACTTCAGTAATCCTAATCGCTTTAAACATTAAGCCACGAGCTATATCGCTCGCTAAATTGGTAATTTTGGAGGCTTTTACCCCGGCAGCCGGTTGGATTTCATAACGGGTCACTACCGGACCGACCAATACATCTTCAACGGTAGCTTTTACGCCAAAGTTTGCTAATTCTGCTTCTAGCCGCACAGAGGTTTCTCGTATTTCCTGTTCGGTAATTTGCTGGCTTTGAATCGGTGCTTTATCCAACAAATCTAGCGTTGGCAATGGTGTTGTCGGTTTTTCGGTTATCACTTTTCGTTGTAACAACGGGTGAATTAACGTATCACCATAGCCTTTTGGATAGGCTGGCTGCTCAGACACATCTTTCATCGCCTTGGGCGGCGTTACCATAAATTCCGGTGTAATTTCACGCACATCGTCAATAGCTTCTTCAGTATCTTCAATATCATTATCAAGCTGAGTTTGAGGTAACATAGATTCTGCTATTTTCAGGTCTTCCAATGATGAACTGTTTTCGATTGTATCCACCTCGTTTTCGATAGCGGTATTTAAGCGAATGGTCGGCATTTGCAATACATTGGATTCTTCGTTTGGTAACTCATAGCCCGATGTAGCTTGTTCCGCAACTTGGTTAACCATATCAGGCTGTATTAAAATATTAATAGTCGGTAGCTCAAGATCTCTTTCAATTTCATACATTTCTCGGTTATCTATCTCTACATTTTCCGAGTGTCTTAAACCACCAATGTTTGGGCGTTTAAAGGCGGAGATATCGGTAAATTGCGGTTTATGGTCATCTACAACTTCCACCGCTTCATTTTCAGTTACAAGCGGTTGTTTTTGCTCAGTATTTTGCAAATGCTGAAGAGATTCAGCTGTTTTGCTCTCTTCTGATTTTGCCATTATCCACTCATAAAATTGCGTTAATATTGGCAATAATGATTGAACAGAGCAAAAATATAAGCCAGCTATAGTAAAAAGCATTGCAATCAATAAGGCACCAAATTGTCCGATAGTATCAGATAATATTGTCTCCCAAACTCCACCGACAAAGCCACCCGACAGATAATAAGCTGAGTTTGAAAAAAGCACGCTAAATAACCCGGCAAGACCGACCATCAATAATAAGAAACTGGCTAGGCGAATGAAGACAGTTTTCCATTTCATATCGACACTTAAACCCATTCCCAAGCTATAAATTGAGAAAATAATTAATGCAATAGGTACTAAAACTGCAACCTTACCAAACATTGCATAGAGCATATCAATACTCCAAGCACCAAAGTGACCTGTTTTATTCAAGGTTGTTTGTGTAATGCTGCTTGCAACAGACCAAGCATTATCTAATGGACTATAACTTGCCCAAGCAATTAGCAAATAAACGCCCAAAAAGCCGGTCAACAAAAGCATAAGTTTGATCAAGTTCTCTTTGCCTTTTAGGTGTGGTTTAAGTTGTTCAATCACCCAATTCTCCTTACTTTAACAACAAATAGTTGGTTTGTTTTACTTCTTCCATCACCACATAGGTTCGAGTGTCATTTACGCCGGGCAAACGAAGCAATGTTGTGCCTAATAACTTACGGTACGATGCCATATCCGCCACACGGGTTTTTAACAGATAATCAAAATCCCCCGATACCAGGTGGCATTCTTGAATTTCATCAAGTTGTTGAATCGCTTTATTAAATTCTTCAAATACATCAGGCTTACCACGCACCAAAGTAATTTCAACAATCACCAGTAAAGGGGCATCAAGTAATTCAGGGTTAAGTAAAGCTTTATAGCCCATAATTACGTTATTTTTTTCTAGCCGTTTTACCCGTTCTAAGCAGGGCGTTGGAGAAAGCCCAACTCGCTTTGATAATTCAATATTAGAAATTTTCCCGTTACGTTGTAGCTCGTTTAAGATTTTTAAATCAATCGCATCTAATGCTTTTGGTGGTTTTTTATTTTCCATATAAACTCCTTTTTAGGCAATTATACTGTACATAGTCTATGTAACCCGAATGAAATTTAAGATAAAACCGATAGCAGCTGTTCACCAAAAGGTTTTCGCCAACCGATTAATAATTCAGGAATTTTTTCTGATGGTTTTCCATCAATATACCATTTAAATAGCTGATTTAATTGACGTTTACTTGCAACCAATTCCGGTACGATATCAAGCGGTTGAATTTCTAATAATTTTTGCAACATCGCTTGCATATAATATTTATAACCCTTTTCATCCACCAAGCGCTGAATGAGTTCAGGATAATCATTCGATTCTATTGCTTTTCCTTGCTCAACCAACCATAGTATTTTTTTTCCGTGAATTCTGACTTCATTTGGGTGCATAAATTCTAACAGCGAAGAAGTGTGTTTAGGACAGCTTTTTGCGATTTGAACTAAACTTGCCTCCTTCACGACAAAATTTAAGGCAAGATTGCGCTTTTGTGCTTCTTCAATCCGCCATTTCGCTAATACTTGTAATATGGCTAACTCTTCCCGATTCAATCGCCAAGCATTGGCAATATTTTTATAGGCTTTTTCCTTATTGATAGGCTGTTTCGCTTTCTTCAACAAAGCGACACACTCCTCTGCTACAGCACTTTGCCAAGTGCTTTTTGTTAATGCTTGTGCCAATTTCTCATAAACTGGCAATAAATACCAAACATCAGCTGCCGCATATTGTAATTGTTCAGCGCTTAGCGGTCTGGCAAGCCAATCGGTTCGGGAAGCGCCTTTGTCTAGTTCAATATTTAAGTAGTGGGAAACCAATTTTGCAAACCCCATCGAAATACCAATGCCGGCAAAGGCTGCCATCACCTGAGTATCCAACATCGGCTCTGGCAATTGCTTAAATTGATACTCAAAAACTTCTAAATCCTCACTACAGGCATGTAATACTTTTATGATATTTTTATCGGCTAATAATGACACAAAAGGCGAGAAGTCAGAAATCGTATTTGGATCAATAAGGCTAACCTGTTGGCCATCAAAGAGTTGAATTAAACCCAATATCGGATAATAGGTACGTGTACGGATAAACTCTGTATCTAAGGCAACTACTTTTGTTTTTCTGGCCTGTTCACATACGGCCTCTAATTGCTCATTTGTTTCAACCCATTGGTAGTGAATCAAAGACTCCATATACTTTTCCTGAAATATTTAAACGTAAAAAATAATTATGTGATCTGTCTCTCATTATAAACAAAAAAAGATTGTTATTTTTTTCATATCAAAAAATAATTGTCATCTAAAAATTCTAACATAAGGATTTTAAATGTTTTCTGACAACAAAGCCCTTCATTTGGGTAAAATATACCATTTAATTGAGCAATTTGAACTCATTTCAAGAACAGATTTAGCTAAACTATCGGGGTTAGCCCCAGCTTCAGTAACAAATCTGACTAAAATACTAATAGATAACCACTTCATTTTAGAACGTACGGTTCAGACTACTTTATCCAGAGGTCGCCCCTCCGTTGGATTAGCTGTTTCTAATTTTTTTTGGCAACTACTTTGTGTTACTGTTTCATCTCATAAAATTGAAATTTCACTTTGTAAACTCAATGGTGCAGAAATTTATAAGCAAGATTATACAATCTCAGCAGAAAATTATCCTAGGCTAAATGATTTTATTCTTAACTTTATTACAAAGTTCCGCCAACTATATTGTGTCAATACTAGTCAGATCCTGGCTGTATCTATTAGTGTGATCGGTAAAATTAATGCAGAAAAAGACAGTATTACTCAATTGGGGAACAAAAATATATTCTGTAACATTACATCTAAACTCTCTCCACTGTTTCATTGTCCTATTTTATTAAGTGAACATTTTCAGCTGTGGTTGCTTGCAGAATCTACGGTTGGCTCATTAATTAACCAAGATAATGCTATTTTTCTACAATTAGATGATACTGTGAATCTAAGTGTATTGCTTAGTGGTAGTTTACTGTCTAAACACTCAAAGATGAATGTTGATAATATGCTTATGCCTAGATTTAGCCATCTCAGTGATGAAATATTCCCTGAACTAGATGAAATTCATCGCTATAAATTAGTCAATCAGGTGACGTTCCCAGCTATTGTGAGACTCATTGATCGTTATTTGCCTAATAATTTAAAAAGTCAGGAACAGAAAATCAGCTGGCTTTGTCAAAAAATTGATGAAAATCAACCGCTTGCATTAGCTATTTTATCGCATATTACCGATAATTTAGCTTATGCATTAATGAATTTAGTTAATATATTCTCTAGTGAAAAAATTATGCTAAACTCGCCATTGATCAAAATAAAAGAGCCGTTATTTACGCAAATTTCAGAAAAATTGCATAAAAATTTGTTACAAACAAACCTAAAAATCGATTTAGTTACCAGCCAATACGATTGGAATAGTCCATTAATTGCCTGTTCAGCAATAAAACAAGGAATTTATGACGGAAATTTGATCAAAGACAGAATAAATTGATCTATTTTTGGTTAAACTACCAGCCATATTTTCGAAAGGAGCCATTTATGCCCTCATTATTTATTACCGGAACAGACACCAACGTAGGGAAAACTGTGGTTACCCGAGCCATCATACAGACACTTACAAAACATAGTTTTCCTGTAATTGGCTATAAACCCATTGCTTGTGGCGGTGATGATTCATTACCCACAGAACCTACTCAATATGATTATGCTACTGAAGATAATTCAGACGTATTAACCATACTAGATAGCTGTCCAACTAATGTTAGCTATCGTGATATTAATAGCTATACTTTTATTCATTCCAGTACCCCTGTATTTGCAGCTTTAGATGCAGTTCATCATATTCAACTGGAAAAATTAAACACAGATTTAAAACGACTAGAAAATGCCTATCCAAATGTTGTCGTAGAAGGAACCTATGGCTGGCTAACTCCTATTAACAAGGATTACTATTTTGCTGATTGGGTAATGCAAAACAATATGCCGGTTGTTTTAGTGGTGGGAATTAAGGAAGGTTGTGTTAACCATGCACTACTTACTGCGAATGAAATTTTGCAGCGTGGTGTAAAATTAGTAGGTTGGGTCGCAAACAGAGTAAATCCAGGGCTACGGCATTATCACGAATTAATTGAACTACTGACACAAAAAATTAATGCGCCTTTACTTGGGCAAATTTCCTATATGGGTCACCCAGAGCATAAAGAACTTTCTTCTTATATTCAAAATCCAGAACCGTTGTTGGCCTATTTCAGTAAACCATAGTGTTTATCAGGCTTATAAAACTACAATAAGCTACAAATAAAACCCCATTTAAAAAGACTCTAACCGAATATTTTTAAATGGGGTTTCTTTTTGCCCATAGATAGTTTTTTTGTGTTTTTCTTGTCTGCGATAGCTCCCTTTCCCTTTACGATTTCTTTCTACACGTTGTCTAAAAAGTGGATCAGTCACTAATGCTTTTACTGCACTTTCTTTAATTTGACCTCGCTGGTGGAGGTAATCATTCTTTTGCTTACTCATTCTATTTTCCTCATATCAAAATGAGGTTGTATTCTGGCAAAATCTGTTGATGTTGTATATAAGAAAATGAAAAAATTGAGTATAATAACGAACATAGATCACAATACAAGCGGTCATATATTTAACGTATTTTGCAAATCCAGAGGTTTTTATGAAAAAAGAAGAAGTTGGTCATCATTTTTTAGCTCGTTTAGGCAAAACTCGTTTACGCCCCGGGGGGAAATTAGCAACTGATTGGTTAATTGCAAACGGGGATTTTGATAAAAATAAAAAAGTGCTCGAAGTTGCCTGTAACATGGGGACTACTGCAATCCAATTAGCTCAACAATTTGAATGCCAAATTGTTGGTATTGATTTAGACGAAGATGCGCTTGAAAAAGCACGTAAAAATATCAAAGAAAACCATGTTGAGCATTTAATTCAAGTACAGCGCGCCAACGCAACAAAACTGCCATTTGACGACGAAAGTTTTGATATTGTAATTAATGAAGCCATGCTGACAATGCTTCCTCTAGAAGCGAAAGAAAAGGCAATACGTGAATATTTTCGTGTATTAAAACCAAATGGCTTTTTATTAACGCACGATATTGTTATCCAAGATAAAGACTCCGATACTTTATTAGCCGAGTTGCGTGATGCAATCAATATCACTGTCTCTCCACTTGCTAAAGCAGACTGGAAATCATTATTCCAACGTTGTGGTTTCCGTAATGTTGATACCTTTTCCGGAGAAATGTCTCTACTTTCCCCTAAAGGTCTGATTCATGATGAAGGTGTTTTAGGCGCCATGAAAATTATCGGCAATGCATTAAAACCAGAAAATCGCGAAACCTTTAATAAAATGTACAAACTATTTAATGACCCGGACAAAAAGCTAGGGTTCATTGCAGTCTGTAGCCAGAAATAATTTTCATCGCATAATTTAAAGGCAATCCATATGTTTCAAATGTTGCAAGATTGGTATCGAAAAAAATTTACCGACCCGCAAATAGTTGTGCTGTTTAGTATTCTATTGATCGGTTTCGGTATTATCTATTTTTTTAGCGATCTGCTTATGCCCCTTCTGGTTGCACTTGTGTTTGCCTATTTATTGGAATGGCCAATCCGTTTTTTGTCGAGCAAACTCAAATTACCTCGAACTTTGAGTGTCATTCTAGTACTAGGAGGTTTCATCGCTTTATTATCTTTTTTAGGCGTAGTACTACTACCCAGCCTTTGGAATCAAGCAGTTACCTTTATTCAAGATTTACCTTCGATGTTTAATCTGCTCAATGCTTGGTTACAAGCCCTACCGGAGCATTACCCTGAATTAGTAGAT
The DNA here is from genome assembly GCF_004342115.1 of Mannheimia haemolytica. Taxonomy (GTDB): domain Bacteria; phylum Pseudomonadota; class Gammaproteobacteria; order Enterobacterales; family Pasteurellaceae; genus Mannheimia; species Mannheimia haemolytica. Next base: position 40,192 of record NZ_SMAC01000005.1, on the reverse strand, counting down.
TATGCGACCCTAGATTCCATTGTGAATACCGCTAAAAGTAATATTTTGAGTATGGGAGAATCACTTCTAACACTCTCGATTAACTCTATCATCAGCTTAGTTGGCTTAGGCATTTACACCTTCTTAGTCCCACTCATGGTCTTTTTCTTACTGAAAGATAAAATCGTTTTAATGCGTTCTTTTAGTAAAGTATTACCGCAAAACCGTCGACTTGCAACACGAGTATGGTTTGAAATGCAACAACAAATTGCCAACTATATTCGAGGTAAATTTTTAGAAATTCTAATTGTTGGGGTTGTCACTTATATTATTTTCCTCTTTTTTGATTTACGCTATCCGTTACTACTTTCTGTAGCGGTAGGGATTTCAGTGTTAGTTCCCTACATCGGTGCGGTTTTAGTCAGCATTCCGGTAATGTTAATTGCTCTATTCCAGTTCGGGTTATCGCCGGATTTCTACTATTTAATGCTCGCATTTATTATTAGTCAGTTGCTAGACGGAAATTTACTCGTACCCTTTTTATTTTCTGAAGCAGTAAATCTACACCCTCTGACAATTATTATTGCCGTACTCATCTTTGGTGGTTTATGGGGCTTTTGGGGAGTGTTTTTTGCGATTCCTTTAGCGACTTTGGTTAAAGCTGTATTACAAGCATTGCCTTCAGCCCAGTCAGATGCCATTATTTTAGAAAAATAAACGAAATCCCAAGATGGAAAATACAGATATTATTCCTTTTAAACCTACCCGACATCACTATTTAAACCAACTCAATGCAGTTGTTGCACTAGGTGGGGGCCACGGCTTAGGTCGATTGCTCTCCGCGCTCTCTTTTTTAAAGGAACGGCTTACCGGCATTGTTGCCACTACCGATAATGGAGGCTCAACCGGTAGAATACGTTCACAACAAGGGGTGATTGCTTGGGGAGATTTACGCAACTGTTTAAATCAAATTATCGTTAAACCAACGATAGCTTCTCGGTTGTTTGAGTATCGTTTTGCTGGCACAGGCGAACTCGCTGGACATAATCTAGGCAATTTAATTCTCACCGCCCTTGAAAATATGCAAATCCGACCGCTAGAAGGGATTAATTTGGTGCGAGAATTATTGCACGTAAGATCGCAACTTATCCCAATGTCTGAAATACCGGTGCATTTAATTGCACAGTTGCATTCAGGCGAATCAGTATTTGGTGAAGTGCAAATTGATTCTTTAGCAGAAACACCACAACATTTAGCGTTAGATACTATGGTTGTTGCTACACCAGAAGCCATTTCAGCTATTCAAAGTGCTGAGTTAATACTGCTAGGCCCAGGTAGCTTTTTTACCAGTATTATGCCGAATTTGCTGGTGGCAGGCATAGCAAACTCTATTGCTCAAAGCAAAGCCCGAGTAGTATTTATTGACAATATCGGACAAGAACATGGCCCAGCTGGGCAACTATCACTTAATCAGCGAATTGAATGGATGGAGAACTGTATCGGACAGGCTAGAATTAATGCGGTAATTACGACTGATGATGCCGGTTCTGAACTTCCCGAACATATTCAAATCTTGCGAAAAAACTTATCTGCGAATGACGTTTATTACCGACACGATCGCAATAAATTAAGTAAAGCAATTGATGAACTACTCGCTCAGAACATCTAAAAGCAAGCGGTAAAATTTTTAGAAAATTTTACCGCTTGTCTTTTAAGCTTTATTTCTTACGCTCAACCCATTTACCGTCTAGATAATCAACAATCCATTTGGTGGCTTTGCCGTTTTTCTCAGAAGTCACATATTGGCGTTTCTCTTTACGACTAAAACGGATAATTGCCTCGTTTCCTTCCGGATCTTGCTGCGGAGCATCGGCAAGATACTGCAATTTCTCCGGCAAACGTTCACGATATTGAGCTAACTCTACCACTTTTGGTGCACGGCTTTCACGCACTTTCGGGAAGTTATGAGCTGACATAAACACCCCACTTGCTCCGTCTCTTAATACAAAATAGGCATCGGCTTTTTCACATTTTAATTCAGGAAAAGCAATAGGATCTTCTTTTGGCGGAGCAACTTCCCCGTTTTTCAGAATTTTACGGGTGTTATCGCAGCTTGTGCAGCCCATATATTTGCCGAAACGACCCAGTTTTAAGTGCATATCTGAACCGCATTTATCGCATTCCACTACAGGTCCGTCATAGCCTTTAATTTTGAAGGAACCTTGCTCAATAATATGACCATCACAATTTGGATTATTACCACAAACGTGTAATTTACGTTCAGCATCAATCACATAACTATCCATTGCCGAATCGCATTTCGGGCAACGCTTGCGAGCCATTAGGGCTTTGGTTTCAGAATCCGAATCTAACACATTGAAAAATTCCGCCTCTGGAATTAAATTCATTGTCGTTTTGCAACGCTCTTTTGGCGGTAAAGCATAGCCGGTGCAACCTAAAAATACCCCTGTGGAAGCGGTGCGAATTGCCATTTTTCGTCCACAAGTCGGGCAATCAATATCGGTTGGCACAAGGCTGTTTGGTTTCATTCCGCCTTCAAGTTCATCTAATTCTGCTTGGCTCAACTCTTCAGAGAAATGTTTAAAGAAAGTATTCAACTCTTCTTTCCAATTTTTAGACCCCTCTGCAATTTGGTCGAGCACCTCTTCCATATTGGCAGTGAAATCATAATTCATTAAATCTTTGAATGATTCGTTGAGGCGATCCGTCACTACTTCACCGATTTTTTCCACATAAAAACGCTTGTTTTCGGTGCGAACATAGCCACGTTCTTGAATCGTCGAAATAATTGAAGCATAGGTTGAAGGGCGGCCAATTTTTCGCTCTTCTAACTCAGCAACCAAAGACGCCTCATTAAAACGTGCAGGCGGTTTAGTAAAATGCTGACTTGGCACAATTTCATCAAGCGTTAATTTTTGATGCAGTTCAACCGCCGGTAATTCCTGATCTTCCGGATTTTTGCCTTGCACCGGCAGTACTTTCGTCCAGCCGTCAAAACGCAGTACACGCCCGTTTGCTTTGAGTTCATAGTCTCCGGCAGACACTGTGACTGCGGTAGAATCATAACGAGCAGGCAACATTTGACACGCCAAGAAACGACGCCAAATTAAATCGTATAAACGCTCGGCATCTTTATCCATTCCTTTTAAATCCGCCATTTTGACATTCACATCCGACGGGCGAATGGCTTCGTGAGCTTCTTGGGCATTATCTTTACTGCGATACACATTTGCTTTTTCCGGCAAATAATTCGCCCCGAAATTATCCTGAATATAACCTCGAGCCATTGCTAATGCTTCACGGCTAAGGTTGGTTGAATCAGTACGCATATAGGTGATGTAACCCGCTTCATATAACCGTTGGGCTAACATCATCGTCTTTTTAACCCCAAAACCTAAACGAGTGCTAGCGGCACGTTGTAACGATGAGGTAATAAATGGTGCAGCAGCTCGAGAGCTGGTTTCTTTGGCTTCAATATTAGAAACAATAAAATCGCTCTGCTCCAAAGCACGCACTGCAACATTTGCTTCAGCCTCATTGCTTGCCGAGAATTTTTTACCTTTATAAGTAGTTAATTCAAGCGGTAATTTTTTACGATTAATTTGCGTATTGGCAAGAATAGTCCAAAACTCCTCGCTTTGGAACGCCTTGATTTCACGCTCACGCTCAACCAGTAATTTTACGGCAACCGATTGCACACGCCCTGCCGATAAACCACGAGCTACTTTTTTCCATAATAATGGCGACACCATAAAGCCCACTACACGGTCTAAAAAGCGGCGGGTTTGCTGGGAATTTACACGGTCAATATTGAGCGGTTGCGGATCGTCAAAAGCCTTTTTGATCGCATCTTTGGTGATTTCATTAAATACCACTCGGCTAAAACGGCTGTCATCACCACCAATGATTTCACGCAAATGCCACGCAATCGCCTCCCCTTCTCTATCCAAGTCGGTTGCCAGATAGATATGATCTGCTTTCTTTGCCAACGATTTTAGCTCGGAAACCACTTTCTCTTTATCCGGCATAATCTGATAGTTAGCTTTCCAGCCATTATAGGGGTCGATACCCATACGTTTAACCAATGCAACACGCTCTTTTTCTGCTTTGATTTTAGCTTTTTCGGCAGCGGTCAGCCCTTTGGTTGAAATCGGTTTCGCTTTTTCCGTTTTTTCATCACTACCACTTTTCGGTAAATCACGAATATGCCCCACACTCGATTTCACCACATAATTACTACCAAGATATTGGTTAATTTTTTTTGCCTTAGCCGGAGACTCCACAATAACTAGTGATTTTCCCATAATTTATTACCTAATTTTTAATAATTATTTTAAATTGTTTGAAATTATTTCTTTTTAAGTTGATTTTTTTATACACTATTTTTACGATAGCAAGCCTTAACACAAATTACAATATAAAGAAGAGAGAAAATGGATAAACTAAACGCAATCAGTTTATTTTGTAAAGTAATTGAAACCCAAAGTTTCACTCAAGCAGCACAACAAGCTCAAATTTCGTTACCCATGGCAAGTAAATTGGTGGCTCAGTTAGAAGAACATCTCAATGTGCGTTTACTACAACGAACCACTCGAAAAATTACGCCAACTGAGGCAGGGTTGCTCTACTATCAGCAATGCTTGCCTATTTTAAATGAACTAAAAGAGGCCGATGCCAGCGTAAGTAATATTAACTCAACGCTACAAGGGAAAATAACAATGTCTGTACCAATGGATTTTGGCTCTCGCTTCATTGCCCCTTACCTTGGGAAATTTATGGAAGATTACCCTAATTTAGCCCTTCATATTGAATTTAGTGACCGTCGGGTAGATGTGATTGCAGAAGGCTTTGATTTGGTGCTGCGTATTGGTAGCCTTGCAGATAGTTCCATTGTAGCGAAAAAAATTGCAGATTCCCATTTGGTTTTAGTTGCTTCTCCAGATTATTTAGCTCGATTTGGCGAACCTAAAGGCTTAGAAGCATTAGTGGAACGAGGCTGCCTACTCTATGAATACCATCCTCAATGGCAATTTTCTCAACAAGGACAAAAAATGCAAATTAAACCACAAGGTAAAATTTACAGTAACAATGGTTATGCGTTAGTACAAATGGCAAAAGCTGGTTTGGGCATCATTAACATTCCAAAGTTTTTAATAAAACACGAGCTAAAAAACGGAGAGTTGATTCCTATTATGCCTTTTTTGACACAGGAACCTCTACAAATCAGCTTACTCTATCCAAACCGTCGTTATCTCTCTCCTAAAGTGCGAATCCTAATTGATTTTTTCACACAACTGATGCAAGAGCAAAAAGAGTATATTTAACAAAAAAGAAGCAGTAATAAAACAACTGCTTCCTTTCTGAAATACGAAATTAGTTAATTATGCTTAATTTTCTCAAAATGAAAATCAAAAGAGCTGCCCCTAATACACCAAAAAAGATACCGACTATATTAAAGTCTCCGGCACTATAAGCGGAACCAATACCTAATACATCACCAAATACCCAGCGTCCAAGTGACGAACCCACAATACCAATAATAATATTTTTGCAAAGTCCGCCTTCACTTTTCATTACAGCCGAAGCTATCCAACCAATTATAGCGCCAACAATAATTGCAGCAATCCATCCCATAATATTCTCCTTAGCTGAGTTGAAATGAATTTTTACTCTACAAGATTATGACAAATAAAACAAATTTTTATTTTTTACACTAAAAAGTTTGTTTAGCTTCTTTGATTAATACCTCTGGTATAGTAATGCCCAATTCTTTTGCCGTTTTAGTATTAATTGAAAGCTCTAATTTGCTGACTTCTTGGATTGGAATTGTACCTGCTTTTTCCCCTTTTAATACACGAGCAGCAACTTTACCGGTTGCCACACCAATATCATATTGATTAACCGCATAAGCTGCCACTGCACCACGTTGTACTGTATCACGGTCAGCAGCAATCACCGGAATTTTTGCTTCTAAAGCCGCTTTATGTAAGGCTTCATAAGCCGAAACAACTGCATTATCTTCAGAAATATAAATAGCCTGCACTTTTCCGTTTAGGCTGCGAGCAGCAGTGCCAATATCGGCACTGCGTTGAACAGCAACCGGCACTATAGTAAAGCCCTGTTTTTGAGCCTCTTGTTTTAACTCTTCTAACACAATCGCAGAATTAACTTCACCTGCACTATACACATAACCAACAGCTTTCAAATCCGGTACTAATGTTTGAATTAATTTCACTTGTGGAGCCATCGCTTTGTGGTCTGAAATCCCCGTCACGTTAGTGCCACTTGGCTCCCACGATTTTACTAATTTTGCAGCAACCGGGTCTGTCACGCCTGAAAACACAATTGGGATAGAACGTGTTGCAGCAACAACAGGTTGTGCCGAAGGTGTGGTGAACGGGATAATAATATCTGCTTTATCCCCAACAAATTTACGCGCAATTTGTGCTGCTGTTGCAGTACTACCCTGTGCAGACTGATAGTCGATTTTAATGTTTTTACCATCAACAAACCCTTCTCGGGCTAATTCTTCAATCACACCTTTACGAATTGAATCTAATGCAGGGTGTTCCACAATCGCTGTAATTGCTACATTTTGAATTTTATCTTGAGCTAATGCCGCTACAGAAAGTGAACTTAACAAAGTCACTAATAAGGTTTTATGGAATTTCATTTTCTCTCCTTAAGATCATTACTGTACTATCACAACAGTACAAACACAAAACAAAGATAAGCAATTTTTAGTCGGAGTGCAAGTGGAATTTGATTATTTCCGTCACAAAACAAACAAGCGGTTAAATTTTGACTGATATTTGCAAATAATCAGAAAAATTTAACCGCTTGTAATGTGTTTTGATGAAATAGATCTCTTATTTCACCAACTTTAAGGTAGATGTTTTCTTCGCCTTGATTTTTTTAGGCTGCTCTACTGCTCTAACTCGAGCTTGATAAGCCTCTTCAGTGTAGTAGGCTTCTTCTTGGAACATAATACCATCACCGGTTTCTTGCGCATAAATCGCCACCATTGCCCCAAAAGGAATATAAATATCTCTTAACATTCCCTGAAAACGAGCGCTAAAGCTAATGTATTCATCAGCCACAATATACTGCCCGATGGAACGAGGCGAAATATTTAAAATAATCTTCCCTTCTTTGACAAACTCTACCGGCACATCTACGTCTGGAAATTCTGCATTCACTAATAAGTAAGGCGTGTTATCGCTATCAATAATCCAGTTATAGTAAGCATTATAAAGATAAGGTCTTAATGGTTTCATTAGTCTTTATCGTCCATTAAATGTTTTGGCGCTTCGCCGCCAACAGACTGGATAAAACTATCACGTTGGAATACACGGGTCATATACGCATTAATTGGTTTTGCCGTTGCACCGCTGAATTTAACGCCTAAGATTTGCATACGCCATAATAACGGTGCAATATAGCAATCAACCAAGCTGAAATCATCGCTCATAAAATAAGGTTTAGCGGCAAAAATAGGCGCTAATGCCAATACATCTTCTTTAAGCTGTGCTAACGCTTTCTTGCCTTCCGCTGATTCAGGATTTTTATTCACAATATCAATTTGCGAATACCAATCTTGTTCAATACGATACATATTTAAACGGCACTGACCACGAGAAACAGGGTAAACCGGCATTAATGGTGGGTGAGGGAAACGCTCATCTAAATATTCCATAATAATACGAGGGTTAAACAGCACTAATTCACGATCAACCAATGTAGGAATATTACCGTAAGGATTCAATTCTAATAAATCTTCAGAAATACTGCCTAGCATAACGTTCTCTATTTCATAAGGCACCCCTTTTTCTGCTAACACAATACGCACTTGGTGGCTGTAAATATCGTTTTTATCCGAAAAAAGAGTCATTACCGAACGTTTGTTTATACTACTCGTCATTTATATCTCCGATGATTAAATTTATAAAAAATAAAATGGTTGTCGATTATATCATATTTTAACCAGCAGATAACAGCCCTAAAAATTGCTTTTCACTTCTTAAATAGCTACGCAAACGTTTGCTTTGTATGCTATGATTACACTGTTTTACATTAGTATCATAAGGATTTAAAATGCCAAATAAAGCTGAAATTGCGATCGTAATGGGATCTAAGAGTGATTGGGCTACAATGTCTGAAGCAACCCAAATATTAGACCAGTTCGGTTTGAGCTATCACGTTGAAGTCGTCTCAGCACACCGCACACCGGACAAACTCTTTTCTTTTGCTGAAACTGCAGAGACTAACGGCTATAAAGTGATTATTGCCGGAGCCGGCGGTGCAGCTCACTTGCCCGGAATGATCGCTGCTAAAACCATTGTGCCGGTGTTAGGTGTGCCGGTAAAAAGCTCAATGTTAAGTGGTGTAGATAGCCTCTATTCGATTGTGCAAATGCCGAAAGGTATTCCGGTCGGTACGCTCGCAATCGGGCCGGCAGGTGCAGCAAATGCAGGCTTATTAGCCGCTCAAATTTTAGCAGCCTTTAACCCTGATATTGCAGAGAAACTGCGTATTTTCCGTCAAACCCAAACTCAGATGGTATTAGATAATCCTGATCCTCGTGTTGAATAACTATTGTATAAAAGATGTCTAAAAAATTATTAATCCTCCACACTGGTGGTACTATTTCAATGAAAGAAGGGGAAGACGGTAAGGTCTCCCCTTCCAATGAAAATCCTCTCTTGGCTGCCTTAGAACGTTTAAACCACCCAGCAAAATTGGTGCAAGAATCGTTATTTAATATTCCCTCTCCGCATATCAATATCGAGCATTGGCAACAGTTAAAAATGCGGATTGAAAAGGCAGTGAATGAGGAGAATGTCGATGGCATAGTAATCACCCACGGCACAGATACCTTGGAAGAAACCTCCTATTTTCTGGATTTAGCCCTCAGCGTAAATATACCGGTAGTAATTACCGGAGCAATGCGTTCCAGTAACGAACTGGGTGCTGATGGCTTAATCAATCTACAAAGTGCGATTTTAGTGGCGTTAAATGAAGAAAGCCGAGATAAAGGCGTGTTAGTGGTGATGAATGATGAAATCCACAATGCTAAATTTGTGACCAAAACCCACACCACTAATGTGGCGACTTTCCAAACCCCAACCTTTGGGCCTTGTGGCTTAGTAACGAAAGAATCTGTCATTTTTTTCCAAAAATTGACCACTTACGAACGTTATCCAATTCAACAAGTAACTAAAGCTAACGTGCAACTACTGAAAGCATACGCCGGAATGGATAGTTTTCTGCTGGAACAATTAGCGAAAAGCAAATGCGATGGTGTTGTGATTGAGGCATTGGGTGCAGGTAATTTACCCCCTAGTTGTCTGGCTGGTATTGAGGCTTTAGTGAATGCCAATATTCCAATTGTAATTGTTTCTCGGGCATTCAATGGTATTACCCAAGATGTCTATGATTATGTAGGCGGTGGAAAACAGTTAAAGCAAAAAGGCATTATTTTTACCAAAGGCTTAAGTGGGCAAAAAGCTCGCATTAAACTTATGGTCTTACTCAGCCAAACCTTAGACAAACCACTATCAGACTATTTCTAACCCATTGAGAACACCACGATGCAAAAAAGTGCAATCTACCCACCTGTGTATGTATTAGGCAACGGCCAGCTCGGGAGAATGCTACGCTACGCCGGAGCACCACTTGATATTGAAGTCAAACCGCTGGCTTTCGATGCCCCTGTGTTTGATATTGAGCCAAACAGCATTATTACCGCAGAAATCGAACGTTGGGCAGATACGCCTTTAACGCAATTACTCGGTAACCACCCGAATTTTGTGAACCTGAATGTGTTTGGGAAGTTAGCCGATCGTTTTACGCAAAAATCACTACTTGATGAACTCCATCTTGCGACTTCAAAATGGCAACTGCTAGAAAATGCCGAACATTGGCAAGATATTTTTCAGCATATTGGCGAAAAAGTAGTGGTTAAACGCCGAACCGGAGGATATGACGGACGTGGGCAATGGATTGTAACGCAAGACTCGATTCATCAAATTACACCTGAATTATTTGGCGAAGTGATTGCCGAAAAATTTATCCCGTTTGAGGGGGAAATTTCCATTGTTGGGGCGAGATTCCGTGACGGCTCAACCCGTTTCTACCCTATTTCTCACAATTTACAACAAAACGGCATTCTACGTTACTCCGTCTCCGATGTGAATTTACCGAACCAAGCCCTCTACCAGCAGCAAGCCGAACAGATGCTCGCTACGGTAATGCAAAAATTAGAGTATGTCGGCGTAATGGCAATGGAATGCTTTGTTGTGGGCGACAAGCTACTCATCAACGAGCTTGCCCCTCGAGTGCATAACAGCGGACACTGGACACAACTCGGCTGTGCCATCAGCCAATTTGAGTTACATTTACGGGCATTATTAGATCTACCTACGCCAGCACTCGACCAAATTGCCCCAAGCGTGATGGTTAATTTAATAGGCATTGAACATAACAAGCAGTGGCTAAGCCTCCCATTTAGCCAACTACATTGGTATGGCAAAGAAGTCCGAGCTGGTAGAAAAGTTGGGCATATCAACCTCACTCACGCCGATAAAAACGGCTTAATTGAACTACTGGAACAACTCAGACCGAGCCTAACGGAAGATTTCCATTCGGGATTAGATTGGGCAATCAATAAGCTCAAGTAAGCGGTCGGATTTTGTAACTTTTTTGCAAATCTGTTTACCCGATGGTGCGAGCTTCCTCGCTCGTACCAAACAAGCGGTCGACTTAGTGCTAAAATTTGCAAAATAATTCAACATAATGGCTACTTCCGGTCATCATCTTGATCTGAAAACCCCTCAGGGTGGATATGGCTATCAAAAAGCATTTTCTTCCTCCGAGAAAACAGATTTCTTCACAAGAATCTTAGAGCTGCTCTTTATTTGTTTCCTTAGGCAATAACTTCGAGCAAATGATAATAGAGAGCATCGCCCCAAATCCTGCACCTGAAATCTTCAGTGATTTATCATAAACTGCCGGCTCAAAATAAATAAATCCCAAAATCCAAATTAAAAAGAACCCCATATAAATCCAAAACACTTTATCTTCATTTTTCTGGGTATAACCTTTATAAACAATAACCGCACTACTTACCATCATCGGAATAATAAAAGTCAAAAACACATTATTGAACAGGGTACCAAATCGTTCAAACGGATTACTGTACTCCCGCATAATATGGTGGGCAATCCAGATAACCACCATAAAAACAAGTTGAGAGAAAATAACAATTTTGGCAAATAAGATTAATTTTGAAAATAATGAACGAGAAATCATATTTAAACCTCCAACAAATACGCCTTTAACTGCTGCAACTTATCCCTTACCGCAGCCGCTTTTTCAAATTCCAGATCTTTCGCAAAATCACGCATTTGTTGTTCCAGCGTTTTAAGCTCTTTTTCCAGTTCTTTACGGGATTTCGGCTTGTAGTCGGTTGCAGAATTTTCGGCTTTTTTGACCGCTTGTTTGCCCCGTTTTGGCTTGACGGATTGTCCGATGTCGAGCAATTCACCCACTTTTTTGTTCAACGCTTGTGGCGTGATGCCGTGTTCTTCGTTGTATTTCATCTGCTTTTCACGGCGGCGTTCGGTCTCAGTAATTGCTTTTTGCATTGAGTTGGTAATGCGGTCGCCGTATAAAATCGCTTTTCCGTTGAGGTTTCGGGCGGCACGTCCGATGGTCTGAATTAACGAGCGTTCGGAACGTAAAAATCCCTCTTTATCCGCATCAAGAATGGCAACCAGCGACACTTCGGGCATATCTAAGCCCTCACGCAATAAGTTGATCCCCACCAGCACATCAAACATTCCCATTCGTAAATCGTGGATAATTTCGACTCGTTCCACCGTGTCAATGTCGCTATGTAGATAACGAACTCGTACGCCATGTTCGTCCAAATAATCGGTGAGATCTTCCGCCATTTTTTTGGTGAGTGTTGTCACCAGCACCCGTTCGTCCACCGCCACTCGTTTGTGAATTTCAGACAGTAAATCGTCCACCTGCGTAGCAACGGGGCGAACTTCGATAATCGGATCGAGCAAGCCGGTTGGACGAACTACTTGATCCACCACATCGGGATTTTTCTCCAATTCATACGCCCCCGGTGTGGCAGAAACGTAAATCGTCTGTGGTGAAAGACGTTCAAACTCTTCAAATCTCAACGGGCGGTTATCCAGTGCAGACGGCAGACGGAAACCGTATTGCACCAATGTTTCTTTTCTCGCTCGGTCGCCTCGATACATTCCGCCAATTTGTGGCACAGTAACGTGGCTTTCATCAATCACCAAAATACCGTCCGCCGGCATATAATCAAACAGGGTCGGAGGGGCTTCGCCCTCTTTTCTGCCCGAGAGGTAGCGTGAGTAGTTTTCAATGCCTGAACAGTAGCCCAGCTCGTTCATCATCTCAATATCAAACTGCGTACGTTGGGCGATCCGCTGCTCTTCCAGCAATTTATTCTCTTTGATGAAATAGGTGCGACGGTCGGCAAGCTCGACCTTAATTTGCTCGATTGCCTCCAAAATCCGTTCCCGAGGAGTCACATAGTGGGTTTTCGGGTAAATGGTATAGCGAGGCACCTTGCCCAAGCTACGCCCTGTAAGCGGATCAAACAGCGACAGATTTTCGATTTCATCGTCAAACAGCTCTACCCTTAACGCTACTTCATCGCTTTCGGCAGGGTAAATATCAATCACATCGCCCCGCACTCGGAAAGTCGAACGTTGGAACGCCTGATCGTTGCGAGTATATTGCAATTCGGCAAGGCGAGAGAGAATTTCACGCTGCCCAATCATCGCCCCCACTTGCAAATGCAACATCATCTGCATATAAGCGTCCACATCACCCAAGCCGTAAATGGCAGAAACGGACGCCACTACAATCGTATCTCGGCGTTCCAAAAAGGATTTGGTTGCGGAAAGTCGCATTTGCTCGATCTGCTCATTGATAGAGGCATCTTTCTCGATAAAGGTATCGCTTGCCGGCACATAGGCTTCGGGCTGGTAGTAATCATAGTAAGAGACGAAATACTCCACCGCATTTTCCGGAAAGAACGCTTTCATCTCGGCATAAAGCTGGGCGGCAAGGGTTTTATTCGGGGCAAGCACCATCGCCGGGCGATTGAGCTTGGCAATCACATTAGCAATGGTAAAGGTTTTCCCCGAGCCGGTTACGCCAAGTAAGGTTTGATGTGCCAAGCCGTCATTTAAGCCTTCGGTCAATTTGGCAATCGCACTTGGTTGGTCGCCGGAGGGCTTGAAAGGAGAATGGAGGATAAAGGGTTTGCCTTGCTTGCTCATAGAAAATCCTGTCTTAAAAAATCGGTTTATTTTAGCACAAGCAAGCGGTCGTTTTTATCGGGATTTTTGCAAATTTATTGTAACTGCTTATATTGATCCATTCTTTGATCTAACACCCTAACAATAAAGATACCTTTTGGGATTGGTTTATAATAAATAGAATGTGAGCGGTGGTAATGACAGCGTAACAAAGGGCGAATAAAGTAACGCTAAATCTCGCTCTGCCCTAACAGAAAGTTTATACATTACGTTTTGCCTTTGCCTTGCTGATAATAGATTGAACGGTTTCCTCAGAAACACCGCTTTCTAAGCCTTCATCAATTAAGGCTCTTAGCTGAATTAGTTGCTGTTCTTGTGCTTCCAATATTTTTAATGCGGCACTGATGACCTCGTTGGTCGAACCATAACGCCCACTTTCAACCATTTGGTTCACAAATTGGCTTAATGGCTCAGCTAAAGTTACGCTGGTTGTTCTACTCATTACTATTCCTATCTTATTGATTATTGAGCAGATTGTAATGGCTCTAATTTAGATAAGCAAGCGGTCTATTTTTAGCAATAATTTGCAAAACAAAATGTGATTTACATCACAAAATCAGCATTATTTTTTGCGAATAATTCGCAATAAGGATATTATGTCGCAATATTTTTATTAAAAGGAAATTTCTATGCGTTTAACCAAACTTGCTTTTGCACTTTCTGGCTTTTTTGTGGCTACTCAAGCGGCAGCTTTAGACTTAACTAAGGAAACCGAGGCTTATAAACAATTTGTGGTAGAACAGATTGACCAACTGGTTACCGATACGGAAAAATTTGTCGGCTACTTAAACAAAGGCGATGTGCAAAAAGCGAAGAAAATTTACCCGCTTGCAAGAATGTATTTTGAACGTTCTGAACCGATTGCAGAAAGTTTTGGCGATTTAGACCCTCGTATTGATGCCCGTCTGGCAGATTTAGCCGAAGAAGGTAAAACCGAGAAAGATTGGTCAGGTTTCCATAAAATCGAGAAAGTATTGTGGCAGAAAAACACCACTAAAGGCACAAAAGCAACGGCAGAACAATTATTAAAAGATGTAAAAGAGCTGCGTGCGAAAATTCCCACTGCAGAAGTTACCCCTGAGCTGATGATTACCGGTGCGGTAGATTTATTAAACGAAGTTTCTACTACTAAAGTAACCGGTGAAGAAGAAATTTTCTCTAAAACCGACCTTTACGATTTTAAAGCCAATATTGAAGGTGCAGAAAAAATCTATGAGATTTTTAAAACGCAATTAGAGCAAATTGATGCCAAACTCTCAACAGAAATCGGCTCTCGTTTTGCGGCTGTCAATGCGCTGTTAGCAAAACACAATAAATCTAAAACCGGTTATGATTATGTGCCTTATAACAAACTGTCAAAAGCGGATATTAAAGCGTTAGCAGAGGCTGTAAACCAATTAGGCGAGCCGTTAGCTCAACTTGGCGTACTTTTAAATAAATAGTGGAGCAAAAATGATGGCAGAAACCACTTCTCGCCGTGATTTTTTAAAACATACCGCATTAGTAGGAGCAGGCTTATTGTCTGCTCCTGCTTTCGCTTTGGAATCACGACAAATATCTGAAAAATCTCAAAATCAATACGACTTTTACGGCAAACATCAAGCTGGTATTGTTAGCCCTGCACAAAAACATATCTACTTTTTAGTGCTGGATTTAGACACCACTGACATTGCCAAAGTAAAAACATTGTTTCAAAACTGGACGGAATATAGCCGTAACCTCACGCTTGGCAAAAATGTGAAACCTTATAGTGCTAATGCTTATGTTCCACCGGCGGATACCGGTGAGGCAGATAGCCTTTCGGCACAGAATCTCACTCTTACTTTTGGCGTCAGTGCCAATTTCTTTACAAAGCTCGGCATTGAAAAACATAAGCCGAAAGAACTGAATGATTTACCGCATTTCCCTCGTGATCAACTACAAGCAGAATACACCGGTGGCGATATTTGCATTCAAGCCTGTGCAGACGATCCGCAAGTGGCTTTCCACGCTGTGCGTAATTTGGTGCGTGTTGCCCGTGGTGAAATCAAAATGAAATGGTCGCAAATGGGGTTTAACTCCTTTGCCAATCAAGACACACCTCGTAACTTATTCGGTTTTAAAGACGGCACTGCCAACGCAGAAAGTTTAAAAGATCAGGAAAATACGGTATGGGTGCAACAAGAGGGCTGGCTCAAAGGCGGTTCTTATTTAGCCGTTCGCCGTGTTAAAATGTTCTTGGAAACTTGGGATCGCACCCATCTCCAATCCCAAGAAGAAACCTTCGGTCGTCACCGTGATTCCGGAGCCGGAATCGGGCATCAGCACGAATTTGATAAATTAGATTTAGCCCAAAAAGACGAAAAAGGCAATGCAGTAATTCCGGAAGTTTCACACGCTCATCTTGCCAATAAAACGGGGCTGAAAATCCTACGCCGTTCATTCTCCTATTCAAGCGGTATTGATGATAAAGGGCAATTTGATTCAGGGTTGTTGTTTGTCTCTTTCCAACAAAGTCCGGAGCAATTTATCAAAATCCAGAACGCTCTCGGCAATGTGGATAAAATGAATGAATACATCACTCATATCGGCAGTGGTTTATTTGCCTGTTTTGCCGGTGTGAAAGATGAAAATGACTACCTTGGCAAAGCGTTGTTTGATTTAATTTAGGGAAAAGGAAATGAAATTAAAAGCATTAGTGCTAATTCCGTTACTCTTTTCGAGTACAGGATTGCTTGCCAAAGTGAATGTCAGCCCCTTATTTGTTCAGCTTTCCGATGCAATGGCAGAGAGTAAAAAAGGGGAATTTGCAAAATCCAGCTAAAATTTGACCGCTTTACAGCACGATTTTGAGCAGATTAGCCAGCACGATTCCCTCGCCGGAGTTGAAGTACAGACCGCTCTGAAAAAAGCGATTGAAACACCCAATGCTGAAAACTTAGAGAGCCTTTCTAAAAAACTCTATGCGTTTGAAAAAGAACAAAACCCTAGCGGTTATGCTGAAAAACATCAGGATTTTGTGGCAAAAATGACGCCGCTTTATGCAGAACTTGCTCAAACCGTGCCAACTCAAGAAATCGCCAAAATCAAATGGGCGGCTTATCAGTTTGGTAAGAATTGGGTAAAACAGGAAAAAGCAGTACGGGAAATCAGTCTTCCCCATTATGGCAAATTTGAGCGTATTCTTGGTTTAATGCGAATTAATCTGAACGCTGAAAAGCCGGATATGGCAAAAATCAGTGAACTGGTTTCCGAACTAGGTGCGGTAATGGCAGACTTTAAGCAAGTTAAAGTGAAATAGTAAAAAATCGGGGCAAATTATTTGCCTCGATAACACTAAAATAACGTCCAAATCGGTTTACATTCTTGGGGTAATTCCAAACTTTTACCGAGCTCAATCCAGCCAGTTGGGTAGTGGAAATCAGAACCGACCGAGCCATATAAATCAAACTCTTTTGCCCAACGGGCAAGTAATTGCCGTTGATCAGGTGTTTGTCCGCAGCCTGATACTTCAATGCCATCGCCTCCGGCTTGTTTGAAATCTGCGATTAAACGGCGAATCCAACGAGCAGTCATTTTATAGCGTAGCGGGTGAGCAATCGAAATCACACCGCCTGAGGTGTGGGTAACATTCACCGCGTCTTCTAAACTACTCCATCTCGGTTTCACATAGGCAGGTTTCCCCATTCCCAGATAACGCTTAAAGGCGTGTTCAATATTGCGGACATAGCCTTGTTCATACAAAAAACGCCCATAATGTGCCCGAGTTACTTCCCCTGTTGCCAACGCTTTTGCCCCCTCATAGGCATTTGCAATCCCGACTTTTGCTAATTTTTCACCAATTTCGACCGCTCTCTCTTCCCTTAATTGGGCTTGGTTATCCAAAAACTTCACCAGCTCCTCGTTGTTTTCATCAATATTCAACGCCGCAAGATGAATACTTTTTTCTTGCCATAAAATCGAAATTTCCACCCCAGAGATAAGCTCAAGCGGTTGATTTTGGGCAAAATTTTTCGCTTCTTGAATGCCCGAAATCGTATCGTGATCAGTTAAAGCTAGCATTGTTACCCCTTGCTCTACCGCACGTTGTACCAATTCAGTGGGAGAAAGCACGCCATCAGAGGCGGTACTGTGGGCGTGTAAATCATATTTCATGTTATTTATCCTTAAATTAAGCCGGCAGTCCTGAAAAATTGGCGATAGGCTTCGGTTTTGTTGGCTAAGCTGAGTGGATAAGCCCTCGACGTCGAAGGCAGGCGATATAAATAAAGTTCTCTTGTGGCGGAATAAGGATAGACCACCCATTCGTTGGTTTTCGGAGCTTTGTGTTTTTCCGGCAATAAACCGAGCAACGTATCGGTTGCCAAACCACCTGTGGTAAATAGCCATTTCAGTTTGGGTAATTTGAGCAACAGTTCGTCCATATCGATAGGATCAACAATTTTTAAATCTTTATCTGAAGCGTTTCCTTTTAAACGAATCGCTGTTTTTGCCGAAGAACAGAGCGCAATGCCCTTTTCTCGCAAAAACTCCTCAATCCGAATCGGATCAAAGCGTTTTTCTTCACCGACTCGAAAATAGTTAGGGTCAGCATAAAAAATATTGCCCATAATTCGCCACATATCATTTTGAAAATTCGGGTAATGAAATTCCATACAACGCTTTTCCGATGTAGGTGGAAAAGTGCCGACCATTACCACCGTTGCTTGTTCAGGTAAAATAGGGTCAAACGGGTGCTGTTCTAGCGGTAAATTATCCATTGTCATTTAATCAACTCTTTTAACATCTTGAGCTTTTCGGTTTTATCTAGGGGCTGTTCCGCTACTCTGTTAAGCTCGCTCAGCAATTTTTCATCTTTTGCAACATTTTGACGATAAATGACCGCTTGTTGTTGCGAAATCTGCTCGGCGTAAGCGGTCAAATTTTCTAATAATTTTACCTTTTCCGGGTTGTCGTGATGTTGTTGGAACAAGTCGTCAATCGATTGGGCGAACTGCTCTGCTTTTGCCTCAATTTGCTGGTTGCAATGTTTCTGCCATTTGATCTGCTCGGCTCGACTGAGTGTTTGTGGATAGTGCCTTGCTCGGTAATGGAATAGTAACGCCTCTACTCGAGGGTCTTCAAATTTCAAGCCGTGGTTGGCTAAATCTTCAGGCGGTAGCGTGCGTAAAATCGCCATATTATTTTTATCCGCAGGCGAGAAAAAGCCGTCATACAAAGTGGTTTCTACATTGGTCGAAGGCTCAAACGTGCGTTCTTCATTAAAAATTTCAATCACTTTTTCCCGAATCAGCGATTTCTGTGCTTTTAAAGTTTTCAAATTTTCCAAACATAAAGCTCTGTCTATGCCTAAACGTTCTGCATTTTCAGGCAGTAAGGTTTTTGCCGGTGCTAAAATCGGGCATTTATTAATATGCACTAATTTTAACGGCACAGATAACTCATTTTCGGCTAATTCATCTCGTTTGGTGTATAAACGCTGACGTAAAACCTCTGCATTTTCAGTCAATAAGCCATTCATATCGCCCGATAAATCACACACAATTACGGCATTTTGATTAGTTGAGTGCCAAGCCAGTGGCACAACCCAAGCGGTATTTCCTCGATAGTTGCCCAGCATACCGGAAACGTGCACAAGCGGTGTCATTTCACCAGTGTCAATTAACTTCTCTACTTCTTTTTTACTGCGTAAATTAAAGAAAAAATCGAACAACTTTGGCTGTTTTTGCTTAATTAATTTTGCCATTGCGATGGTGGCATACACATCAGACATCGCATCGTGTGCATTTTCATGGGCAATGCCATTGGCTTTGGTGAGGTTTTCCAATTTAAAACTTGGCATACCGGTTTCATCTGTTGGCCATTCAATACCATCAGGTCTTAACGCATAACAGGCACGGACTAAATCTAACAAGTCCCAACGAGAATTTCCGTTTTTCCAGCTATATTCGTAAGGATCGTAAAAATTGCGGAAGAAGGTATAACGGGTCATCTCATCATCATAACGAATATTGTTATAACCGATAGTACAAGTATTCGCTCGGCTAAATTCAGCGTGAATTCGGGCTGCAAATTCCGGCTCAGATACACCTTCAGCGTTACATTGTTGCGGTGTAATCCCGGTAACCATCACCGCTTCGGGGCTGGGTAAATAATCCGGCGTTTGCTTACAAAAAAACATTACCGGTTCACCGATAATATTAAAATCCGCATCGGTTCGAATACCGGCAAATTGTGCCGGACGATCTAACGCCGGACTCACGCCGAAACTTTCATAATCGTAAAAGAAAAAAGAGAATTTATCGCTCATTCGTTCAATTTGTTAGAAAAAATTGGGCTGATTGTAGCACAGTAAGGCAGAAAGGAGGGAATACAAGCGGTCAATTTCCGTTAGAAATTTGCAAATGCTAAAATAAAAAAAAGCCCCTAATCAAAAAAAGCGAAAAGGGGCGGAGGTCTTACCTAAGGAAATATGAAAAAAACTTGCATAAATCTGTTACATATACTCAGACTGCCTAACTGAACGAAAGTTCATTAAAAAATAAAAAATTTTTTAACACCAAGCAAAATCAGATTTAACTACTTGCAATGCTTATATAGACTCACAAATTTGCAAATAATTCCGTAAAATTATTATATTTCCCCCTATTTTCTTGTAGAATACGGAACGTTTCTTATATTAAAACTCACAATAAAGAATTTGAGGTATTCAATGTCTAAATTTCCAACAGTTTCGGAAATCCTATCCGGCAAGATAGCGGTAGGTGAAGAAGCGACAGTGCGTGGTTGGGTGCGTACCCGCCGTGATTCAAAAGCCGGTTTATCTTTCTTGAGCGTTTACGATGGTTCTTGCTTTGACCCAATTCAAGCGATTATTAATAACGATCTACCAAATTATAATGCCGAAGTATTACGTTTAACCGCAGGTTGCTCTGTGGTGGTGACCGGTAAAGTTGTGGAATCCCCTGCTGAAGGTCAAGCCGTTGAATTACAAGCAAGTAAAGTGGAAGTGCTTGGTTGGGTGGAAGATCCTGATACCTACCCAATGGCAGCGAAACGCCACTCTATCGAATATCTGCGTGAAGTCGCTCACTTACGCCCTCGTACGAACTTAATCGGTGCAGTTGCTCGTGTTCGTCACTGTTTAGCTCAAGCTATCCACCGTTTCTTCCACGAGCAAGGTTTCTATTGGGTAGCAACACCTGTAATTACCGCCTCAGATACTGAAGGTGCAGGTGAAATGTTCCGTGTTTCTACGCTGGATTTAGAAAATCTACCTCGTGGCGAAAACGGCAAAGTGGATTTTAACCAAGATTTCTTCGGTAAAGAATCGTTCTTAACCGTATCCGGCCAGTTAAATGCGGAAACCTATGCGTGTGCCTTAAGTAAAGTTTATACTTTCGGTCCGACATTCCGTGCAGAAAACTCAAACACAACTCGCCATCTTGCAGAATTCTGGATGATGGAGCCGGAAGTTGCCTTTGCCGACTTAAACGACAATGCAAAATTAGCCGAAGATATGCTGAAATATGTGTTTAAAGCGGTGCTTGCAGAACGTAAAGATGATATGGAATTTTTCGTTAAACACGTTGATAAAGAAGCGATTAGTCGTTTAGAAAACTTTATCAATTCGCCATTTGCTCAAGTAGATTACACCGATGCGATTGAGATCTTATTGAAATCCGGCAAAGAATTTGAATTCCCGGTGTCTTGGGGAATCGATCTTTCCTCTGAACACGAGCGTTTCTTAGCCGAAGAACACTTTAAATCGCCGGTGGTCGTGAAAAGCTATCCAAAAGACATTAAAGCCTTCTATATGCGTTTAAATGATGACGGCAAAACGGTTGCCGCAATGGACGTTTTAGCTCCGGGAATCGGTGAAATTATCGGTGGTTCTCAACGTGAAGAACGTTTAGAAGTGTTAGATCAGCGTATGAATGAAATGGGCTTAAACCCTGAAGATTACTGGTGGTATCGTGATTTGCGTAAATACGGTACAGTGCCACACTCAGGTTTCGGTTTAGGTTTCGAGCGTTTAATCGTGTATGTAACCGGGTTACAAAACATTCGTGATGTAATCCCATTCCCACGTGCTCCACGCAATGCGAACTTCTAATTTGCAAAAAAGTAAGAGAATTTAACCGCTTGCAACAAGCGGTTAAAAAAGGCGAAAATTTTACCATTTTCGCCTTTTGTTTCTTGATTTCTGTTTAAGCTAACCTTTCAAAATTTTATTTGGCTCTTTCGCTATTTCTCTTGCCAGCTTTGGCACAAGATAGCCTGAAGTGATACGCTGTAATTCTCGGTAAATCTCACCAGCCTGTTCATCTTCAATATAGAAATGGCTCGCCCCTGCCACTTTATCAAATAAATGCAAATAGTAAGGCAAAATCCCATATTCAAAAAGTTTATCACTTAACCTTTTTAAGGTTTGAGCATTATCGTTTACACCTTTTAACATCACCGATTGATTCAGCAATACAACGCCGGCTTTTTTCAGTTGAGCCATTTTGTTTGCAAAAACAGCATCAATTTCATTGGCGTGATTAATATGGGTAACCAACACGACATTCAAGCGAGATTTTGATAACCGTTCACATAATTCTGTCGTAATTCGATTGGGAATAACGACCGGCAAGCGTGAATGAATACGCAGGGTTTTGATATGCGAAATCTGCTCTAATTGCGTTAATATCCAATCTAAGTCCTGATCTTTTGCCATCAGCGGATCACCACCGGACAGAATCACTTCCTCCAGCTCGGGATGCTCAGCAATATAAGTTAGTCCCTGTTGCCACACAGCTTTACCGCTTTTCACTTCCTCATAAGGGAAATGACGGCGAAAACAGTAGCGGCAGTTAATCGCACAACTGTTTTTTAGCATAAATAACAAACGGTTATGGTATTTATGTAAAATATTCGGTGCTGGGCTTTGTTGCTCTTCCAATGGATCTACCACAAACCCTTCTGCCTCAATAAATTCCGCCTGTAAAGACATTGCTTGCAAAAAAAGCGGATCGTTTGGGTTACCCTTTTCCATTTTTTCGGCGAACATTCTTGGCACTCGAAGAGCAAATAATTTACGGGCAGCTATATCGCCCTCAAAATCATTTGGATTGAGTTCAAGAAATTGTAATAAGTCGATAGGGTTATTAAAGGCTTGAGCCAACTCGGTTAGCCAACGCGGTTTGATTTGAATTGGTTGCATTGAATATTGTAGATACAAGGGGCAGGTTTTTGCCTGCCCGCAAATAAAAATAATTATGGAATTAAGTTACATTGTAATGGCGTGCCATTTGGATTAACCATTACAGTTGGTGAGGTTTGTACACCTTGTGCAGCGACTAGGTATTGCACGCCTGAAATACAATAACGGCGATAACCATCGGTTTTTTCTACTAAAAACGGATCGATTTGACCGCCAATACTCTTAAATTCTGCAATAGCAGGAACTGCTCCAGTTGCAACATTTTGTGCAGAATTGACCGCTTGTGCATTTGCATCCGCAGGCTGGCTAGGCTGATTTGCATGTGCATTTGATGACATCATATCACCTAAAATATAACCGGCTGCTGCCCCCATCGCTACATTTGCCATCGTGCTGCCTTGACGCACTTGTGGCTGGGCAGTTGCACTGTTTGGCGTATTGGCAAAAGTAGCATCTTTTTGTTGCGTTTGCTGATTTGTGGTTGATTTTTGAGAAGCTACCGGCTTAGTTGCTACCGCTTTTGACGGGCTAACTGAACGGAAGCTCCCACCGCCACGTTTTGCCTCTGCCACGGTTGCAACAGAAACGGCTAAAATCGCAGAAAGAGTAATCAGTTTTTTCATTCGCATTCCTTATCAATAAAGTTTGAAAAATTATAGCAAAAATCGCAAGAGATCTTTCGCTAATTTTGTGAATTTAGGTTATTATATGGCTCTTTTTGACAAACCCAATAGGGTTGGGTTCAAAATTTGTTAATTTATTGTTATTTTTTAAATAATTGAGGAAATAATGGCTAGCTACAGCACTAACGACTTTAAAAAAGGTTTAAAATTTATTCAAGATGGCGAACCTTGTGTAATTGTTGAAAACGAATTCGTAAAACCGGGTAAAGGTCAAGCATTTACCCGTACTAAAATCCGTAAATTAATCTCTGGCAAAGTATTAGAGATCAACTTCAAATCAGGCACTTCGGTTGAAGCAGCAGATGTAGTAGATTCTAACTACAACTACTCTTACAGCGATGGTGATTTCTGGTACTTTATGCACCCTGAAACCTTTGAACAAATCTCGGTAGATGAAAAAGCGTTAGGCGACAACGTAAAATGGTTAGTTGATAATGCAGAATGTATCGTGACTTTATGGAACGGTTCAGCAATTGCAGTCACACCACCAAACTTCGTTGAGTTAGAAATCGTCGAAACCGACCCGGGCTTAAAAGGCGATACTGCAGGTACAGGCGGTAAACCGGCAACATTAAGCACCGGTGCTGTGGTAAACGTGCCTTTATTCGTTCAAATCGGTGAAGTTATCCGTGTGGATACCCGTTCAGGCGAATATGTTTCTCGTGTGAAATAATTTAGCTTCTCTACAAGTGGTCGTTTTTTGGTCAATTTTTTGCTAAAAACGACCGCTCATTTTTACCTATCCTCTCAGCACATCAATTAACGCTTTCAGCAAAGGCGAATTTTGGCGACGGTTGGGGTAATAGAGATGATAGCCCTCATACTGCATTGCCCAGTCGGTTAAAATCGGCACGAGGCTGCCGTTATCCAGCTCGGTTTGAATGCTGTCTTGCGGACTCCAAAGAATGCCTAAACCTTGTTTGGCATAGTGTTGCAGCAAGAAGCCGTTATTGGCAGTAAGATTGCCCTGCGGTTGAAATTTAACGATTTTCTTGGTGATGGGATCCCGAAATTCCCACGCCAGAATGCCGCCCAATGTCGCAAGACGATGTTTGAGACAATGATGTTCGGTTAAATCAAAGGGCGTTTTCGGCGTGCCGTGCTGTGCCAAATAGTTGGGGCTGGCAGCTGCGGTCATTTTCACATCGGGCGAAATGCGTAGTGCAATCATATCTTTCGCCACATCTGCCCCAAGCCGAATACCGGCATCAAAACGCTCGGCGACAATATCTACAAAGCGATCTTCCGCCACTAGCTCCAATGCTACTTCAGGGTAACGTTTGACAAACTCAGCGAATTTATCTGCCAGCACATCACGGAAAACGTGTTCATTACCGTTAATTCTCAGCCCGCCTTTTAACGCATTGCGAAACTCACTCAGCCCATTTACTTCTTGGTCGATTTCATCAAACAGCGGTAACAGCCGTTGATACAGCCTCTCCCCTGCCTCGGTGGTTGAAATGCTACGAGTGGTGCGATGAAACAGCTTGATTTGCAACCGTTCTTCAATCCCCCGAATGCTGTGCGACAACGCCGACTGCGACACGCCCATCTGTGCTGCTGCTTTGGTAAAACTGCTCGTTTGTGCTACCAACAAAAAAGCTCTTAAATCGTTGAGGTTTTCTTTCATTTAACCACCTTATTAATGAATTTTTCTCATTACTTCAAGCGATTTTACCCTACTAATCAAATGCAATCTACACCGCTATACTGACTTCATTCAATGGAGAACAGCAATGAAACAGATCTTAATTTTAGGAGCAAGCGGTAGCCTAGCGAATGTCGTGATTCCTGAACTGCTAAAAGACAATAATGTGCAATTAACCCTTTTTGCCCGTCGTCCGCAATCAGTAGCGAAATTTGAAACTGAACGCGTCAAAATTGTGCAAGGCGATGTGTTGGATTTCCACGCATTAACCCAAGCAATGCAAGGCGTTGATGCCGTTTACGCTGGACTTGCCGGCGACTTAAAAGCGATGGCGGGAAATGTGGTGAACGCAATGAATGAAGCTCAGGTAAAACGCTTGGTTTGGATTAGCTCAATGGGGATTTATGGCGAAACCGGCGAAGATCACGGGGCAATTTTAGAGCCTTACCGCCAATCGGCAGCCGTGATTGAAGCCAGCGAGTTGGATTATACCGTTGTCCGCCCGGGCTGGTTTACCAACGGTTCGGAAGTGCAATATCAGCTGACTCACAAAGGCGAACCGTTCAAAGGACACAGCGTTTCCCGCAAATCCATTGCCGATTTTGTGGCTCGCATTTTGCGTGAAAACAGCGAAATCCGTGAAAGTGTTGGTATTGCAGCCTAACAAGCGGTGAAAAACCAAAGAAAATTTGCAAAAATCAGAAGGAAAACACAATGAACTTACAACAAATCCAAGATCGTTTAGCACTAAAAGATTTAGTAGATACATTCTCTAACCTTGCCGATGAAAAAAAGGTTGCCGAGCAGATGCCGCTTTTCACGCAAGATGCCGTCGTAAACACCTACATCGGCGGAAAATTGGTGTTTGAAATGCACGGCGTGGCAGAAATCGAACAGGTGTTTACCACCTTTTTAACCCCGTTTCACAGCGTTTATCATTTAAACGGTCAGCATACCGTGACTTTTATTGATGAAAATAACGCCACAGCGATCAACTATTGTGCGGTGAAACTGGTAGAAACCAAAGAGGGCAAAGAGATCTTGCACGATCACAGCGTGCGTTATGCCGATACCTATGTTAAACAAGAGGGTAAATGGCGGATTGCCAAACGGATTGCGAATTTTATGATCAGCGAAAGCCGTGAAATCAGGCAATAACAAGCGGTTAAATTTAGCTAAAAATTTGCAATTCCATTGCATCTTACTAAAACAGCAAAATTCTTTGGAGGAAACCGAGGAATTTTGCTTTAGTCTTTAAGTCTGTTTCAATTAAGTGTAGAATAATCCGTTATTTTTATTGATACATTTAGAGAGAACTATGAGCGAAGAAATTTTAACGGCAGAAACTGGCACTCGAGCCAATTTTATTACCCATATTATTGATGAAGATTTAGCAAG
Organism: Mannheimia haemolytica; assembly: GCF_004342115.1. Classification (GTDB taxonomy): domain Bacteria; phylum Pseudomonadota; class Gammaproteobacteria; order Enterobacterales; family Pasteurellaceae; genus Mannheimia; species Mannheimia haemolytica. Next base: position 13,906 of record NZ_SMAC01000005.1, on the reverse strand, counting down.
CGGAAAGCACAACAATGTTTACACTCGTTTTCCACCTGAACCAAACGGTTATTTGCATATCGGACACGCTAAATCTATCTGTTTAAATTTTGGTATCGCTCAAGATTATAACGGTTTATGTAACTTGCGTTTTGATGATACCAACCCGGTTAAAGAAGACGTGGAATATGTAGATTCAATTAAGCAAGATGTGGAGTGGCTAGGTTTTAAATGGGAGGGTGAGCCTCGTTATGCCTCAGACTATTTTGACCAGCTTTATGGCTATGCGATTGAGTTAATCAACAAAGGATTAGCCTATGTTGATGAATTATCGCCTGATGAAATGCGTGAATACCGTGGTACTTTAACCGAGCCGGGCAAAAACAGCCCTTACCGTGATCGTAGCGTGGAAGAAAACTTAGCGTTATTCGAAAAAATGAAAAACGGAGAGTTTGCGGAAGGGAAAGCCTGCTTGAGAGCAAAAATTGATATGGCGTCCCCGTTTATTGTGATGCGAGATCCGGTGCTTTACCGTGTGAAATTTGCTCACCATCATCAAACCGGTGATAAATGGTGCATCTACCCGATGTACGATTTTACCCACTGCATTTCCGATGCGATTGAGCGAATCACTCACTCGCTATGTACGCTAGAGTTCCAAGATAACCGCCGCTTATATGATTGGGTGCTGGACAATATTTCGATTGAAAGACCGTTACCGCACCAATACGAATTTTCACGTTTAAATTTAGAAGGTACTTTAACCTCTAAGCGTAAATTATTAAAATTAGTCACAGACGGCATTGTTGATGGTTGGAATGACCCTCGTATGCCAACCATTTCCGGCTTACGTCGCCGTGGTTATACCCCAGCGTCTTTACGTGAATTTTGTCGCCGTATTGGGGTAACCAAGCAAGATAACGTGGTGGAATACTCTGCCCTTGAAGCGTGCATTCGTGAAGACTTAAATGAAAACGCACCACGCGCGATGGCGGTGATTAACCCGGTTCGAGTGGTGATTGAAAACTTCGGTGAAAAGGAAATATTAAAAGCCCCTAATCACCCAAATCGTCCAGAGCTTGGCGAGCGTGATTTACCGTTCACCCGTGAGATTTATATTGATGAAGCCGACTTCCGTGAAGAAGCCAATAAGCAATATAAACGTTTAGTCTTAGGCAAAGAAGTTCGTTTACGCAATGCCTATGTGATTAAAGCTGAGCGTGTGGAAAAAGATGCAAGCGGTCGAATTTCAACTATTTTTTGCACATACGACCCGGATACATTGGGCAAAAATCCGGCTGATGGTCGCAAAGTAAAAGGCGTGATTCATTGGGTATCTGCTGAAGATAACAAACCGGCAGAGTTCCGCATTTACGACCGCCTATTTACAGTACCAAACCCGGGGGCGGAAGAAGACATCAATGCGGTGCTAAATCCTGAATCATTAGTGGTTAAGCATGGTTTTGTTGAGTCAAGTTTAGCTCACGCCAAACCGGAACAAGGCTACCAATTCGAGCGTGAAGGTTACTACTGCTTAGACAGCAAAGATGGTTCGGCAGACAACCTTGTATTTAACTTAACTGTCAGCTTAAAAGAAAGCGTAGCGTTCTAATCTAACTCTCTTCATTCAAATACCAGCAAATATGCTGGTATTTTTTTTACTCTCAAAACGACTCATCAAGCATAAAAAAAGCCCCAATTCTTGGGGCCACTCGGAAAGCAAATTTATGTGTTAGGTTGCTAGGTACAACACTTATTCTTGTTGCCTTAAGGTTAAGCGAATTTGCCGGCAGTTTCAAACAAAATCTCTCAAAAATACAGACCAATGTTTAAATTTGTGATCTCAGTCACAAAATCCACCTTCTCTAATTGAAACGTTTCATTTTAAATTTTAAGATTAAAAATGAAACGTTTCAATTATTTTGAGATGGTCGCCAAACTATATTAAGGAGTTACTATGAAAGTAATCAAAACAGTAGCAACCACCTTGCTACTATCTTTATTCTCACTATCTAGTTTTGCGGACTCCGCAACACAGAAGATTTTGGATAATTTCCAACAATACCCTTTCTCTCAAATTACCGTCACCCACCGAGCGCAAGCCGGTGTAGAAAGCCGTATTTTCCCAGAGAACTCTCTAGCTGCCATTAATTTAGCGATTAATCGGGGCGTAGGCATCATTGAAATCGATCCTCGTTTAACCGCTGATGGTCACTACGTTTTATTACACGATGAAACGCTGGATAGAACCACTAACGTAGAAGAGGTCTTTCCACAATATAAAGAGAAAGACGGTCAATATGCCGGTCAGGTTTTGCTTTCTAAGCTCACGTTAGAGCAGGTAAAACAATTAAAATTGACAGACGGTTTTGATGGGCAAATTCATCAAGTGCCAACCCTAAAAGAAGTGCTTGCCGCTGCAAAAGGCAGAGTATTTCTTGATTTGGATTTGAAAGAAATTGATGTAGAGAAACTGTCTGCGTTAATTAAGGAATTCGGCAATGATAATTTACTGGCTTACAACAGCAATGCTGAGCTTTTAAAACAAGTTACAGATAAAACCGGAGTAATTCCTCTGCCAATTAATACCCCGATTACCAAAGATGGCGATCCGATTGCAGACTTCCACAAATTCCAAAAAATGTGGGGGGACGATTTCAAAATTATGCATACTTTTATGTCTGATGTAACCCCTGAATTAGTGGCATTAGCTGATAAGCACAAAGTGCGTCTTTGGATCAATACACTCAATGATGCCGATGGGGCTGCCGAAAGATTTGATTATTCCTTATGGAAAAGTTATCTAGGCTCTGGAGCAAACGTATTCCAATCCGACTTTTCTATAGAATTAACCCGTTTTATTGAATTGCGTAATTCTTGCTTAACCTTGAAAAATGTACAAGGTTGTGAAGTATTTACCGAACATTAATCTTTAACCGATAATTTGGAGTTTATATGGCTGGCTTCTTTGATATTAAAAAAATCCCACCAATAGGTTTGACCACAGCACAACAACGTAAGCTATGGCTACGTCAGTTCTTGAAAGCCTTTATGGTGGTATTCTTAGCTTATATGGCGATGTATTTAATTCGCAATAACTTTAAAGCTGCACAACCTTTCTTAAAAGAACAATATGGTATGTCCACTCTTGAGTTGGGCTATATCGGCTTGGCTTTCTCGATTGTATATGGGATTGGTAAAACAGCGTTAGGCTACTTTATTGACGGCAAAAATACCAAACGCATTATTTCTGCCTTATTAATTGGATCATCTATTGCTGTTATGCTAATGGGTTTTATCTTAAGTGCCTTTGGTTCGGTTGTAGGTGTATTCATTGTGTTATGGGGATTGAACGGGGTGTTCCAATCTGCCGGAGGCCCTGCTTCCTATAGCACAATTTATCGTTGGGTACCAAGAACAAGACGTGCAACCGCAATGGGTTTACGGAATAGCTCGCATAATATCGGTGGTGCTATTGCCGGTGGTTTAGCCCTATGGGGAGCCAATACTTTCTTTGCCGGTAACATTGCAGGTATGTTTATTTTCCCTGCGGTGATCGCACTTATCATTGGTATTGTTGGCTTGTATTGGGGTAAAGATGACCCGGAAGAGTTAGGCTGGAATCGCAGTGAAGAAATCTTTGAAGAGCCAATCGAAGAAGAAAATGCGGCAGCCGAAACAATGACAAAATGGGAAATCTTTAAAAAATACCTGTTGTCTAACCCTTGGGTTTGGGTGCTTTGTGTGGCAAATGTTTTCGGTTATATTTTACGAATCGGGATTGATAACTGGGCACCACTCTACGTTCGTGAAACCTTACACTTCAATGATTTCGATGCAGTAAACACTATCTTATGGTTTGAAGCCGGAGCATTCATCGGTAGCTTATTCTGGGGAACATTAGCCGACTTCTTCAAAGGTCGTACTGCCGCAGTAGGTACAGTCTGCCTAGCGATTGTGTTCTTTGTGATCGATTTCTACCGAGACGGCACAAGTGTAATGGCTGTAAATATCGCATTATTTGCCTTAGGTGCGATGATCTTCGGTACTTTAACCTTAATCCCACTTTCAATTATTAACTTAGCACCGAAAAGAGGGGTAAGCGTTGCAAACGGTATGGCAGGTACATTTGGTTACTTATTTGGCGATTCCACCGCAAAAGTCGGTTTAGCGTTAATTGCAGATCCAAAACGTGAAGGTTTAACCGTATTCGGACATAATTTACACGGTTGGCGTGATGTATTCATCGTCTTTAACATCTCTTGCGTGATTGCCGTGGTACTTTTATTCCTTGTTGCTCTTGTTGAAGAACGTAAAATCCGTAGTATTCAAAAAGCAAAAGAATTAGGATTAAAAGTCGCAAAAGTAGATTAATTGCAAATTTTCAATGAAAAATGACCGCTTGTTTAGGCAAGCGGTCTGTTCCGTCTATTATAATCAGGATATGTTTATGCAATTCGATATTAATGAACACCCTCATCGCCGTTATAATCCGTTGAAAGATGAGTGGATTTTAGTCTCTCCACACCGAGCCAAACGCCCTTGGAGCGGGCAGGTGGATAAAGCACCGACTGATGAATTACCGAGTTATGATCCCACTTGTTTTTTATGCCCGAATAACAACCGAGTTTCAGGGGAGCAAAATCCGGACTATAAAGGCACCTTTGTATTCAGCAATGATTTTGCCGCCTTAATGCCGGATTCGCCCAACTCGCCGGAAACATCTCACCCACTCCTTAAGATTCAAGGTGTTCAAGGGCTGGCGAGAGTCATCTGCTTTTCGCCTGATCACAGCAAAACCTTGCCTGAATTACCTATTACCGCAATTAAAGGCATTGTTGATACTTGGAATGAGCAGCTTGAAGAATTAAGCAAAGATTATGTATGGGTGCAAGTATTTGAAAATAAAGGGGCAATGATGGGCTGTTCCCAGCCTCACCCACACGGGCAAATTTGGGCAAATTCTTTTTTACCTAACGAAATTGAGAAAAAAGATAAAAATTTAGTTCGCTATTATCAGAAAAATGGCTCAAATCTTTTGCTAGATTATGCTCAGCTTGAGATGAATGATGGTCAAAGAACGGTGATCGAAACAGAACATTGGATCGCAGTTGTACCCTATTGGGCTACGTGGTCGTTTGAAACAATGCTAATGCCGAAAAAACGCCATATTAAAAGAATGAATGAACTTACCGAGTCAGAAAAACAGGATTTAACTTATGCGATTAAATTACTCACGACTCGTTATGATAACTTATTTGAATGCTCTTTCCCTTATTCTATGGGGTGGCATTTTGCTCCATTCTTTAAAGATGGACGAGATATTGAACATTGGCAACTGCACGCTACATTCTATCCGCCACTGCTCCGCTCTGCGACAGTGCGTAAATTTATGGTAGGTTATGAAATGTTAGCCGAAACCCAAAGAGACCTCACACCTGAGCAAGCTGCACAGCGTTTAGCCTCTTTGAGCGATGTTCACTATAAGCAAAAAGAAAATTAATTTTTCAACACGGAATATATTTAGATAACAATTTTAGCCACTAAATATATTCCTCCTTTAGAAAATACGGTTGATATGTTCAATGTTTCAAGACTTTTAATTATGATGTTTCTGCAATACTTCACCCAAGGGGCGTGGAATATGACCATTGGGGCGGTATTAGCAGATTATGGAATGAAAAACAGCATTGGTTCTACCTATGCTTTACTTGGACTTGCAACCCTTATTTCACCGCTATTTATTGGAATGATCGCCGATAGATTTTTGGCAGCACAGAAAACTATCGCTATTCTACACCTACTGAACAGTGTGATTTTGTATCAAATTCCCTCAACTATATTACATAATGAATATTCTCAATTCTTTATGCTGATTTTTATAGTGGGATTGCTCTATTACCCCACAACCGCACTTTCTAATAGCATTACATTTCAGCATTTATCTGACAGTAGAAATTTTCCATTCATTCGTATTTTTGGCAATATTGGCTTTATTACTGCCGGACTTATTATGGGCTATTTCAATATTTTTGACCAAGTGATCGTTTTTGAAATAGCAGCATTCTCATCGTTGATATGTGGCTTATATTGTTTCACCTTACCGAATACACCGCCGGCTGCCCGTCATAGCGTAATAAACTGGAAAACCTTATTATGTCTAGACGCATTTATTCTATTCCGAGATAAGTTCTTTACCATTTTTATGGCGGTAACGATGTTATTAATGCTGACTAAAACCTCTTATAGTGCTTATATTTCGGTTTATCTGCAAGACTTTCAGCTCAATGCCGCCAATATGATGCAAATAGCAGTTATATCAGAAGTTATTTTTATGCTATTGCTTAGCTTAAGTATCAAGAAATTTGGCTTTAAATGGGTAATGGGGATGGGCATTATTGCTTGGTTTATTCGCACTTATTTACTGTCGATTGCCGCAACTGCTACAACACCGCTAACTTACATCGTTATAAGCTTGGCATTACAAGGAGTATGTTGGACATTCTTCTTTGCCACAGGCGATGTCTATATTAATACAAGGCAAATGATCATATTCGAACGCAAGCACAAAGTTTACGCTTCATGCTTTCTAACGATATTGGAGTGTTGGTTGCCTCTTATATTATCGGCATTATCTATAATAATGTTATCACGCAGCATCAACTGCCTCTCATTGCTGAGCAATGGTCAGAATTTTGGTTATATCCAAGTGCGATTGCATTGGTTGCCGGTATTTTATTTTTAACGCTATTTAAAAATGAAAAGGCGACCTAATAGCAAGCTGTTTTATTCATAGCTGGCTTAACCTTGCATTAATCAAGTTCACCACCTCAACTTCATTCATATCAGTGGTTAAATACACATTAACAACACCACCTATAATATTTTCAGCTTGTCTTAAATTAATCGCTTCTTGACGACTATTACTATTCTCTCTTACACCGCTGAAATCGCCTTTTAATGCTAAAGGTAACCAAGGCAAATACTTAGTTATATTCTGATTTTCTACAATATCTCTTTTAGCTGAACTGCCCCCTAACTGAACATATTGTTCTTGGGTGGTATTGTCTAAAAACCAATTAAAAAATGTTTCACAGGCTGCTATTTTCTGTGTTTGTTTCATTATGGCTAATGAGCCGCCCCCCATTAATGCTCGATTATTCGGTAATGTAGAAACGCCAAGTGGCAACATTAACCCTTTATGTGATAATGGTAAGAAATGGTTCATATACACAATAAGCATTGGAATTTCGCCTAAATTAAACAATTCAACCGCATCTTTCCACCAGCCTTGCTCCAATAATTTCGCTGACTGATAAAAGGCTTTAAGTTGTTTTAACGCTTTTTTAGCCGACTGCATTTCTAACTTCAGTACATTTTCCATAAAAATAGAATCTGATAACGCATAATAACGCATTAAAAATTCAGAGGCTAATGTTCCCTCATCATTGACAATTAACGCAGAGCCATATTTTACGCCGAACTCTTCAGGCAAATGATTTTTAAAGAAATCAGACAGTTGGTTAAATTGCTCGAAATTATTTGGCAAAGATAATTCTTTTTTGTTTTTTTCATAAAACAATCTTTTTACTTTAACATCATTAAAAATATCGTCTCGATAGAATAACATCTGTATGCTTGGGTCAAACGGAATAGCATAGAGTTTATCTTGAAACAGACAAAAGCGTTCAATAATACTTGCGGAAAAACATAATTCTAGGTGTTCTCTTCCTATACTATTAAGGGGTAAGAAATATTTTTCCGCAAAATAAGGCAGACTTTCCATATCAATTCGCACCAGATCATATTTTTTCTCTACTTGATCATTTTCCAGCACCGCAGGAATTTGCTCAAATGAGTATGTATCAATATTGACTTGAATCCCGGTAAGCATTTCAAAATAAGGTAATAATTTTCTAAGAGATTCTGTTGATGGTGTCTGGACTGCAAGTAAATTAATTTCTTGATGAGGTAGTGTATTATTTGAGCTTTCTATAATATTTGGAAACCCAAAGTGATGCTCTTTTATGATAGCATTGTCTTCTCGAAGAATAGATAAGATCTGATTAGAAATAAAATCGTAATCTAATCTATATTGAAAAAATCGGTCATCATTATTAAAGCTATTTTTATAGCAGGTGTATATTTTAGGTGGTATCTTATTTGATAAACAAAATGAACTATATAAGATTTTAGCAGAATTAAATGAAGGCACAATAATGCCATCAAACCGATGAATGCTTTGAGCCAATTCAAACGATAATTTATGAATGGATTCCTTTTGGGTGAAAAACAATATTTTAATATTATTTTTTTGACTATAACTTGCCAAATAATCGCATACTGTTCCACCCCAATCACAATTATTATCTTTAATGAAGGCAATATTTTCTAGATGATGAGCTTTCATATGCTTTATAAGATCACCAATCACAGGAAGATAATCAAAACCAATAAAATGTTTTGCATTTTTAAGGTAACGATAAACAAAAATAAATTTATCTTGGTCTTTTACTTCATCGTAATAATAGTCTGCATTATTTAGGCAACTATCTAAAATAATACGCAAATAGTTATCTTGCTTTATATTTTGAATAATTTGTTTTTCTCTATCTTCTCGATTATGCGTTAAATAAAGAATGAGAGATAAATCATTTTGCGTACAAATTAAATCAAGATTTTCATATAAACAGGCATATTTCAGCTCTGTAATATTGGGCAATATAATAGCAATTTTATTACTTGTGCCACTTTTTAACGTAGAGGCTTGAATATTTTTACGATAACCCAACTTTTCAACGGCAGCTTGTACTTTTTCTATTTTAGCTAAGCTAACATTACTTTTTCCGTTTAATACATTCGATACTGTTCCTAACGAAACATTTGCTTCCTTTGCGATATCTTTCATCGTAATGATCATATACTGCCCTTTCACATACTGCTAAAACTGAGATTGGCATAGATTTTACCATAATTGGCAAATGAAATACGATTTCAATTTAGCTTGTCTCTAGCTACAACCTAAAATAAAAAAACTGCCTCGATATATCGAGGCAGTTCTTGAATAATAGGGATAATAAATTAAACAATACCCTGTTCTAACATCGCATTTGCCACTTTTTTGAAACCAGCAATATTCGCACCGTTTACATAGTTTACGAAACCATCTGCTTCAGTACCATTTTCTACGCAGTTTTCGTGAATTGCTTTCATAATGTTGAATAAACGCTGATCTACTTCTTCACGACTCCAAGATAGACGAATTGCATTTTGGCTCATTTCTAAACCTGAGGTTGCCACACCACCTGCGTTAGCCGCTTTACCCGGAGCATAAAGGATTTTCGCACCGATAAAGACTTCAACACCACCTAATGTGGTTGGCATATTTGCACCTTCTGCCACACAAATACAGCCGTTTTTCACTAATTCTTTAGCATCTTCGGTATCTAATTCGTTTTGGGTTGCACAAGGTAAAGCGATGTCACATTTCACACCCCACGGTTTTTGACCGTCAAAGTATTTTAAGCCTTGTTCTGTTGCATACACAGATAAGCGTTCACGGCGTTCGTTTTTCAACTCTAATAATGCTTGTAATTGTGCCTCTGTCATACCGGATTCAGGGAATAAGACATAACCGTTAGAATCTGAAACCGTTAATACTTTACCGCCTTTTTGAATCACTTTTTCAGCTGCATATTGTGCCACGTTACCCGAACCGGAAATTACCACTGATTTTCCTTCGATCTGCTGACCTTTAGTCGCTAACATAGACTCTGCAAAATACACCGCACCATAACCAGTTGCTTCCGGACGAATTAAGCTACCACCCCAAGTCAGCGATTTACCGGTTAATACTGAAGTAAATTCATTGCGTAATTTTTTGTATTGACCGAACATATAGCCGATTTCACGACCTCCCACGCCGATATCGCCTGCAGGAACGTCAGTATCAGCACCAATGTGGCGATATAATTCGCTCATAAACGCTTGGCAGAAACGCATTACTTCGGCATCAGATTTGCCTTTCGGGTCAAAGTCTGAACCACCTTTACCACCGCCCATTGGCAATGTCGTTAACGCATTTTTGAATACTTGCTCAAAGGCTAAGAATTTTAATACGCCTAAATCAACGGTTGGGTGGAAACGAATACCGCCTTTGTATGGACCGATTGCTGAGTTCATTTGTACACGGTAACCACGGTTTACTTGCACTTGACCTTTATCATCAACCCAAGTGACACGGAAGCTAATTACACGCTCAGGCTCAACAATACGCCCTAATAAACCTTGCTGGGTATATTTCGGATTTTTAGCTAAGAAAGGGGCAAGGCTACCGAACACTTCTTCAACCGCTTGATGGAAAGGGGCTTGGTTCGGATCACGTTGTTTGATTTTTTGGAAAAGGGCGTTTAAATCGCTCATATTATACTCCTGAATAAATTGATGATGTTGTGTATTTAAGATGAGCGAAGTCTAGCAAGCAATTTTAGCTTTGAAAAGATAGATTAGAAAAATTTATCATTAAAATAAGAAAAATTAAGTTTAAATGCTTATTTTTTATTCAAAAAAATAAGCCCACTTTTAAAAGTGGGCTTTTCGAACCAGCAAATCGTCCTATTTTTGTTCTGCATTCGCATTGCTGTCATCAATTTTTGATACTAACCCTTTAGCATCAAAATAAATAAACAGATTGCGTTGTTCAGGATCTTTATAACCTTCACGTTTAATAAACACATAATCCCAACGGTGGGTTTCAAAAATGTTCTTTAACATTGGTGTACCAAGCAAATATTCAACTTGTTCCGCTGTCATACCGACTTTAAGTTGAGCAATTTTATCTTGTTCTAAGTAATTGCCTTGCGGTACATCAATACGGTACACCACTTTCTCAACGGTTGAACAAGCCGTTACACCCAGTGCAAGCAACATTGCAGCTAAAAGAGATTTCATTTTCATAATTGACCTTTTGATAATCCAAAATTCAGATAACGAGATAATACCTAAACTGATAAAAATTTTCCATTATTTGTTACGTTCCAGCTGGTCACGCAGATTTGCCGGTAATCCTTTGATTGTCAGTGTGTCGTTTAGTTCATCCCAAATTAAACGCTCTCCTAATAATTCTGCGTTAAAGCTAATCGTTACTCCTTTGCCCGAACCGGAAAATTTCGTCAGGGTTTTAAGGGCATTTCGCATAGGCGGAATATTCTCTTCCAAGCCGTATTCTTGCTCTTGCGTAAATTGGGCAAAATCGATTTCATTCAGTGTTGGCAATGCGTTGGAAAGCTCATTTAACGCAATTTCCTCTCCACTATTTATCTGCCCTTTACAATATTCAAACACCTGCTTTTTCACTTCTCGAGTTTGAGGGGCAGATAACTCCCCTTGCTCACAATAATCGCTCACCGCTTGCAACAAGGTTTGATTTTGCAATTGTGGATTAAACCCTTCTTCCGCACTTAAAAAATCCATAAAGAAATCGGCAATTTTACGCCCTACTCTGCCTTTCACAAAAGTTAAATAGCGATTTGACGTTGCGTCAAGTTTCAGTTCAGTTAAATTAATGCGGCAGGCAATATCATATTGTGCAATTTCGAGATATTGCGTGCGTTTAATCTCTAACTGCTCATCAACCAGCATTGAATTACGGCTATCAATCAACGCAATAAACAAATATTCGGTAGCTAAAAAAGTGTAACGACACAAAATAAAAGTGCCACCATCGGCAAACGGATATTTAATCAGCTCTGCTGCAAGCATTTTGGCACAGCTATGGCTAAAAGGTAAAAAATCGGTTTCTTGCTCCAACAAGCGGTTGAGCTGTTGAGCGAAAACCGACTCCGGTTTAAATATACCGTAAGCCTTTGCTTTACTTTGATAGGCTTGATGTAATTGCAACATCATTTGATCGACTTCAGGGGAAATTGCCAATAAATTTTCTCGCAAAAACGTATTAAGCTCCGGGTTCTCGCCCTCTGTTTTTTGTAATTGATGTAACACGATTTCAGAAACATTAATGCTCATTAATTCACTTCTCTTTATTCCAAATAATAAGAAAAGATATTATCATTAATCCGTTTATTTTTCATTAAGAGGAACACAAGATGACAGTTATCCACACAGAAAATGCACCGGCAGCGATTGGGCCTTATGTGCAAGCAGTTGATTTAGGCAATATGGTTTTAACTTCTGGGCAAATTCCCGTGAATCCTGAAACCGGCGAAATCCCGAGTGATATTGTGCAACAAACCCGCCAATCTCTGAACAACGTGAAAGCCATTATCGAACAAGCCGGCTTAACCGTTGCCGATATTGTAAAGACCACCGTATTTGTCAAAGATCTTAACGACTTCGCAAAGGTAAATGCGGAATACCAAGCCTTCTTCCAAGAAAACGAACACCCTAATTTTCCGGCTCGTTCTTGCGTAGAAGTGGCTCGTTTACCAAAAGATGTTGGCATTGAGATCGAAGCGATTGCAGTACGCCGATAACAAGCGGTCATTTTCTTGAGATTTTTTGCAAATGGATAAAATTATTCCAAATTGGAATGTGCCTAAACATATTCACGCACTGACGACCTTAAGAACAGGCGGAGTAAGCAAACCGCCTTTTGACAGTTTCAACTTAGGTGATCACGTTAATGACGAGCCACAAGATATCGCTCAAAATCGTGCTTTATTGGTTGAGAAATTTCAATTACCACAAGCTCCGCTGTTTTTAACCCAAACTCACAGCACCCGAGTGATTGAACTTCCCTATTCAGGTGATAATATTAAAGCCGATGCGATTTACACCAATCAACCAAACCAAGTCTGCTTAGTGATGACTGCAGATTGTTTGCCGGTATTATTTGCCAGCCAAGACGGGTCGGAAATTGCGGCGGCACACGCCGGCTGGCGTGGGTTATGCGATGGCATATTAGAGGCGACGGTAGAGAAATTCAACTGCCCGCCACACGAAATATCAGCTTGGCTAGGGCCGGCTATCGGACCGAATGCTTTTCAAGTCGGGAGTGAAGTGGCAGACCAATTCTGTGCTTTTGACCCAAGAGCGAAAGAAGCCTTTATTGAAGACAGCACTACAAGCGGTAAATTTTTAGGAAATCTTTACCAAATTGCCACCCAACGTCTGAATAAATTAGGCATTACCGCCATTTCAGGCGGTGAATATTGCACCTACAGCCAACCAGAACTGTTTTTTTCCTACCGCCGAGACAAACAAACCGGGCGAATGGCAACCTTAATTTGGCGAACAGAATAACCCTATTTTCTCTCGTTCAATAATTAACCGAGTAATCTTCTGCCTCTAGACGACTACTCGGTTTTTCTCTATAATTCCAACCACTTTTCAAATCCCCCCATAGCTCAGTGGTTAGAGCAGGCGACTCATAATCGCTTGGTCGCTGGTTCAAGTCCGGCTGGGGGGACCATTTAAGCGTTGCATATTGTCTTTCATTGTCTCAAATTTACTATAAAATCAAGAACTTAGATTATTTTATAGTCTCTTATTGTCTTCTTTAGTTGCATTGTATCTTAGCGTTTATGATCCCTAAAATGATCCCTATTTTGAAAACGGGAAAATTTAGGGATCATAAACTTCGATAAACCCTTATATATCAAGGATTAGAAGAAATGACTGCAACTAAAAAAACACTTTCAGACACATTACTAAAAAATCTTAAATATTCCCCAAATGCGAAGCCTATCGCAGACAGTAACGGGCTATTTATTCTTGCACAGAAAAAAGCGAAAGTATGGATTTATAGCTATATCAGCCCCAAAACAGGCAAGCGAAGCACAAAAAATAGAATCGGTAGCTATCCGCAAATGAGCTTAGTGGAACAATCCCCACAGGTATTTGAACAAATCGCACGTCTTTAAAATATTAAATTAAGAGAAAGCACTATTTGCGATGTAGCAGGAGATAA
>NZ_SMAC01000004.1 GCF_004342115.1 Mannheimia haemolytica | reverse complement strand
CCTTTTTGTTTAGATTGATTTTTGACACTCATATTCTAAACGGGAAACTCTCACTTTTTAGAGTGAATTGTCAGATCAAGTCTGATCTTCTACAGTTAATGTGATATTCAAAACCACCTCCTTTAACCCCTTTCAATGGACGAGTTGCCCATTGTTCTTTTTTGGCTTGTCTAGTTACATTTGTTGGGTATTTTGATAAGCCACTAATACCTGCTAATTCTTTTGCACTAAACCAATCTTTCATAACAGCTATCCTTGTTATGCAACATCAGGGTAACGACTAGGCCATATTTCGGCTGGCGTTTTTCCTAATGCTTTTGCGATAATTTCTTCACCGTTTTTATAAGGTTTATCAAGAGCATTTCTTACTGTTGTTTTGGAAAGCCCATTCTCAATCCCTAACTGAGAAAATGTTATTCCTTTCTTCATCAATTCAGCTCGAATATCAGCTCTATGCATATCTTGAGCTCTTTTCTTTTTATTCATTTTGTGAGATCCTCCACATTTAGTTTATTTGCTACGCTTTAGCGTACTTGATTAACTACAGGACTAAATATAATACTTATTCTTTTCTAAATCAATAGTGATTTAATAAATTTTTTAAATCTTTTTTAAATCTATTTGTAAGCTATTGATTTTAAATAACTTAATCAATTTTGATTTTAAAATCATTTTTGATTAAGAAGGGGTTAATTATGAAATCATTTGATAAAGTTTGGTTTTCAGCCAAAGAACTAGAAGAATTGGATTTGCCTGACCTTCCAAAGCAGGCAACAAACATTACAAGAAAGGCATTAAAAGAACTCTGGATAAAACGTGATGCAGTTGGAGTAAAAGGTGGGGGGAATGAATATCACATAACTTCATTGCCTCGTAAAGCCCAAGAAGCACTCGGATTTAAAAGTGGAATAAATGCAATCAAGGATAGCATAGTAAGAGAGATTACACCTGAAGAGCAAAACAAAGGATCTGAATTATCAGGCACCGTTTTGAATAACATAATCTCAATGATTGATAGTTTTGCATCTATTAAAGTATCTGCAGGCTTTGGGAGCTTTAATGAATGTGTAACAAAACCTGATGGACAAGAGCCTTATGCTGATAGCTTGTTGCATACGCTTGGTGTTAATGCCAAGAAGTGTGCTGTTTTTTGGGCAAGTGGAGACTCGATGTATCCGACTATTGATAATGGCGACCAGCTACTAGTTGATTTAAGTCGTAATGAGATACGAGGCGACAATAATATTTACATTGTACAAAACGGCGACAGTGTTTGGGTTAAGCGTGTAAAACTGCTATGGGACGGTGTAGAGCTTATTTCAGACAACCGAGAAGAGTACGAGTTAATAAAGATTACAGCAGACCAAGCCCAAAACCTACAAATCATCGGGCAAGTGGTACACATCGGGCATTCTTTAGTTTAAAACAGATTTAAAATAGTTTTAAAACCGATCAAACCTATGCAAAAAATAACGCAAAAACTGCTCGTTTTTTTCTAATCCTGCTCATTTTGTTTTTTGCATAGCTCCAACCAAACAATAACGGCGAACCCTTGTATTCACGGGGCTCGCCGTTATTTTTCCGCCCAAATTTTTTTCTTTCTCTCTATGCAAAAAAGATCAGTACCCCACACTAAAAATTCCCAATGCTCGCTGCTTAAGCCACCGCGAGGAACAGGTTGTTTTGGATCACCTTTTAATGCAAAGTATTCCCGAATTTTCGTTTTCGGATTGGTGAACAGATAAATATCTGCACCAGCTACTAGCCCCTTACCCCAAGTTACTTCAGAGGCAGTTGCCGGTGGTGTAGAGGCTTTTGGATCATACACCACATTCAAACGACCGTTATGCTGGGTGTTATCTGTTTCGCCAATAAAACCATTAAAGCTATTGTAGCGATGCTCCAGACCTTTTTGCGCGAGTACTTGTTTTACTGCTGCATCCTTGTTAGAAGACAGGAAGGTCCAATGGGCATTACTTGCGCCATTCGTTGGCATATATTGGTTTGGATTGCCTTTGAGCGTAAAGTAATCGGTACGGTTATTAGCATGTGGGTTGATATATTCATAAATATCAGCACTGTTTTCTTTCCACGTTCCCCATTTTAAGTCCGTTGCTTCAGGGGGCTTCGGGCCATTAATGGTGAGTGTTGCAGCTTTTTGTAGGTGATTATTAACAATACGCGCACCATCATCACTATTTTGAATACGATTAAACGCAATGTTGTTGCCGTTGAGATCTAAACGACCACCACGGAAGCCAAAGTAAATCTTATTTGGATCGACTTGATCAGCACTGTTTAATACAACGGTTGAACGGCCGCTCACAATACCAACTTGGTTAAATGCAGATTTTTTGCCATTTTCACCCGCTTGTTGGTTCAAAATGACAGTGCCTTGTCCAACACTAATGTCGCCAAGGTTTTCGCCTTTACCGTTAATATGTAGTGTCCCTTTGCCCAATTTAGATAAACGGTCACCTTGTGGGTTTTTGACTTGCCAATTAACTTGTTTACCTTTTGCCACTACAATTCCAGCTCCTACCCAGCTTTGATCATTTTCAGGGCGAACTGTTGCATTAGCATTGAAATTTAATGCGCCAGCACCTTGGTCAATATCGGTTTTTAATACGATAGTGCTATCTTGTCCTTCAATGTTTAGGGTTTTTCCGGTGTTATCTTGCGGAAGTTGTAGCTGAGGTGTGCCACCATAGCCTAATGGAGAAGCGCTATTGTCTTTAATTGAACGATCAGCAAGCGAAACCGTTAAGTTTTTCCCTTTATTACCAATGCTACTGTCTTTACCCTGTGCAGACCATTCAAAAACGGCATTTTGTTGCGCATTGGTTAATGTGCCGGCAATATCTTCGGCAAATTGTTTATCGTGATAATCCTGACGGATAATACCGGCACGGTTGTAGTAGTTGTTTGCAGGCGTACCAAAGGTGTAAGTAGCCAGTAGTAGCCAGCGTTTCGTTTTCTGATCGTAGCCATACACACCTGAACCGCTATCACCACGAGTACCAAATGCAGTTAATGCTCCATATGGGCTATTGTTTAATGCATTTCCTCTAAAATCTAGCCAGTAATCGGAATTATGTACCGCGATTGGTAAATGAACTCCCCCGGTTAAATATTGGTAAGATGTTGAAATTTGGTTGTCTTTATGCTCGGTATTTTTGACTATTTGACGACCAGAGCCTAAGCGAGCAAAGTGAGTAAAACGACTACTATCTTGGTAGGCTGAAGCATTATTACCCAGATCAGTCACTGTTGCAGGTGCGACCTCAGTGACTAATTTATTGAGACGTGGCACTTGATAATCTTGATGTTGCCCACCTTCAACAATTCCATAGTCGTTACGATCAACGACTTTGTAAGTGTAGTGGTGTGCATCGGCATTAGTGCCTGGGGCGCCAAATTCCACAGTATTGTATTGTGTATTATGGGCAACGCTGACTAAATATTGCGGTGCAACTAGAGTTGCTATCCCTAAGTTACGGTTTGCAGCACTAAAATCTGGCATCGGTACATTTGGGAAGAGTGCATCTAATGTATTGCCACTTTTATCTTTAATTTCAATATTGCTTGCACCTACGGTGAATTTACCCTTATTCTCCGCAAAATCACGGTAGTATTGAAGATCGATATCATCTCTGAAAACAGAGGCTGTTGCAGATAAACTAACAGCAAATGCCACAAAGCTGGCAAGGTAAGAAAGTGGAAAGTTTTTATTTATCATAAAATGTTAATAAATTGCTAATATTAATGGAGTAAAAAGGTGGGGTATTCTATAGATAATTATTTATTTGGCAAGAGGTCTTACCTGTTTTTTATACAAATTTACAATCTTAAGATAGGCAAAAGCAGCTACGGAATACGCAGCTGCTTTGTTGAAAGTTTTATTGAGTGATAAGCAGGAGCATTATTTTGCAAATTCTTGCATAAATTCGCCCGCTTGTTTGACCATTGAGGTTGAACCGACAAAGAACGGTACACGCTGGTGTAGCTCTGTTGGCTTAATATCTAAAATCGGATTAATACCATCTGTCGCCATTCCTCCGGCTTGTTCGGCAAGAAACGCAATCGGGTTGCATTCATAGAGTAAACGCAATTTCCCTTTTGGATATACGGTGGAGGTTGGGTAAATATAAATACCGCCTTTTAATAAATTGCGGTGGAAATCGGACACCAGCGAGCCGATATAGCGTGAAGAGTATGGACGTTTGATGGCTTCATCGGTTTCTTGGCAATACTTAATAAAGCGTTTCACACCTTGTGGGAAAGTAACATACTGCCCTTCATTGATGGAGTAATATTTTCCTTCGGTAGGGGTTTTTAGATCAGGGTGTGAAAGAATAAATAAGCCTAATGACGGATCATAGGTAAAACCGTTCACGCCATTGCCTGTGGTGTAAACCAGCATGGTTGAAGAACCATAAGTAACATAACCGGCGGCAACTTGTTTACGCCCTTCCTGCAAGAAATCTTCTTGTGTTACTGGGGTGCCGATAGGGGAGACACGGCGGTAAATAGAGAAGATTGTTCCCACAGAAACATTCACTTCAATATTGGAGGAGCCATCAAGCGGATCGGTCATTAAAATATATTTTGCATTTCTCCCACGCTCATTATCAAAGGCAACAAAATTATCATCTTCTTCCGATGCAAAGCCGGCAACATCTTCACGTGCAAGTAACGCTTTTTTCATCGTTTCGTTGGCGAATACATCAAGTTTCATTTGGGCTTCACCCTGTACATTTTCAGAACCTGCAGTACCTAAAATATCTTGACTTAAACCGGCACGGTTGATTTCTCGATGAATAATTTTAGCGGCTAAACGAATAGGAGATAAAATCCCACTTAATTCCCCTTTTGCCCCTGGGTATTCTGCTTGTTTTTCAATAATAAATTCGCCGAGTGTTTTCATTTTTTTCTCCTTCGCTATGTTAGAATGCCCTTATTATAACGATTACCTTTAAAGAGGTAGCGGTTTAAGCTTTAATTCTGTGATCCACTTCACATTTTATCTTTCAAGATGAGGAGCAATACGATGAATAATCTACGAATCAAAATGATCAGCCCTGAAATAGCATTAGCAAAATATAATGAATTGGATGTTTTAGAGATTAATCACTCCAAAGTGAAGGCTAAAATTGCATTGCAAGGTGCGCAGTTACTGAGTTGGCAACCTAAAAATACTCAGCAAGATGTATTATGGTTAAGTGAAATTGAACCTTTCCAAACAGGTGTGGCGATTCGTGGCGGCATTCCGATTTGCCACCCTTGGTTTGGTACAGACAAAAAGCCTGCTCACGGCACAGCCCGTATTCAAGCGTGGAATTTGCTGGAACATACTTCCTCAGCAGATGGGATTCGTGTTGTTTTGGGGTTAGAAAATCAGGCAAAACTCGAGATGATACTAGGCGAAGTCTGTGAGTTGTATTTTACTCACTTAGCACCGGAGCCGGCACAGGCTGCATTGCATACTTATTTTCAGGTCGGTGATATTACGAAAACGGAAGTACAAGGCTTAGCAACACAATGTTTTGATAAATTGACAAATCAAGAAATTGAAGTGCCATCACCTCGCAAGATAAGTGAAAATGTGGATTGTATTTATCCGGCACAAGCGGTGAATTTTATTCAAGATTTTGCAAATCAGCGCACCATTAAAGTTGAGCATATCAATGCTACCGAAACCGTACTTTGGAATCCTTGGCATAATACCGTTAGTGCGATGACAGAAACGGCGTATCAAAATATGGTATGTGTGGAAACAGCACGGATAAATACCTTACTTCAACAAAATGAAACGCTAGGAGTGAGAATTTTGGTGCGATAATGTTTAATGAGAGCAAGCAGCTGAATTAGTAATATTTTTTACAAATTTAACCGCTTGTCTCTTGTATTTACACTAGATCAAACAGTAAAAATTCCACGTCATCTTGAGTGTTTATTTCAAGTGCTTTCTCTTGACGAATGCCTAAGGCATCGCTGGTGGAAAGTTCAACGCCATTGATGTTTAGATTCCCTTTCACCACTTGTAGCCAGTAACTGCGGTTTGGCTCTAATGCCAGTTGCTCTGATTTGGCTGTTGGGTATTGATAACGCCACAGCTTCATATCTTGGTAAATTTTAAATGAACCTTCTTCTGCGTTTGGCGAAAGAATCAAGGTTGCTCCCTCTTTCGGGGCAAATCTATCTTGGTTGTAGCGAGGGGTCACATCTTTTTGGTTTGGGATAATCCAAATCTGGTAAAGGTGTAAGGTTTCATTCGGATCTGGATTAATTTCTGAATGGAAAACCCCGGTTCCGGCAGACATAATTTGAAATTCGCCAGCTTTTACTTCGGTTTTATTACCCATACTGTCTTCGTGAGCCACACGTCCTTTTAACATATAAGTTAAAATTTCCATATTATCGTGCGGGTGCTTGCCAAAACCGTGATTAGGTGCAATGAAATCTTCGTTAATTACCCGTAAATGTGAAAAATGGATATGTTTTAGGTCGTAATAATTGGCAAAGGAAAAAGTGTGGTAGCTTTTAAGCCAGCTAAAAGAACCATCGCCTCGTTCATTGGCTTTTCTCAGTTGTAACATTATCTATTCCTTATGTAAGTGTTAAGTTGTGCCATTTTACTTTATGTCAAAAATAGATAAACCCTAATTTAATAGATTAATTGTTTCATTTTTTGAAATAATATGAGCTTGATTTTTATGGGAAAATGTATAGAATAATGCCCCCTTGAGTTCCCTTACCTCAAGTTTTCATTTAACGAAAAAGGATACAATATGAACTTTACTACTTATTTTTCGGATGAGAACAAACGTCGTTCTCTAATTTTACTTTCACTTTTCCATATTTTTATCATCGCAATTAGCAACTATTTAGTGCAAATTAGCTTTGAAGTTCAAGTACCACTAACAGAATTTAGCTTTCCGACAACTTGGGGAACGTTAACATTCCCATTTATTTTCTTAGCGACCGATTTAACCGTGCGTGTATTTGGTGCAGATCTTGCTAGAAAAATTATTTTTGTTGTGATGTTTCCGGCACTTGTCATAAGCTATGTGATTTCCGTTTTATTCTTTGAAACCCAATTTCAAGGCTTTAGTGCATTAACTGAGTTCAACTTTTTTGTTTTCCGTATTGCACTGGCTAGCTTTGCAGCTTATTTAGTTGGGCAATTATTAGACGTTCTAGTATTTAATAGTTTAAGACAAGGTAAGCGTTGGTGGCTTGCTCCAACCTGTTCAACCATTTTTGGTACTTTAATCGATACTTTTGTATTCTTTGCTGTCGCCTTTTATAAAAGTAGCGATGAATATATGGCAGAGCATTGGTTTACTATTGGTTCGGTCGATTATGCGTTTAAACTCTTTGTGAGCCTACTGCTATTTCTACCGCTTTATGGTGTGATATTAAATTTCATTATGAAGAAACTTGATTTAAAGTAGAAATCTAAACTGAGGTTTGGGGATTGTGCTGAAAAAAGGTATAATCCCCTTACTTTTTATGGCAGATATAGCAGAGAGCAATGTAATGAATAATATTCCATTAAGAAACGAAGAAGAAATTCAAAAACTACGAGTAGCCTGTAAACTGGCTTCAGATGTTTTAGTAATGATCGCCCCTTATGTGAAAGAGGGCGTAACAACTGGTGAATTAGATAAAATTTGTCACGAATACATTTTGGCAAATGGGGCAACTTCAGCCAGTTTGGGCTATCACGGCTTCCCAAAATCGGTGTGCATTTCGTTAAATGAGGTCGTTTGTCACGGTATTCCAAGTGATGACAAAAAGCTGAAAAAAGGCGATATTTTAAACATCGATGTGACGGTTATCAAAGATGGCTACTATGGCGATAACTCGATGATGTATGTAGTCGGTGAGCCAAGTGTGCGGGATAAACGCTTAATGGCGGTTACGCTAGAGTCCCTTTATGTCGGGATTCGCACCGTGAAAGCGGGGGTGCGTTTAAAAGAAATTGGTACAGCGATTCAAAAATATGTGGAAAAAGAAGGCTTTTCGGTAGTACGAGAATATTGCGGACACGGTATTGGTACTGAATTCCATTGCGACCCACAAGTAGTGCATTATGCTACCGATGATGGCGGTGTAGTGTTAAAAGAAGGAATGGTGTTTACGATTGAGCCAATGGTGAATGCCGGCAAAAAAGAAGTCCGCTTAATGGGTGACGGTTGGACAGTGAAAACCAAAGACCGCAGCCACTCCGCACAATATGAGCATCAAATTGTAGTTACCAAAGACGGCTGTGAAGTGCTGACAATTCGTGATGAAGAGATTGCCGAAGGGCGTATTTCTCGAATTATGCACAACAGCTAATTTGCAAATTTTTAGCGAAAAATGACCGCTTGCGAAACTCATTGTTAAGCTAAGGCGTTTAAAAACAAAAGGGATTAAGCTAACACTTAATCCCTTTTTTGTGATCTATTTTTGATTATTTCGCTTGTGCTTTTTTCACCCAAATGGCTGAAATGGTAAATGCAACTACAAATGAAATTACCATACCGACAGAATACATTGCAAGGCTGTCAGGTTTAATCGACGGAATACCTAAGAAACCGGCTGCACCTAAGGCAATTGCTTTCACATTAAAGAAAGCGATAAATGCACTGGCTAAACCTGAACCGATCATCGCCGCAATAAAGGCTTGGCGGTAGCGTAAATTTACTCCGAACATTGCCGGTTCGGTGATACCTAACAGGGCTGAAATACCTGACGGCACGGCTAAACCACGCACTTTGGCATCTTTCATTGCAAAAGCTACACCTAAACAGGCTGCACCTTGTGCAATGTTAGACATTGCTGCAATCGGGAAGATAAATGTACCGCCGGTTTGTGCTACTTCAGCTAATAATTGGGTTTCAACCGCAATAAAGGTTTGGTGCATACCGGTAATCACGATTGGAGCGTAGAATGTACCGAAAATTGCTCCACCGATAAAGCCTAAGCTGTCATATAACCACGTTAAGCCTGCTGAAATCGCTGAACCTGCTTCACGACCCAATGGTCCGATTACAGTGAAAGCTAAAATACCGGCGATAAATAATGACATCATTGGCGTCACCAAGTTATCTAAATAGCTTGGCACAAATTTACGGAAAGTTTTCTCAAGGGTTGCTAACACCCAAGCCGAAACGATAGTTGGAATAACCGTGCCTTGATAACCCACTTTTTCAATTTCTAAGCCGAAAATATTCCAGTATTTGATGTTACCTTCCATTAAGGTTTTGGCATAGTTCCAACCGTCTGCAAGTGCCGGGTGAACCAATAACATACCAAGTGCCGCACCTAAGAATGGATTACCGCCAAATTTGCGTGTAGCTGAGAAACCGAGTAATACAGGTAAGAATACAAATGGTGCGTTAGCAATAGTGTTGATGAAATCAACTAAATCGGAAATATTCGGATAACGGCTAACAACAGATTCACCTTCCCAGAAGAAACCGACTGCCGTTAGCATTGAGTGAATACCCATTAACAAACCGCCAGCCACAATAGCCGGAATGATCGGCACGAAAATATCGGCTAAGCCTTTTACCAAACGTTGTAGTAATGGCTGATTTGCTGCACCGGCAGCCGCTACTTCAGAGGTGGACATATCTGCCATACCCATTTGTTTTTGCATTTGGGCATACACTTCATTTACCGTGCCTGATCCAAAAATAATTTGGTATTGACCGGAAGTAGAGAATTGACCTTTCACGCCTTCAATATTTTCAATCGCCTCTTTATCAATTTTGGATTCATCAGCAATGGTTAAGCGTAAACGGGTTGCACAGTGGGCAAGTGTGGTAATGTTTTCTTTGCCACCTAATTTTGCAATCGTTTGTTCTGCAATTTTTGGATAGTTCATTTGAATTTACCTTTCATAAAAAATAATCGGTTGCATTTTAACTAAAACGGTTTAGCTAAAAAAGAGAAGATTTAAAATATTTCCAAATTTGTGAAGTAGATCACATTTTGGGGAAGAGAATAGCGGAATAGGGAGGTAATATTAGTTACAGTTCCCCTCTTTGCTAAAGTAGGGGGCGAGTTCTGAAAAAAATGAATAACGCTAGTATCCGTGCGGAACATCATTCACCGTTAGATTGTTGGAATTGACATCGTTGCGTACGCCAGCGTGGCGTCCCTACATTTAGAACCTAGCAGATCTGCTTTGCTAAAGAGGGGAGAGATCAGAAACAATCTCCCCATCTGCTACCGTTATCACCCGATTAAATAGAAATAGGCTTTCGGATAGTTGGTGAGTTACCATTAACAGGGTTAGATTTCTGCTTTGGCAAATGTCAAACACGATTTGCTGTAATTCGGCTCGGCGTTGCGGGTCGAGGGCGGAGAAGGGTTCGTCCAATAATAAAATCGGCTTATCCCGCAACAAAGTACGAGCTAATGCCACTCGCTGTTTTTGTCCGCCCGATAGCTGATCGGCTTGACGCTGAAGGAAGGTTTCAATCCCCATTTGTGTGGCAATTTGTTTAACCTGTGCTTTTTGTTTCGGATTGAGCGACAAACTTGGTACTAAAGCTAAGCCGATGTTTTGTTCTACCGTTAAGTGCGGGAAAATATTGTTATCTTGGAATA
The DNA here is from genome assembly GCF_004342115.1 of Mannheimia haemolytica. Classification (GTDB taxonomy): domain Bacteria; phylum Pseudomonadota; class Gammaproteobacteria; order Enterobacterales; family Pasteurellaceae; genus Mannheimia; species Mannheimia haemolytica. The sequence goes on along the minus strand of NZ_SMAC01000004.1, from coordinate 96,342 downwards.
GCATTGAAACAGGACGTTGTGCAACTTCGGTATCAAGATGATTTTTCTGATTTAGCCACAGCTGGCTTTGCTGACTTTCTGCCTTTTCAAAACCGGCAATTAGATTAAGTAATGTGCTTTTGCCTGCGCCACTTTCGCCAACCACTGCAATACGTTCGCCTTTTTTGACAGAAAGCTGAAAGTGCATATTCATTTGTTCGTAAGTGAAATGGAGATCCAGTTCGATCATAGTTTATCCTTGCTGAATAAGAATGGTAGTAACGCAAATAACATCAGAATGAGTGCGGTAACGGCAGCATCTTCGGTTCTATAGCTACCAAGTTGTTGGTAGAGTAAATAAGGGAGTGAGCTGAAATCAGCGTTGCCGAAAAAAGCAATGACGGTGAAACTGCCTAAGCTCGATGACATTGCTAACGCAAATACGGTAACAAGCGGTCGAATTAGTTGATTTTTTTCCACAATCCACCAACGGCGAAGCCCCTTTAGCCCAAGTCCTTGTGCTAATTTGTCGTGCGAGGTGAGGCTATTCCACATTGCGGAGAAAAGCATTGGGTAAATAAATGGCAGTAATGTTAAGCCGTTGCATATCCCGACCAGTAGCAGTAATGCCTCGCTTGAGAGTTCACTATTCATTAATAAAATAAACAAACCAACCGATAATAAAAAGATCGGCAGAAGTAAGGGGAATAGGGTGATTGCGGTGAGAATGCTATATCTGAGCTTGGCTTTTGCATAGAGTAATTGGCGAGCTTCAAGTGCAATCAAATAGCTGATTGTGATTACGAATATAGAAGCAATTAAACTTAAGTATAAAGAATACTGAGTAGCTTGCCATAAAGTAGGGTTGAGCAAACGCTCACTGAGTTTTGACACGCTTAGTCCTGCCCAAATGACGCTGACAAGCGGTAGAATTATTGCAAAACTTTGCAAAAAAATAACCGCTTGTAAGCCGAGTTTAGCCAGTCCGGTAGGCTTTGGTTTCCAAATTTCTACTCGGTTAGGTTGCTGTTTTAGCTTTTTGAGTGCAGAAGTCGAGATATAATTCATTACTAATTGTAAGCCAATGCCCACTACAAATTGTACCCCAATTAAGATGAGGGCTTTTGCAAAATCAAATTCAAAAGTGACCGCTTGATAAATGGCAACTTCAAGCGTGCTGTATTTTGGGCTACCGCCTAACATTAATACGATTGGAAAACTGGTAAAGCAGACCAGAAAAACAGTCATAAACATATAAGGCAGCAAAGTTTTGATTATCGGTAGTTCCACAATTTGGATATAATTCCAACCTGTTAGGTTTAATTGAGCCGCAAGCTGAAAGCGACTGCTTGGAGTCAATTGAAGCCCTCCGGTATAATATTTCATCACAAACGGAATGTTAAACAGGCAGTGAGCCAAAATGATGCCGTGCAAGCCGTATAAATTAAATTGCCAATTCCAACCGAGTTGTTGGAAAAGTTTGGCTAGCCAGCCTGAGTTACCAAATACGCCAATTACCGCAAAAATAATTACTAGTGAGGGTAATGCCCAGATAAACGAAATGGTTTTATAGAGTAAATTTTTTCCTTTAAAGTCCAAATAAAAGAAAGATCTTGCCAGTAGGCTGCCTAAAAATAGTGAAATTACCGCAGAGAGGCTGGCTTGAAGTAGGCTATAAGCGACCGTGGCCGTTATATCGGAAAAAACAAATAAGGTATCATTTTGGTGATAGTCCATTAACGCCCATAGACTAAAAACATAGAGAGCAATAATACTAAAGTAGATAAACCATGCGGTTGTTTTGGTTAATGTGCTAAGCATATTGCTCCAAATTTAGAATATAAGTGAAAGAAGTGGTAGCGAAATTATTGTAACATTTCCGCTTAAGTGTGTGCTAGAATCTTGATATTCGACAAATGATTTTTAAGTTAGCTTAAAAAACACCCTATTTAGCAGGGTGATACGACGAGTTTTTGCGCTTTTTAGCGTGTTTTTAATTTGAATTTGTAGTAAAGTTGCGTGCGCAAAATAAATGGATTAAAACAAATTTTTTTAACTTTCAAATTTAAGAGGAAGATTTTATGTACTCAAAAGATGTTGTTATTACCGCTCCAAATGGTTTACACACTCGCCCAGCGGCTGAATTTGTAAAAGCAGCTAAAGGTTTTGCTTCTGATATCACTGTGACTTCAGGTGGTAAAAGTGCAAGTGCAAAAAGCTTATTCAAATTACAAACATTAGGTTTGACTCAAGGCACAACAATTACAATTTCTGCGGACGGCGAAGATGAGCAAAAAGCAGTTGATTTCTTAGTTGATTTGATTCCTACTTTAGAATAATTTTTCTATTCTCGGATTTAAGATTTATGTCACTTTATTGTAGCTTAATAAGCTACAATAAAGTGTTTTGCTATGTAACATCCAGATGATTTTTACATCATCTTAAATTAAGGACACAATTATGATTACAGGTATCGCAGCTTCCCCTGGTGCAGTATTTGGAAAAGCATTGGTTTTAAAAGAAGAGCCGATTGTACTGAATACTCGCAAAATTACTGAAAGCGAAGTTGAGGCAGAAAAAGCAAAATTCTTTACAGGCCGCGAAAAAGCAGCTGCTCAATTAACCGCGATTAAAGAAAAAGCTCGCCGTACATTAGGTGAGGAAAAAGAGGCGATTTTCGAAGGCCACTTGATGATCTTAGAAGATGAAGAGCTTGAAGAAGAAATTTTGAGTTACCTTACTGATAATCTTGTGACTGCGGATGTTGCAGCAAGTAAAGTGATTGAGATGCAGGCTTCAATGCTTGCGGAAATTGACGATGAATATTTAAAAGAACGTGCAGGTGATATTCGTGATATTGGTAATCGCTTGGTACGCAATATTTTAAATATGAATATCGTAGATCTTGGTGATATTCAAGATGAAGTTATTTTAGTCGCTTATGACTTAACCCCTTCCGAAACAGCTCAATTAAATTTAGATAAAGTATTAGGCTTTATTACCGATATCGGTGGTCGTACTTCTCACACTTCTATTATGGCTCGTTCCCTAGAGCTTCCTGCCATTGTTGGTACTAACAATGTTACTTCCTTAGTTAAAACTGGTGATTTTCTGATTTTAGATGCAGTGAACAATGAAGTACATTTAAATCCATCGGAAGAAAAAATCGCTAATTTCAAAGCATTACAAGAGAAATTAAATGCGGAAAAAGAAGAATTAGCCAAATTAAAAGAGTTGCCTGCTCAAACATTAGATGGCCATAAAGTTGATGTGGCAGGGAATATCGGTACTATCCGTGATGTGGAAGGTGTATTACGCAACGGTGGTGAAGCGGTTGGTTTATACCGTACTGAGTTTTTGTTTATGGATCGTACTCAATTACCGGGAGAAGAAGAGCAATTTCAAGCCTACAAAGAGATTGTTGAAGCAATGAATGGTCAAATGGTCATTCTGCGTACAATGGATATCGGCGGTGATAAAGAGTTACCATACCTTGATTTACCGAAAGAGATGAACCCGTTCTTAGGTTGGCGCGCTGTGCGTATCGGTTTTACCCGCCGTGAAATTTTAGATACCCAGTTACGAGCTGTATTGCGTGCTTCTGCGTTCGGTAATTTAGCGGTAATGTTCCCGATGATTATTTCGGTGGAAGAAATCCGTTTATTAAAATCCATCGTTGCGGAATTAAAAGATCAATTACGTGCAGAAGGTCACGCTTTTGATGAGAACTTAAAACTAGGTATTATGGTGGAAACCCCATCAGCAGCGGTAAATGCACGTCATCTTGCAAAAGAAGCGGACTTCTTTAGTATCGGCACTAATGACTTAACTCAATATACTTTAGCGGTTGACCGTGGTAATGAAATTATTGCTCATTTATATAACCCATTAAGCCCATCAGTCTTAAACTTAATCAAGCAAGTTATTGATGCTTCACACGCTGAAGGCAAATGGACAGGTATGTGTGGTGAATTAGCCGGTGACGTGCGTGCAACTGCGTTGTTGCTCGGTATGGGATTAGATGAATTTAGTATGAGTGGTATCTCTGTGCCACACGTTAAAAAACTCATTCGCTCAATTAATTTTGCCGATGCTAAAGCATTAGCTGATGAAGCGCTTGCTCAACCAACTGCTGCAGATATTGAACGCTTAGTGGATGAGTTTTATCAGAAATTAAACTAATTTTAATTATTTAGCATACAAATACAAAATTCTCGTATAAAATGTAAGAGAATTTTGTATCTAATATCTAAGGGAGATTTTAAGATGGGTTTATTTGATAAATTATTCGGCTCAAAACAAAAAGAGAGTCAAGAAATCAAAATCTATGCGCCATTAACAGGTGAAATCGTAAATATTGAAGATGTGCCTGATGTAGTTTTCTCTGAGAAAATCGTTGGTGATGGTGTGGCAATTCGCCCGGTTGGCGATACGATTGTTTCGCCGGTAAATGGAACTATTGGTAAGATTTTTGAAACAAACCATGCTTTCTCAATTGAATCTGAAGAAGGTGTAGAATTATTTGTTCACTTTGGTATTGATACGGTGGAATTAAAAGGCGAAGGTTTTACACGTCTTGCTCAGGAAGGTCAAACGGTAAAAGTAGGCGATCCAATCATCAAATTTGATTTAGCTCTACTTGAAGGTAAAGCCAAATCAGTATTAACGCCAATCGTGATTTCAAATATGGATGAAATCAGCAACTTATCTAAATTAAATGGTCAAGTTGTTGCCGGTGAAAGCGTGGTTTTAACCTTAACCAAGTAATACCGCATACTTATCTTGAAGCCACGATAGAAGATCGTGGCTTTTTGTTTTTAAGTAAAATCAGATAAATGGCGATTATTTATAGATAAAAAATAGGCAACAAGGTAAAATAACGCCATAAATTTTGCGTAAAGGGTTTATTTTAAGTCAAAAATAATAAATTGCTTTACGCTTTTCTTTTCTAATTTATTGAATTATTTATTATTTTTAAACGTTATGGCTAAATTACATATTACCACTTGGGGCTGTCAAATGAATGAGTACGACTCATCAAAAATGGCGGATCTCCTAAACTCCACTCACGGTTTTGAATTGACCGAAAATCCAGAAGATGCGGATGTACTGTTGCTAAACACTTGTTCTATCCGTGAAAAAGCACAAGAAAAAGTATTCTCGCAACTCGGGCGTTGGAAAAACTGGAAAAAAGATAAACCGAACCTGATTATCGGTGTTGGCGGTTGTGTGGCTTCACAAGAAGGGGAGCATATCCGTGATCGTGCCCCTTATGTAGATATTGTTTTCGGGCCACAAACTTTGCACCGTTTGCCTGAAATGATCAACCAAATCCGTGGCGGTAAAAGCTCGATTGTCGATATTTCTTTCCCGGAAATTGAAAAATTTGACCGCTTGCCGGAGCCAAAAGCCGAAGGCCCTACAGCATTCGTTTCAATTATGGAAGGCTGCAATAAATATTGTTCGTTCTGCGTTGTGCCTTACACTCGTGGCGAAGAGGTTTCCCGCCCGGTGGATGACGTATTATTTGAAATCGCCCAACTTGCGGCACAAGGTGTGCGTGAGGTTAATTTACTCGGTCAAAACGTAAATGCTTACCGTGGTGAAACTTTTGATGGCGGCATTTGTACCTTTGCCGAATTATTACGCTTAGTGGCAGCGATTGACGGTATTGACCGCTTACGTTACACCACCAGCCACCCGATTGAATTTACCGATGATATTATCGAAGTTTATCGTGATACACCTGAATTGGTCAGTTTCTTACATTTACCGATTCAAAGTGGTTCAGACCGTGTATTAACAATGATGAAGCGTAACCACACAGCGTTGGAATACAAAGCGATTATCCGTAAATTGCGTGCTGTTCGACCTGAGATTCAAATTAGTTCGGACTTTATTGTAGGCTTCCCGGGCGAAACCGCAGAGGATTTCGAGCAAACAATGAAAGTGATCGAGCAAGTGAACTTTGATATGAGCTTTAGCTTTATCTACTCGGCTCGACCGGGTACACCAGCGGCAGATCTGCCTGATAATGTCTCCGATGATGAGAAAAAAGAGCGATTATCCCGTTTACAACAACGCATCAACCACCAAGCAATGCAATTTAGCCGTGCAATGCTCGGTACAGAACAACGCATTTTGGTTGAAGGCCCGTCTAAGAAAGACTTGATGGAATTAACCGGCAGAACCGAAACTAACCGTGTAGTAAACTTTGTTGGCACACCGGATATGATTGGCAAATTTGTCGATGTGAAAATCACCGATGTTTATACCAACTCACTCCGTGGCGAAGTGATTCGTACCGAAGACCAAATGGGATTACGTGTGGTGGAATCGGCAGAAAGCGTGATTGCCCGCACTCGTAAAGAAGATGATTTAGGTGTAGGCAAATACGTGGTTAATCTGTAAAAATTAAAGAAAAAATGACCGCTTGTAGGTATGTACAAGCGGTCTTTTAGTATATAATCGAATAAATGCTAAATCGTTTTAGCTTGGTGTTTTGTGACTAATTAAAGGTGTATGAGATGAGTAAGATTTGGGTAACAGGCGATGCGGTGGTGGATTTAATTCCCGACGGCGAACATCACTATTTAAAATGTGCCGGTGGTGCTCCGGCGAATGTTGCAGTAGGCGTTTCTCGTTTAGGGGTTGAGGCAGGATTTATCGGGCGTGTGGGTAACGACCCTCTGGGTAAATTTATGCGAGAAGTGTTACAGGCAGAAAATGTTTGCACCAAACAGATGATTTTAGACGCTCAGCACCGCACTTCCACCGTGATTGTTGGCTTAGATAACGGTGAGCGTAGTTTTACTTTTATGGTAAATCCGAGTGCCGACCAATTTTTAGAAATCGGCGATTTACCTGAATTTAACCAAGGTGATTTCTTACACTGCTGTTCTATTGCCTTGATTAACGACCCATCCCGTTCCACTACCATTGAAGGGATTCGCCGAGTGAAAAAGGCGGGTGGCTATGTTTCGTTTGATCCAAACTTGCGTGAATCGCTCTGGAAGAGCCTTGATGAAATGAAAACAGTGGTAAATTCTGTGGTGGCGATGGCGGATATTCTCAAATTTTCCGAAGAAGAGCTGACCTTATTAACCGAGACAGAAACTTTGGAACAAGCCACACAAGCTATTACCGCTCAGTATCCGGAGAAATTGATTATTATCACCCTTGGCAAAGACGGTGCAATCTACCATTTCAACGGAAAAAGCCAAGTCGTTGCCGGCAAAGCCTTGAAACCTGTGGATACCACCGGTGCCGGAGATGCCTTTGTCAGCGGATTATTAGCCGGTCTTGCTCAAACGCCGAATTGGCACGATGAAACTGTGTTAGTTGAAGTGATCCGCAAAGCAAATGCTTCCGGTGCGTTAGCCACCACAGCAAAAGGGGCGATGTCGGCATTACCGAATAAAGCGGAGTTAGACGCATTTTTGGCGGAATAATGTAATGATGGCGCAAGTGTCCACGCTTGTGCCTCATTTTTTACAAAAGGGTACAAGCGTGGACGCTTGCACCATCGTAATTTCTGAAATGACAGGAACACTCTATGCACATTTTCAACAACGGCAAATACAAAAGCCTGCACGCACAAAGCGAGGGCGAATTAAACGCTCTTCGCCAAACCGTTTTATCTGATCCCGATTTTTACCCAACCTATCATCTCGCTCCCGAAACAGGCTTATTTAATGACCCAAACGGCTTGATTTTCGATGGTGAAAAATACCATATTTTCGCCCAATGGTTTCCTTATGGGGCATTACATGGAATGAAACATTGGCAGCATTTCATCACTACCGATTTTCAAACGTTCAGTAAAGGGGATTTGCTGATTCCCGATGAGCTGTTTGAATCCCACGGCTGTTATTCAGGTGGGGCGATTTTATGGCAAGATAAGATTGTCGCTTTTTACACCGGCAATACACGCCGCCCATCAGATAATGCCCGCATTCCTCACCAAAATATCGCGATTTTTGATAAATCGGGCAAATTATTGGAAAAGCGTTGCATTATCGACCAAGCACCGGCAGGCTACACCGAACACGTGCGTGACCCGAAACCTTACCTTACCGCAGAGGGCAAAATTCGTTTTGTGTTGGGGGCTCAGCGTGAAAACTTGACCGGCACGGCGTTAATTTATGAAATGGACGATTTAAATGCCACACCCCGTTTAATCGCAGAACTGGAAGTCCACAATTTTGATAACAGCAATGTGTTTATGTGGGAGTGTCCGGATCTGTTCTCACTTGGTGGTAAAGATCTGTTTGTGTGGTCGCCACAAGGCAAACTGCGTGAAAGCCATCAATTCCAAAATAACTACCACGCCACTTACGCACTTGGCGAGCTAAACGGCAACAGATTACGGGCAGAGCATATTGAAGAGCTGGACTACGGCTTTGACTTTTACGCACCGCAAACGGTGGAAAATTCCGATCGCATTTTGTTTGGCTGGGTCGGCTTGCCTGATCTCACTTACCCAACTGATAAATATCAGTGGCATTCAATGCTGACATTGCCTCGTAAACTTTCCCTGCAAAACGGCAAAGTGATACAAAACCCAATCGTGAATGTAGGCGAATTACAAGCGGTCGAAATGTCAGAAAATTTTGCAATCGAGAATTTGGATACTGCCTACTTGCAAATTTCTGTGGAAAATCAACCGCTTGTGTTGGATTTTTTCAGCAATGAACAGGGGCAAAAGCTCAGCTTACGTTTTGAAAATGGGGTGTTGAGCTTAGATCGTAGCCAAACCGAACAAACAGAATTGATGGAAAAATTTGGCTCGGTTCGTCATTGCAAAATTGAACAATTAGAGACAATCGAGATTTTCTTTGACCGTTCTGTGGTGGAAATTTTCGTAAACGGCGGGGAAAAAGTGCTGACTTCACGCTTTTTTATCGCTAAGCGTGAAAATGTCGTAAAAAGCTCTCGTCCGATTCAAGTGAAAGTAGCAAAAGTATTGCCAATTAGCGTAGAATAAAGCAATGGGCAGTAATGCCCATTTTTATGCTAAAAGGAGATAAGTGTGACTAAAAAACGCCTAACGCTCAGTGATATTGCGGAACTCAGCGGCGTATCTAAAACAACAGTCAGTATGATTTTAAATGGGCGGGGCAATGATTTTAGAATCAAATCCGAAACCTGCCAAAAAGTGAAAGAGATCGCTAAAAAACACGGTTATCGTGCTAATGTATATGCAAAATCATTACAGGCTCAACGCACGAATGTGATCGGTTTAGTCATTCCCGATTTAACGAATTATGGCTTTGCTCTGACCTCAAGAACCTTAGAGAAATTATGCCGTGAAAACGGGTTACAGCTAGTGATCGCTTGCTCGGATGATACCTTTGAAGGTGAGAAGAAAGCGATAGAGCGTTTATTAGACAGACAGGTAGATTTACTGATTACTGCTCCGACACATAATGAGCCGACTTATTATCAAAATGCGGCACAATATACCCCAATGTTACAGCTAGACCGCTATATTTCTGGGTTGAATATCCCTTCTATCACCAGTAATGATACACAAAGTATCAGTATGTTGGTGGAAAATATTGTACGGGCTTATCACTTAAAAGAGTTTTTTTACTTAGGTGGACAACTTTCACTCTCGCCAAGTCAAAATCGTTTAAAAGGCTTCCGTGAAGGTTTGGAGCAGTCACATTTGGCACTTGATGAAAATTGGGTTCTGCATCAAGACTATCAGCCGGAATCGGGCTATCAAATGTTCGCTCAGATAGTTGAAAAACTTGGCAGGCTCCCAGAAGCGGTATTCACAGCCTCTTTTACCCTACTTGAGGGAGTAATGCGCTATCTGACTGAACACCAACAAATGGATAAATTATTGACTCAAGAACTGCATTTAGCAACCTTTGATGATCACCATTTACTGAATGCACTACCTTTTCATATTCATTCAATTAAGCAAGACCACCAACAAATTGCCGAACGTACCTTTGAATTAATTCAGCAAAAGTTAGCGCAACAGAAAATAGATGACGTTAAAGTTGATTGTGAAATTTTATGGCGTAAATCCATTTAAGATGAGATAGGAAAAGACAAAATTATGGCACATTTTTACGAATATTTAGAATTTAACAGCGATGAAGATCGTGAAAATCAATTAGAAGTGTATGTGGAGGTCAAGCTTTCCACAGATACGGAAGAAAAACTGCAAGCTGTTGGCGTGCAAGGGGACTGGCTGGTAATGGCAGAGCCATATTGCCCCGATTGTGTGGAAATTGTGGCTTATTTCCAGCGAATGGCAAAGCTCAATCCTAACATTAAGGTGAAATATGTGGCTCGCAAAGATAATCAGGAACGCAAACATTTTGACAGCGATGAACAGCAACAAGCGGTCATTTCTGCGCAAAAAATTCCAACTATTTTTGATATTCGTAATGGCAAAACAGAATTAGTGTTATCTGAATTTCCGCAATTTTTAAAAGATAAAATGGCAGCGAACCCTGAGCAATTCGAGCAACTAAAAGCCGATTTTAGAATGGGAAAATTCGGCAAAGAGGTTGAGGCTGAATTATTGGCGATTTTACTGAATACCAAATAAATTTTGTGAATTTAGCCCGCTTTCATTGCGGAATTGGCGGAATTTCTGTATAATTCGCAATCTTTTTATGAATAAAACCGAATAAATCTTTGGAGTAAATTTATGGCTCGTGTAACCGTACAAGAAGCAGCGGAGAAAATTGGCAACCGTTTTGATTTAATCTTAATTGCTGCACGTCGTGCAAGACAATTACAACTTCACACCCGTGAGCCACTTGTGCCTGAAGAAAACGATAAGCCGACCGTGATTGCATTACGTGAAATTGAAGAAGGCTTAATTACAACTGACATTATGGATCAGCTGGAAAATCACGACTCTATTAAGCAAGAAGCGGCGGAGCAAGAGGCGATTTCATTTTTAACTGAAATGAGCAACGAAGCGTAATTTTATTTTTCGTAAATAGAGAATGGACAATTGAGTCTGCAAGCGGTAGGATTTTCCTCAAAATTTGCAAATTCGTTGTCCATTTTTATTTCTGTTGTTGAGGTATAACGTGTATCTTTTTGAACCTTTAGATCGAATTATTCAAGGCTATTTGCCACCCGAGCAGATTGAGCGTGTAAAACGTGCTTATGTGATAGCCCGTGATGCTCACGAGGGGCAAACACGCTCTAGCGGTGAGCCTTATATTACTCACCCGGTAGCAGTGGCGTCGATTATTGCGGAAATGAAGCTCGATCAAGAAGCGGTGATTGCGGCTTTGTTGCACGATGTGATTGAAGATACACCTTACACCGAAGAAGAACTGGCGGCGGAATTTGGACAGAGCGTAGCAGATATTGTACAAGGCGTTTCTAAGCTGGATAAATTAAAATTCCGCACCCGCCAAGAGGCAGAAGTGGCAAACTTCCGTAAAATGATTTTGGCAATGACCAAAGACATTCGGGTTGTGTTAATTAAACTTGCCGACCGAACCCATAATATGCGTACGCTTGGTGCTTTGCGTCCGGATAAACGCCGCCGTATAGCGAAAGAAACCTTAGAGATTTATAGCCCGTTGGCACATCGCTTGGGAATAGAGCATATTAAAAACGAGTTGGAAGATTTAGGCTTCGAGGCAATGCACCCGCAACGTTATCGGGTACTGAAAATGGCTATTGCCAGTGCCAGAGGACATCGTAAAGAGCTAATTCAACGCATTGCCGATGATATTCGTGGTCGGTTAGAAGAGGTGCAAATTGAAGCCCGTGTGTATGGGCGTGAAAAACATCTCTATTCCATTTACCAAAAAATGCGCCAGAAAGATCAACATTTTCATTCGATTTTAGATATTTATGCTTTCCGAGTAGTGGTTGATAATGTAGATAATTGTTACCGTGTATTAGGGCAGATGCACGCACTGTATAAGCCTCGTCCGAAACGGGTGAAAGATTATATTGCCGTGCCAAAACCGAATGGCTATCAATCTTTACACACTTCGATGATTGGCCCGCACGGTGTACCGGTGGAGGTACAGATTCGCACCGAAGATATGGACAAAATGGCGGATATGGGGGTAACAGCTCACTGGCGTTACAAAGAGGGCGAGTCGCACCATAACACGACCGTTCAACTCAAAGCCCAGCAATGGCTACAAAGTATTGTTGAATTGCAAAGCAGTGCCGGCAATACAGCAGAATTTATTGATAGCGTTAAATCGGATCTGTTCTCTGACGATATTTTCGTCTTTACCCCGAAAGGGCGTATTGTTGAATTGCCGGCGAATGCTACCGCTATTGACTTTGCCTATGCGGTGCATTCAGGCATTGGGGATCGTTGTGTAGGTGCGATGGTTGATCGCAATCCGTATCCACTTTCAGAACCGCTACGAACAGGACAGACGGTGGAAATTATTACCGAGCAAGGTAAGCGCCCAAATGCATCGTGGTTAAATTTTGTAGTAAGTGGTAAGGCGAGGGCTAAAATTCGTCAATCGCTTAAAAATCAGCAGCACGATGAGGCGATTGCACTTGGGCGTAGACAGCTAGTTCGGGCAATGAATTTACGCTCACTTGATGAATTGTGTTCAGAAACTATTCAATCCGTATTAGACGAGCTACGTTTATCAAGCTTTGATGAGCTACTGGCTGAAATTGGTCTAGGTAACCAAATGAGTAATGTTATCGCTCAACGCTTATTAGGGGAGCCACTATTAATTGATACTGATGGTAATCCAGAAAATAATCAACCGCTTAAAATTGAAGGGATTGAGAACCGCCTTATCAGTTTTGCAAACTGTTGCTTACCTATACCGGGTGATGAAATTATTGCTCACGTCAGTTCAGGTAAAGGATTGGTAATCCACAATGCTTGTTGTGGTAATGTGAAAGATTACGCAACAGAGCCGAGTAATTATTTACCTGTGGAATGGGAAATTGCCAAAGAAAAAGCGATTCAATTTGAAACGGAAATCGTACTGGATATTATCAATGAACCAGGGGTACTCGCGGGGATCACATCAACGCTTGCCAAATTAAATAGCAACATTGGCAGCATTAATAGCGAGGCAAGAGAAGGAAATATCTATCAAGTGAGAGTACAAATTTCTGTGGAAAATAAAGAGCATTCTGAGCTGATTCTCCGTAAGCTATTAAGTGTAAAAGGTGTTGTAAAAGCGGCCCGTAAGCAGTAACAAGCGGTAAAATTTTATCAGTTTTTTGCAATTATAGTCCTTAAAAGTACAGTATTGCTATTATTAATTGATGAAACCTTTTGACTTTAATCAGCTAAAATGTATAATCCCTTGCAATCGTGGCGTAGCCCCTGTCCCTGAGGTTTACTAAATGTAATCGACTTAGAGTGTCAAGCTACGTCCTTGCCTTTCTTAAAATGCCTTCAATTTTATGCCTACAAAACCACATAAAGAGTATCACGAATTAGTAGAACTACTCATATCTAGAGGAATGCTCATAAATGATAAAAGCTATGCAGAGAAAAAATTATCTCAGGTAGGGTATTATCGTTTATCTGGATTTTGGCATATATCTAGAAAGCCTAATCAAGATGGTGGGCTTAGCGAAAATTTTCTCGAAAATGTACAATTTGAAGAAGTTTATAAGCTATATATTTTTGATAAAAAACTAAGGCTTTTATTATTGGATATTATTGAACGTTTAGAAGTTAATATTCGTAATATTATGGCTCATGAATTGGGGCGTGAAAATCCTTTGGCTTATGAAGATTATTCTCTGATTAATCAAAAGTTCTTAAAATTTCAATGGAAATCTAATTATGCTTATGCAAATTGGCTAGAAACTACAGCTAATAAAATTAAGCGTAGTAAAGATGATTCTATTGAATGGCATAGAAAAAATGAGAAGGAAATCCCTTTTTGGGTAATTACTGAAACCTGGGATTTTGGTGCATTATCTAAGTTTTACTCATTGTTAAATGGGCAACACCAAAGGAAAATTGCTAAGAAATTTAATGTAGATGAGAATACGTTAAAGAATTGGTTGAATGAAATAAACATTGTAAGAAACCTTTCTGCTCACCATTCTCGTATTTGGAACAGAAAATTTAGCGATATTGCTATTCCTAAGCTAGATGATCCTCGTTGGTCGAAATTTAAAAAAATGCAGCAGTATTTTTCAAACTTATCGCTGGATGACAAAGCAAAGGAGAGAATTTTCGGAAGGGTAGCTATTCTGTGGTTTTTAGTTAGTCAAACCAGCACTAATTACCATTGGTTAGATAAGTTTGAAGATTTATTAAATGACTTCCCTAATTTACCGAATACAAAAGTAGAACTGATGGGATTTAACAGAGAAATATTAGAGAAAATTAAATAAAATAAGTACATTCCTATAGGGTGTAGATAAAAATGGGCGGATTTATTATCCGCCCAAATTATATTATATTTTCGCTTCGATTAATTTTACTAATGCCTTGATATGATCGCCACTCGCATTTAACGCTGGAATGTAGCGATAAGATTCTCCGCCGGTGTGTTCAAAGTTTTCACGGTTTTCTTCTGCAATTTCTTCCAGGGTCTCTAAGCAATCGGCGGAGAAGCCCGGGCAAACAACAGCCACTTTTTTTACCCCTTTTTGTGGAAAACTTTCAAGCGTTTCATCGGTATAAGGCTGTAGCCACTCTTCATCACCAAAACGGGACTGGAAAGACAAATACCATTTTTCTCTTGGCAGACCTAGCTTTTCAGCCACTAATTCTGCTGTTTCTTGGCAATGCTTGGCGTAAAAATCACCTTCCGTTTCATAACGTTTAGGAATGCCGTGAAATGAAAACAGTAATAACTCGTCAGGTTTAACATCAATAGAGTTAGCTAATGCCTGAATATAAAGCGGATCATTATGATAACTGTGAATAAAATCAAACGGCACGATTTTACGTTGTGCTTTTAAGCCGTTGGCGAAAGCATCAAACACCGAAGCGGTAGTAGTGCTACTGTATTGCGGATAAAGCGGTAGCACAATAATTCGTTCAACCCCCTGCTTGATGAGGTTATCGGTCGCACTTTCAATACTTGGATTGCCGTAAGACATTCCCAATTCCACCACCACATTTTTGCCTTTGGCATCAAAATAGCGTTGTACCGCTCGTTGTTGTTGCCGAGAAATCGCCAATAACGGTGAGCCTTCTTCGCTCCATACTGATTGATATAATTTTGCCACTTTTGGCGAACGTCTTGGCAAAATGATGCAGTTTAGGATTGCTTGCCATTTAAATTTTGGTAGATCGATCACACGAGGATCGCTTAAAAATTGCTTTAAATAACGCTTCACCGCACTTGGCGTGGGTTCATCTGGCGTACCTAAATTAGCCAGCAAAATACCTATTTGTTGGGGTTGATTCATTGTTCTATTTCTCATCAATAGTTAATATTTTTTCGATTATGCCACAAACCAATATAAATTTCTGCGATTATAACAAGCGGTCGTATTTTTCAAAAATTTTGCAAACAACCCGAGTTGTGCTTGGATTGTTTCTTGCTTTTTATTTTAATTGCCTGTAGAATTGCAACTCTTTTTTATGGTCCTTGTTTGGCAGAAACCATTTTATGCCAACTTTTTAAATTTTAGGTAGATAAGCAATGAAACGTACATTTCAACCATCAGTATTAAAACGTGCTCGTACTCACGGTTTCCGTGCTCGTATGGCTACTAAAAACGGTCGTCAAGTGTTAGCGCGTCGTCGTGCTAAAGGTCGTAAATCTTTATCTGCATAATTGCAGAACCAGCCAAAACACCTTTCTGATTAAGTGTGAAGAAGCTAAATTTCTCTCGGGAGCTACGTTTGTTAGCTCCCGTTCAATTTAAGGCGGTGTTTGAAGAGCCACTTCGAGCCAGCACACCCCAAATGACTCTTCTTGCTAGAGAGAATAATCTAGAAAATCCTCGTCTAGGCTTAACTGTTGCCAAAAAACATTTAAAACGGGCTCACGACCGTAATCGCATTAAGCGGATAGTGCGTGAAAGTTTTCGCCTCAAGCAACACGAATTGCCGAATTTCGATTTTGTATTTGTGGCAAAAGGCGGCATTGGCAAATTAGACAACGCAACGCTGTTTGAAACATTGGAAAAACTATGGTCAAGACACATTCGCCTGAGCAAAAAGCCGGCACAACAGAATCCATAAATCAGCCACCTCGTCTCAGCCTATTAGCCAAAATTCTATTGCTACCGATTTATTTCTATCGCTATGCTATCAGCCCATTGATTGGCCCACGTTGCCGATTTTACCCAACCTGCTCCACCTATGCGGTCGAAGCGATTAAAATCCACGGAGCAATTAAAGGTGGGTATTTAGCGTTTAAGCGTATTCTGCGTTGCAACCCTTTGAGTGAGGGAGGCGAAGATCCTGTCCCACTTTGTTGTAAAGGCAACTGCAAACATAATGATAAAAAATAGCCTAAACTCAATAAGTTAGGCTATTTTGTTTGATACAAACGGTCATTTTTAGTAAAAAATTTACTTGTGAGACTGATATTGAATAAGGCAATAATTCGAGTGAATTAAATGCTAAAGGAAGAACCACAACCACAGGTTGAGCTTGCATTTGGATTATTCACGACAAAACGTGAGCCGTCCAGCCCTTCGGTATAATCCACCGTGCCACCAATTAAATATTGTAGGCTCATCGGGTCAACCACCAAGCCAACGCTTTGATTCTCAATGGTAAGGTCTCCCTCATTGACTTGATCATCAAAGGTGAACCCATACTGGAATCCACTACAGCCCCCACCCGTAATATACACACGCAAGCGAAGATTCGGGTTCTCTTCGCCCTCAATTAAGCTTTTTACTTTACGAGCCGCCGCATCAGTAAAGATTAAAGGAATTTGAATATCGCTCATTTTGTTTTAGATCAAAATTTTACTGTGATTGGATATTATCTAATAATTACATAGGAAGTGCAATCTTAAAAAAGAGTAAATGAATGCAGTGGAAATAAGAAAATTATGTATAATGCTGTACAGAAACATGCAAATTTTAGAGGAAACTATGGCAGATTCAGTAAAAAGTCATGAGCAAAGCTCGGATGAGATTGATTTAATTGAGATTTTTCGTGCTCTATGGGATAAAAAATGGTGGATTGTTATAACAACATTCATTACCACATTACTTGCTGGTATTTATGCATTTACTGCAAAAGAGCAATGGACGTCTAAGGCAACAGTTATTGCCCCTAAATTAACAGAGTTAGGTGAGTATTTAAATGTTCGCAGAGAATATAGTCGGATTTTGCGTGTAGATCCTGTTGATCCAAATGCATTGTCTGCGAGTTTGTTCAACAATTTTAACCGATTAGCACAATCTCAAGATACTAAAAATGAATTTTTTATCACTTTACTTAAATAAGCAAGATTATCTTTTATTACTTCTAACAGAGATATTTAATTTGATTAAAAAATAGTTGTCATAAAATATGAAGGATACTTCAATTCATTTATATCTGCTGGGATTAGAGTTATCTTGTATGCTTTAGCTTCTGAAAAGGCTAATTAGAGCTTTGTGAGAAAATCTAGTTGTATTCATCAAAAACAGGTTTATTATGTCTAAAAAGCATGCTTATCTTATAATTGCACATGAAAAATTTGAGCAATTACTCTTTTTAATTGAGTTACTTAATCATCCTAGAAATGATATTTATTTATTGATGCTAAAGTAGAGGATCGCCGTATTACTGATTTGAAAGCAAGAATCAGTGCTCTGAATTTGATATCAATGGTAAATTTTACTGATAGAATTTCTGTAAACTGGGGCGATTATTCTCAAATACAGGTTGAAATGCTTCTCTTTAAGAAAGCTCATAGAAATAGCAGCTATGCTTACTATCATTTGCTATCTGGTGTTGATTTACCTCTAGTCAGCCAAGATACTATCCACCAATTCTTTGATAAACATCAAGGTAAAGAATTCCTGACTATAGTTTCGAAAGAATCATTTGAAAGAAATAAAATTTATGATCGAGTCAGAATCCACTATTGGGCACCACATATTAGTGAACGAACTTTTAGTAATAAGTTGATTGGTAAATTTTTTCAAAAATTTATCCGATCTTCAGAATTGTATATGAAAAGAATATGTAGTGCAGATAAATTTAAAACTTTCGGTACGGCTTTAGGATATGCCTCACAGTGGGTTAGCATTACAGATGAGCTAGTTACTATCCTGCTCGATGAAGAATTATGGATTAGAGATGTTTTTTCTCATTCACTATTTTGTGATGAATTATTTATTCCTACAATTATTAATAAATATGGGTGGGAATCTAGGATTTATTATTCAAAAGGGATGGTAAATGATCCGGAGGAATTTCAAGGTAATTTAAGATATATTAATTGGTGGGATGGTTCTCCTTACACTTGGACAGATTCGAGTGAAGATTTTTCCTCTTTAGAGAAGGCTATTAATAGAGGGCATTTCTTTGCTAGAAAGTTTGATATACAAACTTACCCAGCAATGATAGATTTTATTAAGGCGAGAACGCAGTTTTCTTAAATTTATGAGTTAATACTTCTTACTAATTCTTTTCGTAATTAAGACTATGGAATGAGTGTTTTTTGTTTTATGCCTGGATAAATTACAGTATGAAAGAGGGCTTAAAAGAAGTAAGTTCTGGTGAGTTCAGAAATCATTTCCTAAGTAGACTAATTTTAGGGAAGAAAGTTATAGCTATAGATGATAATAAATTTAGATATTAGTTAATATAAATTAGGGCATTCTTATGAGAAAATATGACTATCTTATTGTTGGAGTAGGTCTTTTTGGGACTATTTTTGCTTATGAAGCCACAAAACGTGGTAAAAAATGTTTGGTAATTGAAAAACGTGACCATATTGGAGGTAACTGCTATACTCAAAATATAGAAGGTATCAACGTACATAAATATGGTGCTCATATTTTCCATACAAGCAATAAATTGGTTTGGGATTACATTCAACAATTTGCTGAATTTAATCGCTTTACCAATTCACCGGTTGCACGTTATAAAGATGAACTCTATAGCTTGCCATTTAATATGTTAACCTTCAATAAAATGTGGGGAGTAATTAAACCGGAAGAAGCTGAAGCCAAAATTAAAGAGCAAATTGCTCAAGAGCATATTACAGAACCTAAAAATCTGGAAGAACAAGCAATCTCATTAGTTGGTCGTGATATTTATGAAAAATTAATCAAAGGCTATACGGAAAAACAATGGGGTAGAAAATGTACAGAGTTGCCTGCTTTTATTATTAAACGTCTACCTGTGCGTTACACTTACGATAACAATTACTTCTATGATACTTATCAAGGTATTCCGATTGGTGGTTATACGGGCATTTTTGAAAGAATGCTAGATGGTATAGAAGTAAAACTTGGTGTAGATTTCTTTCTTGAGCGTGAATATTATGAGAATCTAGCTGATAAAATTGTGTTTACCGGAATGATCGATGAATACTTTGGTTATCGGTTTGGCAGATTAGAGTACCGAAGTTTACGTTTTGATAACGAATTATTAGATATACCAAACTTTCAAGGTAATGCGGTAGTTAACTATACGGAAGCAGAAGTTCCTTATACCCGAATTATTGAATATAAACATTTTGAATATGGTATCCAACCTAAAACAGTAATGACCCGTGAATATTCGAAAGAATATGAACAAGGAGATGAACCATATTACCCAATTAATGATGCAAGAAATAATGAGCTTTATGCTAAATATAAAGTATTAGCTGATGAAAAAAGCAATGTGATTTTTGGCGGACGTTTAGCTCAGTATAAATATTTTGATATGCACAATATTATTGCTGAGGCCTTAGCTTGTGTAGACAAACATTTTAAGTAGATAATTTGCAAGGGGAATATTTTGAATAAGATAATTTCTGCGATAACATTAATTATTTTTGATATATTTGCCATACTTGTTTCAATAATATGTGCAGTATCATTAAGAAAGGTATTAAATGTTTTTTGGGATATGCCGGTAATAACATATTCTTATATTACATTTAGTGCCGTATATGTTACTCTTATTCTTCTTCTTGCTTATTTTGGTGTCTACAATAGAAGATTTGAGTTTTGGCACGAAAGCAAGTTAGTGGTTAGAGCTTGCTTTTTATCTTTTATTATTTTGTTTGCAGCATTAGCTTTGGGGCAGAATGCGGATTTTTATTCAAGAAGTACATTAATACTAATATTCTGTATATCTTCAATTACAATTCCTGTCTTTAAGATTTTTGTTAAAAAGATGTTGTTTAATTTAAAATTTTGGCAGAAGCCGGCTAAGATTATTACAGATAGTGATTCTTTTAGATTTCAGCTTTTTAATGATCCTTACTTAGGTTATGTTAAAGCAGATAATATAAAGCATGAGACACTATTTATTGATAGTACAAATATTAGTAAAGATAAATTAAATAGCATTATTGAGGATAATATCAAAAATAGTAGGGAAATTATTTTTTCTCCATTTTTAGTAGGTTACGATTTCTCTCAATCAAGTATATATAATCTTTTTGACTCAAGAATAAATGTATTCCATTTGGAAAATAAGTTATTAAGCAAATTAAACCGATTTTATAAAGCTATAATTGATTATACAATTGTGGTTTTGTCATCAGTTTTTTGGCTTCCTTTACTTTGTTTAATCGCTATTTGGATTAAGATTGAAGATCCTAAAGGTGATGTATTCTTTATGCAAAGGAGATTAGGATTAAATGGTAAAGAGTTTTTATGCTATAAATTCCGTTCTATGTACTCTGATCAATCTTTTATGGCAGATTGGTTAGAAATGAATCCGGAAGAAAAGGCTTATTATAATATTTATCATAAATATATGAATGATCCACGTATTACTAAGGTAGGTTCTTTTTTAAGAAAAACATCTTTAGATGAGCTACCACAGTTGTTAAATGTTTTTAAAGGGGAAATGAGCTTAATAGGACCTCGCCCTTATATGGTAATTGAGAAAAAAGATATTGGTAATAAAATCTCCTTGGTTTTAGGCGTTAAGCCCGGAATTACAGGTTTATGGCAAGTAAGCGGCCGTAGTGATACTGATTTTGATACTCGAGTTCAGATGGATGTTTGGTATATGAAAAATTGGTCATTGTGAGGTGATATTGTCATTTTGTTTAAAACATTTAAAACAGTTTTAAAAAGAGATGGTGCATATTAGATAAATAGTATTTTTAAATAAGCTTAATAAGTTAAAAAGCTAAAAAGCTAATCATTTAATTCAAGATTTATATATTTGAATATTATTAGGGCTTTAGCTTTTTTATTATAATTATGTCTTATGTTATTATCTATGTTTATATATTGTAAGCGTGTGATTGCGATATTTTTTTGCAAAATTCCTTTTTAAGATATTTATTTCCTTAGCCTATTAGTTATATGATGAGTTTAAATGTATTAATTACAGGTGGAGCCGGATTTATCGGCTCCGCGTTAATTCGTTTTTTAGCTAAGCAAACAGACCATCATATAATCAATGTAGATAAGCTCACTTATGCTGCAAATTTAGCCTCAATCAAAACCGTACAGAATTCTGAGCGTTATTATTTTGAGCAAGTTGATATTTGTGCAAGTGGTCAAATTTCCGAGATTTTTTGCAAATATCAGCCTGATGCGGTGATGCATTTGGCTGCTGAAAGCCATGTTGATCGCTCAATCAAGAGTGCTGGTGAGTTTATTCAAACTAATATTGTTGGAACTTATTCTCTGTTAGAAGTCACTCGACAATATTGGGAGCATTTGCCCGAACCTCGAAAATCAGCGTTTCGTTTTATCCACATTTCAACAGATGAAGTGTATGGTGATTTGCCATTAACAGCTGAACCATCTGCTGAAAATTTACCTTATGCCCCAAGTAACCCTTATTCTGCTTCCAAAGCATCGGCTGATCATTTAGTACGTGCTTGGTATAGAACTTATGGTTTACCAGCGATTATTACAAATTGCTCCAATAATTTTGGTCCTTATCAATATCCTGAAAAATTGATCCCATTAATGATTTCAAATGCATTGCAAGGAAAGGCTTTGCCTATTTATGGTGATGGTTTGCAAATTCGGGATTGGATTTTCGTCGAAGATCACATTCGTGCTTTATACGATGTTTTAATTAAAGGTAAATTAGGCGCAAGTTATAATATTGGCTCCCATCAAGAAAAAAGCAATATTGAGGTGGTTTATTCAATTTGTGAGCTGTTAGAGGAGTTAGTGCCAAATAAGCCTAAGAATGTTAAAAAATATGTTGATCTAATTCGCTATGTTCAAGACCGGCCCGGGCATGATGTCCGCTACGCATTAGATTCAACTAAAATTCAAAAAGAGTTAGGCTGGAAACCTCAGGAGACATTTGAAAGTGGTCTTCGTAAAACAGTAAATTGGTATTTAGATAATAAAGAATGGTGGGTTAAAAAATAAAGGCAGAAATTAATTTCTGCCTTTATTTTTATATGTTCTTCTCTTTATATTTTACTAAATAGTATAGCAAAATTAATATAAAGAAATAACACATTGACCCTGAATTATGAGCTAAGAATGATTGGCTTAAGAAGAATGAATGAGAAATAATATGTATTATCCCTAAAATGGCAGTGCATTTTATTGCTATATTATTATCTTTCAAGCGTTTTGTAAAAATGATGAAAGGAATGATTAAAACTGCTATTAATGCTAAAAATCCAATAAGGCCACGCTTTACAGAAGCTTCTAGATATTGATTATGTAAGCTGTTAAAGTACGTTGTTTTTGCCATTTTATTTGCTTTCATTTGTCTTTCTCTGAAATTATCATATCCGATACCACCATGTCCTAATATTGGTTTTTCTGTAATTGCAGCTATGGTGTTTTCCCACATATCAAAACGGGCACCGAGAGAGGAATTTTTATTTCCTTGCTCAAAATAGCCGATTATATCTGATTTAGCCTCATTATATCTTTGTTGAATACCAAATTCTGGTCTAGCTATAAATATAGCTAATACAACACTTAATAATAAAGAGATGAATATGATTAGTTTTTTATTTATATGTTGTAAATTGTATATTAGAATGAGTAGAAAACAAAAAGGAAAGGCAATCCAGCCACCCCTTGCACCGCTTAGAATGCTGGCTAACAAACCAAATGCAGCGAAGATAATATATAAGAGTGCTATTCTATTTTTCTTTTCTGCGAACTAATAAAATGCAATGGATATACTGAGTAATCCTAATAATATAGAGATATTCCCCGCTTGAATATGCATTATGTCAGGGAATGGTTTTTGCCATTTAAGAATAAATTTTTGATAAAGAGCAAGCATCCCCACCAAGAATGAACCAATAGGAATAAAATGAAAAATTATCTCTTTTTTAATAGAGTAAATATTAAAAAAGAAAATTAATGGAATTAGTAATAGAATTCTACTTGGATTATCAATTTCTCTAAATCCATCACCATTGAAAATAGTTGAAATCACAAATGATAGGAAATAAGCAATAAGAGTAAAAATAAAATATTTATCCTCCTTATCCAACTGCCATTTTATTTTCAATTTAGATCTGTAATATAAGAAACTAAATGTTGCAATAACGCCTAAAGTCATCGGCACATAACTATATCCTTTTTTAAAGGTCAGCACTGTTACAAAAAATGCAGCAACTAAGATATTTACAAAAAGCGTTATTTGTGGCTTTTCTATTTTTTTCAGATGATGAAGCATTAAACTAAGTCCTAAAGAATGGAAAATTCTTGCCATTTTATACTAAGGCTATAGCTAGTATCTATCATTTTAGCAAAGTTTTGTTGAATTTGAGGGATTATTCTGCATAATATCCTTATGTTTCTGAAAAAGGAGGCGGTATGAGCTTATTACCAATGAACGAAATTACCAGCTTAAATCAACTGGACTTACAAAAAAGTTACAGTTACGCTGATTATTTGCTATGGAAATTTAAAGAGCGGGTTGAGATTATCAAAGGGAAAATTGTGGCGATGTCTCCGGCTCCTACTCGTTTTCATCAGCGAATTTCTATGAAGATGACAGCAAAATTTTTAGAGGTTTTTGACAATCACCAATGCCAGATTTATTCTGCGCCTTTTGACGTTCGGTTTCCCGATGAAAACGGAAAAGTCAAAACTGTAGTGCAGCCTGATCTTTGTGTAATTTGTGATGTCAGTAAGTTAGATGAAAGAGGCTGTGTAGGGGCACCGGATTTAGTGGTGGAAATCCTTTCTCCGGGTAATACCAAAAGGGAGATGAAAGATAAATACGAGCTTTACCAGGAACAAGGGGTGAAAGAGTATTGGATTGTTTCTCCCGAAACCCGCACTATTCAGATTTTTGTGTTGGAAAACGGTAAATATATCGGTATTCAGCCGGTGGCAGAAGATGAACCGGCAACTTCGGTGGTCTTTCCGGCATTAAGTTTTTCGACCGAGAAATTATTCGAACTGTAGAAAAATGCAACATAATACGGCGGTTTTATGCCACAATACTACTTTACTTATGTGAGTGCTTAAGGTAGAATGCACTACCTTTTTTGTTCTATGCCGCCAAAATTGTGTGCGGTTTAATTTAATCATATTTTTCTGAGGTGATGGCATATGCCAGTAATTAAAGTTCGTGAAAATGAATCATTTGACGTAGCATTACGTCGTTTCAAACGCTCTTGCGAAAAAGCGGGTATCTTAGCTGAAGTTCGTGCTCGTGAATTCTACGAAAAACCAACTACAATTCGTAAACGTGAAAAAGCATCACTTGCTAAACGTCACGCTAAACGTAATTTCCGTGAGAACGCACGTAACACACGTTTATACTAATTAGTTAGGCTGGTTAGCAAACTATATCGAAACCGTGATTCCGTTAGGCTCACGGTTTTGGTGTTTTTAACGTTTCTATTTCAAGCGGTTGTTTTTTGCAAAAAATTTGCAAAATTGCTCCGCTTGTATCATTCAAAGAGCAGGAGGAAATCAATGAAAGGCACAATTCCACGTTCATTTATTGATGATCTTATCGCTCGCACCGATATTGTTGAGGTCATCAACAGTCGGGTCAAACTCAAAAAGGCTGGGCGAGATTATCAAGCCTGCTGTCCTTTTCATCACGAGAAAAGCCCTTCCTTTTCGGTAAGCCAATCAAAACAGTTTTACCATTGTTTCGGCTGTGGCGTACACGGCAATGTCATCACCTTTTTGATGGATTATGACAAACTCGAATTTCCGGAAGCGATTGAAGAACTGGCAGCTATGCACGGGCTGGAAGTGCCGAGAGAGAATGTTATTCAACGCGACGGCAAGCCTCAAGCCAATTTTAAAACCAAGCGTAATCTTTATGAATTGATGGAGGCGGTGGCGAAGTTCTATCAGCAGAATTTATCGCACCAAATTGAGCCACAAAGCTATTTACAGCAAAGAGGTTTGTCGCCTGAGATTATCGAACGCTTTGAAATCGGTTTTGCTCCGAATGCCTTTGATGCAGCCCTCCGTACTTTTGGGCAATCGCAGGAAGATATTCAGAAATTGCTCGATACGGGCGTTTTAACCAAAAATGATAGCGGTCGAATTTACGATAAATTTCGCAATCGGGTAATGTTCCCGATTCGGGATAAGCGTGGACGAGTGATTGCCTTTGGTGGGCGAGTGCTGCCGAATGATGAGCAAGGAGCGAAATATATGAACTCGCCCGAAACGGTGATTTATCATAAAGGTAGCGAGTTATATGGCTTGTATCAAGCACTGAAAGTCAATGAAACGCCGGATTATCTATTCGTGGTGGAAGGATATATGGACGTGGTTGCCCTTGCTCAATTTGGGGTGGATAACGCAGTTGCTTCTTTAGGCACGGCAACCACTGGTGAACAAATTCAGCAAATGTTTCGTTGCACCGAGCAAATTGTCTGTTGTTATGATGGCGATAGAGCCGGCCGAGATGCTGCATGGCGTGCATTAGAAAATGCGTTGCCTTATTTGCAAGACGGTCGCCAACTGAAATTTATTTTCTTGCCCGATGGCGAAGATCCAGACACCTTTGTTCGTTCTCAAGGTAAAGAAGGATTTGAGCAATATGTGGCACAGAATGCCAAGCCATTAAACGATTTCTTATTTGACAGTTTGCTGGCGGATGTGGATCTCTCTTCAAAAGAGGGAAAATCCAAGCTCGCTGCTTTAGCTGTGCCGTTAATTAATCGTATTCCGGGCGAGATGCTGCGAGTGTATTTACGCAATATTTTAGGACAGAAATTAGGCATTTTAGACCCAACGCAGATAGAAGCTCTGTTACCGACGAAAAAAGCGGCAGAGAAGCCTTTACATCAAGCGGTCAAAATGAAACGTACGCCAATGCGGCTGTTGATTGCGTTATTGATTCAAAATCCGTATTTGGTGAAATTCGTACCCGATGTAAGTGCTTTAGCCTCCTTGAAAGATCCTGGCTTTACATTATTAACCGATATTGTCGCAACTTGTCAGCAAAATGCAGGTATCAGTATGGGCGGGCTACTTGAACATTATCGGGAAGATCCCCAATATAAGATTGTTGAAGCCCTCGCAAATTGGGATCATTTAGAGTTACCCGAAAATATCGAACGAACATTTATAGACACTCTCGATTTTCTCTACGCCAAATTAGTGGAATTACGCAAAGAAGAGCTAATTGCCAAAGACCGAACTGTGGGCTTAACCGATGATGAGAAAAAAGAGTATGCTCTTTTGATGTTTCAATAGAATTTTAAGCTCGAATAATTCCCCTCTTTAGCAAAGAGGGGCTAGGGGAGATTTGGCAGAAGTGATGAACGAAGAAAATAATTAATTCTATCTAAAAAGAAAGTTATTTATCTCTCTTGCTACACCTCTCTGTTCTCATAAGCATCAAAGTAATGTGTAAATTAGAAAAATAGAATTTTTTTGTGAATTTATGAAGTCGAACCAAATTTAGTGGTATAATCCACTACTATTTTTGCTCGCATAATAAACGGATAGACTATGGAAAACCAAGCAGATCAACAATTAGAACAGCAATCTCAATTAGAACTTCTGATCAGTCAAGGGCGTGAACAGGGATATTTAACGCTTTCTGAAGTGCACGACCACTTACCGGAAGAGTTGGTGGATGCGGAGCAGATCGAAGATATTATTCAGATGATCAACGATATGGGTATCCAAGTTTTAGAGGCTGCCCCTGATACGGATGATTTACTACTCGCTGAAAATATCGCCGATGAAGATGTGGTAGAAGAAGCCACCAAAGTGCTTTCAACCGTAGAATCAGAGTTAGGTAGAACTACTGACCCTGTGCGTATGTATATGCGTGAGATGGGGACAGTTGAGCTTTTAACCCGTGAAGGTGAGATTGATATCGCTAAACGCATTGAAGAAGGGATTAACGAAGTTCAATGTGCGATTGCGGAATATCCGGAAGCCTTAAGTGGCCTGTTAGCGTGCTATGCTCAAGTTGAAACCGGTGAAATGCGCCTTTCTGATTTAGTGACAGCATTTGTCGATCCTAATATTTTAGAAGAAGCACCGTTAGAGGATATTGAGGCTGCTTTAGGTGAAGATGAAGAATCTTCTGATGTGCCTGATGTAGATGACGAAAACGAAGATGAAGACGGTGATAGCAGCTCAGACAGCAGTGATGACAGCTCAATTGACCCGGAACTTGCCCGTGAAAAATTTGAAGCCCTACGCAGCCAACATGAAAAAGTGTTATTGGTCATTCAAAAACACGGACGAACCAGTAAAAAATCGAAAGAGCAAATTGAAATTTTATCTCATATTTTCCGTGAGTTCCGTTTGGTGTCGAAGCAATTTGACTTATTGGTTGCTTCTATGCAAAAACTGATGAAGCAGGTTCGCACTGAAGAACGTCAAATTCAACGCTATGCAGTGGAATATGCCGGCATGAAAAAAGCGGATTTCTTGAAAGCATTCCAAGGGCACGAATTAAGCGAAGCGTGGATTGAAAAAGCGATTAATGCCAAGAAAAATGCAGTACCGAAATTAGCTAATTATGTGGATAATATCCGTGTCAATATTGCTAACTTACAGAATTTAGAGCAAACATCAGGCTTAACCATTGCTCAAATTCGTGAAATTGGCGGGCGTATTTCCAATGGTGAGTTAAAAGCCCGCCGTGCGAAAAAAGAGATGGTGGAAGCTAACTTACGTTTGGTGATTTCGATTGCGAAAAAATACACTAACCGTGGCTTGCAGTTCTTAGATTTAATCCAAGAAGGAAACATCGGTTTAATGAAAGCGGTGGATAAATTTGAATACCGCCGTGGTTATAAATTCTCGACTTATGCAACTTGGTGGATTCGTCAAGCGATTACCCGTTCGATTGCTGACCAAGCCCGTACAATTCGTATTCCGGTGCATATGATTGAAACTATCAACAAACTCAACCGTATTTCACGCCAATGTTTACAAGAAATGGGGCGTGAGGCAACGCCGGAAGAACTGGCAGAACGTATGGGAATGCCGGAAGATAAAATCCGCAAAGTATTGAAAATTGCCAAAGAGCCGATTTCAATGGAAACACCAATCGGTGACGATGACGATTCACATTTAGGTGATTTCATTCAAGACGAAAGCCTTGAATTACCATTGGATTCCGCCACTGCGGAGAGCCTGCGTATGGCAACGAACGAAGTGTTAGAGGGCTTAACCCCGCGTGAAGCGAAAGTGTTGCGTATGCGTTTTGGTATTGATATGAATACAGACCACACACTCGAAGAAGTTGGTAAACAATTTGACGTAACTCGTGAACGTATCCGTCAAATTGAAGCGAAAGCACTGCGCAAACTTCGCCACCCGAGCCGTTCGGAAACCTTACGCAGTTTCTTAGACGACTAATCATTTCCCCTATGCCTGATGGTATAGGGGATTTTGTTTTAATCTGTATAACAAGCGGTGATATTTACCGTATTTTTTACAAAAGAGGGAGAGATGAAAAAATCACTATTAGCACTTTTAATTGGCTCAGTATTTCTGATTTCAGCTTGTGAAGACGGCAAAATGACCCAAACGGTATTAGAAGCCGAAAAACAAATTGTTCAGTTAGGCACAGAATTAAAAAATGCTCAGGCTGATTTAGCAAAAAAAGAGGCTGAAGTTGCAGAACTTTCAGGGGTGAAAGCAGAAAATGAAAAATTAAAATCAGAGTTAGAGAACGCTCAGCAAAACACAGCGTTAAATGTTGAAATTGTGAAAATCTTTGATAAGAAAGAGGTGATTAAGCACCAAGTTGATCCGAAACAAGAATTTGCAATAGAAGAAAGTACAGTAAGTGCGTTTGTGTCTCTACCAAAAACCAATTTTGATTGGCTTAACCAGCTTTTGATTAATCAGGCCTATGATTACAATGAAGAACAAGGCAGAAAGCTGAAAAATCCAACCGAAGAAGAGTTTAAAAAGCATCGTGAAGCGGTTTATCAAGGGTTGGTAGAAAGTGTGAAAACCGAGCCAGCTATTGGCTATGATGATCATATTTCCAGTGCTTTTATCGGGCAACGCAATAATATTGCTACATTCACTATGATGCATTACACCTATATGGGTGGGGCTCACGGTATGCACTATACGCAATATATCAATGTAGATTTAGCTAAAAAAGCAATCATTGGCTTAAATGATTTAATCAGCCCAAAAAATCAAGTTCAACTGAAAGACATTCTTTGGGAAAATTACAGTAGCGTGCGTGTGGATGAAAATGGCAACTATAATGGATTTGCTGATAAAAAAGAGTTCCGTATTTCTGACCAATTCTACTTTACCCCTCACGGCATTGCTTTTGTTTATCCGCCATACGAATTAGGTGCTTATGCAGAAGGCGATATAGAGGTTGAAGCGGATTGGTACATTATTAATAAGTTGCTCAATTCGGAGTATCAACGTGGCGAAAAAGATGGATTCTTTGAAGAACTAGATAACTAATTGTAAATTTAGATAAAAAACAACCGCTTGTAATCCTTTATTACAAGCGGTTTAGTTTTGTTAAAATTTTGCAACTTACCCTAACACAATGCCCAAACTAAATAATAGATTAGTGAGCAACGCCAGCCCTGCCATTTGCCCTAGAATTGGGTAGAGTTCTTTTGGGTCTTTATGCTGATAGACAAAACGAGCGTGTTTTGCCAGTAACGGTACAGACAGCAAAAAAATGAAGCTATACCAATGTTCAAATTCAGAAATTGCAAAAATCAGATAAGAAATGACCGCTAGCACTAACAATGCAACGTGGTATTTTCGCCCGTTTTGGCTACCGATTCGTACAATGAGAGTGTTTTTCCCAGCTTGTCGGTCTTGGTTAATATCACGCAAGTTATTGATATTTAACACTGCTACAGACAGCAATCCGCAACCGAAAGCAGGGAGCAGAATCATTATAGGTAGGCTATGAGCCTGCAAGTAGAACACGCCGATTACCGCTACAAAGCCAAAGAAAATCAGCACAAATAGATCGCCCAGCCCCAAATAGCCGTAGGCTTTTTTGCCGACGGTGTAAGTAATGGCGGCAATAATTGAGACGATGCCAAGCCCGATAAAGAAAAACAGATCCTGCACTGTTTCAAAAGCATAGGCACTTAAGGCAACACCGGAAACAAACGAGAGTAGGCTTAAGATAATCACGGCTTTCTTAAGTTGTTCACCGCTAATAACGCCGTGTTGAATCGCCCGTAGCGGTCCGATTCGTTCTTTGGTGTCAGAGCCTTTGACGTGGTCGCCGTAATCATTGGCGAAGTTAGACAGGATCTGCAACAAAATGGTGGTGATAAATGCGAGTAAGGTGGTAACAACATCAAATTTCCCTGCCCAATGAGCAAGTGCTGAACCCACAATAATTGAAGCTAACGCCAGCGGTAAAGTTTTCGGGCGAGCGGTGGTAAACCAAATCGAAAAGAGAGAATTTTTGTTCATAGAGAATAATCTTAGCGTAATTTCATTTACAATGATGTTAAGGATTTAAGCGATAGTGCAAGCGTCCACTCTTGTGTTAAATGGTAAAACGAATTGGTACAAGCGTGGACGCTTGCACCATCCTCAATTTCATATCATTATGTCCAATATTTTATATTATTTTAACAGAAAAAAGCGTAATGAACTCTACCTCAAATCAACTAACCCCGATTCAATTAAACCCTATCGGTTTTGTGGAAAGCCCCTATGATGAAAAATTTTCCGTGCCTCGTCAGCCGAATTTGGTAGCGGAGGGGAAAGGCATTCTACGTTTAATTCCGCCTTACAATACCCCCGATGCAGTCAGAGGCTTGGAGAAATTTAGTCATATTTGGTTGATTTTCCAATTCCATCACATTCCCGAAAGAGAGTGGCACGCCACCGTCAGACCGCCTCGCTTGGGCGGGAACGAACGGGTCGGGGTCTTTGCCAGCCGTGCCACCCATCGTCCGAATCCGCTTGGCTTATCGAAAGTGAAGTTAGAAGCGGTAGTGGCGGGGGGGAGTGAAGTTTATTTGAAATTAGGCAGCGTGGATTTAGTTAACGGCACACCAATTTTTGACATCAAGCCTTACATTGCATTTGCAGATAGCGAGCCGCAAGCGGTTTCCGGTTTTGCTCAGCAAAAACCACAAGCAAGATTAGCGGTGCGTTTTAGCGAGGAGGCAAAACAAGCTGTCGAATTTTGCCGAAATTTTGCAAAATTTGGCATCGAACAGCCGCTTAGTTTTCTTGCCGATGTCATCGCCCAAGACCCTCGCCCGGCGTATCAACAAGGGAAACCTAGTGAGCGAGTTTATGGTATGAACCTTGCCGGCTACAATATTCGCTGGCAAATTGAAAATGATACACAGGCGATTGTGCTTTCGATTGAATGAACTTTCCTACGCAAGTGAGATCTAAGAAATGATTTTTAACCCTTTTAAGGACTGATTATGAAATTGAAAAATTTTCTTACCATTCTACCGCTTGCAGTCGCAACAGCGGTAACTTCAGCGGAAACTCATACCGTGGAACATAAAGATAAACCGGCTTCTTTTAATTTCTCAACCGAAGTCTCTCGCACGGTGGAAAAGGACGTGATGCAGGCAAGTGTGTATAGCCAAAAATCAGGTAAATCCTTGCCGGAGCTGAAAAAATTTGTATCTGAAAACCTGAATCGTGTATTGGCTGAGGCAAAAAAACATCCATCGATTGAAGTACAAGCTGAAGGTGTGACTAATCACGTTAATTATAACAACAAAGGGAATATTGATGGTTGGGATACCTCTGGTAGCATTCAGTTGAAAAGCAAAGATTTTGATGCAATGGCAGCGGTGTTGGAAAATTTAGGTAAAGATGTGGCGATTCGTTACATTGATTTTAGTGTATCGCCAGAGAAAATGGCGTCCCTTGAAGATGAAATGACGCTGGAAATTATCAGCAAATTTCAGCATAAAGCCGATGTGATTCAAAAAGCCTTAGGGGCGAAAACATATAAGCTAGTTAATATCAATATTCAAACTCCAAATGATGGTGGTAGACCATATTATGAACACAGAGCAATGTATGCAGTTTCATCAATGGCACAAAGCAAATCTATGGATGAAATCCCGTTAGAAGCAGGTAAAACCACAATTTCAGCTACCGCTTCAGGAAGTGTGGAATTTGAATAGAAATGTATAGATTTGTATAGAGTTGTATTTTTACTTTAATTGGAGGAAAAAATCGGTCTATACTATCAATTAAGAAATATGCGTCTTTACTTTTTTTAGTATACTCATATTTTATTGGCTATGTTTTATAGCATTCGGAAAGTTAATACACTTATGTGTGATTCACCCTTTAGGGTAAGGATAAAAGATAAAAAATGAAAAAATA
Organism: Mannheimia haemolytica; assembly: GCF_004342115.1. Classification (GTDB taxonomy): domain Bacteria; phylum Pseudomonadota; class Gammaproteobacteria; order Enterobacterales; family Pasteurellaceae; genus Mannheimia; species Mannheimia haemolytica. Next base: position 63,564 of record NZ_SMAC01000004.1, on the reverse strand, counting down.
TTTTGCTGAGTTTTTCGGGACATTTTGGTTAGTGTTTGGTGGTTGCGGCAGTGCAGTTTTAGCAGCAGGCATTCCTGAATTAGGAATCGGTTATGCAGGCGTTTCGTTAGCCTTCGGTTTAACCGTATTAACAATGGCGTATGCAGTCGGTCATGTTTCAGGTGGTCACTTCAAACCGGCGGTTTCAATCGGTTTATTAGTCGGCGGTCGTTTTAACGCTAAAGATTTAGTGCCTTATATCATTGCCCAAGTAATCGGTGCGATTGCTGCCGGTGCAGTGTTATACACCATTGCTTCAGGTGTTCCGACTTTTGATGCTACAGCAGGCTTTGCCGGCAACGGTTATGGTGAGCATTCGCCACACGGCTATAGCTTAACAGCAGCATTATTAATTGAAGTGGTATTAACGGCATTCTTCTTAATCATCATTATGGGTGCAACCGATAAACGTGCTCCAGCAGGTTTCGCTCCGATTGCTATTGGTTTGGCTTTAACCTTAATCCACTTAATCAGCATTCCGGTAACCAATACCTCAGTAAACCCGGCACGTTCAACCGGTGTAGCGTTATTCCAAGGCAGCTGGGCGATTGAGCAATTATGGTTGTTCTGGGTTGCTCCGATTGTCGGTGCAATTATCGGTGCGGTAGTTTATCGCTTTATCGCTGAAGAAAAATAATTTAAGCGAATAAATATGATGCAGCTCTAGTCTTGATTAGGGCTGTTTTTTGTTTTTGAAAGGATTTTAAAATGAAAAAATTAATCAAAGTATGTGGGCTGATTTCAGCAACTATTTTCCTAAGTGGTTGTTTGGTAACTTCGGTGGTTGGTGGAGTGGTGGGAACCGCAGTTGATGTGGTAGACACCGTAACCCCTGATATTATCGACTAATTTACTGACAAGCGGTTAAAATTTCCAGATAGATTGCAAATATAAAATAAAGCGTTACAATGGCTTGCTATTTTATAAAACCGATGAATTAAAGGATTCAATATGAACATTACAAAAGATTTAGTGCCAAGCATTGCATATCAAGTGCGTACTCAAGAAGGCGTATTAGTAGATGAAGCACCGGTAAACCAACCGTTAGAATATTTACACGGTCACAACAACTTGGTAGAAGGCTTAGAAAAAGCCCTTGAAGGCAAAGCTGTAGGCGATGTGTTTGAAGTGCGTGTGAAACCGGAAGAAGGTTACGGCGAGTACAACGATAATATGGTTCAACGTGTACCGAAAGATGTATTTATGGGCGTCGATGAATTAGAAGTGGGTATGCGTTTTATTGCGGACACGGATTTAGGTCCGCTACCGGTGGTAATTACCGAAGTAGATGGCGATGAAGTTGTGGTGGACGGTAACCATATGTTAGCCGGTCAGGAATTACTTTTCTCTGTGGAAGTGGTTGGCATTCGTGAAGCGACAGCGGAAGAAATCGCACACGGACACGTTCACGGCGGACACGAACACGGTTGCGGTTGTGGTGGGCACGATCATCATCACGATCACGATGGTTGCTGCGGCGGTCACGACCACGATCATCACCATCATCACGGACACGGTGGCTGTGGTTGCGGTGGTCATCACTAACTTTGTGATTTCCCCTCTCCCCGCTTGCGGGAGAGGGTGGAGCAAATCGAAGATTTGCGGAGGGAGAGGGGGATATCCAAGGTTTCCCCTCTCTCTGCTTAAAATTTCTGAACGAAATTTTAAGCTGTCTCTCTCCCGCAAACGGGCGAGAGGAAATATTCCCTGTTAAAGCCATTGCTAAATAACCAAACAAGCGGTCAATTTTCCTTGGAAATTTACCAATGTCTTTATCTCAATCTAACAATAAATAACCTTTCAAAATGATGAACGAAACACAACATTCCCAATCCGCTATCGACTATTTACGCTCGATTTTAAGCTCAAATATTTATGACTTAGCGCAAGTGACCCCTTTACAGAAAATGGAAAAACTGTCTGAGCGGTTAGGCAACTCTATTTTTATCAAACGTGAAGACCGACAGCCGGTTCACAGCTTTAAATTGCGAGGTGCTTTTGCGATGATCTCAAATTTATCCAAAGCACAAAAAGAGGCTGGAGTCATTGCGGCTTCAGCAGGCAACCACGCACAAGGGGTGGCACTTTCTGCCAAACATTTAGGTTTAAGAGCCTTGATTGTAATGCCGCAAAACACACCGGCAATTAAGGTTGATGCGGTACGTGGCTATGGTGGTGAAGTGTTGCTTTATGGGGCGAATTTTGATGAAGCTAAGGCGAAAGCGATTGAGCTTTCCACCGAATTGGGTATGACCTTCATTCACCCGTTTGACAGCCCGGCAGTGATTGCAGGGCAAGGCACAATCGGCTTAGAACTGGTGCAACAAAAGCCGGATTTAGATTATGTATTTATTCCAGTGGGCGGTGGCGGCTTAATTGCCGGCATTGCGGTTTTAATTAAGCAGGTGATGCCGAATATTAAAGTGATTGGGGTCGAATCTAAAGATTCTGCTTGCTTATATCACGCCTTAAAGCAAGGGCAACCGACCGATTTAGAACGGGTTGGGCTTTTTGCTGACGGTATTGCGGTAAAACGCATTGGCGATGAAACTTTCCGCCTGTGTCAGCAATATGTTGATGATGTGGTGTTGGTGGATAATGATGAAATCTGTGCCTCAATGAAGTTGATTTTTGAAAATGTGCGTGCGATTTCCGAGCCGTCCGGGGCAACTTCCCTTGCCGGTTTGAAAAAATATGTGAAAGAGCATCAATTACAAGATAAAAACTTAGCTTGCATTCTTTCCGGGGCGAATGTGAATTTCCACACCTTACGTTTTGTGTCAGAGCGTTGTGAAATCGGGGAGAAACGTGAAGCTTTATTGGCAGTCACCATTGCTGAACAGAAAGGTAGTTTCTTAAAATTCTGCGAGATTTTAGGCAACCGTGCGGTAACGGAATTTAACTATCGCCATTCCGATGATAAACAAGCCTGTATTTTTGTGGGGGTGCGAATTTCAGGCTCGGCAGAAAAAGTAGAGATTATTAAAGATCTGCAACAAAACGGCTATGATGTGGCAGATTTATCGGACGATGATATTGCCAAAACCCATATTCGTTATATGGTAGGCGGTAGAGCAAGCTCCATTCAATATGAGCAACTCTATAGCTTTGAATTTCCAGAGCAGAAAGGGGCATTGCTAAAATTCTTACAAATGCTGACTAACTGGGATATCTCGTTATTCCATTACCGAGCTCACGGAGCCGATTATGGCGATATTCTTGCCGCATTTGCATTAAACAGAGGCGATGAAGTAGAATTAAACCGACATTTAGAACAGCTAGGTTACCGCTTCCAAAATGTGAGCGAAAGTCCGGCATATCAATATTTTTTAAAGTAAATTTTTATCAATCTTAGGAATTAGAATGGCTCGTAAATATTTCGGCACAGACGGTGTGCGAGGTGAAGTAGGTAAATTTCCAATTACACCTGAATTTGCATTAAAACTCGGTTGGGCAGCAGGTAAAGTGTTGGCAACCCAAGGCACGAAAAAAGTATTAATCGGTAAAGATACCCGTATTTCCGGTTATATGTTGGAATCGGCTCTGGAAGCCGGTTTAACCGCAGCCGGTTTATCAGCAGTATTCGTTGGTCCGATGCCGACTCCGGCAATTGCTTATTTAACCCGTACTTTCCGTGCGGAAGCCGGCATTGTGATTTCTGCCTCTCACAATCCTTATTACGATAACGGCATTAAATTCTTCTCGTCGGTTGGTGAAAAACTACCTGATGAAATTGAAGAAGCGATTGAAGCAATGCTTGATAAGCCTATGGATTGCGTAGATTCAGCAAATTTAGGTCGTGCCAGTCGTATTAATGATGCCGCAGGACGTTATATCGAGTTTTGTAAAGGCACTTTCCCGTCTGAACTAAGCCTTGAAGGCTATAAAATTGTGGTGGATTGTGCCAACGGTGCAACCTACCATATCGCGCCGAATGTAATGCGTGAGCTAGGGGCAGAAGTGCTTGAAATCGGTACTAAGCCGGACGGTTTAAACATCAACGAAAAATGTGGTGCAACGGATATTAAAGCACTTCAAAAAGTGGTGGTAGAAGCAGGTGCGGATGTTGGTCTAGCTTACGATGGTGATGGCGACCGTTTGATTATGGTCGATCACTTAGGCAATAAAGTTGATGGCGACCAAATTCTATTTATTTTAGCCCGAGAAGCTCTACGTTCAGGCAAATTACAAGGCGGTGTAGTCGGTACATTAATGAGTAATATGAGCTTGGAATTAGCTTTAAAAGAGCTAGCCATTCCATTCTCTCGTGCTAACGTGGGTGACCGCTATGTACTAGAGCAGCTTAAAGAAAAAGGCTGGAAACTGGGTGGCGAAAACTCCGGGCATATTATCGTGTTAGATAAAAACACCACCGGTGATGGTATTATTGCCTCACTGCAAGTATTAGCAGCAATGGCAAGCCACAAATTAAGCCTGAATGATTTGGCAAAAGCAGTGCCTCTGTTCCCGCAAGTTCTGCTAAATGTTCGCTTTGAGAAAGGGGCGGCAAATCCGCTTGAAAGTAACGAAGTGAAAGCGGTAGCGGCAGATGTGGAAAAACGCTTGGCAGGCAAAGGGCGTATTTTATTGCGTAAATCAGGCACTGAGCCATTAATTCGAGTGATGGTGGAGTGCGAAGATGCTGTACTTGCTCAAAGCTGTGCGGAAGAGATTGTTGAAGCAGTAAAACGTAACTAATGACAAGCGGTCGTTTTTGGTAAAAAATTTGCCAAATATGACCGCTTGTTACATATATGTGTAGAATAGATGTAGTAGGGCGAAAATTTTTTTCGCCTTGCCGAAGTGGGCAAATGATGATTTGCCCTACAAGTGGAGGTAAAAATGGATCAACAAGAAATGAAAAAAATTGCGGCACAAGCTGCATTAAAATTTGTAAAATCGGACACTATTGTTGGGGTGGGAAGTGGTTCAACCGTAAACTGTTTTATTGATGCCCTTGCTTCAATGAAAGATGAGATTAAAGGAGCGGTTGCTGCCTCTAAAGCCTCGGAACAGCGTTTGCGTGATATCGGCATTGAAGTATTCAGTGCCAATGAAGTGACGGAATTAGATGTGTATATTGACGGAGCTGATGAAATCACGCCACAAGGGGCGATGATTAAAGGTGGCGGGGCAGCACTTACCCGTGAGAAAATCGTGAGTTCATTAGCGAAAAAATTTATCTGCATTGTGGATAAATCCAAACAAGTTGATGTGCTGGGTTCAACTTTCCCTCTGCCGGTGGAGGTGATCCCAATGGCTCGTTCTTATGTGGCTCGTCAGCTCGTAGCCTTAGGTGGTTCGCCGGAATACCGTGAGGGCGTGGTCACTGATAACGGCAATGTGATTTTAGATGTACATAACTTTAAAATTATGGAGCCGTTGAAAATGGAACATACCATTAATAATATTGCAGGCGTGGTGACTAACGGTATTTTTGCACAACGTTTTGCCAATGTAACCATTGTCGGCACACCTGAAGGTGCAGTTATTTTAGAATAATTTATTATTGCAAATACAAATACTTAGGAGCAAAAAATGGCTAAAATTTCTTTGGATAAATCCAAGATCAAATTCCTTCTGCTTGAGGGCGTACATCAAAACGCAATTGATGTACTCTTAGCGGCTGGTTATACCAATATTGAAGTGCATAAAAAAGCATTAGACGGTCAAGAATTAATTGATGCAATTAAAGATGCACACTTTGTTGGTATTCGCTCGCGTACTTTTTTAACCGAAGAAGTACTGGCTCAAGCTCCGAAATTAATTGCGATTGGTTGTTTCTGTATCGGTACAAACCAAGTTGATTTGAATGCGGCGAAAAGACGAGGTATTCCGGTATTCAATGCACCGTTCTCAAATACCCGCTCGGTGGCAGAATTAGTGCTGGCAGAGATGATTTTATTAATGCGTAAAGTCCCGACTGCAAATGCGGAAGTGCATCGTGGGGTGTGGAATAAATCGGCAGCAGGTGCAAACGAAGTACGTGGCAAGAAATTAGGTATTGTGGGATATGGTCATATCGGTTCACAGCTTAGTATTCTTGCCGAAGCCATTGGTATGCAGGTTTATTTCTATGATGTTGAAAACAAACTACCACTCGGTAATGCACAGCAAGTGCCGACATTAGAGCATTTGCTTTCAACCTGCGATATGATTTCACTACACGTTCCGGAAATCGACTCGACTAAAAACCTAATGAGTGCAGAACGCATTGCTCAATTAAAAGAAGGCTCGGTGTTAATTAATGCCGCTCGTGGTACAGTGGTCGATTTAGACGCATTAGCCGCTCGGATTGAAGACGGCTCATTGCGTGGTGCGGCGATTGACGTATTTCCGGAAGAACCGGCATCAATTAATGACCCGTTCGTGTCACCATTGTGCAAGTTTGATAACGTGATTTTAACGCCACATATTGGTGGTTCAACCTCTGAAGCTCAGGCAAATATCGGCACCGAAGTTGCCAATAAATTTGTGAAATATTCAGATAACGGTTCAACCGTGACGGCAGTGAATTTCCCTGAAGTATCCTTACCGCTTCATACTAATACCAAACGTTTATTACATATTCACGAGAATCGCCCAGGTATGTTAAATCAAATTAACCAGATTTTTGTGGAATCAAATGTGAATATTGCCGCTCAATATTTACAAACCGATGCAGCTATCGGTTATGTTGTAATTGATGTAGAGAGCGACAATGTTGATGAAGCATTACAACGTTTAAAAGCGATCGAAGGCACGATTCGAGCCCGAGTATTATATTAAAAGGCAAAGAGCCTGAATCACTTCAGGCTCTTTTGTGTTACAAGCGGTTATTTTTTCAGAAAACTTTACCGCTAAGATTAGAAACGATAAGTTGCATTCGCGGTGAAAGCGTTACCTTTTAATTTTGTGCCGCTACGTTTTAAATTATCGCGAGTGTATTCTGCACCTAATTCAACATCGCTTGAAACTGCATATTTTGCACCAGCACCGAAACCAAAGCCACGATAGGTTTCATTACCGATTTTGCTTGAGCTGGCATCTACTTTTACATAAGGTAATAAATCGGATCCAACACGATAACCTTGTTGATAAGCTATAGTATATTTATTTTTTTGTTTTACATCGCTAAATACTTTTGTACTACCTACTTTTGCTTTTCCTTGTACAACGCCTACAAAGTTATTGCCTTGCTCAATACCATAATCGACAACTAATGCCGGACCTGTGGAATCCTTGCCTTTTACTCCTTCAACTTTGTATTTTGTTGTAGTTACATCTACACCGACACCGATGCCAGTAAATGTATTTCCGACAGGAGCGGCTAATAGATGGGTAGAAAATAAGCAAGTTAATGCGACAATAGTTAATTTTTTCATAAAATTACTCCTATCTTGATTAAGGTTCGATGTTACCACAGAAACGGTAGCCTTCACCGTGAATGGTGACAATAATTTCTGGGGTATTGGGGTGGTCTTCAAAATGTTTACGAATACGGCGAATAGTAACATCAACGGTTCTATCATGAGGTTTTAGTTCCCGCCCGGTCATTTTTTTCAATAAATCTTCACGTGTTTGAATTTTTCCAGGATGTTGGCAAAAATGTAATAAAGCCCTAAATTCACTACGTGGTAATTTATTTACCTCACCTTCTGGTGAGATTAAACTATGACTGTTAATGTCTAAGATCCAACCGTTAAAGCGATAGCTTTCAATTTCAGATTGCTCTTTTACAACGTCGTTTTCTTTATCTATCATCGTTCGTTGCAATAAATTTCTCGCTCGGATAGTCAATTCTCGAGGATTAAACGGTTTAGTGATATAGTCATCGGCACCTATTTCTAAACCGAGGATCTTATCAATTTCATTGTCGCGACCGGTTAAAAACATTAATGGTAGCTTCATATTCTCTCGAATTTCTCGGGCGAGAATTAATCCATTTTTTCCCGGTAAGTTAATGTCCATTAGCACAAGATTGATTTCATTTGTACTCAGAACAGAGTGCATTTCCTCGCCGTTAGATGCTTGAAATACCTGATATCCTTCTCCTTCAAAAATGCTTTTCAGCATATTCCTTGTTACTAACTCATCCTCAACAATTAAGATTTGTGGGATCTTCATCTTTTAAACCTCTGATTTAATTTATAAATTCTGTTTAATAACGTTTATGTTACAAATTTCTCGCATTTTACTTATAAATTTATGAATGGGAAGGGTAAAATGACAATTTGTTTAATTCAGTCAAATTTTTGGCTATTTCTCTCGATCATCAACACCTAAAATTAGATAATTTCCATTAATATCCGCTAGGCTACGAAAGCCGATATTATAAATAGCACATTCTCTGCTGACATTTAGATTGCCATAATTAAAATTATCATGGTAGTGGCCATGGAAAATTTTGCTCGCCCCTAATTTTCTTGCTAGCTGGTTGATTACAGAGAAGCCTTGAGGGTGTGGCTTTGGTGCTTCGTGTGTAATTAAAATATCGGCTTTTTCATTTTCCAATGCTTCAAAATCAGAAGGGAAGATCGAAGAGCGGTGCCTTAATGGAATACCACCACGCCAAATTTTTTCCGGAGCAGAGTATTGGCAAAAATGGATGGGATCAAAAAACATTGGACGATTGGGCGGCATCCAAATATGACCTCGGAAGACCCCTCCAATACCTGCAATTTTTATTCCTTGAATGTCAACTACTTTACCGTGAATATTGCGTTCTTTCCAGCTACTATTCCAAATAGAATCAAAGGCAGCAACGGTTTTACTGTCATGGTTACCATGAATAAACCAAATATCACAATACTGCGAAAGCCGATCTAATTCATCAGGAGTAGTCAATTGAAGATCGCCTAGAATAACTAAAGCTACCTCCTCCGTCTGCTGTTGTAGAATCGGATAAAGATGCTCGTAGCTACCGTGTGGATCGCCTGCAAAAAGTATCATGTTATTTCCTGTGGCAGTTATTCAAATTCGTGAATATTATATTGCTTAAACTGTAATGGGATTGGTTCTTCATTTAAAATAGCTTCTACCACCTCTTTGGCTTGATTGTAGCGATCCAAATAACTTGGAGATTCAATTTTAATATAAGGAATATGGTGTTTTTCTAGTAGTTTTTTCAGTAGGTGTTGAAACTGTTGACGCTGTTTTTTCGATCCTAAACTGCGTAAACCATCGGCTACCCATTTTGTATTGTTAGAAAGTAAAATCGTCACATCAAAAGGATATTCGCGGATCATTGAATCCAGAAACGGGTGAGCCTTCCCTTCATACTGAATACAGAACGCTTGAGTTGTGATGTAATCGGTATCAATAATAGCCACTTTATGAGCATGTTTCATGGCATAATCAACGTAGCGTTGATGTCCAAGTACCATTTGCGGATAGTCGGAATATTGCATTGCTTGTTCATTGCCGCCAAGTTGCTCAAACACAAACTCGCGCCCATATTCCCAAGCAGAGGTAGTGTTAAATACATTCGCTAATTTGCTCACCAACACTGATTTACCACTGCTTTCACCACCTAAAATCGCAATAGTTTTAACAAAGAAAGGACGAACTTCTTTCGGAATAAAGCGCCAGTATTGAAAAGGATTATTACGAATTTGTGTTGCTGAAATATTAAAGGATTCACGAGTAGGATCGACAAGTTGAACTTCTAGATGCAAATATTTTTCATAAGGTTCTTTATCTTGAATTTCACTACTAAAAACAATAGTAGGATTAATGCTTTTTTCTTCAAATAGCGCTTTAACACGACCAGACCAATCTTCCCAGCCATTTGGATAGCTCGGAATACCGTCTTCAACTAAATGGTGAATAAAGATCTGTTTTTGTTGGTATTTAAAAATTTGCTGTACCCAGCGTAGCCGATCTTCATTTGTCGGCATTCGTTTCATTTTACTTTCCTGGAAAAGACGTAAATCCCGTTCAGAATCGGTACAAACAATAACATGTAAAACATCTACTTTACTAAATGCTTCATAGATCATATTAATATGACCTGTGTGAATAGGATAGAATTTGCCAAAAATAACCCCGGAACGCTGGTTGCTATCTTCTACGATATCTAAAACGGAATGCAAGGCTTTAAGCTTATTGGCGCTTGGATTTTTGATTTTTCCGCTTACTAACTGATTAAAATAAGCTCGGGTTACCCCAGCTTGTTCACAAATATCATTCACTTTGAGTTTAAGCTGTTTGCGCTTTTGTTGAAGATAAGCAAAATCTGTCATAATGATTCCCTCGATTTTTTGATGATTATCATATAGTAAAATGTAGCATTTGAATATATTTTTATTGTATAAATAGCAGTTTTATAGCATATCTTTGCTTTAATAATTAGCTACACGACCACTTTCAGCACTAAAAAAATATAACAGATTGAATTTTTTTCCTTTTTTGTAGATTTCTCGTTATAATCACAGCAATTTTCACTTATAAAATGGTTTATCTTTTATGCAACTTATTCGAGGTTTCCACAATTTAGACAAACACATCGCTTTAAATCAAGGCTGTGTTCTCTCTATCGGGAATTTCGATGGTGTGCATCTTGGGCATCAAAATATTTTGGCTCGTCTTTGTGATAGAGCTTTAGATTTAGGATTGCCCTCAGTTGTGATGTTATTTGAGCCACAACCTCGAGAGTTTTTTGCAAAAAAAAGTGGAAATTCAACTGCTTGTAACCCGCCCGCCCGCTTAATGCGCCTGCGAGATAAGCTAAAATATTTGGAAGAAGCCGGTGTGGATTTTGTGCTATGCGTGCGTTTTAGTGAAAAATTTGCTCAAATTTCGGCAGACGATTTCATCAGCGATTTGCTCGCTAAAAGACTGAAAGTACGCTATTTAAGTGTAGGCGATGATTTTCGCTTTGGGGCAAAACGGGCGGGCAGTTTTGAAACTTTACGCAATGCCGGCTTAAAATATCGCTTTGCGGTGGAAGAAAGCCATACCCATAGCTTAAACGAAGAAAGAATTAGCAGCTCATTAGTGCGAGAAGCCTTACAAAACAATGAGTTAGATTTGGCAGAGAAATTACTCGGCAAGCCTTATTCGATTCTGGGACGCGTTGCACACGGTAATAAACTCGGCAGAACCATTGGTTTTCCTACCGCAAATATTATGCTCAATCGTTTGGTTACGCCGATTCAAGAGGTATTTGTGGTAAAAGTGAAGACCAAACAGGGCAGTTTTAACGGAATCGCCAATGTCGGCAACCGCCCGACCATTAACGGTACTAAGCCGTTATTAGAAGTGCATATTTTTGATTTCAATGCCTCTATTTACGGTGAGGCGATTGAAGTGATCTTTTTAAAAAAATTACGCAATGAAATAAAATTTCCCGACTTTGAAGCACTAAAAGCCCAGATTGAGAAAGATCGCTTGCAAGCGGTTGAATTTTTTAAGGAATTTGCAAGGTGAGCCTTTCTAGTTTCCAGCCCCAGAGGGGCTGAGCTATGCTTAACCTAGTACGGCTATGCCGTGCTAGGCATAAAACAGATAATTTTAACGAGAAATAAAAAAATGACTATTGACTACAAAAACACCTTAAACTTGCCTGAAACAGGCTTTCCTATGCGTGGGGATCTCGCGAAACGTGAACCCGATATGTTAAAAAATTGGTATGACAAAAATTTATACCAAAAAATTCGTACTGCCTCGAAAGGCAAGAAAACCTTTATTTTGCATGATGGTCCTCCGTATGCTAACGGTAATATTCACTTAGGTCACGCAGTGAATAAAATTTTAAAAGATATGATTTTGAAATCGAAAACCGCATTAGGTTTCGATACCCCTTATGTGCCGGGCTGGGACTGTCACGGTTTGCCGATTGAGCTGAAAGTAGAAGGGATTGTTGGTAAACCAAATGAGAAAATTTCGGCTGCCGAGTTTCGCCAAGCGTGCCGTGACTATGCGAAAGAACAAGTAGAAGGTCAGAAAGCCGATTTTATCCGTATGGGTATTTTAGGTGATTGGGATAACCCATACCTAACAATGAATTTTAACACTGAGGCGAATATTATTCGCACGCTCGGCAAAGTGATTGCGAACGGGCATTTATACAAAGGTTCAAAACCGGTACATTGGTGCTTAGATTGTGGATCTTCGTTAGCGGAAGCTGAAGTGGAATATGAAGATAAAGTTTCTCCCTCTATTTATGTGCGTTTTAATGCTGTGGACGTAAATGCGGTAGAAGAAAAATTCAACGCACAGGGTAAAGGTAGAGGGGCATTATCTGCGGTTATTTGGACAACTACCCCTTGGACTATTCCGTCTAACCGTGCGATTGCGATCAACCCTGAATTAGACTATGCCTTAGTCCAATTAGGTGATGAGCGTGTGTTACTAGCGGTCGATTTAGTCGAAGATGTTGCAAAAGCAGCAGGCGTTGAATCTGCTGAGATTTTAGCAACCACCAAAGGCGAAAACTTAGAATTATTACGCTTTAACCACCCATTCTATGATTACAGCGTGCCATTTATTTTTGGCGACCACGTTACCACAGACGGTGGTACAGGGTTAGTGCATACTGCACCGGATCACGGTGCGGACGACTTCGTGGTCGCTCGCAAATATAACATTGAAATGGCAGGGCTAATTTCCAATGACGGTAAATTCAAAGCAGACACCCCGTTCTTTGCCGGCTTAGGTGTGTTTGAATCCAACGATAAAGTAGTCGAAAAATTACAAGAAGTGGGAGCATTATTAAAATTATCCCGCATCAAGCATAGTTATCCGCACTGTTGGAGACACAAAACCCCGATTATCTTCCGTGCTACCCCACAATGGTTTATCGGAATGGAAACCCAAGGCTTACGCCAGCAAGCACTAGGAGAAATCAAATCGGTGCGTTGGATCCCAAGCTGGGGTGAAGCTCGTATTGATACGATGGTGGCAAACCGCCCAGACTGGTGTATTTCACGCCAACGTACTTGGGGCGTGCCAATGGCGATGTTTGTGCATAATGAAACCGAAGAATTACATCCTCGCACTTTAGAATTAATTGAAGAAGTGGCGAAACGTGTAGAAGAAAAAGGCATTCAAGCGTGGTGGGATTTAGATCCTGCGGAATTGCTCGGTGAAGAAGCCAAAGATTACCGCAAAGTGCCGGATACCTTAGACGTGTGGTTTGATTCAGGATCGACCTATGCCTCTGTTGTAGAACAACGCCCTGAATTTAACGGCAATTTAGCGGATATGTATTTAGAAGGTTCAGACCAACATCGTGGTTGGTTTATGTCATCTTTAATGCTTTCCACTGCTACTAACGGCAAAGCACCATACAAACAAGTGCTAACTCACGGTTTTACCGTAGATGAGAAAGGCAGAAAAATGTCCAAATCGCTTGGCAACGTAATTGTGCCAAGTGAAGTGTGGAACAAAAACGGTGCAGATATTTTACGCTTATGGGTTGCCTCCACCGACTATACCGGTGAGATTACCGTTTCGCACAATATTTTAAACAGTGCCGGGGAATCATACCGCCGTATTCGTAACACAGCCCGTTTCTTATTGGCGAACTTGAACGGTTTCGATCCAAAAAGTGATTTAGTTCAACCGCAAGAGATGATCGCCTTAGACCGCTGGGCGGTGGCTTGTGCTTTAGAGGCTCAAAACGACATCAAAGAAGCCTATGATAACTACCAATTCCACACGGTAGTACAGCGTTTAATGCGTTTCTGCTCGATTGAAATGGGGTCTTTCTACTTAGATATTATCAAAGACCGCCAATACACCACCAAAGCCGACAGCCTTGCCCGCCGTAGCTGCCAAACAGCGTTATGGCATATTGCAGAAGCGTTAGTACGTTGGATTGCACCGATTTTATCCTTCACAGCCGATGAAATTTGGGGCTACTTACCGCAGGTGGAAGGCAGAAGTGAATTTGTCTTTACCGAAGAATTCTACACCGGATTATTCGGCTTAACCGAGCAAGATAAATTAGATGATGCTTACTGGCAACAAATCTTAAAAGTGCGTGCGGAAGTCAACCGTGTGCTGGAACAAGCCCGTAAAGACAAAGTAATTGGTGCTGGCTTAGAAGCCAAGGTGACGGTATTCGCCAATGATGAAATTCGCCCGTTATTAGAACAACTTGGCAATGAATTACGCTTTGTGCTGATTACCTCACAAGCGATTGTTAAACCACTGGCGGAAGCAGATATTGCGGAAGGCGAATTAGCCGGACTCGCAGTAAAAGTGGAAAATGCAGATGGTGAGAAATGCCCTCGTTGCTGGCATTATGCTACCGACATCGGCTCGCACTCTGGCCACGAAGAAGTTTGCGGACGTTGTGTGGAAAACGTAGCCGGCGAAGGCGAAAAACGCTTGTTTGCTTAAAATGTAATTCAATTCATCTTTCTAAGGCAGAGGAAACTCTGCCTTAGCTTTTCCAGCGATAGATAGACACTCAGTTTAAAATTTGCAAAAATTTTCGGAAAAATAACCGCTTGTATTGATGTAAATGATGAAAATAATCGCTTTTCTTTTTATTTTTCTCTCCGTTTTTTCTCACACTGCTTTGGCTAATTCTATGGCTGAACAATGTGTCGCGTTAAAATCTAACTCGCCGGAAAAAACGGCTATTTATAAAGCTGAATGGGTTGAGAAATCTGCTGAGTTGCCGGCTTACTGTTTAGTACAAGGTGAAATTGGAAAACGGGTGGGGGTGGATAATGTTCCTTACGGTATTCAATTTGAGCTACGTTTACCCGAACAATGGAATGAAAAATTCTTATTTCAGGGGGCGGGCGGTGTAGGTGGGGTGATTTTCCCTGCCATTGGTAAGCTCTATCCGCACGGGGCGAGTGGTGCAAATGGCTTAAACAGAGGCTATGCAGTAGTGAGTAACGACAGTGGTCACGCCACTCGAGATTTAGTGTTTACCGCAGATCCCGAAGCTCGCTCAAATTATGCCTATGCCTCTATCGGCAAAGTGACCACGGTTGCCAAGCAGTTGATTGCCGAATTTTACCGAAAACCGAGCAAGCACAATTACATTATGGGCTGCTCGAATGGTGGTCGTGAGGCGATGATGGCGGCAATGCGTTATCCACAGGAATTTGACGGTGTGATTGCAGGCAGCCCCGGCTTTCGGGTTTCCCGTTCAGTCTTGGCGGAAGTATGGGATAATCGAGCCTTGTTGGCAGTTGCTCCGAAGAATGGTGATGGCGACAAAATTTTATCCCAAGCCCTCACTCAACAAGATTTAGATGTGATTGCCAATGGTGTATTAACACGTTGCGATAAGTTAGACGGCTTAGCAGACGGTTTAATTAATGCGTGGGAACAGTGTGATTTCCAGCCGGAAATGGTGGCAAAGCAACTGGGGCAGAAAAAAGTCGCTTTAATCAAAACGATTTTCGAGGGGGCGAAAAACAGTCGAGGCGAGCTGATTTATAGCCCTTGGGCGTATGATTCCGGCATTAACGCTAAAGGCTGGCGGGATTGGAAATTAGGTGATAGCCAAACCGCTCAGCCCAACAGCATTAGTTTTAAAATGGGATTGAAAAGTTTGACCCATTACTATTTAGCCCCCAGAGTGCCGAGCCGAGATCCACTCAGCGTAGATTTGGATCAAGCCAGCGAACAAGTGAAAGCGGTAGGGAGCATTCACGATGCAGATCAAGTTGATTTATCCGCTTTTAAGCAGAACGGTGGCAAAATGCTGATTTATCAAGGCGTTTCAGACCCGATTTTTTCGGCAGTTGATCTCAAAAATTGGTATCAAAGCCTACAACAAGCGGTCGAAAATCCGCAACATTTTGCAAAATTGTTTTTCGTGTCGGCAATGAACCATTGTGGGCGAGGGGCAACGGTGAATGATTTTGATATGCTCACTGCCCTTGAAAATTGGGTTGAGAAAGGACTGGAGCCGGAAAGTATTGCCGCCAAAGCCGGTGAGCTTTACCCTAATAAAGCCAAGCAGATCCCGCTTTGTGCTTATCCGAAAGTCGCAATTTATCAAACCGGAGAAGATCCTAATCGTTTGACCAGCTATCAATGCCGTTAAGCGAAAATCGCTTTATTGGCGATTTCAGTGTAAAATAGCAGGCAACGATTGAAAATTTTGGAATCAATGATGTTAATTTTGAACAAACAACGTAAAGCTGAATACCTATTGAAAAGCCTGCCATACTTACCACAAGTGGCAGAGCAGGTTCAGTTTCTCGCCTCGAGCAAAGCGTTTAAACAACAAATTTTACAGCTGATTCAAACGGCAAAAAAGCGTATTTATATAACCGCTCTTTACTTTGAAAAAGATGAAGCCGGGCAGGAAGTATTAGCTGCTTTATATCAAGCGAAGCGAAATAATCCTGAACTGGAAATTAACATTTTGGTTGATTGGCACCGAGCCCAACGTGGGCGTATTGGTGAGGCAGAGAATTTATCTAACGCCGACTGGTATGCAAAAGTTAAATACGAACAAGGTTTACCGGCAGGGCAAGAGATTGCCTTTTACGGTGTGTCGATTAACGGACGAGAAGTGTTTGGTGTATTGCATTTGAAAGGCTTCGTATTTGACGATACGATTTTGTATAGCGGAGCAAGCATTAATAATGTGTATTTGCATCAATTTGAACGTTACCGTTATGACCGTTACCACGTCATTGAAAATAAAGTTCTTGCCGATAGCTGGGTGACGTTTATTCAACAGCATCTTTTAACCAATGAAGCGGTAAAACGTTTAGATACGGAAAATCGCCCGAAAACGGCTGAAATTCGTGCGCAAATTAAGCATTTCCGCAAACAATTAAGTCGGGAAGCGTATTTATTTAACGGTGTTGCTGAAAATGGTCGCTTAGCGGTTTCTCCTTTAGTAGGCTTAGGGCGACGTAAGAATCAGTTAAATAAAGTGATTGAAGCGTTGTTTTATCAAACTGAGCAGAAATTAACGATTTGCACTCCGTATTTTAATTTTCCGCATTCTCTGAGAACCCGTATTGAATGGCTATTGGCAAACGGCAAATCGGTTGAAATTATTGTGGGGGATAAAACCGCTAATGATTTCTACACCAAGCCGGACGAAAAATTCACGATGGCATCGGCTCTGCCTTATTTGTATGAAAAGAACTTACGAGCCTTTGCAAAACGGTTGGACGGTTATGTACAAAATAAACAGTTAACCATTCGCTTATGGAAAGATGGCGAAAACAGCTACCACTTAAAAGGGGTTTGGGTGGATAACCGCTATATTTTGCTGACCGGCAATAACCTTAACCCAAGAGCGTGGCGGTTAGATGCCGAAAATGCAATTTTAATTTCCGATCCTCAACATCAATTAAGTGAAAAAGCAGAAACGGAGTTAAACCAAATTTGCCAACATACGCAGATTTTAACTCACTACAGTGATTTGGAAGTTTTAACCGATTACCCTGAAAATGTGCGTAAATTGCTGAAAAAATTCGGCAGGGTTAAGTTGGATAAAATTGTGAAGATGTTGCTTTAGTTAGGTATTTATATGGGCGAGCTGATGGGTTCGCCCAATTATTAAGGATAAAATATGAGCGAACAAATTTATGGCATTCACGCAGTGAAAGCCTTTTGGGATAATGCACCTGAGCGTTTAATTGAAGTGCTGGTGCTAAAAGGGCGTGAAGATAAACGCTTAATGCCACTATTAAATGAATTACAACGTTTAGGGGTGGCAATTCAACAAGTGAACCGCCAAACCTTAGATAACAAATCGCAAGGTGAAGTGCATCAAGGGATTATTGCCAGAGTCGTGCCACAAAAAGAGCTGAATGAACACGATTTAGAGGCGATCTTAAGCCAAAAGAAAAATCCACTCTTGTTGATTTTAGATGGCGTGACCGACCCTCACAACCTAGGGGCTTGTTTGCGTACCGCTGATGCGGCAGGGGTTGATGCGGTTATTGTGCCGAAAGATAAATCTGCTCAGCTTACACCAAC
Organism: Mannheimia haemolytica; assembly: GCF_004342115.1. Taxonomy (GTDB): domain Bacteria; phylum Pseudomonadota; class Gammaproteobacteria; order Enterobacterales; family Pasteurellaceae; genus Mannheimia; species Mannheimia haemolytica. The sequence continues at coordinate 45,624 of NZ_SMAC01000004.1, read as the reverse complement.
CGCTCGCAAAGTCGCCTGTGGGGCAGCGGAAGTGATGCCACTGATTCGAGTTACCAATCTGGCTCGCACAATGCGAGATTTACAAGAACGGCATAATGTCTGGATTGTCGGCACGGCAGGTGAGGCGGAATCGGGCATTTATGAAGCAAAATTAACCGGCTCGATTGCGTTAGTTATGGGGGCAGAAGGTGACGGAATGCGTCGCCTTACCCGTGAGCATTGCGACCAGCTTATCAGCATTCCAATGGCGGGCTCAGTATCTTCTTTGAATGTCTCAGTTGCAACCGGGGTCTGTCTGTTTGAAATTGTACGGCAGAAGCTGGCTGGGCAATAAGGAATAAGTAAGAAAAATGCGAAGAACTGATGTCTTCGCATTTTTGTTTTTAGAGCCGCAAAAAATCTCAGAAATTGAACCGCTTGTTAGCCCACATACTCTTCCAAATTAATCACTTTATCGCACGATTTCTCAATTAGATAAGGATCGTGACTGACCAAAATCAGACTGCAATTTCTCGCTCGGCACTGGTTGATCAGCAATTCTATCGTTTCTTGTTGTGTGATTGGGTCAAGCCGAGAAGTGACTTCATCGGCAAACAGTAGTACCGGTTCTAAGAGCAAGGCTCGCAAAATTGCTACTCGTTGTAGCTCGCCGCCGGAGACATTTTCCGCATTGCGTTGCAAAATTTCTGGGTTGAGCGAAAGTTGTTGCAGTAAACTTGGAATCGGCAGTCGATCTAATTGGTGCTTGTTAATCACATCATCAAGCAAGGTTTTTAGACTGACATTCGGAGCAAAGGCTTCCGGTGGGTCTTGGTAAAGCTTCAACACTTGGTGTTTTTTATGGCTGTGGCTGTGCCACACAACTTCGCCCGATTTCGGCTTAAGCAAACCACAAAGTACATCGGCAAGCGAGCTTTTGCCAATCCCACTATGCCCGACAATCCCAAGCACTTCGCCTTTGTGTAAGTCAAAGGAAAGGTTGCTAAACAGCGTTTTCTTACCACGGGCAATACTCAAATTTTTAACCGAAACAAGCGGTTGTTTTTGGCTTAAATTTTGCAGATCTTGCAATGGTTGCCAATGTTTTGGATCGGCACTGATAAGTGCTTTGGTGTAAGGGTGTTGTGGGTTATTTAACAACGCTTTTGCCTCACCTTGCTCCAACAGTTCGCCTTTTTTCATCACTAAAATAGTGCCACCGAGTTGCTCGGCAACTTCAATATCGTGAGTAATGGTGAGCAAGCCTCCGCCGTTTTGGTAGGCGGATTTTAACAGTTCAATCACTTTGCCTTTACTGGTTGGGTCAAGCCCTTTGGTCGGCTCATCGGCAAGTAAAATTTTGCCACCGGCGGCAGTTGCAATCGCAAAAGAGGCACGTTGAGCCATTCCACCGGAAAGCTGGTGTGGGTAGTTTTCAACCGATTCGCCCAGCCCAAGTTTGGCTAAATAGGCTTTGCTTTCCGTTTTGGCTTGAGATGATGGTTTGCCTGCCACATAGTGAAAACTTTCCCACAACTGCTTGCCGATTGCCATAATCGGATTAAGCGAGCGGCGAGGCTCTTGTGGCAGCATTACCAAGGTTTTACCCCACAATGTTTGCAAGCGGTCGGATTCGGTGGAAATTTTGCAATTTTTTACCGAAATTTCACCGCTTGCGATTAAGCCGTCGGGTAACGCCCCCATAATCGCTTGAATCAGCAGGCTTTTGCCTGAGCCGGTTTCGCCTAAGATAGTAATATTTTTTCCTGCCTTTAATTGTAGGCTAATCGGTTCGACCAGCTGTAATCTGTTTTCGGTTTCAACAGATAGGTTTTGGATATTGAGTAATTTCATCTTCATTTTATTACTGTAGGGGCGGGCCCTGTGCCCGCCCATAAATATAATAAGAATTTTGGGCAGGCACAGGACCTGCCCCTACGCATTATTTAATTTTTCTAGACAATAATTGTAAGCTGAGTACCATTAAGAAAACGGCAACCACTGGTTGCAAAAATATCAGCGGTGCTTCGTAGTAGTAAGGGAATAGTTCGGTCATCATCAAGCCTAATTCTGCTGTAGGCGGGCGAAGCCCTACGCTGACAAAGCCAAGTGTGGCGAGAGCTAAAATCGCATTGCCGAGCGAGAATGCCGATAAAGTGGCAATCATCGGTAATAAACGGGGCAATAAGTGGCGTTTGAAGCTATAAAACCAGCCCATTCCCATTAGGCGTGAGGCTTGAATTTCCGAGCTGTTTGCCATTGTTGAGCTGATAGAGCGGATCACACGGAAAAATTCCACCCACATTACCAATGAAATCCCTAAATAGAGCGTCCAAAATGAGCCGGGAGAAAGGGCGGCAAAGAGCAATACTAAAAGTAAGCCGGGGAGTGCCATCACTAGATCACAAATAAAGCTGAAAATGCGGTCAATCCAGCCACCGAAAAAGCCTGCCATAATGCCGGTAATTAAGCCTGCAATTAAGGCACAAATCACGCTAAACAGTGATAAGCCAAACGAAAGACGAATAGCAGAGGCAAGACGGGCAAGCATATCCCGCCCGAGATGATCGGTGCCGAACCAAGCGATTTCATTTGGATTGGAAAGGATATTGGTTAAATCTTGAAAGCCAATATCCATCGGGTAAAAATAAGGCTGTAAAAAGGCAAATCCCAACATTGCAAGGAGAATAGTGCCGCCTAAGTATTGTGAAATTGAAATTTTCATCTTGATGTCCTATCGCTTAATTCGTGGGTCAATCCAAGCACTTAATAGATCGGCAATGGTGTTTAATACAACAAACAATCCGCCCATCACGAGCGTTGTACCTTGAATCATCGGCACATCACGGGCAATGATGGCGTGAACCAGTGCGTGTCCGCTGCCGGGCCAAGCAAATAGGCTTTCGACCACCACAACGCCTTCAATTAAATAAACTAATTGTACTGCGTGGTAGGCAATGACCGGCACGGCAATATTCGGCAAACCGTGACGTAAAAAGGTATGCCAACGGCTTAAGCCTTTTAATTGTGAAAATTGGTAAAATTCTGAGCCTTTTACCTGAACCATTGCAGAACGGGTGACTCGTACCGAAACCGTACTCAAGCCAATCGCAAGCGTTAAGGCAGGCAAGATAAAATGTTGCCAACTGCCGTATCCGCCGGCAGGTAGCCATTTTAGTTGAGCGGAAAACAGCGTAATCAAGCCAATCGCAATAATAAATGCCGGCACGGAGCGAAACAGGGTACTGAATACCAGTGTCAAGCGGTCAAAAAAGCCGTTTGGCTTACGGGCGGCTAACAAACCGAGCGGAGGCCCGATAAGGATTGCTAAGATAAGTGCCACAATCGCAAGGCTTAAGGTATGCCCGAATTGGTGCTGAATTTCAGACCAGACCGGATCACCGGTCACCAATGATTTGCCTAAATTAAATTGAGCCAAGTCACTTAGCCAGCTGAAGTAGCTTTGCCACCAAGGTTGGTCTAATCCCAGCTCGGCACGCACAGCCTCAGCAGCAGCACTATCTGCTTGATCATAACCATAGCGGCTGGCAGCAATGCGGTATGCCATATCACCCGAAAGTTGGCGGGTGAGGATAAATGTGAGTGTGCCAACCGACCAAATCACCAGTAGAATTTGGATAAGACGGCGGAAGAGAATTTTGTGCATTGTATTATTTCATTTATTAAAAAGATGATTTTATGCGTTCTGATCCCCCTCTTTAGCAAAGAGGGGAAGGGAAGATTTGGCAGAAGAAATAAGCGGAGAAAATAGGTGAAAAATGAGAAAAAACGATAATTCTGTCACTATTTATTCACCTAAGAGCGCAAATTACTACTGAAAAATCCTACCTTCCCTTTTCTAAAGCGAGGAGTATTTTGAATTAAACTACTTACTTAATAACTCCAAAAAGAAGCGTCTTTCAAATGGATCTAGCGTCACATTTTTCACTTCTTTATGTGCCACCACATTTTGTTGGTAATAAACCACTGGAATGATTGGCAACTCATTGTAAATAATTTTGCTAACCGTTTGCTTTAATGCTTTCGCTTTTTGCGGGTCACGCTCGGTTTCGAGCGATTTGACTGCATTGTCTACCTCAGTATTTTGCCAATTCATTACCCCCCAATCACTGCCACCATTGGCGAAGTCGGAGGCAATTACGCCATATGGATCTAAGGTTTTGCCATAATTTAAGGCATAAAGAGCCATTTCTAAACTGCCGTCTTGATGCCCCGCCGGAATTTCGCTGAAATTACCCACCGAAACATTCACTTCCACGCCAATTTGTTTCCATTGAGCTTGTAAGATAGTAGCAATCACCGGTAATTCAGGACGATCTGAGAAGGTGCGCATGGTAAAGCTAAACGGTTTGCCGTCTTTGGTTAAGCGACCTTGTTCATCAAAGGTATAGCCGGAAGCGGTCAGATTTTGTTTAATTTTTGCAATATCGACCACTTGTTCTGCGGTATCAACACGCCAGTCGGCAAAGGCTTTCGGTAAAATTTGATCGGCAGCTCCGTTCTCAATTTTTAAGACCTGCTCAGCAATCGCCTTGCGATTAATCGCTTGCGATAAGGCTTGGCGAATCGCTAAGTCGTTAAAAAACGGCTTTGCCACGTCCATTTTCAACTGAATAGTACGGGCAATAGATCCGCTGACTAATTGCAGGTTAGGATCGGCTTTCAGCCTTGCTACACTGGCGGTATCTAAATTAAATACCAGTGATGACGGCTCGCTTTGTGCCATTAACATACGGGTTTCGCTACGGCTGCTGGCTAAATAATTGGCTTGCTGAACTTGCGGTTTTTTGCCCCAATAGCCCTCAAATTGCACCGCTTCCAATTTCTGCGGAGCTTCAATTTTTGTGGGTTTAAACGCACCTGTACCGATAATTTGGGTCACTTCGCCTTTTTCATTATAGCTTTCAGGTGCCAAAATTAAGGCGGTGTAGTGTGTTAAAAAGGAAGGAAACGGCACAAAAGCTTTAGTTAGCTCAATTTCCACTTTGTTATCTACCGCTCGAATTTCCTTGATAAAGGCTTTTGCTAACACACCCGGTTTGCTTTTTGCGATATTCAAACTATTTACCACTGCTTGTGCGGTAAGTACTTGATCGTTATGGAATTTTACCCCTTCACGCAAGGTAAAACGCCAGATTGTTCCCTCTTCGTTACTGCGCCAGTCAGTGGCCAATGCCGGAATTAAATTCCCGTTAAGATCAGCTTCGACCAATGTTTCCGCTAAGTTCATACGCTGGAAAATTACGCCTGATTGATTCGGGTCAAGGCTATTGATTTCCCATGGGGCAACCACGGTTGCAAGCGGTAATATTTCCGCATTTTTTTGCGATTGAGTATTCTCTACTTGCGGTTTTTCTGCGGTTGCTTGAGTGCTGTTCTTATCATCGCAAGCAGAAACACAGAACGCAGCGACAGTTAATGGAATCAACCATTTTTTCATTTTATTTTCTCCATAAAAAAATCAGGGCTATGAATATTGGCGAACTTTAGCATATTTCCATAAAAAAAGTAGAGTTTTCTGCGAGGGTATTTTTGAGTGGTTAATTAATAGGCAGAATAATCTCAAGATAAGGATTGTTGATAGGGGAATATTTAGGTTATTTGAGGAACAGAATGCCTAGTATTGTAAAATTCGGAAAAAAATTGACCGCTTGTGCTTTATTTGTAGGGGCGAAAGATTTTTCGCCCCTATTGGTTTTAGTGCTCTCTCGTTTTAAAGAACTGTACGTCAGGGTAACGTTCTTGGGCGAGGTTTAAGTTCACCATTGTCGGAGCAATGTAGGTGAGGTTGTCTCCGCCGTCTAGGGCAAGGTTTGCCTCGTTTTTGCGTTTGAACTCTTCAAATTTTTTGGCATCTTTGCCTTCGACCCAACGGGCTGTGGCAACGTTTACGGTTTCATAAATTGCCTCTACACCGTATTCGGTTTTCAGCCGTGAAACCACCACATCAAACTGTAGCACCCCAACCGCTCCCACGATCAAATCGTTGTTGATTAACGGACGGAATACTTGCACCGCACCCTCTTCGGAAAGTTGTACCAAGCCTTTGAGCAGTTGTTTCTGTTTGAGCGGATCACGCAGGCGGATTCGGCGGAACAGCTCAGGGGCGAAGTTCGGAATACCGGTGAATTTGAAATTTTCGCCTTGGGTGAAAGTATCACCAATTTGGATCGTGCCGTGATTGTGCAAGCCGATAATATCGCCGGCGTAGGCTTCTTCGGCTTGTGAACGGTCGCCCGCCATAAAGGTTAAGGCATCGGAGATCACCACATCTTTGCCGATACGGACGTGTTTAAGCTTCATTCCTTTTTCATATTTACCTGAAACGACACGCATAAAAGCAACTCGATCTCGGTGTTTCGGATCCATATTCGCTTGAATTTTAAATACGAAACCGCTGAATTTTTCCTCGCTTGGTGAAACTTCACGTTCGTCCGATTGACGGGCTTGTGGTGCCGGTGCCCATTCGGTTAAACCGTCAAGGAAATGATTGACCCCGAAGTTACCCAGTGCAGTGCCAAAGAAAACCGGTGTCAGCTCGCCTTTGATAAATTCGGCGTGATCGAATTCGTGCGAAGCGCCTTGTACCAGCTCTAATTCATCACGCAACTGCTGGGCTAAATCATCGCCAACGGCTTGATCCAGTTCCGGATTATTTAAGCCTTTAACCACTCGTACTTCTTGAATGGTATGACCTTGTCCGGTTTGGTATAAGTAGGTTTCGTCCTTGTAAAGGTGATATACCCCTTTAAACAATTTTCCGCAACCAATCGGCCAAGTGATCGGCGCACATTTGATTTTCAGCACGCTTTCCACTTCATCTAACAGCTCCATCGGGTCACGAATATCACGGTCTAGCTTGTTCATAAAGGTTAGGATTGGCGTATCACGCAAGCGGGTCACTTCCATTAATTTAATGGTGCGTTCCTCAACCCCTTTTGCCGAGTCGATAACCATTAAGCAGCTATCTACCGCAGTCAAAGTACGATAAGTATCTTCCGAGAAGTCTTCGTGCCCCGGTGTATCGAGTAAGTTTACCAAGCAATCATTGTACGGGAACTGCATCACGGAGGTGGTAATCGAAATTCCACGTTGTTTTTCCATCTCCATCCAGTCGGATTTAGCGTGTTGTGCCGAGCCTTTGCCTTTTACCGAGCCGGCAGTTTGGATTGCATTTCCGTAGAGCAATACTTTTTCGGTAATGGTGGTTTTACCCGCATCGGGGTGGGAAATAATCGCAAAGGTGCGACGTTTATTAACTTCTTGTGGGTATGACATTTTTCTCAACCAATTAAAATAAAAAGGGCGGAAAGTCCGCCAAAAAATTAAGCGTTATTTTCGCTGATTTGAGGCGAGAGGGCAAGCGGTTAAATTTGGCGGAAATTTTGCAAAATCGGCTAGATTTGCAAAAATTTTGTAAAAATCGACCGCTTGCTTTGGCACAATTTTGGAAACAGGGTAGAATAACCAGCTTTGACTTTATTATCGATGTATTATCGATGAATCTATTATGATGAAAAAATTTATTCCTGTTATGATTGCGGCTCTGGTGTTAAGCGCCTGTTCCTCCCAGCCGGCAAAAAGGAAAAGCACACCACGGATTAAAGCAACCGCTGCTTATATTCCAACCGAAAATTCCGCTTATGTGGTGTTTGACTTAAACCAAAAGAAATTTTTGGAAGGTAAGAATTTCAATTTAGTTCGCCCGATTGCTTCGGTCACAAAATTAATGACAGCAGTCGTTTTCTTAGAAGAAAACCGCTATGGGGCGAGTTGCCAAACCCAAATTTTGCCGTCAGATGCTGATTTCTTAAAAGGCACGACCAGCCCATTGCCGAAAAATCTTAACATTGCCTGTAGTGAATTGTTAAAAGCGATGCTAGTTCGCTCCGATAACTATGCCGCTCACGCCCTTGCCCACGCAACACATTTGAATAAAGCCCAATTTTTGGCTCGAATGAACAGCAAAGCCCGTGAAATCGGTATGACTCAAACCTACTTTGGCGATAGCTCAGGCTTATCTTCGGATAATGTTTCAACGGTGGTTGATCTTGCTAAATTGGCAGGCTATGCGGCAAGTAAGCCTGAAATTCAGCAATTGTCTAATTCGCCATTAGTGAGTGTTTATGCAGGTGGTCGTTATTTCTCTATGAAAAACACCAACAGTATGGTTCGTTCCCAATCCTATCAGGCATTAGTGAGTAAGACAGGTTATACCCGTGAGGCGGGTTATAATCTTGCCTTTATTGCTAAAGGGGATTGCAGAGGCAAGCGAATTGGTGTGGTTAGTTTAAACAATGATAACGCTGCTTCACGCACCGATTTCACTGAATCGATGTTAGCGAAGTATCAATGCGTACCAAATCCGTATAGACAATATGATTAATGGTTGCCTTGAGAAAATAGCGGTTTTTCTCTAAAATACTGCCTTTTAAATTAAATGAATTGAGACAAGATTGTGTCAGAAATTAAATTAATTGTCGGGCTGGCGAACCCGGGGGTAAAATATGAAGAAACCCGCCATAATGCAGGCGAGTGGCTGATTAACGAACTTGCCCGAATATATAACGTTAGCCTAAAAGAAGAGCCGAAATATTTTGGCAAAGTAGCAAAAATTAATACCGCTCAAGGCGAAGTCCGTTTATTAGTGCCGACTACTTTTATGAATTTAAGTGGTAAAGCAGTGGGAGCGTTAGCCAATTTTTATCGGATTAAACCGGAAGAAATTTTGGTCGCTCACGATGAATTGGATTTACCACCCGGTTCGGTGAAATTGAAAAAAGGCGGCGGACACGGTGGTCATAACGGCTTGAAAGATATTATTGCCGCCCTTGGCAATAATAAAGAGTTTTACCGTGTGCGAATTGGTATTGGACACCCGGGGCATAAAGACTTAGTGGCGAATTATGTGCTGGGCAAGCCTTCACCAAGCGATCAGACATTACTGAATAGTGCGGTTGATGAAGCCGCACGTTGCGTAGAAGTTTTATTTAAAGACGGAATGGTTAAGGCAACTAACCGTTTAAATAGTTTTAAAGCAAATTAAAACTCTCTCCCTTGTGGGAGAGAGACCGAAAAATACTTCGTTCAGAAGTATTTTTCAGAGAGAGGGGAGCGGTCATATTTGAGGAAATTATTGCAATTTCGCCCTCTCCCTCATTTTCGCTTCTGAACGAAGCTCAAATTTATCCCTCTCCCGCAAGGGGAGAGGGGAATTCTAAGGAACAAAAAATGGGATTTAAATGTGGTATTGTGGGTTTACCAAATGTCGGTAAATCGACCCTTTTCAATGCATTAACTAAAGCAGGTATTGAGGCAGCAAACTATCCGTTCTGTACGATTGAGCCAAATACCGGTGTGGTACCAATGCCTGACCCTCGCTTAGATGCGTTGGCGGAAATTGTGAAACCTGAGCGAGTGTTACCAACTACAATGGAATTTGTGGATATTGCCGGCTTAGTGGCAGGTGCAAGCAAAGGCGAAGGTTTAGGTAATAAATTCTTAGCCAATATTCGTGAAACTGATGCGATTGGCCACGTTGTGCGTTGTTTTGAAAATGATGACATCGTTCACGTTGCGGGGAAAATTGACCCAGCTGATGATATTGAAATCATCAATACCGAATTGGCACTTGCCGATTTAGACAGTTGCGAGCGTGCCATTCAGCGTTTACAAAAACGTGCGAAAGGTGGCGATAAAGACGCAAAATTTGAATTATCGATTATGGAAAAAATCCTACCTGTGCTTGAAAATGCCGGTATGATTCGTTCGGTAGATTTAGATAAGGATGAACTGCACGCTATTAAGGGCTACAACTTCTTAACTTTAAAACCGACAATGTATATTGCCAACGTGAACGAAGACGGTTTTGAAAATAACCCTTATCTTGACCGTGTGCGTGAAATTGCCGAAAAAGAAGGGGCGGTGGTTGTACCGGTGTGTGCAGCGATTGAATCGGAAATTGCCGAGCTTGATGACGAAGAAAAAGTGGAATTTCTACAAGATTTAGGCATTGAAGAGCCGGGCTTAAACCGTGTTATTCGTGCAGGCTACCGTTTACTTAACTTACAAACCTACTTTACCGCAGGGGTAAAAGAAGTGCGTGCGTGGACGGTTTCGGTAGGTGCAACCGCTCCAAAAGCAGCAGCCGTGATTCACACTGACTTTGAGAAAGGCTTTATTCGTGCGGAAGTAATTGCTTACCAAGACTTCATAGACAATAAAGGTGAAGCCGGTGCAAAAGAAGCGGGTAAATGGCGTTTGGAAGGTAAAGATTATATTGTTCAAGACGGCGATGTAATGCACTTCCGTTTCAATGTTTAATTTGCAAATTTTTGCCTAAAAAAGACCGCTTGTTGATCTGTGATCTGCAAGCGGCCTTTTTTTGTTAATTAATTGCATATTGCTCGATTCGGTAAAAATGTCTTAAATAGGGCTAACTATTAAGTATTAAATGAAAATAAATATGGCTCTTTTTTAACCATACAATCATTAAAAATGCGAGTTAGATCACAAAATTGTAACAACCTAGTTACATTAGTTTTTTTTTAAGAGTACAATTCGCACCTATCCGACCAGTTAGGTCATTTTATAATCATATAAAGAGGTGCAGTATGGCTCTATTCCTGAGCGTATTTCCAATTGTTTTGCTCATTTATTTAATGGTAAAACGTAACGCGTTACCGTCTTATGTGGCTTTACCACTTACGGCGTTATTAATTTTTGTGCTTCAGCTTACCTATTTTGGTAATGATACCACGTTAATCTTTGCCAATATTATTGCCGGTTTAGGTGATGTATTAACCCCAATTACCGTTATTTTCGGGGCGATTTTATTTAACCGTTTCTCTGAAGTTTCAGGTGCAACCAACACTATGCGTAAATGGTTAGGGACAATTAACCCGAATCCGGTGGCACAGTTGATGATTATCGGTTGGGCATTTGCATTTATGATTGAAGGCGCATCAGGTTTCGGTACGCCGGCGGCAATTGCAGCTCCAATTCTGGTTGGTTTAGGCTTTAAACCGTTACAAGTGGCAATGTTAGCCTTAGTAATGAACTCTGTGCCGGTGTCATTTGGTGCGGTTGGCACACCAACTTGGTTTGGTATGGGACCATTATTAAAAGATGGTTTACTAACCGATGCACAAGTGCTTGAAATTGGTTCTATTACTGCACTGATCCACTCTATTGCTGCGTTTATTATTCCAGTTATGGCATTGCGTTTAATTGTGAGCTGGAAAGAAATTCGTCAAAATATCGTGTTTATTTATATCAGCATTTTTGCCTGTGTCATTCCTTACTTCATTATTGCTCAATTTAACTACGAATTCCCATCATTAGTTGCCGGGGCGATTGGTTTATTGGTGTCAGTCTGGGTAGCAAATATGGGTATTGGTTTAGCGAAAAGCGAGAACCACCTTGACGGCGATAAAGCGACCTTTGGTGAAGTGGCAAAAGCATTATTACCAACAGGGTTACTGATCTTCATTTTGGTAATCACCCGTATTCAGCAACTTCCATTAAAAGCAATGCTAAATGATGCAACAGCTTGGATTGTCAGTTCGCTTGGTTTCGCTAACTTTGAAATTAGCCAAGGCTTAATTTTTGCACTGAAAAATATTTTAGGTACGAATGTAGCAACTAGCTATAAATTACTGTATGTTCCTGCGTTGATTCCATTTGTTGTGACCGTATTAATTTGCTTACCGATTTTCTCGGTATCAGGTAAAAATACTCAAGAGATTTTTGGCACTTCATTTAAACAAGTGAAAAAACCATTCTTAGCACTTTTAGGTGCCATTGTGATGGTAAAATTAATGTTAATTGGTGGTGTAGACTCAATGGTTCAGATCATTGGTAAAAACTTCGCAGAATTTACCGGTCAATCTTGGACATTATTTGCCTCGTTCTTAGGTGCAATTGGTGCGTTCTTCTCAGGGTCAAATACGGTATCTAACTTAACCTTCGGAACAGTACAATATGCAACGGCACAGCAAGTCGGGTTATCTGTTACCTTAATTCTTGCATTGCAATCAGTTGGTGGTGCAATGGGGAATATGGTGTGTATTAACAACATCGTGGCTGTGTGTTCTGTTACCGGCATTGAGAAACAAGAAGGCAATATTATTAAGAAAACAGCCGTGCCAATGTTCGTGTATGGCGTTATTGCTGCGATTTCGGCATTGTTTATAGTACCTATGTTCTATAACCTATAATAAGTTAATAATCAGCTTACTTGATTTAGAAAGGAAGCGGTGAGATTTAGCAAATTTTTTGCAAATCCACCTCTTCCTTTCGCCGTCTTAGAACGGCATTTTTTGAGTTTAATTCTTATTTATATTTACTGTGGGAGTTCTTTATGAACGTTAATTTTTACGTAACCTGCATTGCAGATGTAATGAAAGCAGGGGTTGCAAAAAATACCGTGCTTTTATTGGAAAAATTAGGTTGTAAAATCACTTTCTTAGAAAAACAAGGTTGCTGTGGACAACCTGCGATCAACAGCGGTTACACTAAGCAAGCTTTAGCAGGTATGAAAAACTTGGTTGAAACCTTTGAAGCTAATGATTACCCGATTGTCGCCCCGGCAGGTTCTTGTGTATATGCGATCAAAACCTATCCGGATCATTTTGAACGCTTTGGCGAAAAAGAATGGGCAGAACGTGCGAAGAAAGTGGCTGATCGTTTCTATGATTTAACCGATTTTATTGTGAACAAACTGGGCGTGAAAGATGTTGGGGCTTATTTACCGGGCAAAGCAGTTTATCACCCGTCTTGCAGCTTATTCCGTAAGCTGGGGATTAAAGATGAGCCTATTGCTTTATTACAGCACGTTAAAGGGTTAGAGTTATTACCAATCAAAAACCAAGAAACTTGCTGTGGTTTTGGTGGCACATTCTCGGTCAAAATGGCAGAAATTTCCGGCGAGATGGTAAAAGAGAAAGTCGCAAATGTAGATACCGATGAGCCGGATTATTTAATCGGGGCAGATGTAAGCTGCTTGATGAACATTGGCGGTCGTTTAAGCCGTGAAGGTAAGCCAATCAAAGTGATGCACATTGCCGAAGTGTTAATGCAGGGAGGAAAATAAGATGTCTTATTTACAAACTAACACCCTGCCGTTTAAACAACGTGTTGAGCAGCAAGTTAATAACGAGATTGTGCGTAAAGCCTTAGTTAAGGCTCAGGAAACAATCGGTGCAAACCGTCAGCGTATGGTGGATGAGCTGGGCAACTGGGAAGAGTGGCGTGATGATGCGAAAGCAATTCGTAACCACGTTTTAGCCAATTTAGACGCTTATCTCTACCAATTAAGCGAAAAAGTCACCCAAAACGGCGGACACGTTTTCTTTGCCGAAACCGCCGAAGAAGCCACTGATTACATCAAAAACGTGGCGAAAGCTAAAAATGCGAAGAAAATCGTAAAATCGAAGTCGATGGTAACCGAAGAGATTGGGATGAACCACGTTTTAGAAGCAGAAGGCATTAAAGTGGTTGAAACCGATTTGGGCGAATATTTATTGCAAATTGTGGGCGATAAACCTTCTCATATTGTTGTACCTGCAATCCACAAAGATCGCCACAGAATCCGCCAAGAAATGCACGATGTGCTAGGTTATCAAGGTTCGGAAACACCTGAAGAGATGACTGCATTCGTCCGCCAAAAAATCCGTGAAGATTTCTTAGAGGCAGACATCGGTATTTCAGGCTGTAACTTTGCGGTGCCGGAAACCGGCTCGGTTTGTTTAGTGACCAACGAAGGTAATCTGCGTATGGCAACAACTGTGCCGAAAACGCATATTGCAGTAATGGGTATGGAACGTATCGCCCCAACCTTTAAAGAGGTTGATGTATTAATTACCATGCTGGCTCGCAGTGCGGTAGGGGCAAAACTCACCGCTTACAACACTTGGCTGACAGGTCCTAGACTTGAAGGCGAAACCGATGGTCCGGAAGAGTTCCACTTGGTCATTGTCGATAACGGTCGTTCTAAAATCTTAGAAAGCGAATTCCAAGAAGTGTTGCGTTGTATCCGCTGTGGTGCATGTTTGAACACTTGCCCGGCGTATCGCCAAATTGGCGGTCACGGCTATGGTTCAATCTATCCGGGCCCGATTGGTTCAGTTATTTCGCCATTGCTCGGTGGCTACGAAGAGTTTAAAGAATTGCCGTATGCTTGCTCACTTTGTACCGCTTGTAACAGTGTTTGTCCAGTGAAAATTCCACTGGCACAGCTTATCTTAAAACACCGTGAGAAAATTGCGGATGCCGGCTTAACGCCAATGGCAGAACGCTTGTCTATTTTTGGCTTTAACTTCGCTAACTCACACCCAACCCTTTGGAAAGTCGGCGTAAAAGTGGGGGCGAAAGTGGCAAGCAAATTGATTAAAAACGGCAAAGCACCGGTGAATTTTGGGGCGTTAGGTGAATGGACGAAAGCCCGTGATTTACCGACTGCCGAAGGCGAAAGTTTCCGTGAATGGTTTAATAACAGAGGATAAGAAAATGGATTTACAAAATCGTGAAAATTTCTTAAATAAATTGGCACAGCGTATGGGCAGACCACGCCAAAATGTGCCTGAGCCAATTCCTGTGTTGGAAAACAACCACGCGATTACCCGTTTAACCGATCGCCCTCAACCACAACTTTGCCAAGAGTTTATCGATTTTGCCCGAGTGATGATGGCAGATGTAGTAGAGGCAAAAGAGGCGGATTTACCACAAGCCATTATTGATATTTGTGAAAAATATGGCGGGGCGAGTGTGATCGTGAATAACGATCAACGTTTAAAAGATCTTGGGATTACCGCAGCCATTCAAGCAAAATACGAAGACAGCTATGTGTGGGATTTCAACCAAGCTGAAACCAACTTTGAAAAAGCCAGAACTGCTAATATCGGTGTGGTTTACGGTGAATATGGCTTGGCAGAGTCTGGCGGTATTGTACTGTTTTCCGATAAAGAATTTGGGCGTTCAGTGAGCTTATTGCCCGAAAAATCGGTGGTTGTGTTACGCAAAAGTACAGTGTTACCTCGTGTGGCACAGCTTGCACAAATTCTGCACGAAAAAGCCCAACGAGGTGAAAGAATGCCATCTTGTGTGAATATCATCTCAGGCCCATCGGCGACTGCGGATATTGAGTTGATTAAAGTAGTTGGCGTTCACGGCCCGGTAAATAAAATTTACTTGGTAATTGACGATCTCTAATTGCAAAAAATCCACTGAAAGTAACCGCTTGTAGATAGAAATTTACAAGCGGTTATATTTTTGTAGAGATTTACAAATTAAAAACTGATATTCATTCCAAGCATTGCATTTCTACCCATTTGTGGAATATGTGGTAGATATGAGGCATGTTGGTACATTTTCTGATTAAGCAAGTTATCCACTTTAAGGAATACTTGGTATTCTGTTTGATTAAAATGATTACTATAGGTTACGCCAAGGTTTACTTGATGATGGCCAGGGGTAACTTGTTCGTATTTCGAGACTTTTTTCTGAGCAAATACTCGGTAATATTCTAACATTCCAGACCAGTTTAGGTTGAAGTCAGCATTAAATCTTGCTCCTAAACGTAGTGGTGGTATACGAGGTGCAGAAATGTCTGGCTGAGAAGCCCATTTGTCAACTTCACCTGTCCAAATGTTATAACTCATTGCAATATTAGGTAAGTTGACTAACTTTCCACGGACATAGTCTCCGAATACGGCTAAGCGATAATTTGGTGTAAATAGATAACCAATTTCGCCTTCTGCCCCACTAAAACGAGCTTCGCCTTGATAATATCTATTCACTTTCAAGTTATATTCATCGGTAAAAGATTTAGGTCCACGATTATCATTAAGAGTTAATGGGTAAATATAGTTGCCATAGCGGGTGTGGTAGAGATTTAATTTATAATCCCATTTGTCGCCAACATAAGCTAACGATAGCTCAATTTGGTTAGAACGCTCTTTTTCTAGATTTTTATTGCCAGCCTCAAATGCATTTAAAGCAATGTGTTTACCATGAGCATAGAGTTCCTGAGCATTAGGTAAACGTTCTTGATGTGCAGCATTTAATGTTAACTTATGGTTTGGTGCGAAATACCAATGAGTTGCAAAGCTATAAGAATAACCTTTGTCTTTATGTGGGTCCAAGTTTGGCATAGGTGTATTAAAGCCTAGCCAGCGATCAATTAATTTCACATCATAATCCATTGCTATTTTTTGACGTTCTGCCCGCCCACTTAACTCAAAGGTAAAGTCACCTAAATTAAGGCGTTCAATCGCAAAGAGACTCCATAATTTTGTTTTTGGATTATTGAGTAAAGGCTGTTTATTAAATACTTTTGCAGCTCGTGAAGCTTCAAGTGCAAGTGCTGAGGTAGATTGGTTGGTATATTGCACACCAATAGCTCCTTTTAGCCCTTTCCACTCTTTGTGAACCAATTCGAAACGTAGATTTTTTCCTTTGTTCTTGAAGTAATTTTCAACTCTTTTTCCATCTTTTTCATCATGATAGTAATCTACATAGTTAGCTGATATTTTGGCTTCTTCAAAACCAGGAAGTGGATTTTGCAAACTTCCATCAATATCATACCGCTTGGAGTGCATATCAATCCAAGGTTTGCCGTGCTCGTGAGTATCTTGTCCATAATGTGAGCCTCCCGGAATATGAGTATGCAGTAAACGGATACCAGGGTTGTTATAGTCAATATCTCCTTCTTCTGCAAGGTGCGGATAAAAACGTAAATAACCTTTTGCAAACATAACGGCTTGGCGAATAATACTAATAGTATAGTGATCGTATTTGTGTGTGTGACCAATTAATCCATATTTATCACGGCGATCAGTGTAAGCAATACCAAGATGTCCTCGCTCTCCAATCCAAGAAAGGCCTACTGTGCCGGTTTGTGATTGTACATCGCTATCTGGTACGCGGTGGTAAGGTTTGCCTTCAATCGTAAAGTGTGGAGCATAGTATTCGGAAGCTTTGTTATACATTCCCTGTACCCGCAAGGCTAAATGATTTCCAAGGGCAAAGGTTGAGCCTGCATAGGTTAAACGCTCTTTACTGGCTGAGCCAAAACGCACACCAAATTGCCCCTCATAGCCTTTTTCGGGAATAGCGGTTGGAATTTTATTGTCTACCACATTAATTACACCTGCCGTATTACCTGCACTGTAAAGTAAAGTGGTTGGATCACGTAAAATTTCAATACGTTTAGCAAGTAGCGCATCTACGGTTACTGCATGATCAGGAGACATTCCCGACATATCTAAGTTTTCGCCATTATTTTGTAAGATTTTTGCACGTTTACTCTCTTGCCCACGAATAATTGGGGTACTTGCACCGCCTCCGAACTGGCTTGAATGAATGCCTAATTCACCAGATAAAGCGTTACCTAATGTAATACTACCTTGTTTTAATTTTTTTCATCAACAACAGATTCATTGCTATTTAGTTCACCACCTAGTAATTTCCCTTTGGTTGAAGGCGTATTTCCATCAACAGTAATAGTCTCTAAAGAGATTTCATTAGCGTAGCCTACTCCACTAATGGCAAGGAGAATTGATACAGTGAGATAATTTTTCTTTAACACGTTTAGAGTCCTTCTAGAATAAATAGCCATAAAAAAATAATGGCAATGAAATTTACAGATATTTTGTAAGAAGTGCAATATTTCCATAAAAAAATAATTGTTATTTTATGATTGAGTGTATTTTGAAAAGGGAAATAAAAAAATCTACATCTGAATCAGAACGGTTATTCTGTTTTGTCAGATGTAGATTTTATTTAAAAAGAAAATCAAAAAGAGAAGTGAATTATTCAGCTAACGCTTTACGTTGAGCTTCAACTAGCTGGCTAATGCCTTGCTTCGCTAAATCTAGCAATGTCAGTAATTCTTGGTGCGAGAACGGTTCGCCTTCTGCCGTGCCTTGTACTTCCACTAAACGACCATCTTCGACCATCACCACGTTCATATCAGTTTCAGCGTTGGAATCTTCCAGATATTCTAAATCGCACACCGCTTCGCCTGCTACAATACCGACAGAAATTGCTGCGACTAAACCTTTCATTGGGTTAGTTTTTAGTGTTCCATCAGCTACTAACTTATTCATTGCATCGTACAATGCTACGCACGCACCGGTAATTGAGGCGGTGCGAGTGCCTCCATCGGCTTGAATAACATCACAATCTACGGTAACGGTACGTTCGCCTAAGGCTTTTAAATCTACCACCGCACGCAGAGAACGGGCAATCAAGCGTTGGATTTCCATTGTGCGTCCGCCTTGTTTGCCTTTTGCCGCTTCACGCTGAGTGCGAGAGTGGGTGGCTCGTGGCAACATACCATATTCTGCGGTAACCCAACCTTGTTGCTGACCTTTTAAAAAGCGTGGCACGCTTTCTTCTACCGTAGCGTTACACAATACTTTGGTTTCGCCAAACTCAATTAATACCGAGCCTTCGGCATAGCGAGTGTAGTTACGGGTAATTTTAATTTCTCTAACTTGGTTGTTTGCTCGATTATTTGGACGCATTTTCTTTTCCTTTTGCTAAAATTTTTACCATTTTAGCAAAGAACACAGTAAAATGTGATTTTTCTTTAGCAAAGAATTTACATAGCCCTCGCCCCTTGTGGGAGAGGGACGGATTTTTCTTCGTTCAGAAGAAAAATCAGGGAGAGGGGTAAGCGGTTATTTTTATCTCAAATTTTACAAATTCCTCCCTCTCTCTGAAAAATATTTCTGAACGAAATATTTTTCGGTCTCTCTCCCTCAAGGGGAGAGAGCTTTACTTATAAAAACACAGGAATACCAACACAAGGAATACCAATGATTTATAGTATGACAGCATTTGCCCATTTAGAAATGAAAAAAGAGTGGGGCAATGCGGTGTGGGAAATTCGCTCGGTAAATCAACGCTTTTTAGAAACCTATTTTCGTTTGCCGGAGCAGTTTCGCAACCTAGAAATGACCTTGCGTGAGCGTTTACGTTCTGCACTGACACGAGGCAAAGTAGAGTGTAGCTTACGCATTGATTTAAGCAAAACCCAAAACAGTGAAATTGCGTTAAACAAAGAATATGCCGCACAGGTGGTTCAATCATTAAAATGGTTAAAAGAAACCGCAAATGAAGGCGAAATCAACCTTGTTGATGTGCTACGTTTCCCGGGCGTGGTGGATAATGAAAGCCAAGATTTAGACCAAATTGCTCAAGATTTATTAGCCGGCTTTGAACAAATTCTGGCAGATTTTATCGCAATGCGAGCCAGAGAGGGCGAGAACGTGCAAGCCCTGATCTTACAACGTTTAGAAGCAATTTCAGTTGAGGCTGCAAAGGTACAAGCCCAAATGCCGGAAATTCTGCAATGGCAGAAAGATCGTTTACAACAACGGTTCGATGAACTGAATTTACAGCTTGATCCACAACGCTTAGAACAAGAAATGGTGTTACTTGCCCAACGTGTTGATGTGGCGGAGGAATTAGACCGCTTGCAATTACACGTTAAAGAAACCACCAATATCCTGAAAAAAGGCGGTGCGGTTGGGCGTAAACTGGATTTTATGATGCAAGAACTAAACCGTGAATCCAACACGCTCGCCTCAAAATCGATTAATGCGGACGTGACCAATTCGGCGGTGGAGCTGAAAGTGTTGATCGAACAGATGCGTGAACAAATTCAGAATTTAGAATAGGACAGATTATGGCAATGAATTTCAAGCAAGTGAGCCAGAGCTATCCAAATCTCTGCGTGCCGCTTTCTCAGTATTGTTTAATTGAAATCGCAGGGGTAGATGCTGAGAAATATCTTCAAGGGCAATTAACCTGCGATGTGGCAAAAATTTCGGTGGGCGAACATACGCTAACCAGCCATTGTGATCCGAAAGGCAAAATGAGTGCGTTACTGCGTTTGTATCGTGCAGAAAATGAGAAATTTATGGCGATCATTCACCGCAGCTTATTGCCTGAAGCCCTGACGCAACTTAAAAAATATGCGGTTTTTTCAAAAGTGACCTTCACGGAATTAGACATCCCACTTTATGGTATGGCAGGTGAAGCAGCATTTGCAAAATTAAGCGAAAATATGACCGCTTTGCGTTTAACCACAGGACAGCCTCGGGCCATTGTTTGGGGCGAAGAGCTTGAAACGACTGCCGATGAACAGCTCTGGACATTAATGGATATTCAAGACGGCATTCCTGTTCTCTTGCAACAAAACCAGTTTGAGCTGATTCCACAGGCAACCAATTTACAGGCACTTGAATCTGCGATTTCATTCACCAAAGGTTGCTACATCGGGCAAGAAACGGTAGCGAGAGCGAAATATCGTGGGGCGAATAAACGTGCTTTATTTACCCTTGCCGGCAACTTTGAAAGCGAAATCAGCTTACCGGAAGTTGCTTCTGCGATTGAAATGCAACTGGGCGAAAATTGGCGAGCAACCGGCACTGTGTTGACCAGTGCGACTGATGAAAATACCCTGTGGGTGCAAGTGGTGCTGAATAAAGATGTTGAACCTAACACCAAGTTTAGAGCCAATGGTGTAGCGTTGGAAATGGTCGAGTTACCTTATAGTTTGGCAGAAAATGAGTAAAACGAACGGTCATCAGAGTATGACCGTTTTTTTATATCTGATCAGGGTGATGAATCATCACAAAACGTTCCCACAACTGCTCTTCGGTTTCGATATTATCAGGATCTTTGATAATGCAGTTGGTAATCGGGCAAACTTTCTGGCAAGTCGGCTTTTCATAATGCCCGACACATTCGGTACATAACACCGGATCGATGATATAAATATCATCGCCCACCGAAATCGCCTCGTTCGGGCATTCCGGCAAGCACATATCACAGTTGGTACATTTGTGGGTAATTAATAAAGCCATAGTTTATATTGAGAAAATAAAAATTAAACAAGCGGTCGATTTTGCAAAAAAATTTGCAAATCTTACCGCTTGTCATTAAATGCTACCTATTATAAAGCAAAATAATTTGAACTACTTCACATTTTTGCAATTTGGTTGTTTATCCGATTAAGAAAATTTTTTATGATGCCATCGAAACGTTTCGATGGAGTATTTTCCAACGTGATGGAGCGAAAATAAAGGGGTTAGTATGAAAAAAACGCTAAATCTAAATGCACAACTTTCGCACAGTATTGCGACACTCGGGCATACCGATAGTTTAACGGTTTGCGATGCCGGTTTGCCGATTCCAAACACAATAGAGCGGATCGATTTGGCTTTAACCGCCGGTGTGCCAAGTTTTTTACAAACATTTGATGTAGTAGTTAGTGAATTATTTGTTGAACGAGTGCTACTTGCTGAAGAAATTAAACATAAAAATCCGCAAGTGTTAGCAGCTCTTTTGGAGCGTTTAACCCAATTAGAACAAGCTCAACAGAATAAAATTCAAATTGATTATGTGAACCACGAAATCTTTAAAGAGCAGACACATTACAGTAAAGCTGTTGTGCGTTCGGGTGAGTGTTCACCGTATGCCAATATTATTTTATATTCGGGCGTGCCGTTTTAGGGTGGAATGATGGAAACCTTATTAAAAATGAGCGGGATAGATAAAGAATTTCCCGGCGTGAAAGCCTTGAGCAATGCGTGCTTATCTGTTTACGGTGGGCGAGTAATGGCATTAATGGGCGAAAATGGGGCAGGTAAATCCACCTTGATGAAAGTATTGACGGGGATTTATAGCAAAGATGCCGGCTCTATTAGCTATTTAGGCAAAGAAGTTACCTTTAAAGGCCCGAAAGATTCACAAGAAGCCGGTATTAGCATTATTCACCAAGAGCTGAATTTAGTCGGTAATTTAGCCATTGCTGAAAATATTTTTTTGGGCCGTGAGTTCAAAACCGCTTGGGGAGCTATTGATTGGAAAAAAATGTATGCCGAGGCGGATAAACTGCTTGCCCGACTTGGGGTAAAACACAGTAGCCATCAGCTTTGTGCGGAGTTATCCATTGGCGAGCAGCAAATGGTGGAAATTGCGAAAGCCCTGAGTTTTGAGTCTCAAGTAATTATTATGGACGAACCGACCGATGCTTTAACCGATACAGAAACAGCATCGTTGTTTAAAGTTATTCGAGAGTTAAAAGCGGAAAATCGAGGCATTGTTTATATTTCCCATCGTTTAAAAGAGATTTTTGAAATTTGTGATGATGTGACGGTGCTAAGAGACGGGCAATTTATCGGCGAGCGAGTAATTGCCGATATTGATGAAGATCAGTTAATTGAAATGATGGTTGGTCGCCGTTTAGAAGAGCAATATCCGCATTTACACCAAGAGCGTGGCGAGTTATTACTTGAAGTGAAGAATTTAAGTGGAAGTGGGGTGAATAATGTGTCATTCCAATTACACAAAGGTGAAATTGTGGGTATTTCCGGCTTAATGGGGGCAGGGCGTACAGAATTAATGAAGGTGCTTTATGGTGCATTGCCGAAAACAGCCGGCTCGATAGAGTTAAATGGAAAAGCGATTTCCAACCATTGTCCGCAAGATGGGTTGAATAACGGCATTGTGTATATTTCAGAAGATCGTAAAGGCGATGGTCTGATTTTGGGAATGTCGGTAAAAGAAAATATGTCTTTGACCTCTCTCGATCATTTCTCCAAAGCCGGCAGTATTCGCCACGATGCAGAAAAATTGGCGGTCGATGATTTTATTGAGATGTTTAACATTAAAACCCCAAGTCGGGAGCAACAAATCGGGCTGCTTTCCGGTGGTAATCAGCAAAAAGTGGCGATCGCTAAAGGGTTGATGACCCGCCCGAATGTGCTGATTTTAGACGAGCCGACACGGGGTGTTGATGTGGGGGCGAAAAAAGAGATCTATCAATTAATTAATGAATTTAAAAAAGATGGGCTTAGTATTTTGATGGTTTCGTCCGATATGCCGGAAGTGTTGGGAATGAGCGACCGCATTTTAGTGATGCACGAAGGGCAAATCAGTGCAGAATTTTCACGAGCAGAAGCGACACAAGAAAAGCTACTGGCAGAAGCTATTGGCAAAAGTACAGGATTAAATTAAGGTGTGTTTATGGCAACTCAAACAAAGCAGTTTCAACTTGGCAGATTTTTAATCGAGCAACGTTCTTTTGTAGCGTTATTTATTTTAATTGTCATTGTTTCAATGATTAACCCTGATTTTTTCAGCGTGGATAATATTTTAAATATTCTACGCCAAACCTCGGTGAATGCGATTATTGCGGTCGGAATGACCTTTGTGATTTTAATTGCAGGCATTGATTTATCGGTCGGTTCGGTTTTAGCCTTAACCGGTGCGGTTGCAGCGACCTTAGTCGGTTCTGAATTGCCGATTTTGTTGGTGATTCCGCTGGTTTTATTATTAGGGACGGCATTTGGTGGTATTAGTGGGGCGATTGTTGCTAAAGGTAAAGTGCAGGCATTTATTGCGACTTTGGTCACAATGACCTTATTGCGTGGGATTACGATGGTTTATACCGATGGCAGACCGATTAGCACCGGCTTTTCTGACCAAGCAGACGCCTTTGCGTTTATTGGGACAGGCTATTTATTTGGTATTCCTGTGCCGATTTGGATTATGGCGGTAGTGTTTGGGTTAGCTTGGTATATTTTGAAACACACCCCGATTGGGCGTTACATTTACGCTTTAGGTGGCAACGAATCGGCAACCCAGCTTTCAGGCATCAATGTGAATAAAATTAAGATCTTCGTATTTGCCGTGAGTGGTTTTTTATCTGCTCTTGCCGGATTAATTGTGACTTCACGTCTCTCTTCTGCTCAGCCAACGGCAGGTGTGTCCTATGAGTTAGACGCAATTGCAGCGGTAGTTGTTGGTGGAACCAGTCTAATGGGCGGTAAAGGGCGTGTAATGGGAACGCTTGTCGGGGCATTAATTATCGGTTTCTTAAACAATGCCCTTAATTTATTGGATATTTCTTCATATTATCAGATGATTGCTAAAGCGTTGGTTATTTTAGCAGCTGTATTAGCTGATAATTATCTAGGCACTAAAAAAGTTTAATCTATCTTTAAAGGAGATTTCTATGAAAAAATTAACTACGATTGCATCAGCGGTTATGTTAAGTTTATCGGTTGCAGCCACTGCTTCGGCAAAAGAGACTATCGCTCTTGCAGTATCGACTTTAGATAACCCATTCTTTGTGAGCCTTAAAGACGGTGCACAGAAAAAAGCAGATGAATTAGGCTACAAATTAGTGGTGCTTGATTCCCAAAATGACCCGGCTAAAGAGCTTTCCAATGTGGAAGACTTAACGGTGCGTGGGGCAAAAGTGTTATTGATTAACCTAACCGATTCGGAAGCGGGCGGAAATGCGGTGGCTATTGCAAATCGCAACAAAATTCCGGTTATTACACTTGACCGTGGTGCAGCAAAAGGCGAAGTGGTTAGCCATATCGCTTCCGATAACGTTGCCGGCGGCAAAATGGCGGGAGATTTCATTGCTCAGAAATTAGGCTCAGGGGCGAAAGTGATTCAATTAGAAGGCATTGCCGGCACTTCCGCCGCTCGTGAACGTGGTGAAGGCTTTAAACAAGCGATTGAAGCACATAAATTCAATGTATTAGCCAGTCAACCGGCTGATTTTGACCGCACTAAAGGCTTAAATGTGACTGAAAACTTGCTCTCAAGCAAAGGGGACGTACAAGCTATTTTTGCTCAAAATGATGAAATGGCACTAGGAGCTTTGCGTGCAGTGAGTTCAGCGAAGAAAGAGGTTGTAATTGTGGGCTTTGACGGCACAGATGATGGCGTAAAAGCCGTTGAAAGCGGTAAACTTGCCGCAACGATTGCTCAACAACCTGAACTGATTGGCTCATTAGGCGTAGAAACTGCCGATAAAGTGCTAAAAGGCGAAAAAGTGGAAGCAAAAATTCCGGTTGATTTAAAGGTTATTTCAAAATAATTATACTTGAAGATAGCGTTCGTCTCTGACGAACGCTTTGAATTAATAAAATAGCACTCGTCAGAGACTAGTGCTATCAGAATCCTAGTTTTGTTGTACTAGGTAATTTGAGGGCTTAATATGAAAAAACTCACCGTTCTCGGTAGCATTAACGCTGATCACGTGATTTCCGTTCCCTATTTTGCCAAACCGGGGGAAACGCTCACCGGACATAGCTGCCACATTGCTTATGGCGGTAAAGGGGCAAATCAGGCGGTGGCGGCAGCACGTTTGGGAGCTAAGGTTTCTTTCATCGGTTGTATTGGCAGTGATGACATCGGCAAAGCAATGAAATCAGCCTTTGAGCAAGATGGCATTGACACTCGCTCGATTAAAACGATTCCGAATGAAATGACCGGCATTGCAATGATTCAAGTGGCGGAATCGGGCGAGAACAGTATTGTGATTTCAGCCGGAGCGAACGGTCATTTGGATGAAACGGTTGTGGCAAAGTGTGCAGCCGAAATCACACAGGCGGATTATTTGCTAATGCAGCTAGAAACACCGTTGCCGGCGATTGTGCAAGCAGCAAAATTGGCTCAGCAAAACGGCACGAAAGTAATATTAAACCCTGCGCCTGCTCGAGCGTTACCCGATGAACTGTTAAACTTACTGGATATGATTACCCCAAATGAAACGGAAGCGGAAATATTAACCGGCGTGAAAGTTGTTGATGAAGCCAGTGCGATTCAAGCCGCACAAGTGTTTCACCAAAAGGGCATCGAAAAAGTGTTGATTACACTTGGCTCAAAAGGGGTATTTGTAAGCGAAAACGGTGTAGGCAAAATCGTTGCAGGCTTCCGTGTTCAAGCGGTGGATACCACTGCCGCAGGGGATACTTTTAACGGAGCATTAGTGACTGCAATGTTAGAAGATAAACCGCTGGATCAAGCCATTCGTTTTGCTCACGCAGCGGCAGCGATTAGTGTGACTCGCAAAGGGGCTCAACCTTCTATTCCGACCCGTCAGGAAACACTGGATTTTCTAAGCCAACAAGCGGTGAGTTTTTAGGAAAATTTTGCAAATGGCAACAATGAAGGATATTGCACGGCTTGCACAGGTTTCCACCTCGACCGTTTCTCACGTTATCAACAATAGCCGATTTGTCAGCGAGGAAATTCGGGAAAGAGTGCAGAGGGTGGTGAAAGAACTGAATTACACGCCTTCTGCATTGGCTCGTAGCCTCAAAGTGAATGAAACTAAAACCATCGGAATGCTGGTAACGGCAACCGGCAATCCGTTTTTTGCGGAGGTGATGGCGGGGGTGGAGCAATATTGCCAGCAACATCAATATAACCTGATTATTGCCACTACCAACGGTGACACCGAGCGTTTGCAACACCATTTGCAAATGCTGATGCAACGAAAAGTAGATGGCTTGTTACTGATGTGTGGCGATACCAGATTGAATGCCGATGAGAGCTTGAATATTCCGCTGCCATTGGTGGTGTTAGACTGGTGGTTTACCGAGCTCAATGCAGATAAAATCTTTGAAAATTCAATATCCGGCGGCTATCTCGCAACAAAAACCTTAATTGAAGCAGGGCATTCTAAGATTGCGATTATTACTGGAAACCTAAAAAAATCATTGGCAAAAAATCGTTTAGAAGGCTACAAAAAAGCACTTGCCGAGGCGAATATTCCACTCAATCCAAACTGGGTGTTCGAAAGCCATTTTGATTTTGCCGGCGGGGTTAATGGAATGAATGCTTTGCTTGCCCAAAGCGAAAAGCCGACAGCGGTATTTGCCTGTAGCGACACCATTGCTCTAGGGGCTTACCAAGCAATCTGGCAACAAGGTTTACGAATACCGCAAGATATTTCGATTATCGGCTATGACGATATTGAACTGGCAAAATACCTTTCCCCACCGCTGAGTACCATTAGCCAGCCCAAAGCGGAACTCGGGCGGCTTGCGGTGGAAACTTTGCTAAAACGAATTCGTTTTAAATCCACTGATTTTCAAACCATAATGCTTGAACCTGAATTAGTTTTAAGGCATTCAATCCAAACAATAAACAAAAACGCTGAATAATGTGAAGTTATTCAGCGTTTTTTATCCGATTTCAATTAGCCTTTTTGCTGTTCCAAATAAAGCACGGTGGCGGCAACTCGGGAATGCACGTTTAATTTACGCAGTAAATTGCGGATATGCACTTTTACGGTTTCTTCGGAAATAAAGAGCTGAGCCGCAATTTGTTTGTTCGACATACCGGTTGCGAGCCATTGTAAAACATCCAGTTCACGATCTGTTAAGCAACTTAAAGGATCATTTTCTGGCTGGCGGTTGAGTAAATGTTGGCGAACGGTTTCGCTTAATACCACTTCACCGGCAGCCGCTTTACGGATATTATCTAGTAGTTCCGGGGTGTCGGTATCTTTTAATAAATAGCCGTCCACACCAGCATCCATTAATGCAAATACATCGGATTGCTCGTCTGACACTGTTAAAACAATGATTCTGGCATCTATACCTTGAGCGCGCAATGAGCGTAAAGTATCTAGCCCTGAAAGCCCTTTCATATTTAAATCCAGAATAATCACATCCGGCTCAAGTCGTAATGCAAGTTTGATACCGTCGGTGCCGTTGCTTGCTTCACCCACTACACTAAATTGGTGATCTAATTCCAATAGTTGACGCATTCCCTGACGCATTAATGGGTGGTCGTCAATGAGTAAAATTTGAGTTGGAGCTGTCATTTATTTCTCCTTTCCTTTCTCTTAATCGGTTAATTTTGCAATTATTAATTCAAAATAGCAAGTTTAGGGATTTACTAAATGCCGCTTTTTTGATCTTAGCTAATTTTTAACTAAAAAAGAAATTGCAAAACTTTGCAAGAAAAAGACCGCTTGTTCGGCTATAATTACTGCCAATTTTTATTTCAAGTGTGAAAAGAATGACAAATCAAACAACCTATTTTGCCACGGCAGCCCGTGGTTTTGAGGAAATACTAAAAACCGAACTGGAGCAGATTTGTGCGGCAGAATGCAAAGTCGCTCAAGGCGGTGTGCATTTTACCACCACGCAAAAAGGGGCTTATCAGGCATTATTACACAGCCGTTTAGCCTCTCGGATCTTACTGCCGCTCATCAGCACCAAAATTTTTAGTGATAGCGATTTATATGCTTCCATCGTGTCATTTAACTGGGCGGATTTATTCGATCCCCGTGATACCTTTTACATTGATTTCAGCGGCACTAACCGAGAAATCCGCAACACCCAATTTGGGGCAATGCGAGTGAAAGACGGCATTGTGGATTACTTTGAACGCAAAGGTTTTGCCCGCCCAACAGTAGATAAAGATAATCCGGATGTTCGCATTCATGTTTATTTGGATCGTGAAAATGTTGTGGTTTCGCTTGATTTAAGTGGAGATGCCTTACATATTCGGGGCTATCGGGAAGAAACCGGTAAAGCTCCGTTGCGTGAAACATTGGCGGCAGCCATTATTTTGCGTTCCGGCTGGAAAGTCGGCACGCCATTGGTTGATCCGATGTGTGGTTCAGGCACGTTACTGATTGAAGCAGCACAAATGGCAGCGAATATTGCCCCTCAACTTCACCGTAAACATTGGGGCTTTAATGCGTGGAAAGGGCATCAACAAGCGATGTGGAAAGCCGTGTTAGATGAGGCATTCCGAAATGTTGAATTGGGTGCGGTAGGGGAGAATTGCAATTCGTCCCTACAAAAAATGTTCTTCGGTTTTGATCTCGATCATCGTGTGCTGACTAAAGCAAAGCAAAATGCGAAAAATGCAGGGGTAGATCATCTCATTCAATGGCAACAAGGTGATGTGGCTGCGTTAAAAAATCCGATTCCGGAAAAAATCGGCACGGTGGTGTGTAACCCCCCTTATGGTGAACGTTTAGGCACAACGCCGGCGTTAATTGCTCTTTATTCGGTGTTCGGGCAACGCCTAAAACAGCAATTTGCCGGTTGGAATGCCTCAATTTTTAGCGGCGAGCCTGAATTGTTAAATTGCCTGCGTTTACGTTCAGCCCGTCAATTCAAAGCGAAAAACGGTCCGTTGGATTGTGTGCAGAAAAATTACTCCATCAGCGAGCATAACAAGCGGTCAGATTTAGATGAAAATTTACAATTTGAACAGAATGCTCAAGTCGCTCCGGATTTTGCAAATCGCTTAACCAAAAATATCAAAAAGATCGAAAAATGGGCGAAACAACAAGGCATTGATGCCTACCGTTTATACGATGCCGATCTGCCTGAATATAATTTAGCGGTGGACAGATATGGCGACCACATTGTTGTGCAGGAATACCAAGCCCCGAAAAATATTGATGAGCAAAAAGCCCGCCAACGCTTGTTAGATGCAGTCTCTGCTACGCTTTATGTGACAGGTGTTGAAACTAATAAATTAGTGTTGAAAGTTCGCCAAAAACAAAAAGGCACGAATCAGTACGAAAAACTTGCCAATAAAGGCGAGTATTTCTATGTGAACGAGTATGGGGCGAAACTGTGGGTGAATTTAACCGATTACTTGGATACGGGTTTGTTCCTAGACCATCGCTTAACCCGTAAAATGGTGGGCGAAATGGCAAAAGGCAAAACATTCCTGAATCTGTTTGCCTACACGGGTTCAGCTACGGTTCACGCTGCTCTTAATGGGGCAAAATCGACCACTACAGTGGATATGTCGAACACCTATTTGAACTGGGCGGAGCAAAATTTAGAGCTGAATAATTTATCACTTCGCCATCATCGTTTGTTCCAAGCCGATTGCTTGCAATGGCTGGCAGAATGCCGTGAGCGATTTGAGCTGATTTTTGTCGATCCGCCGACTTTCTCCAACTCAAAACGAATGGAAAACAGTTGGGACGTGCAACGAGACCATATTGAGTTAATGAAACAGCTTAAACGTATTTTAACCGCTGATGGTACCATTGTGTTCTCGAACAATAAGCGTGGCTTTAAAATGGATTTTGACGGTTTGGCAGCATTAGGCTTAACGGCGGAAAATATTTCGCATAAAACCTTACCGTTGGATTTTGAACGCAATCCGCAAATCCATAATTGTTGGATTGTGAAGAATGTATAGATAATACCCTCGACCCTTGTGGGAGAGGGATAGATTTTTCTTCGTTCAGAAGAAAAATCAGGGAGAGGGTAAGAAGTTACTGATGAAAGAGTTATTTCCCCCTCTCTCTGAAAAATATTTCTGAACGAAATATTTTTCGGTCTCTCTCCCACAAGGGGAGAGAGTAAGGCTAAAAAATGTTAGATATTGTTTTATACGAACCTGAAATTCCGCAAAACAGCGGAAATATTATCCGCCTTTGTGCCAACTGTGGCTTTCGTTTGCATATGATTGAACCGTTCGGCTTTGGTTGGGACGATAAAAAGCTCCGCCGTTCGGGGCTGGATTATCACGAATTTGTGGATATTCAAAAATATAAAAATTTTGAAGATTTCCTTGAGCGTGCTAAGCCTAAACGCTTGTTCGCCTTAACCACCAGAGGGGAGCAGAACCACAGTGATGTGAAATATGAACTTGGCGATTTTTTAATGTTCGGGCCGGAAAGCAGAGGCATTCCAAAGCCATTATTAGCGGAAATGCCGATGTCGCAAAAAATCCGCATTCCGATGTGCAAAGACAGCCGCAGTATGAATTTATCTAACTCGGTGGCGGTGGTTGTGTATGAGGCGTGGCGACAATTCGGCTACCAAAATGCGGTAGCGGCACAATCTATTTAACTTGCAAGCGGTGTGATTTTGGCTATTTTTTGCAAGTTTGTGGTCAAGGTTGGGGGAGGCTCGACCTTGACTAATTAAGAACATCTATTGTGTCTATTCTTCTTCATTTTTAGCTGGAGGTAAAAAATTCTCTCCGGTAACAACTGATTTACCTGTTTTATTCTCCAATTCCTGACGGGCATTTTTGGCAATATTGCCACCTTGTTTTCCTGCTTGGGCATTTTCATCAACCCCAACTGCCTGCATACTTTCTGCAATTTGCCGACTGGAAAGTTCAGCAAGTGCTGTAAATAACAATTCAGCTTCGCTCATATGATCTCGCAGATTTTGGCTTTTTAAACCTTTAAGCGATTTATGCTTTTGTACAGATAGTCCGCTCCATTCTTGATGAATCACATTGGTTAAAAATGCAAAATCTTGTGGCTGTTCAACCCCTGACGATTTCCAATAATCGGTCAGTTTATTTCGGGTTTCTTGTCCCATCATTCTTTGCTGAATCCATTTTTCACTTCGTCCTATCTTCTGCCAATTCTCCCTTGCTCGATCTAGACTTTGACTTGGATCGTTTATTTCCTGTAAGCGTTCATAACCTACTTTTGCTAACCATTGTTTGAAGGGCTCTGCTTTCGGACTAGGGATAGATTGAATAAGTCGGAAAAGTTGTTCGGTATCTGCTACATCAGTCAAACGCATTTTTCCGTCAGCAGAGGGCATTTTCAACCCGTGACAATTTGTCACGGTTTCATTGCCTTCTGCCTTTAGCCTCTGTTTTAGCTTACGCCAATAAGCAGAGGGATCTAGGCTTTCGGTTAAAATAGCAATCACATCAATAATAGAAAAATACCATTTATCTTTTTCTTCATCGTAATGACTGCGTACAGATTTCTGTTCAAAAAGTTTAATTTCTTGCATAATAAAAATACTGTATATAAAAACAAGAAAAGTATAACAGTTGTCAGCTTTTCAGCAAGTAGCAAAAGTGATTTTTTCGATCTCGATCCCAAAAATGATTTTTGGGTATTGATTTTTCAATCGATAAATTTTCTGTGATCAGGATCACAAAAATAGCAGAAAAAATAGAAATTGAAGTTGTATTTCATTAAAATAATAAAAAATGAAGTGATTTATTCAGAATTGATATTTAAGGAGAGACTATGCGTTTAATTCCGTTAGAAACTGATCACGATGTGAGTGTTTGGGCTGCTCGTTATATTGTTGATCGTATCAATGCATTCCAACCAACCAAAGAAAAACCTTTTGTGCTTGGCTTACCAACCGGCGGTACGCCTGAAAAAACCTATAAAGAATTAATTAAATTATATCAAGCTGGTGAAGTGAGCTTTAAAAATGTGGTGACTTTCAATATGGACGAATACGTCGGCTTACCTAAGGAACACCCTGAAAGCTACCACAGTTTTATGTTCAAGCACTTTTTTGACCACGTTGATATTCCGCTTGAGAATATCAATATCCTCAACGGTATGGCGGAAGACGTGAATGCAGAATGCGAACGTTATGAAGAAAAAATCCGTTTTTATGGTAAAATCCATCTGTTTATGGGCGGGGTCGGTGTGGATGGGCATATTGCGTTTAATGAGCCTGCATCTTCGCTTTCTTCCCGCACTCGAATTAAAACGCTTACCGAAGATACTCGCATTGCAAACTCACGTTTCTTTAACAATGACGTAAGCCAAGTGCCGAAATTTGCTTTAACCGTTGGGGTTGGTACGTTGCTTGATGCCGAAGAAGTGATGATCTTAGTGACCGGCCATAACAAAGCCTTAGCATTACAGGCGTGTGTGGAAGGGGCGGTAAATCATCTTTGGACCATCAGTTGCTTACAATTACATCGCCGTGGTATAGTGGTGTGTGATGAGCCGGCAACCCAAGAGCTGAAAGTTAAAACAGTTAAGTATTTCAAAGAGTTAGAGAAAAACGTAGCTCGCTAATTCTGATTTTACAAGCGGTTAATTTTGTAATATTTTTTACAAAAACGACCGCCTGTTAGCATTTAAAGAGAAGAGAGAAAATGAACCATTATGCCTTAACAAACTGTGTGATTTACACCGGTGAACAAGTGCTTTACCAACACGCATTAGTGGTGAAAGAAGATAAAATCGACTCCATTGTTTTGGAAGAAAATTTACCGCTGGATCTGCAAAAAATCGACCTAAAAGGAGCGAATCTTTCAGCCGGTTTTATTGACTTGCAACTGAACGGCTGCGGTGGGGTGATGTTTAATGAAGAAATCACTACCCGCACTTTAGAAATTATGCAGGAAACCAATCTGCGTTCAGGCACAACCAGCTATTTACCGACTTTTATTACCTCGCCTGATGAGGGAGTGAAACAAGCGGTGGCGGTAATGCGTGAGTATTTGTCGAAACACAAAAACCAAGCACTCGGCTTGCATTTGGAAGGACCTTATCTAAGTGTGGCAAAGAAAGGAGTACACCGTCCGGAATTTATCCGTGAAATCAGCCCTGAAATGTTAGATTTCTTATGCGATAACGGCGATGTAATTACGAAAATCACGATTGCAGCAGAAAACCCGACCGCAGACCATATCAAACGCTTTAATGATGCAGGAATTATTGTATCTATCGGGCATTCCAATGCCACTTTTGCTCAAACCAAACAGCGAATTGCCGAAGGGGCAGCGTTTGCTACGCATTTACACAATGCAATGTCGCCGGTCAGCAACGGGCGTGAAGGCGGTGTAGTAGGGGCGGTGTTGGATAGCGATATTTACACCGGCATTATTTGCGATGGCTTGCACGTTGAATGGGGCAACATTCGCATTGCCAAAAAAGCCAAAGGCGATAAATTAGTGATTGTCAGCGATGCTGTTGCTGCCGCAGGAAGTGATATTGAGTCGTTTATTTTTGTCGGTAAAAAAGTCACGGTGAAAGATGGCAAATGCTACGATGAATTCGGAGCATTGGGCGGTGCGGCAATCACGATGATCGAATCCATTCGCAACGTAGTGCAACATTGCGATATTAGCCTGAATGAAGCAATCCGAATGAGTACCCTTTACCCGGCAAAAGCGATTGGGGTAGAGGAAACACTCGGCTCACTTGAAGCCGGCAAAATTGCCAACCTTGCGATTTTCGATAATCAATTTGAAGTAAAAGCGACTGCTGTAAACGGGCAATTACAGTGGCATTAATTTTGCTACAAATTCTAAGCATAACAGCATATAATCCAAAGGCAGGCATTGTGTCTGCCTTTTATTTATAGGGAGAATAACATGCAATTTAAAGATTACTTAGCCACTTTTCCAACTATTGATCATCTAGCCGGCTTAAACGTGATAAATAGCGGTGAAGTGATTCAACATATTCCTGCGATTGAAGGTAAATTAGGTTCACTAAAACTTTACAATGCACTGTTTGCGAAATTTGATGGGAAATTAACCGCTAGTGCAGCAAAACAAGGGTTGGAATGGTTTGCCGAACACGTTGAAGATGCGAAAAATAATGTGGGTAAGCACCCGAATATTGATCTATTATTTAGGGTAATTGAGCAAGATTTATCTTTAAGTTTAGAGCCGATTGTTAAATAAGATTGCACTAGTGAAAAATAACAAGCGGTCATTATCTGCAAAATTTTTGCAAATAATGACTGCTTGTGTTTAAGAGGCTTATTTCACGGTAATGCGTGCAAATTTGCGTTTGCCGACTTGGTAAACAAAAGTGCCTTTTTGAGCAGTTTGTTTCACATCTTCCACTTTTTCACCATCAATTTTAACCCCGCCTTGTTGGGCTGAGCGAATTGCCTCTGAAGTGGACGGTACTAAGCCGGCTTCTTTCAGTAGAGCCGCTAGGCCGATTTCACCCTCAAAGGTAAATTCAGGCACTTCATCAGGAATTGCCCCTTTTTGGAAACGGTTGACAAACTCTTGCTCTGCTGCATCTGCTGCCGCTTCATCGTGGAAACGAGCGATAATTTCTTTTGCCAGTAGAATTTTCACATCACGCGGGTTTTTGCCATTTTCAACATCCGCTTTTAATTGTGCAATTTCGTCTAATGGACGGAATGAGAGCAGGTTGTACCAATCCCACATTAAATCGTCTGAAATCGACATAATTTTGCCGAACATTTCGCTTGGAGCTTCAGTTACACCAATGTAGTTGCCGAGAGATTTCGACATTTTTTTCTCGCCGTCTAAGCCGACAAGTAGTGGGAGTGTCATTGCCACTTGTGGTTTTTGACCGGCTGATTTTTGTAACTCACGTCCAACTAACAAGTTAAAGGTTTGGTCTGTACCACCTAATTCCACGTCAGCTTTCAGTTCTACCGAGTCGTGACCTTGTAGTAGCGGATAAATAAATTCGTGGATTGCGATCGGTTGTTGGTTCGTGAAACGGTTTTTGAAATCTTCACGTTCTAACATTCGAGCAACGGTGTAGTTGGAGGCTAAGCGGATCATACCTTCCGTACCTAACTTGCCTAACCATTCGGAGTTGAATACGATCTTGGTTTTTTGTGGATCTAAAATTTTGAAGATCTGCTCTTTATAGGTTTCGGCATTGCGTAACACGTCTTCACGGCTAAGTGGCGGACGGGTAGAGTTTTTTCCTGATGGATCGCCTACCATACCGGTGAAATCACCGATTAAGAAATAGACTTCGTGCCCGAATTGTTGGAATTGACGAAGTTTGTTCAGCACAACAGTATGACCTAAGTGAATATCCGGTGCAGTTGGGTCTGCCCCTAATTTAATACGCAATGGGCGGTTTTCTTTTAATTTGGTGATTAAATCTTCTTCTGAATAAATATTTTCCACGCCACGTTTAAGTTCGGCAAGGACTGATTCGATAGCTTGAGTCATTTATCTTCCTTTTAGTCTTGAATATAAAAAATGGATCTATTATAGCGGTATGAATTGAAATTGATAGGCTATAGGCGAAAAAAAACGCCGTATTTTGTGGGGGAATACGGCGTAAAGAGTTGGAGTGATTACCTATTATTTTTGAAGTGATTTAATGATAATGATTATCATCTGTTAAGTCAATACTTTTTTTGAAAATTTTCAATAAGAATTATTCTCATCAATTAAGTAAGATGGATACTACGGCAATTAGTGAAGAATGTACAGCGGAATTTTCGTATTGTAAGAGTGTTGGTAAGCGGTATTTTTAGAAAAAACCTCCGAGAGCGGTTATTTTTCGGAGGTTTTTTGCAAATGAGGATTTACATCGTTGAAATGTATTTCAACATCACCCCCGCTGCAATCGCAGAGCCAATCACGCCGGCAACGTTTGGGCCCATTGCGTGCATTAACAAGAAGTTTTGTTTATCGTACTCTTGTCCGACTTTGTTTGATACCCGTGCAGCCATCGGCACGGCAGAAACACCCGCTGAGCCGATAAGTGGGTTGATTTTGTGCTGACTAAAGCGGTTCATTATTTTCGCCATAATCACACCGCTTGCAGTGCCGATCCCAAAGGCAATCACGCCCAATACTAAAATGCCTAGTGTTTGCGGTTGTAAGAATTTGTCTGCGACCAATTTTGCCCCCACCGATAACCCTAAGAAAATCGTCACGATATTGATTAACGCATTTTGGGCGGTGTCGTTTAAGCGTTCTACTACGCCACTGGTTCGCAGTAAGTTGCCAAAGCAGAACATTCCCAATAACGGTGCAGCATCCGGCAGTAAGAGTGCCACTAATAATAGCAACACGATAGGGAAAATAATTTTCTCACGGTTGCTTACATTACGGAGCTGAACCATTCGGATTTTACGTTCTTGCTCGGTGGTTAAGGCTTTCATAATCGGCGGCTGAATCAGTGGCACTAACGCCATATAAGAATAAGCCGCTACCGCAATCGCACCTAATAATTCAGGGGCAAGTTTGCTGGCAAGATAAATCGCGGTCGGGCCATCTGCCCCGCCGATAATCCCAATCGCAGCGGCTTGTGGCAATGTGAAGTCGATAATGCCTAACCAGTTTAGCCCTAATGCACCCAGTACGGTAGCAAAAATCCCAAATTGAGCCGCAGCCCCAAGCATTAACATTCGAGGGTTGGCAAGTAAAGGGCCGAAATCAGTCATCGCCCCGACACCCATAAAGATAATAAGCGGAGCAACGCCGTAGCCGATAGCAACTTTATAGAATAATGCCAACACACCGGCGGTATAGCCCATATCGCCAGCCATTACTTCAAGCTCATTTTGAACAGAGGGAGCAGCCAGTGCGATGGCATCTTTAATCGAATGCAGATCAAGGCTTGTACTATTTACCTTAGCAGCAATAATTGCCAGTTGCTCGGCAGAACCGCTGTGGAGTAAATTGTCTAATGCCGTCATTGCCATACCTGCTTCCGGAATGTTTGACATCAAACCACCAAAGCCAATAGGCAGTAGTAAAAGCGGTTCGAATTTTCGGGCGATGGCAAGCCAAAGCAACACTAAACTGATGACAATCATAATCGCTTGCCCCAGTTCTAAATGCATTAGCCCCATACCTTTAAAAAGTGCAATAATACTTTCCATACCGGACTCCTAGGCAATACTCATTAAAGTATCATTTACCGCCACAACATCGCCTTGTTTGACATTAATGCCTTGAATCGTGCCGGATTTTGCCGCACAAATTTGGGTTTCCATTTTCATTGCTTCAAGAATCAGTAACACATCGCCTTCAGCAACTTGTTGCCCCTCTTTCACTTCCACTTTCAAAATGTTCCCTGCCATTGGAGCATTCACCGGTTCGGCATTGGCTGATAGCGTATTTGCAGATTTTGGTGCAGAATCGACCGCTTGCGGAGCCGGTGTTGCTGGTGTTGGAGCGATATTGGTTATATCGCCACCTTCACTCACCTTCACCACAAAGGCTTTGCCTTCAAGCTCAACGGTATAAATGGCTGAACCGGATTGTGTTTGGGCTTTTGGTGCAGAAGCAGCGGAGGCTTGTGCCGGTTTTGCTTCATCAGCACTTGGCACTGGCTCAAAGGCAGACGGATTATTGCGGTTTTCCAAATATTTCCAGCCCACTTGTTGGAAGAGTGCCACAATCAATACATCATCAATCATGTTTTCAGATAGCGTAATGCCTTTTTCTTTTGCACTTGCAGTCACTTCTGCCACTAATTTTTCCAGTTCCGGCGGAAGATGATCGGCTGGGCGGTCGGTAATCGGCTCTGCTCCCTCAAGCACTCTGTCTTGCAAGGCTTTGTTTACCGGTGCCGGTGTGCGACCATATTCGCCTTTTAAAATACCTGCAGTTTCTTTGGCGATAGTTTTATAACGTTCGCCCATTAATACGTTCATCACCGCTTGTGTGCCGACAATTTGTGAGGTTGGTGTCACCAACGGAATATTGCCTAAATCTTCACGCACACGAGGAATTTCTTGTAAAACCAAGTCTAATTTATCCGACGCATTTTGTTGCTTGAGTTGGCTTTCGAGGTTGGTCAGCATGCCACCCGGCACTTGGGCAACCAAAATACGGCTATCTATACCACGGAGCTGTCCTTCAAATTTTGCATATTTTTTACGCACGTTACGGAAGTAGGCAGAGATTTTCTCCAGAGCTGGAATGCT
Organism: Mannheimia haemolytica; assembly: GCF_004342115.1. GTDB lineage: Bacteria > Pseudomonadota > Gammaproteobacteria > Enterobacterales > Pasteurellaceae > Mannheimia > Mannheimia haemolytica. Next base: position 7,408 of record NZ_SMAC01000004.1, on the reverse strand, counting down.
CAAGCCGGTTTCATACGGCGTGCCTTGAAGTGTGGCGACAATAGACTCGGTTGCCGGGTGACCGTAAGTGCCGGACATTGATGAAATGGAGGTATCGACACCATCGACACCGGCTTCAATCGCTTTGAGCAACGCCATTTCAGCCATACCGGTGGTTGAATGGCAATGGAGATGTAGCTCAACGTCGTAGCGTTTTTTAATTTCGCTGACTAATTCATAGGCTGCCATTGGGGTTAAAATGCCCGACATATCTTTGATCACCAACGAATCCACGCCAATTTCCAATAATTGCTCGGTTACATCCAACCACGTTTGTAGGGTATGAACAGGGCTGGTGGTGTAACTCAAAGTACCTTGTGCGTGCCCGCCGTGTTTTTTGACCGCTTGTAATGCGGCTTGCATATTGCGAGGGTCGTTGAGGGCATCAAATACACGGAACACACTCATACCGTTTGCCACCGAACGCTCGACAAATTTATCTACCACATCGTCGGCATAATGACGATAACCCAATAAGTTTTGCCCACGTAGCAGCATTTGCATTGGGGTTTTCGGCATTGCTTTTTTCAGCTCACGCAAACGCACCCACGGATCTTCGCCTAAAAAACGAATACAACTGTCAAAAGTTGCCCCGCCCCAAGTTTCTAACGACCAATAGCCGATATTATCCAGCTCGGAGGCAATCGGTAACATATCGTCTAAGCGTAAACGAGTCGCAAAAAGGGATTGGTGTGCATCACGCAAAACCACATCGGTAATCGCAATTTTTTTCGGTTGAGTTGTCATAATCAAATTCCTTCTAATTATTTTATTTTTGAAATCTTGTTAATGTTGCCCGTTAATTCGACGATGATGAGCAATCGCAGCGGCAATCACAGGGCGTAAACGCTCTAAATCATCTGGGGGAGATTGAGGCACAGTTTTAGAGGCTGGAATAGAAACAGGTTCGGGGAAATATTGATTGATAATCTTGGAAATAAAGCTGATGGCATAAATTAAAACCAGCAGGAACAGCATAACAAATCCCATTCCGGCTACCATTAAATTTATACCTTCCGCAAAGAGTTCTGCAGGTGCCATAATTTATCCTTAAAATGTAGAAATGATGAAGAAAATGTAGAAAAAATTCAGATTTATTTCAAATTATTTAGCCTCAAAATGAGTGGTAGATCACAAACTTTAAACGCAAGCGGTCAGATTTTACAAATTTTTTACAAGAGTAGTTAAAATTTGCAAAACCTGACCTTAGGTTAGCTTGAAGCTAAGTCGTTATGCCATTAGCCCCGAAATATATTTTGAAAGGGTCATTGCACTTAGCACCGCCATTAGAATCACCACAATCGCCCCTGAAACGGTCATCCACACAGGGTGTTTGTAGTCGCCCACAATCTTGGTTTTGTGAGCTGCCAGCAGAATTAACCCGAGGGAAATCGGTAGAATTAAGCCGTTAAGCGTCCCTACAAACACCAAGACTTGTGCCGGTCTGCCGATGGTTGCCAGCACGGCGGTTGAAACCACAATAAAGGCGACAATGAAACAGTTTTTGTGTTTTTCGATAAATGGCGAGAATGAAGTAATGAAGGAAACCGAGGTATAAGCCGCCCCAATCACAGAGGTAATGGAGGCTGCCCAAATCACCACGCCGAAGATCATCAAACCGACATCGCCGGCAACGTGGGCAAATGGGGTAGCCGCAGGGTTTTTCGGATCAAGTTGCACGCCCATTGACACCACGCCCAGCACCGCTAAAAACAGTACCACACGCATAATTGAGGCGATTAAAATGGCTGACACCGAGCTTTTGCTCACCTCTTTTAAATTCTCTTTGCCTTTAATGCCTGCATCAAGCAAACGGTGCGCACCAGCAAAGGTGATGTATCCACCAACAGTTCCGCCCACTAGCGTGACAATCGCAATCACGTCTAATTTTTCCGGCACAAAGGTATGCACCACCGCATCGTCGATTGGCGGATTGGCTTTTACGGCAACGAAGATGGTTAAAGCAATCATCACAAAGCCCATAATTTGTGCAAATCTGTCCATCACTTTACCAGCTTCACGGAACAGGAACACGCCCACGGCAATCGCACCGCTGACCACCGCACCCATTTCAGGGGAAAGTCCGGTGAGAATGTTTAGCCCTAAACCTGCACCGCCCACGTTGCCGATATTAAAGGCTAAACCGCCCATCACGATAAGCAGAGCCAGAAAGTAACCTGCCCCCGGCAATACGGCATTGGCGATGTCTTGAGCTTTCTTTTCCGATACTGCTACAATTCGCCAAATATTCAGTTGAGCACCGATATCAAGCAAGATCGAGAGTAAGATCACAAAGCCGAAGCTGGCAAGTAGGGTTTGGGTGAAGGTGGCTGTTTGGGTTAAGAACCCCGGCCCGATGGCGGAGGTCGCCATTAAAAATGCTGCCCCGAGTAGGGCGCTACGGTTGTTGTTTGACATTGTGTTGGTTCCTTTTTTGTTGTTAATGAGTCATTATTCGTGGATTTATCATGGTAATATTCCCCTCTTTAGCAAAGAGGGGTTAGGGGAGATTTGGCAGTAGAACTCATCGAAGTGAGAGAGTTAATAATGCTCAATTTAACCTCTTGAAATTACTTATTTTCTCCGTAAATCGCTTCTGTCAAATCTCCCCCAGCCCCTCTTTTCTAAAGAGGGGAGTTCGATCTCCAAGAGTTTTATTTCTGGTTTTCCGTCCATTTTGACTAAAACAGGATCAGGCTTTCACCAAAATCCCCTTTGCCTGTAACTCTTTTTTAATTCGCTCGGCAAATACCACGGCGTGTTCGCTGTCACCGTGTAAGCAAATGCTGTCGGCTTTAATCGCCACATTACCACCATCAACGGTTGGTACAGTGCCGTCTAACACCATTTGCAAGACTTGGCTGATCGCTTCATCATCGCTTTCTACCATTGCATCATCACGGGTGCGAGGCACGAGCGAGCCGTCAGCTAAATAGTGGCGGTCGGCAAAGACTTCGGAAATGGTTTCCAAACCGTGCTGCTCGGCAATGCTCAACATCAGGCTGCCGGATAAGCCCATCAGTTTGAGGTTGGGATCGAACTGTTTGACCGTATTGGCGATAAGGGTGGCAAGGTGAGGGTCTTTGGCGGCCATATTGTATAAAGCGCCGTGCGGTTTAACGTAGCTCATCGGCATATTTTCCGCATCACATAAGGCTTTGGCGGCTCCCAGTTGGTAGAGCAGACAGGCTTTAAGTTCATCATCGGGCAGTTGCATATTGGTACGCCCAAAGTTTTCCCTATCTGGAAAACTCGGGTGAGCGCCAACTCGCACGCTGTTTTCCTTCGCCCAGTTAATCGCTTTACGCATTTCATTGTAATCACCGGCGTGCAAGCCACAGCAGACATTCGCCGAAGTAACGAGCTGTAATAATGAATGATCGTTGCCACAACCTTCGGCAAGATCGACATTTAAATCAACGTGATTCATTCGCTTTTCTCCGAATTGTTTCCAAATAATTTTGATCTTTTTGATAAATTTCGACCGCTTGTTCACGGCTTACTTGCTCAAATTGCACCGTTGAGCCGAACGGATTTTGTGCCAACCGCCCGAGATCGGCCTGAATAATGCAGGCAATTTTCGGATAACCACCGGTGGTTTGGGCATCTGCCATCAGCACAATCGGCTGGCCGTCCGGCGGCACTTGCACCGTACCACTCGGGGCTGAGTAGGAGAGCATTTCAAGGGAAGCGGTCAATTCCAACGCTTTTTCTGCAAAACGGTAGCCCATACGGTTGCTGTTGTTTTGCAGTTGCCACCCTTGTTGCCAAAAGCGTTCACGGCTATCTGCGGTAAAGGCTTCATATTCGCTCGAAGCGGTTGCCCGAATGTGTGAGGTGAAATCAATCGGCTCAATCGACATCAAAGAAAGTCGGCTGTCTCTGCGGCCTGTGGCGATGTTATCGCCGGCTTTTAACATTCTGCCTTGAAAACCGCCAAATTGAGCTTTGAGATCGGTACTTGCCGAACCTAACACCTGCGGCACCAGAAAACCGCCTGCCACGCATAAATAGGCGTAATTGCCGAGAACAATCCGTTTTATCGTCAGCGTTTGACGGGCGTTGGCAGTGTAGCGGTAATAGGAAAAAACCGGCGTGCCGTCCAGCTCCGCCTCCACCAATGCACCGGTGAGGCAAAATGGCGTGTCGCAATCAAAGGTAATCCGCATTCCGCCAAGGGTAAGTTCAATCGCAGGTGCATTATTTGCATTTTTTAACAATAAATTACCCGCTTGTAAGGCAAGGCTGTCCATCGCACCGCCGTGGCTCACGCCTAAATGGCGATAACCATAACGCCCTAAATCTTGAATGTGGGCAAAACCCTGTATTTTTTCGATATAAATCATAGCGTTATACTCTCCGCCACAAATCTAACATTATCGCCGGCTGTAAGTAGCGTTGGCGGATTGTGTTGAATATCAAACAACGGTAACTCGGTTCGTCCTAACAGTTGCCAGCCACCTGGTGAGGTAAAGGGATAAATGCCTGTTTGACTACCGCCGATGCCGACCGAACCGGCAGGGACTTTGGTGCGAGGCACGTTTCGGCGTGGGGTGTGTAAATTTTGCGGTAAGCCGTTGAGGTAAGGAAAGCCGGGTTGAAAGCCGATCATAAACACGGTGTAAGTCGGTTCGGTATGACGGCGGATAATCTCTTCGGGAGTGGTATTGTGGAATTGGGCGACTTCAAACAGATCTTCGCCAAATTCACCGCCGTAATGGACAGGGATTTCAATCAGGCGTGGGGATTGTGCGGCTTGGGCTTGGTCGTTTTCCCAGAGTTGTTGAACCGCTTGGATAAGGCGTGTGCTATCGGTGCCAATGGCGTGAAATAGGGTAAAATTGTTCATTCCTACCACCACTTCCAACACGCCATCTAAGGCTCTTGCCTGTTCTGCCACCCGCCAAATCTGTTGCTGTTTGGCAAGCTCTGCAGGCGGTTCGGCTAAGCAGAGCAGGGAATGTTCGCTGGTATGATGAATCGTCAGCATAATTGCCCTCAAATTGTTACAAAAAGGTAACAACTTTTTACGCTGATATATCCAGACTGTCAATTTTATTTTGTTGAAAATGTGAAATAGCTCTTAATTTTCAGAAATTTGATCATTTCTTATTCGCCAAAACGTTGCAAATCTGGGCTTGCCTGATTCTGTGACACCTCGATATTTATAGGTAATGATTGAGCCAATCGGTGGCGGATTTTCTCGTTCTTTATCTTTAAAACCGCTGCCAATCCGAAAACGTCCACGTTGATTTTCACAAGTGATTGCCCCGAGTTTATCGGTATATTTCCCTTTGCCTTTATGATGGGCAACCACAGTGCATTCCTCATCTAAAACCGGTTTGATTTTCAAAATTTGGGCAGAACGACCTTGAATATAGCCTGCATTCGGGTTGCGAACGATAACCCCTTCGCCACCTTGTTCCAGCACAGATTGGTAAAATTGTTGAAGGTGGGCTTTATCTTTAATCGGAATTTGCTCAATAATAGCGATATGGAGCGTTGGATGTTGCTTCAGATAATTCTCTAAGGTCGCCAGCCGTTCAATCAAATTCCCTTGTGCATTTGGCACATCGAACACCTGTAATTTCAGCTTGTGCCAACCTTTGGGCTGAGCGGAACGCACAATGCTTGAAATTTCCTCAAATTTGCCCCGTTCGCTAAACAGTTCGCCGTCAATCGCAAAAGGAGGGAAATCTTGAATAAAATAGTCGGGTGGATTGAGCGGATAACCTTGGCGGCTGATGAGCTGTTGACCGTCCCAAAAACCTCGCACGCCATCGAGTTTTTCTGACATTACCCAGCCACTGATGTCTTGATCTTGATATTGCCCAACGAGCATTAACTCGGGCGATTTGGCAAAAATAGGGTTACCAATGAAGAGTAGGAATAAGAGCAGTTTTTTCATAGTCTCTCCGAAATAGTGCCTCCGAATATGCAAGGCACTATAAAGGAAAGCGTGCAAACAGTCAGAAATGAATCTCAATTTTTCGACGCAGATCGCAAAATTTTCCGAAAAACTGATCGCTTGAGTGAGAAATTTAACGTACTGTTTGAATTAAAGCAGAAATATCCTCGCTAAAGGTTTCCAACTTCGCCATTTCTTCAATTTGGCTATGAGAATATTTCTTCACATTGTAAACGACCACCATACTTACATCACCTACTTGCAATAAATTACTTTCGCCAAAAGGCGTGTAGCGTGTTGCCCCAATGCTGATAATCGCTTTAGTTGGGTAGTTTGCCTGTTTTAACATTTCGGAAATGTTGTTCATCGGACCTTCATCGGGCTGATTATTCATTCTCTCTACAATCCAATCGAGCAATTTTTGATGGAAATAGCTGTACTCCACCGCAGGGCTGTCGATGCCGTAGGTATTCAGCTCGCCATTACGTTTATGGAAACAAGCGATGTTGTAATTATCCAGCGTGCCGCCTTTGTTGAAGTTATCTAATGGAAGATGAATTGCCGAAAGCCCTTTAGACGAAGCCCCCCAGTTTTTCTTTTCACAGATTTTATTCGCATTCGGACGGCGGATAGAGCAGTCATTGTAAGCCGCAAAATGGGTTGGCGTGAGCGAAACCACTTGCTGATCTTGGTAGCCAATTTCACAAATTAACGCCACTTCAGGCTCAATTTGCAGATTATCAGCATCACTCGGGAAATTAATCGCAGTATTTGAAAGCGGATAGGTGGATAAAAACTGATAATCCCCCAAATTTTCCGCCGGCACATAAAACGGGAAAATCGCCTTTGGCTGCACTGCTTCCACTTTCGCAAAATCCGCCGCCTCTCCGGCTTGTTCTAAATGTCCAGCAAAATTGCCGGCCACGCCTAAACCGATAAAGTGTTCCATAATCTACTCCTTAATTGGTAAAAGTTGGATAAAATTTTACCGCTTGTAACCAAAAATTGCGAATGTTTATTTTGATCTGATTGACAGAAAATTATTGAATTGAGATTAAATTTAGCCATATTTTGAACATAAAATTAGCGCTTTGTTATAAAAACAAGCAAGCGGTCATTTTTTTTCAAATTTTTTACAAAAACCGCTTGCGTTGTTTTTGTTTTTCCCTATAATACGCAGCACACAACGACGCACTGTTGTGAACGATTTAAAATTGATTTCCAGTGCGTCGTTTCTTTTTGTTCTTTAACAATTTATCAGACAATCTGTGTGGGCACTTGTTGATTGACTTGATTGAAAAATATTTTTTTAATTTTGAAGTCTTAATAGGTGCTAACTAGAAATTCATTACTTTCTTTTAACCTGATTTTAATTAGGTTTAAATTTGGAAGTGCGATTTTATGTCAGCAGTATTGAGCGATTAAACTTTTTGAATTGAAGAGTTTGATCATGGCTCAGAT
>NZ_SMAC01000003.1 GCF_004342115.1 Mannheimia haemolytica | reverse complement strand
CGGATTTGGGTGGAAAAGAATTTAAGCTCAAATTAATCTGACAGACACGGTAATTTAAAACGGGGGACTGTCAGATTAGGTTTGATCTTCTACACTTTATATTACCGATCGTATTAAAGAATTAATGAAAACTTCAAACGGTAAATATATTGCCCCACAATACATTGAAGGAAAAATAGGTAAAGATAAGTTTATTGAGCAAATTGCGGTGATTGCTGATGCCAAAAAATATGTTTCTGCGTTGATAGTTCCTTGCTTTGATAGCCTCGAAGAGTATGCAAAAAAGCTCAATATTCGCTATCAAGACAGATTAGAACTCATTAAACATTATGAGGTTGTCAGAATGTTTGAACAACGCATTAACGAATTACAAAAAGACCTTGCAAGTTTTGAACAGATCAAAAAGTTTACACTACTTTCGCAAGCATTTAGCACCAAAATGGAAGAAATTACGCCTACATTAAAATTAAGACGAAAGGTCATTCTAGAACGCTATAAGCAACAAATCGAAAAAATGTACGAATCATAATGAAAAACAGAGATCGTCTTTCTGCTTTTCATTTATACCGCAGCGGTAACCACAATTTCGACTTTCCAATTTGGATTGGCTAATTTAGCCTCCACTGCCGCTCTTGGTGGAGCGTTATTTGGGGCAACCCATTCGTCCCACGCACGGTTCATTTCCGCATAATCTGCCATCTCTTTTAAATAAACCGTAGCCATTAGAATTTTACTTTTATCGCTGTTGGCTTTTGCCAGCCATTTATCAATTTCTGCAAGCACTTGCTGGGTTTGGGTGTAAGCATCGGCGGTGTCATCTAACGGCACTTGCCCTGCCAAGTAAGCCACACCGTTATGTATTGCCATTTCCGAAAAACGGCTACCTACTTCAAAACGTTGAATCATTTTTACCTCTACTGTTTTATACATTGCCCTTTATAAGCTTTATGCCCTTTTATTTCTTGCTTGATATCCATTTCTTTTTCATCAAAATCAGTGATGATTAGTTCCACTGTTTTATTATTATCACTATCAGAAAGTGAGCTAAATAAATTCTCTTCAAATTGTTGTAGCTCCGCATCACGTTGTAATTCAGACCATATTTGTGAACGATGGCTACGCTGTACAGATTCTGAGACGATACGATAAACAATAGCCCCGTTTTTCACACTCCAGCGCCCATTCTGTTGTAATGAATACTCAAAAATCGACTTTTGAATAGGGTAATATATACCACCTTGATTGGTCATAGTCCCATTTGTGGAAAATCGTAAATTATCCACCGTACGAATATTAAAATCATCGTACTCAATAGTGCATTGCCATTGCCCAATCAGTTGATTAGGATTAGAAATTGTTGAGGAACAACCAGCTAATGCAAGTGCTGATAAACCTAAAAAAATTAACTTTTTCATATTCTCTAAATAAAGACAAGCGGTTGAATTTGCAAAAAGTTTTGCCAATTCGACCGCTTGTTACTTGTGTAAAATTACTCTACTTTTACAATCCAGCCTTGCGGTGCTTCAACATCGCCAAATTGAATACCGGTTAATTCTGCGTATAAACGGCGGGTGACAGGCCCCACTTCGGTTTCTGAATAGAAGACGTGGAATTTGTCTTTATGTTGAATACCACCAACCGGCGTAATCACCGCAGCCGTACCACAAGCACCGGCTTCGGCAAATTGGTCTAACTGGTCGATATACACATCTCCCTCAATCGCTTCCATACCTAAACGCTCTTGAGCAAGGTGTAGCAATGAGTATTTGGTAATACTTGGCAAAATCGACTCTGAAATCGGGGTGATGAATTTGTTGTCTTTGGTAATCCCAAAGAAGTTCGCCGCCCCCACTTCTTCAATTTTGGTATGGGTTTTCGGATCTAAATAAATCGCATCGGCAAATTTACGGGTAGTTGAACTTTGCTCAACCGCCAATTCGTGCGGTAATAAACTCGCAGCGTAGTTACCGCCTACTTTCACACCACCTGTTCCCATTGGGGCTGCACGGTCATAGTCGGTTGTAATGAAGTTTGAGGGTGCTAAGCCACCTTTGAAATATGCCCCCACCGGACAGCAGAATACGGAAAAAATAAATTCAGGTGCAGCTTTCACCCCAATATTTTCGCCCACGCCGATTAAAAACGGACGTAAATAAAGGGTTGCCCCCGAACCGTAAGGCCCTAACCAATCTTGATTGGCTTTTACCACTTTTTTACAGGCACGAATAAACAGCTCGGTTGGCACACGTGGCATTAATAAACGATCTGCGGTGCGTTGCATACGCTCGGCATTTTGATCCGGGCGGAATAAGTTAATTGAGCCATCTTTACAGCGATAGGCTTTTAACCCCTCAAAACATTGTTGCCCATAGTGCAGGGCAGTTGAGCCTTCGTGAATATGCAGTGTATTGTCTTGAGTTAATTCGCCTTCATTCCATTTTCCGTCTTTCCAATGTGCAATGAAACGGTAATCGGTTTTGATATAAGAAAAGCCTAAATTTGCCCAATCTAACTCTTTTAATGCCATGTTGTGTCCTTTTATTTTTATGTTACGAAATAATTTTGACATTCTAAAACAAAATAGCTCTTGAGGTAAGAAGTTTAAGCCTAAATCGCAAGAAAAAATTAAGGCTCTTAAACATAAGAGCCTTAACATACTGGTTTGAAATTATGCTGCGTGTTTTGCTGCGGTTTCTTTTAATAAGGTTTGAAGTTCGCCTTTTTGGAGCATTTCTAATACGATGTCACAACCGCCAACTAATTCACCTTCTACCCATAATTGTGGGAAAGTCGGCCAGTTTGCAAATTTTGGCAATTCCGCACGAATATCCGGATTGGTTAAAATATCCACATAACCGAAAGGCACTTGGCAGTTAATTACCGCTTCCACCGCACGAGCGGAGAAACCACAAGATGGGAATTTCGGTGAACCTTTCATATAAAGTAGAATCGGGTTTTCGCTGATTTGTTGTTTGATTTTGTCAATAGTTTCCATTTTTAGCCTCAAAATAATAATTTAAAATAGTTGAGTAATTATATCAGAATTAAGTTAGCACAGAAATAGCTTTAAATATCAATATCACGCCGTCCTGCAAAAGAGTGAGAAAGCGTTGTGCCATCAACCATTTCTAATGAACCACCGACCGGCACACCGTGAGCAATACGAGTAGCTTTCACGTTATACATTCTGCACATTTCAGCAATGTAATTTGCGGTAGCATCACCTTCAATGGTCGGATTAGTCGCCAAAATCACTTCGTGGAAAGATTCCTGTTCCAAGCGTTGTTGCAATAAATCTAAGCCGATTTCACGAGGGCCTATACCATCAATCGGCGACAAATGCCCCATCAGCACAAAATAACGCCCTGAAAATTGCCCGGTTTGCTCAATCGCTTGAATGTCTTCCGGCATTTCTACCACACAAAGTTGCCCGCTCATCTGACGGCGAGGATTTTTACAAATCGTACACTCTTCCTCTTCGGTAAAAGTACGGCACGATTTGCAATGTCCGATATGGCTCATTGCCTCATTTAAGGCTTTTGACAACGCCACACCGCCGGAACGATTACGTTGCAACAGATGGTAAGCCATTCGCTGTGCCGATTTCGGTCCGACACCGGGCAATGCACGCAAGGCTTCCATCAAATTTTCAAGTAAAGGACTGGTTTGCATACTTAAATTAGAATGGGAATTTCATACCCGGCGGCAGTTGCATACCGGCAGTCACACTTGCCATTTTCTCTTTTTGCATTTCTTCTGCACGGCGAACCGCATCGTTAAAGGCAGCGGCAACTAAATCTTCCACCATCTCTTTATCATCTTCCATTAATGATGGATCAATTTCAATTCGGCGGCAATTGTGAGCCCCGTTAATAGTGACTTTTACCAAACCCGCACCAGACTCGCCTGTTACTTCTAATTGGGCGATCTCTTCTTGCATTTTTTGCATACGCTCTTGCATTTGCTGAGCCTGTTTCATTAAGCCGCCTAAGCCACCTTTTCCAAACATAATTTTTCCTCTTAATTTTCAATAAAAAATAAACGGCTTATTCTACTGAACCACTTTCTAATCCGCAAGCGGTTAATTTTTCCCAAAATTTTGCAAATTTGCTAAAATGGCTACTCTTTTTATTCCTCGCACTTTAACTATGGCTTTAACCCGTTTATTAATCAACCATTTTAGAAATATCCAACATACCGATTTAGCATTTAGCCCGCATTTTAATTTTTTAGTCGGGGCGAACGGAAGTGGCAAAACCAGTTTGTTGGAATCAATTTTCTATCTTGGACACGGGCGTTCATTCAAAAGCCATATCAGCAACCGCATTATCCATTACGATAAAGACGATTTCGTACTACACGGTAAAATTGACGAGGCAAAGCACAGTTGGTCGGTCGGCATTCAGAAATTTCGCAGTGGCGAGACGACACTTAAAATCAACGGTGAAGACGGCAACAAAATTGCCGATTTAGCCCATTTATTGCCGATGCAAGTGATCACCCCCGAAGGCTTAACCTTACTTAACGGTGGTCCGAGCTTTCGCCGTGCTTTTTTGGACTGGGGCTTATTTCACCAGCACCCTGATTTCTACGCTCATTGGAACAATCTTCGCCGTTTATTAAAGCAACGTAATTCGGCTTTGCAACAAGTCCGCTCTTATCAAGAACTCAAAGCGTGGGATATCGAATTGGTGAAAACCACTTATGCCGTGAGCGAAATGCGAGCCGAATACGCCGAAGCGTTACGCCCCGAAATTGAGAAAACCTGCCAATTTTTCCTGCCGGAAATCGAAATCGGCTTGAGCTTTCATCAAGGCTGGGAAAAAGGGGCGGATTATGCCGAGATTCTGGCACAAGGTTTTGAGCGGGATAAAGCTCTTGGCTATACGATGATTGGAGCTCAAAAAGCCGATTTCCGTTTTAAAGCGAACGGCTTACCGGTGGAAGATGTGCTTTCCCGTGGGCAATTAAAGCTATTGATGTGTGCGTTAAGACTGGCTCAAGGCGAACATTTGGTCGCCCAAAAACAACGCCAATGCCTATTTTTAATTGACGATTTTGCCTCCGAACTCGACCCAACCAAACGTGAGCTTTTAGCACATCGTTTAAGAGAAAGTGGCTCACAAGTATTCGTTACCGCCATTACTCAAGATCAGCTCAATCAAATGCAATGGCAAGACAGAAGCGATGATTGTTTGTTTACGGTAAAAAATGGAGAAATTCAGCCACAGTAAGCGGTCAGATTTGGGGGCAATTTTACAAAAATGTTTCTTCCGATGGCGCGAGCGTCCACGCTCGTGCCAAAACAAGCGGATAATTTTGCATAAAAATTTGCAAAAAACAGCTCTTTATTAACCGCTTGTAGAATATTAAATAGCACTAGCGTGGACGCTAGTGCTATCAGAGCAAAACCTCAACCTACCTTTACTTTCTTGAATCGTGAGCCTGTTGGAGCAATACTCTACTCTCTTTCAAGAACTGCTCGGAATAATCGCCAAACCAGTGATGCACTTCCTCAAAAGCCTTGATAAAACCGGCTTTGTCGTTGCGTTTAAAGAAATCTAGCCCTTGTTCAAAACTCTCTTTTAAGGTTTCGATGGTGGCTAAATTTTCCGGTTTATCGGCAATAATATCGGCATATAAGCTGCCGTCTTGGGCAAATAAACGCCCAATCATTGCCAACTCTAAGCGGTAAATCGGCGAAGATAGTGCCAATAATTGAGAGAGTTGCACCGGCTGGCGAGAAAGATGTAGCCCGAATGCAAAAGTGGAAAAGTGGCGTAGGGCTTGAATGTAGGTCATTGCATTATCGTGTGCTGCTGCCTCAATCTCTTCAATTTTTGCCCCCCAAATTTTGATTTGCTCAAGCAACCATTGATAACGTTCAGGGAAACGCCCGTGGCAGCAAGCGACCACTTGCTTTGCCTGACTTGCAATATCCGGTCCGAACATCGGGTGTAAACCGACTACCGCTCCATTATGCACTTCCAGCATTTTTTGCAACGGCTGATGTTTGACGGAGGTTAAATCCGCCAAAATCATATTTTCGGTTAAATAAGATTGTAAACGCTCGATGGTTGCTAGGGTGTTGGCAATCGGCACACACACAATAACCACATCTGCATTGGCTAAAATCTGCTCGGCATTGTCCCAATCATCACGTCCTAATGCCTCAACATTATAGCCGGATAGGGTTAAATAATTGCCAAACAGCCCACCTAATTTCCCTTTACCACCAACAATCACGATTTTTTGAATGTCCGAATTAACTCTTTTGAAGCCGTGTTTGTTTTCATTGGCATAAGATTCACGCATTATACGGCGTAGCACATCTTCAATGAGATCCGCCGGAATACCTTGTTTTTCCGCTTCAGAGCGGCGGGCGGAAATCATTGCGGTTTCTCGCTCCGGAGCATAAACAGGAATGCCGTGTTCTGATTTGACTTTCCCAACTTCTGCCACAAGAGCTAAGCGTTCAGAAAGTAAGGCGATAAGTTGTTGATCAACTTGATCAATTTGTTCTCGTAATGGGGCTAATGGGTTCATATTTGTTACCAATTTACAAGCGGTCGTTTTTATGCAATTTTTTGCAAATTATCTTTAACGCAACTTTTCAGCAAAGTGAGTTAAAAGCTCTTCTGTAGTTTGCCAGTCAATACAAGCATCCGTAATAGAAACACCGTATTTCATCTGCTCGAACGGCAATTCTGATGATTGATTACCTGCGTGTAAATTGCTTTCAATCATTAAACCGATAATCGAAGTATTGCCAGCAAGTAGCTGCTCTAATACATTTTCTGCCATCAGCGGTTGGCGGCGGTAATCTTTATTGGAATTGCCGTGGCTGCAATCAATCATAATCGCTGTAGGTAAGTTTGCTTGTTTTAGCACCCATTCACAATCATCAACATATTGCTTTTCATAATTTGGGGTTTTACCGCCACGTAAAATAATATGTCCGTCTGCATTACCTTTTGTTTTGAGTAAAGTAACTTGCCCCTGTTGGTTAATGCCGATAAAGCTATGGCTTTGAGCGGAAGATTGCATCGCATTAAGTGCAACGGCTAAATCACCATCTGTACCATTTTTAAAGCCTACCGCCATTGACAAACCTGAGGCTAATTCACGGTGAGTTTGAGACTCAGTTGTTCTTGCTCCAATTGCCGACCAGCTGAACAAATCCGCTAAATATTGTGGTGTCATCGGATCTAAGGCTTCGGTCGCTAACGGCAAGCCAAGTTCGGCTAAATCCAAACAGAGTTTTCGTGCGATACGTAAGCCGGTTTCGACATCAAAAGAGCCGTCCATTTTCGGATCGTTAATCAGCCCTTTCCAACCTACAGTAGTGCGGGGCTTTTCAAAATAAACCCGCATCACAATATACAACTTATCACTCACTTGCTCCGAAAGAGCTTTTAATTTTTTACCATATTCAAGGGCAGCAACTGGGTCGTGAATCGAACAAGGTCCAATCACAATCAGTTGGCGTTTATCTCGTCTGTGAATAATATCGGAAATCGTTTTGCGTGAATGTTCAATTTGATTGCGTAAATGTTCCGGCAACGGAAATTCTTGTTTTAACTCTTGTGGGGTCAGTAATACCTTTTCATCTTGGATATTTACGTTATGCACGCTATCTTGATTAAACACTGTGTTCATTTTAATTTCCTTTTGTGTAAATCTTTTAATACACAAACTTTACAACGTAATTTTTAAAGTTTCAACTACTTTTTGTTTCACACTCTCCACCGTGATTTTTTCCATCCAATTTTTGCCTTTAGCTTTAGTTGCCCAAGCTAATTGCTGCCAAGGTTTACCATAAGATTGCAAAATCGCTTCATCATATACCGAAACCACTTTGTCTAAGTCATTGTAAGGGCCTGTCCGTCTTGGATTATGAATCGCATACAACCCAATCACCGGCGTATTTTGCGTAGTGGCGATATGGGCAGGACCTGAATCTGAAGAGATCACCAAATCAACCTGACGAATAACACCTGCAAGCTGTTTTAGCGTGGTTTTACCGGCAATACTCGTACAATTCGGGGCAAGTTGTTGAATTTTGGCTGCGGTTTCCATTTCATATTGCGATGGAGAACCTGCAATTAATACATTGATATTTTGCTTACTTAGCCAGTTAGCAATTTCTGCATAGCGTTCCGGCAACCAATCTTTCTCTTTCTTGCTTGAACAAGGAGCAATGAGTATATTTTTCCTTGTAAAATCAATAAATTGTTTGCCATAAGCTAAATCTTCATCACTCACAGGTAAATTCCATTGTGCCGATAAATCCATTACCCCAATGGCTTTGGCAAACATCATTTGCCCGTCAAGCACGTGAGGAGAGTCTGTCATTTCTACTTTCTGGTTGGTAAACAACCATTGCATTTCCCTTGCTCTGTCTTGATTAAAGCCGATTTTTTTCTTTGCTTTAATCCCAAGCGATAGAATTGAAGCTCGGAATGCCGTTTGTAAATTTAATAAAAAATCAAACCGCTTGTGAGAAAGTTTTTGCCAAAGTGTAAAGATACCTTTCCACCCTATTTTTTTATCATAAGGAATTAAGTGAACATTCGGAATATCTTTCATTAAATACGCTTCCGTTTTGCCGATAATCCAAGTAATTTCAGCACTAGGATATTTTCGTTGAATAGCTTGAATAACCGCTAAGGTATGGCAAACGTCGCCAATGGCAGAAAGGCGGAGAATACAGATAGAAAGAAGTTTATTGTGCATAATAATATCA
The DNA here is from genome assembly GCF_004342115.1 of Mannheimia haemolytica. GTDB lineage: Bacteria > Pseudomonadota > Gammaproteobacteria > Enterobacterales > Pasteurellaceae > Mannheimia > Mannheimia haemolytica. Next base: position 101,243 of record NZ_SMAC01000003.1, on the reverse strand, counting down.
ATAGTTCAGATTACATTAAGCTATATTAAGACAGAAAAAAAGCCACATAAAGTGTTTTATGTGGCTTTTGCGTTAATCGTTTAGATTATTCAACTCTTAAGATACGACAAGTATTTGTACCGCCAGCTTTTAATTCATCTCCGTGAGTTAAAAGCACTAATTCGCCGGTTAATAAATAGCCTTGTTCTTTTAATTGAGCAATGGCTTTTTTCGCCCCTTCCATTGTGCGGCTGTCTTCATTGTAATATACCGGTGTTACACCACGATATAACGCACAAAGGTTTAATGCTTTTTGGTTACGAGACATCGCATAAATCGGTAAACCTGAGCTGATACGGCTGGTTAATTTAGCCGTTTCGCCTGAATGAGTTAATGAAATAATTGCCGATACACCTTCTAAATGGTTTGCGGTGTACATTGCAGACATTGCCACAGCTTCTTCGATAGATTTAAACGTACCTTCCATACGGTGGCGAGAAATGTTAATGCTTGGCATTGTTTCAGCACCTAAGCACACTTCTGCCATTGATTTTACCGTTTCAACAGGGTAGTCACCGTTTGCAGTTTCGCCGGAAAGCATTACCGCATCAGTACCATCTAACACAGCATTTGCAACATCCATCACTTCAGCACGGGTCGGCATTGGTTTTTTAATCATCGATTCCATCATTTGGGTTGCGGTAATTACCACACGATTTAGCTTACGAGCACGGCGGATTAAACGTTTTTGCACACCCACTAAAGCCGCATCACCAATTTCAACCCCTAAGTCACCACGAGCAACCATCACAACGTCCGCACCTAAAATGATGTCGTCCATTGCTTCTTCAGTCGCAACAGTTTCGGCACGTTCAACCTTCGCTACAATTTTCGCTTCTAAGCCTGCTTCTTTTGCTAATTCACGTGCATAATGTAAATCTGCACTTGATTGAGGGAATGAAACCGCTAGGTAATCCACACCGATTTTCGCCGCTAATTTAATGTCTTCTTTATCTTTGTCGGTTAATGCAGGAGCTGATAAACCACCACCTAATTTGTTAATCCCTTTATTGTTTGATAACAGGCCACCAACTGTCACTTCAGTATGAACTTTAACGCCTTCCACTTCCAACACTTTCAGTTGAACATTACCGTCATCTAACAATAGAATATCACCAGGTACTACATCATTTGGTAAGTTTTTGTAATCTAAACCTACAGCTTCTTGATGGCCTTCTCCACGCGGTAAATCTGCGTCTAAGGTGAATTTATCACCAATATTTAAGAAAATTTTACCGTCTTTAAATGTCGAAACACGAATTTTAGGACCTTGCAAATCGCCTAAAATCGCAACGTGGCGACCTAATCTTGCAGCAATTTCACGCACTTTATTCGCACGTTCGATGTGATCTTCAGGAATACCGTGAGAGAAATTCATACGAACCATATTTGCACCGGCAGCAATGATTTTTTCCAACGTATTGCCACGATCTGTTGCAGGTCCCATTGTACAAACGATCTTCGTTCTTCTGAGTTTTCTAGACATTATTTGACTCCATCAATAAATTTAAAAATTAAGTTAAAATCTTTCTAAGCATCTTGATTATGCGTTAAACGAGGGTCATTATACGCCTAAATCAAGAGAGTTTAAATACAACTAAAGGAGAATGTTATGAATATTTGGATTATGCGCCATGGGGAAGCAGGCTTTAATGCTTCGAGTGATGCTGCTCGCTGTTTAACCGACAATGGTATAAAAAACACCATTTCACAGGGAAAATGGTTAGGAGAACATTTAGCCAACCAACAAATTCAATTAGATAAAATTCTCGTCAGCCCATACCTTAGGGCGCAACAAACGCTTGAAAATGTGCTTATTGGTATGCAAGCGGTCAATTTTCCCCAACATTTTACCAACCTCATTGAAAGTTGGGACGAGGTTACGCCTGACGGAAACCCGCATACAGTAGAAAGCTATCTACATTTTTTAAGAGAGGAAGGCGCAAAAAATATTCTTCTGATTTCACATCTCCCACTTGTGTTCGATCTCGTCCAAATTTTAACGAATAACCAAAGCAATGTACAATTTCCAACTTCAACCATAGCAGAAATTAATTGGGTAAAGACAAAAGCTGAGCTAATTCGAGTAAAGCATACTTAATTCTTTCATTTTTAGAATGTCAATATAAAAATTTTCAATTTTTTTATAAATTGTCGAATTTATAGACTTCCAAAATACCTAAAAAATGCGTATCATACCAGCCCTCAAATCAGTACTAAACTGATCCATAAGCTATTATAAGAAAGTACGGTATTTACCGTACTTTTTATTTGGATATCCCTCTGGTTAAAATTACTTCAAATTTGTTAATAAAAGGTTAAAAATGCAAATAGGACAATATGCAATCAAAAATCGTATTTTCCTTGCACCTATGGCTGGAATCACAGATCAGCCTTTTCGCCGCTTATGTAGCCAACTTGGAGCAGGTTTAACATTTTCAGAGATGATGTCTACCAATCCTGATGTATGGCATACTGAGAAATCACGGTTGCGGTTAGCACACCACGATGAAATAGGCTTAAATGCCGTACAAATTGCAGGTTCTGATCCTGTTGAAATGGCAAAGGCTGCAAAGATAAATGTTGAGTATGGTGCCGATATTATTGATATTAATATGGGTTGCCCGGCAAAAAAGGTGAATAAAAATATGGCAGGCTCTGCTCTTTTACGTAACCCCAAATTAGTCGCTCAAATATTAGATTCTGTAGTCAATGCCGTTGATGTCCCTGTGACACTAAAAATTAGAACAGGTTGGGATCAGGAAAATAGAAATTGTCTGCAAATTGCGAAAATTGCAGAACAAGCCGGCATAAAAGCTCTCACTATTCACGGGCGTACTCGAAGCTGTTTATTTAATGGCGAAGCTGAATATGAAAGTATTAAGGCAGTAAAAGAAGCAATTTCTATCCCAGTGATAGCAAACGGAGACATTGACTCTGCGGAAAAAGCAAAGTTTGTTCTCGACTATACCAAAGCCGATGCAATCATGATTGGGCGCGCTAGCTTTGGAAATCCTTGGATATTTAAGGAAATTAATGATTTTTTTGAAACTGGATTATCTTCACCATTATCAATTGATAAAAAATACCAATTAATGTTTAAACATATTGAGGATTTGCACCAATTTTATGGTGAAGAAAAAGGTTATCGTATTGCACGAAAACATGTTGGTTGGTATACCGAAAAATTAAATCCGGAATCAAATTTTAAACGCACTTTTAATACACTAAGTTCCACAAAAGAGCAACTTTATGCATTAGAAGATTTTGTTAAATCGATTCATTTAGAATCTCAATTAAGAAAAGTTGGATAAAAAAATGTTAGAGCAACAACCTACACAAAACCCATTAACAGTAACAATGTTAAATGCACAAGCGCAGCAGGTTAATAAACCACTTCGCGATAATGTGAAAGCAGCATTAAAAAACTATTTATCTCAATTAAATGGTGAAGATCCAACAGAATTATACGAATTAGTATTATCTGAAATCGAACACCCAATGTTAGATATGGTGATGCAATATACTCGCGGCAACCAAACCCGTGCTGCCACAATGCTAGGCATTAACCGTGGCACATTACGCAAAAAATTAAAAAAATACGGTATGGGTTAGTCTAACCGACCGTTAAAACACGATTTTAATTCGTATGTAATTAGTTAGAGCCAACAAAAAACGCTGAATATACTATTCAGCGTTTTTCTATTTTATTTTGCCGTCTAAAACTTCATTTCAAATGCTAAACTGAAATTTCGCCCTGGTGCGGCAAATCGACTGTAATTGCTACCTCGGTCTTGGTTTACCGCATTCACACCGGATTGACGCACTGATTCCCAAGTAGAATATTTACGGTTAGTCACATTATAAATGCCACCTCGTAATGTATAGTTTTTATAATTGATGTAACCGGTGATATCGTGAGTGTACCAAGAACCGGTAAGTTTGCCACCTAAATCAACGCGATATATGCCGTGATGACGTGTGCCTACCACCTCATCGGCGTTTTTGGCTTTAGAATAGGTGGTAGTAATGCCAATTCCCCATTTTTCTTCTGGGTGATCGTAGCCGAATCCAAGCACATAGCGTGCTGGCTGAATCGCATCTAGAATAGGATCGTTTACGCTATCGAGTCTTGAGTCGTTTAATTTCCGCTCTTTTACTTTTACACGGTTATAAGCAACTGATGAATAAAAACCATCTGGCAGCATAGATAAAATACCGTGTAAGTCAAATTTAGCGACTAAATTTATCCCGTTTAGTGCTACATCTTGAATATTATGGTAGTTAGAGAAACAGTGTGATTTTTGTATTATTCTTTTACATGCTGTCGCAATCATATTTTTATAGTTATTACGGAAATAGCTCACATCAAGGTAACCAAATTGACCTTTAAAGCTAACTCCAATCTCATGATTAGTCGATTTTTCTGGCTCTAACTGGTGGCTACGTTGCTCGCGTTGCACATATTCGTTATCTTTAAGCCCAATATGATCACGTTTACCATAAAGTTCATAGAATGCAGGCACTCTAAAACCGTTTGAAATGCGGTAAGAAAGCGACATAAACTCAGTCGGTTTAAGCGTAATCCCGCCATTCCAAGACCAATTTCGATAAGTTCGGCTAAGTGTCCACGGGTCATCCGATTTAAATCGATGTTGATCAAAACGCACCCCTAATCCCAAATCCACATACTCGCTCGTTATCAGATCGCGGAAGCTAACAAAATGGCTACCGCCTTTAATTTTACGCGGTTCACAGTTTATGATGTCGCCGTGTGTATTATTACACAAAGATACCGTTTCAATACTGCGTGGATTGCGACGATAAATATATGGGTCATCTAAACGCCCTCTACCGCGGTAGCTGGTATAACCGCCTTTGGTATATTGGGCAGTTATATCCCCATGATCCATAAGCGAATTAAATCGATCAAAGCCCAACCCTAAATTCAGTTTGTGGGTTTGCTTAAATACGCCTTGACCAGCATTTAGCGCTTTATCAAATTCTAAATGAATGACACGATGCTTTTCTTGGTAATTATTACGCTCAGTTCGATACATCGACCAAGATTTATCCAAAGTCGGACGGCAATTTTTATCTACCACAGGATAATCGCTACAATGCAAGCGATGTAGCCGGCTATATAGTTCAATATCTTGTTTATCCGCACTGAGTTTAATGCTATCCAACCAGCGATTATTCTCTGGTTTATATTTATAGGTGAATCCTAAACGACGTTTGTGGTGATGTTCATCAAAAAACTTCACATGGCTATAACGCAACCCATAAGGGATCCTTTTATTGAACACTAAGCCATCTAAAATATTATCCCCTTCATAAACAGAAGAGTTCTTAAGTGATAAGTTGTCTACCCTGATATTAATATCGTCTTTTGTATAGTAAGCTGGCGTTTGCATATCACGGATATCGTAGCGTTGTTTTGTATCTTCTAAGATTGCGCCAAGATAATGAGACGAGTTAAAGTGATAGCCAAACTTCATAAAAACAGAATTACTCTTGTAATCTAAAGGGTTTGGTGCAATGCGATCTTTACCGGTATATTCTTGGGCTGAGAGCTGCTCAGTGCGATAAGGAATCTGCTCAAGCTGTTTGCGCTCTTCAGGCGTATATTCCGGAAATGTTCTCACTGGGAAATTATCGCGGTTCAACTTAGGCCTTGCACGAGGAGTACAATCTAATGTTGGGCAAGTATCTTCCACAATAAAAAAAGATCCTCCAGGAGCATTCTGTGCGGAATCTGGGTAAAGATCGTAGCGATTTTCAAAGCCGGTTATACGCCGAATATTATGTTTTAATTTATTTGCCTCGGAATGAATTTTGGTCTCTTTACCGTGTCGGTGAGTTGCAATAACAAGTGCTTCAAAACCACCCGCCTCACCAGCCGCTGCGATAGACTGTAAAAAATGGCTATTTTTGCTGGCATAAGAGGTCTTACTATCTAAGCCCCAATGCTGCCCCTCTTTAATAATATCCTGCGCATCTTTAGTACGAAAACCAATAGCACCACCTAGCGCACCAGAGCCATATTCCGCAGAACTTGCTCCTTTGCTTAACTCAATTGAACGAATGTTTTCATACTCAATCTCATTAATTGCACCACCATTAGCATCTGAACCTAGCGTATGATAATGCTGCGCTTGTGGTAGCCCATCAACAAGTAAGCTGACACGGTTTTTATCTACACCTCGAATGGCATAGCCACTACTTGCACCGCGACCTTGTTCCACCACCGAAATACCAGGGTCATAGCGAGTTAAATCACGAATACCAAGAATTTGATTTTTACTCATTTCGTGATAATTTTTCACTACTTTCCCCAAGCCAGTTACTTCGTTTTGACGTTCGTGAGCATAATGGCTCTCTGTCACAATAACTTCATCGAGAACTGTAGAATGATCGTTTGTCATTTGATGTTCATTAGCAAATAATTGAGAGTGTGAGACGGAAAAAATGACTGCTATAGCAATCGGCGAATAATGGAAAGTATGTTCTTTCATTGTTTTATTTATCTCCTTTAGATTTTACATTTTTTTGGCGAAAATTACCCGCTTGTTAGAGCGGGTAAGTCTTGGCTTATTTTCTACCTAGCGTTTTCCACCGAAAGTGATACTCACTTTATCTTTATTAGTTTCTGCACTATGCACAATGCCGCCTAATTCAGCAGCTTGCGGACCATAAAAACCACCTTCAAATTTGGCATTAAGATGAACATCTGTACCACCAGCTGTACTCTTATTATCAATATTAAAGCCTTTTTCACCCGTTTTTGCTGTACCGCTAAAACCATTGCCTTCAATCTTTCCATCTAATGTCAGCATCGGATTTGTCTCTAAACCATCATTTGCAATTAATTTGCCCTCAATCTTCTTATCAGCAAAATTCACATTAAATATAGAACGAGTACCATGAGCTTTATCACTTGGCGAATCGCCACCTACACGCTCGTCCTTACTACGAATGCTGCCATTCCAAGTGCCAGTATAACGATAAATACGAGCCTCTTTTGGTAAATCAGCAACTGCCGTACGTTCACCCACTAGGTATTGATGCCCGTCTTTACTCTTTTGCTCAAATGTACCGAATTTGACATAGTCTAAATTATTACAACAGACTGTAATTTTATAATCTTTACCATTTATATTTTTTGTTAATACTTGATAAAAATCCATATCAGCAAAACGTGTTTTTCCTTCTGGCAATAAAGCAATTTGAACACCATCAATAACTAAATGAGTTGCCAGACCAAAAGTATCCATATCTGATTTAGCCAAATCTTTCAAACTCACTTGCACTGAATCAAATTTCTTTTCGACCTTGTCTTCACCTTTTTCATCACGCTTACCCGCAAATACAACGAAAATTGATTTGTCATCTGCCAAAAATTTTCCCGCAAGTTCCTGAGCTTTATCGCCATAAAAACCGCCTTCTACTGTATTACTATCTTTACCAAAGTAAGGATCGTCTGTTTTTAAAGCCTCTGCCTTACCATTAAAGCGGTTTCCGTGGATATTCGCTTCTATCTTATAATGATCAGTAATTTCCTGCTTGTCCTTTTTCCTTGGATTTACATAGCCATTTTTAGTTAAAGTACCTTTAAGCGTTTTATCGCTAAAATTAACCTCAAACTTACTACTATGCCCTATAGGATTGCCTTCCACCTCTGTATTTGCTTGGTTGTTTTCTGGCGTAGCCCCAACATTCGTACCAGCAGCACCTCCTTCAAAATACTTACTTTTATTTTTTGTAGATGCATTAGTAGTAAAATCCCAAGTTCCTTCATAAGTTGCTACTTGGGTTGGGAAAGCTTTAGATGGTTGAGTGCCTAAATAATAAACATACCCTGTAGGACCTGTTTTTAGAAGACGAGGTTCTTCTCTTTTTGTCTCGGCTGCAGCCCCTAAATGAATGAAATAACCCGAACGAACAAATTTCATCTCTCGCTTACGGTGTAATTTTTTTCCATCGTGGGTGTGAATAATGTTATCTTCATCATAACCGAATTTTTTTACTTCTTCCTCAAGCTTTTTCATTTCTTCTTCAAGAGATAATGGCTTGCCTGGCTCACCCACAATTGGTGTAATTTCACCAATCGCCCCATTTTCCTCTCCAGTGCCACCAAAGAAATTACGACGTGGAATTTTAGTTTGAAATCCTAAGGATGGTTGAGCCAGGCTTTCAGTCGAAGATATCGTTCTACGTTCTGATTTAGGTTGGGCTGTTGAGTCTTTAGAAGAGCTAGAATAAGATGAGCTTGCCTTAACTGAATTGGTATCAAAACTACCACCGTTTGAAGTACAAGCCGAAAGTAGTACAGCATTCAATAAAATAACGCTATTTTTTATTTTAAACACAATTTTCTCCTTAATTAAAAATGATTACCATTTTATTTATATAGAAGGACTATGTAAATAGCTAGATTATATTTTTTTAGAGAGCCATCTTTTAAATAATAAAAATTGAAAAATAACGCCCATCTTCCTCTACACTAAATGTGTGGAAAGCCGCCCAAATCTTTTAGTTTATTCACCATAGCACAAAATAGCTCTGTGGTCTTTTCGGTATCGTATAATGCTGAATGCGCTTGGTGTCCGTCAAAGTTAATTTGGGCAGCTTGGCAGGCTTTAACTAACACGGTTTGCCCATACATAAAACCAGCAAGTGTTGCGGTATCAAACATTGCAAAAGGGTGGAATGGATCACGTTTAGCGTTAATCCGCTTGATTGCTGCTTGTAAAAAACTCTGATCAAATGTGGCATTATGAGCCACAATAATCGCACGCTGGCAACCTTGTTCTTTCATCGCCCTACGCACCATTTTAAACATTTCAGGGATCGCAATATTCTCTGCCACCGCACCACGCAGGGGGTTATCAATATCAATGCCGTTAAATTTAAGAGATTCGGGGTTGATATTTGCCCCTTCAAATGGCTTGATATGAAAATGGCATTTTTGATCTTCAACTAAATAGCCGTTTTCGTCCATTTTCACAGTAATTGCCGCCAGCTCCAATAACGCATCGGTTTGAGCATTTAGCCCTGCCGTTTCAACATCAATCACAACAGGCAAATAGCCACGAAAGCGATTTTTTAATAGATTATAATCGGTTGGTGGTGTAGTCGATTGAGGGATAGATTCAGTTATATTTTCCATTTTATTTCAACTTAAAAATACAAGCGGTCTGATTTGCAAAATTTTTTACAAATCCGACCGCTTGTGACTATGTGAAAGGAATTAGTTTCCTAATGCGGCTTGTGCGTTTTTATTTTCAATAAATTCGATTTTGTAACCATCGGGATCTTCAGCAAAGGCAATCACAGTTGTTCCACCCAATACCGGGCCTGGCTCACGCGTAATATTACCGCCTGCGGCACGCACATCTTTAATCGTTTGATAAATATCATCAACGCCTAATGCGATATGACCATAAGCTGTGCCTAGCTCGTAGCTATCCACGCCCCAGTTGTAAGTTAGCTCAATCACTGCACTTTCGCTTTCATCGGCATAGCCTAAAAATGCTAACGAATACTTATACTGCTCGTTCTCGCTTCTACGTAACAGACGCATACCTAACACATCGGTATAAAACTTAATTGAGCGCTCTAAATCTCCAACTCGTAACATTGTATGTAAAATTCGCATATTTTCTTCCCCCTGAAGTTAAAAAACGCCCCCTATTATGGCATAATCTTGGCTTAAAATCATTTTCTTTACACCTTTTGGGATTATCTATGGCTCACGATCACGATTCGCCGTCAAAACTTGAAATTTCAACCCACGTTGCACTGCCAATGGTATTAATGCTGTTTATTGAAATGGCTCTTAACTTCTACTCTGCACCGAAAAATTCAATTTTTATTTCTCCTTACTTATTGGCGTTTTTCGTGACCTCATTAATCAGTTTTTTAGTGCTATGGAAAGGCGAAATCTGCCGAGGGCAAGCCAGCCGTTTAAGCTTTATTTTACCCTTTTTACTTATTTTCGCCGTAGGGAATTTCCTTTATTCCATAGGCTTTACGCCAAAGCATAACCCAATGGCGGTGGCAAGCATTGCTGCAGTTTTTGCCTGCTTAATCTACTTCCGCCTGCCGGAAGATCAAACCTTATATAACACATTGATGTATTGTGGTTTGGCTATATCAAGTATTGGTATTATCCAATATTTAGCCATTTATTGGTTTGAACTGCCTTCATTGTTTAACGGGATTCGAGCCAACAATTTCGCCCAAGTGCTGTTAGGCATTTTATTAGCCGGCTGGTATTTAATGTTAGCGAAAAGCCGTTTGGATATTTTCCTCAAACTGTTGGTGAAAACCGCCCTTGTGGTGCTGATTCTCAATTATTGCTGGACAGCTTTTGTGCTTTATCAACATCTACAAATTATGCCGGATATGCCATTGCTTTCATTTAGCATCTATTTTGCAGCACAATTTGTGATTTTATTGATGTTGGCGTGGTTATTACTTGGAAAAAACATCAAAAATCCGACCGCTTGGACAGTTGCTACGCTGTTAGCGCTTTTATACCCTTTCGCTAATGTAGTCTGATTTATGAAACGGGCATTAAAATTTTTCGGCATTGCAACCGTTCTATCTGTTGCGGCAATCTACTATTTTTTAATGCCCAGCCACTATCTTGCCACGCCGATTAACTGGATTTTGCCGAAAGCGTGGAAAGTTCAACTCCCACAAGGCTTAAACCTGAATTGGCAAGGCTCATCACTTGCTCAATTTCAACTCTCTTATCGAGATTGCCCGCTACTAAGTGCCGATAAAACCGATTTGGGTTGGATTGAGAAAAACCATCTTTTCTGTCGATAAATTGGATATTGATTACCGCTGCCTTGCCTTGTTTCCACAAAATGAACACAGCAATTCCGACACTTCACTCAACGCATTGCTGGCGGTCATTCCTGATGGCGAAGCGACTATCCACGCCCTTAACTGGAAAAATTTGCCTACCGATTTCAACCCAAGACTTCAGCGGCTTTTTGAGCAAACAGCTATTAAACTCTCACTTTCAAAAGGTGAAATTCAGGCAACTGCCGCTCAACAAGCGGTCAAATTTGCAGCAAATTTTGCAAATGGGCGGTTGAATGCCGATTTATCATATCAACCGAATGAAAAAGAACAGCATAATCTTAGGCTTTCAGCAGAAATTGAGGACAATTTTACCCAACTGCCGCCCACTATTTCCGCTGAATATGATTGGCAATTATCTGATGAAATCATCGCCAATAAAGCCTTGCAAAAAGGGCGCTCTATTCTCAGTTGGCAAAAAAATGCCGCACAAAAGTTAGAAGGCAACTGGCAGGTTGAACTTGCCGAAAGTGAAAATAACAAACTGGATTTCCCTTTTCTGTTTGATGGGGAAAGCCTAGAAATTCAACAAGGGCGGTTTGATTGGCACTTTACCCAACAATTTCCACTGCAAGGGTTTGTTAGCACCAAGCTCACACCGAAATCATTCAACCAAAACGGCTTTTTGCCACTCAAAACGGCGATTCGTATCAGCCTGCTTTCCCAAAACAGTTGGGGTAAAGGCAATATTGTAATCTCCAATTCAGACGGAGAAATAACCGAAAAAGGGCTGAATTTACCGCTTCGTTTGACGGGTAATATCAAACACGGCAATTTTATTCTTTACAGTAGCGTGCCACTGGATTTTCAAGGTAATTTTGACGATTTAAGCGTAAAATTTTTGCCTAGCTCCCTACTTCGTTTGACCGGAAAAGAACGGTATTTAACCATTGAAGATTTACGTTTTCCACTTGCCGGAATTAAAATTGACAAGCACGGTATTCACGGACGACTGCACGCAATTTTAAGAGGGCAAAGCCCTGATTTTAACAATATCGAGTTCCATTTAGACGGACAAGCACAAAATTTTAAGGCTGGAGCCTTAGATTTTTTCCAAGATCCTAAAGATGCCAACGCAGTAAAAGACAGTTGGAAATGGCGAATTTGGGGAGCATCTATCCTCAAAGCCTTCAACAGTAAAGTGAATTTAAGCGGCAGAGGGCAATGGCATAAACAGCTTGTGCGGTTGGAAGAACTCAAAGGCGATTTAGCCACCGTAAAGTTAGCAGATACAACCATTTCTAAAATCACGCTTAACAATACGCAAGCTATTCGATTTAATGTCAAAAAATTCACCCTTGACGGAGCTGTAATGTTGCAATCACCTGAGATTGCCTTCAGTTATGGCGGTGTGCTACCCAAACCACGAGTGAATCTCGCCTTTGATGGTGAAGTCGAAAAACTACGTTTTAAAGGAGCGGTGAATACCACCGAACTCGGCCCACTCAAACTGTTCGCCCGCCGCCAATTAAGCCAAGATGCCAGCCAAATTATCGGCAAACTTTATTGGCCGGAGCAATCTGCTCAAGGCTTCCAGCCGCTTTTTCCGTTTCGTAGCCAATGGGTGATCAACAACGGTACAATTCGGGGCGAAACGGCGTTTAGTGCCGGCAGTAAAAACGGGCTGATTGCCGGTGGGCATTTAGCCATTCGTAACGGCGGTTTATCTTTACCTAATGGCGAAGCAAAAGGGATTGAATTTTCGCTTCCCTACCGCTACCAAAACGGACGCTTTCATTTCGGAGCCAAAAAACCGCTTGATGTAAAAATTGCCCAAATCAAACTGGGGGATTTAGCATTAGATAACGCTTCAATGAAACTCAACGGTTACTACCCTTATACCAAAGCTAAGCCATTGAATTTAAATCAATTATCCTTTGATTTGTTTGGCGGTAAACTGAATGTAAAACGCTTTGCCTTACCACAAACCGAACTGGCTTACCTGAATTTAGAGCGGATTGACTTTGAGCAAATTTTGCAATTTATGCAATATCAGCAAATTGATCTCAAAGGCAAAGCCAACGCTATCTTGCCGTTTTGGTTAAGCGGAAAACCTTGCTATATTTGCGATGGCTTACTGACACAGGCGGAAACTTCCTATTTAACCTTTACCCCTGAATTGTTGTCAGAAATGCAGAAAAGTGGTTACACCGAGCAAATTTTGTTACATTTAGTAGATAAAAGCACGATTAACGATTTTCGCAGTCTGATTAATGTCGGGCCGAAAGGCGATTTAGTATTAGACGGAAAATTAAAATTATCTTCCAATCAAAATAAATCAAAAGTGAATTTAAACTATAATCACCGAGAAAATCTGTTTGATTTGTGGCACTTAATTAACTATGGCTCACAATTTGAACAAAAATTAGAAAATTACCTCTATCAAAAACTGGAACGATGATAAAGAATGGAATAAATATGAAACCGGCCACATTTTATTTTGCAATATTTTTACTGAATTTGACCGCTTGTACGCCGAAAGTACAGCTTGAAACGCCAAGTGAAGGCATTACGATTAATATGAATGTGGTCGTTGATCACCGCATTGATGTGAAGATGGACGAGAAATCCCGAGCGGTGATCACCAAAAGTGAGAACAAAACGAAAAATTAGCTGAAGATAATCATTTGATGATCTTTAAATTGTGCATAAATATCGGCTAATTTTTCCCCTGTCGGTAGTACTAAATCAGGCGTTAAATCAAACATCGGCACAATCACAAATTCCCGATTTTTCATCTCGATATGCGGCACGTTCAAACGCTCGGTTTGAATTTGCTGATTGCCGTACAAAATAATATCCAGATCTAAAGTTCTCTCCCCCCAACGGCGTACACGCACTCTTCCCTGCTCATTTTCAATGCTTTGCAATTTATCCAGCAATGCAGTGGGCGATAGGTCGGTACTAAATTTTGCTACCGCATTGACATAATCAGGCTGATCTTGCGGTCCGACAGGCTTTGAGCCGTAGAACGGGCTGATTTCAAACTCATTTGCCAATTTTTTTAATTTTTCGACCGCTTGTTTAAGCTGCTCAAGCGGATTCTCAAGGTTTGATCCTAAGGCGATATAGACGGTTTGCATAAAATATACTTACAAATATAACAATAAACTCTCTCCCCTTGTGGGAGAGAGACCGCTTATGAGCGTTCAGCGAAATAAGTAGAGAGAGGGGACAAGCGGTAACTTTTATTAAATTTTTTACACATTTCCCCTCTCCCTGATTTTTCTTCTGAACGAAGAAAAATCGCTCCCTCTCCCACAAGAGGAGAGGGAAATATATTAATTATCCATTTACTTTCGATTTTTTCTTAAAGGTTCTACGGCGACGTGTTTTCTTTTTCTCGCTAGGCACACTGCCTGACTGGCGAACCGATTTTAGCAATTCAGTACGCTGACCGTCATTGCTAAATTGGTATTCGTGCCACCAAGCGGAAAGTTCGACCAAATCGCCACCTTCAATTTCCGCCCGCATTACTAATAAGTCAAACCCTGCACGGAATTTGATATGTTCTAGGGTTTGTTGCAGTCGGTTGCCGGTTCGTTTCATCAGTTGGAATTGCAATGCCCAAATATCTCGAATAACCGAAGTGTGTCTGCGGTGTAACGCAATCGCCTTACAACTTTCTGCCAACACATCATTTGCCGCCAACATCATTGCATCGTGGCTGTTGAAGCCACCTTCATTTTTAAGCTGTTCCATTTTCTCCCGTAACGGATACCAAAGTAGTGCAGCAAATAAAAAAGCAGGATTGACCGGTAATTTATCGGCAATTCGCTCATCAGTTGAATTTAACGCTTTGGTAATCATTCTTTCGGCATAGGAATCGCCTTTGACAGTAAAAAATGCCGGCAATACCGGAAACAAGAATTGCCATAGTTCATATTCACGCAAAAGTTGATAGGTTTTCAGCCCTGCACCGGTTTGTAATAATTTGAGTGACTCATCAAATAAACGGGCTGCCGGAATGTTGGTTAACAGTGCAGCCATATCCCGAATTGGGGAGGCAGTGGCTTTATCCAAAAACATATCCAACTTCGCCATAAAGCGAACGGCTCGCAACATACGCACCGGATCTTCTTGGTAACGAATGGCTGGCTCACCAATTAGCGAAAGTTTACCCGCTCGTAAGTCTTCAATGCCGTTGAAGAAATCAAAAATAAGATTGCGTTTTATATCGTAATATAAGGCGTTTACGGTGAAATCACGGCGTTCGGCATCATCTCGGAGTGTGCCGTAAACGTTATCACGTAGGAGCATTCCTTCATCGCTGACTTTAGAAATTTTGTCATTGCGATGAGATTCGTGCCCGGCACGGAAAGTCGCTACTTCAAAAATTTCACGCCCGTAAACAATATGTGCCAAGCGGAAACGGCGACCAATCAGACGACATTGTCTGCCGAAAATACGCTGAATTTCTTCAGGGCGCGCATTGGTCGCAATATCGAAATCTTTAGGCTTTTTCTCCAAGAGTAGATCTCGAATACAGCCACCCACAATATAAGCTTCATAACCGGCAATCTGCAATTTATCGACAATCGAAATCGCATTTTTAGGAAAATCCTTCGGGCTAATTCTATATTGGCTGGCATTCACCGCAAATTTCTTGTGTAACAAATGGGAGGGAGGATTATCTTGTTGTTTTTTCCCACCTCTATAAGTCTTTTGGTCCGTTAAGTTCGGGGCTGGGCGTTTAGAACGGGAAGTTTTGGGTTCTCTTTCCGCTCTTTTTTCACTCTCTACCTTTTCATTTTTCTGAGCCGACTTTTTAGGCTTGGAAAATAATGATTTAATATAATTAAAAATAATACACCTCTAAATAGTAAATGCCTCTTAAAAAAGAGGCACCCTGTAAAGTTGATTATAAGCCTAGCTGCTTTTCTCGAATTTCAGCTAAAGTTTTACAGTCAATACATAAATCAGCTGTTGGGCGTGCTTCTAAACGTTTAATCCCAATTTCTACACCACAAGTTTCGCAAAAACCGTAGTCATCTTCTTGAATTTTGTATAATGTTTGCTCAATCTTTTTCAGTAACTTACGCTCACGATCTCGATTACGTAGTTCTAAGCTAAATTCTTCTTCTTGGCTTGCACGGTCATTTGGATCAGCAAAATTAGTCATATCTTCTTGAAGTTGGCTTTTTGTACGCTCAGCTTCTTCCATAATTTGGCTATGCCATGCTTTCAGAATTTTAGTGAAATGCTCACGTTGGGCTTCATTCATATATTCTTCGTCTTTTTTAAGCTCATAAGGCTCAACGCCTGCTAATGCTAATAAACCGAGTGAGGTTTTAGCCGCTTGAGTCATAGATATTTACTCCTTGTTCCCTGTTTATTGGAAGTTTTATTGTTAAAATTATTGCCCGAATACAGACTAACTTCCTTGTAACCGCACTATACGAAAAAATCAACATCTTCGGGTTTTAAATAATGGCGGCTATAAATAACACAAAAACGACTCATTAATCAAATGAATTTGCAAAAATTTTGCATTCAAATTGATTTGATTGCACAAAAAAATAGCCGAACATCCATTCGGCTATTTTTCAAACACTTTTTACCAGCTCTTTGACCAATCGGCTAACCATTTTTGGATAGTTTCAGTAGTCGGTGGCGTAAATTCACTGGTTTTATAGGTTGGCATTGCCGCAAAAGCCGGATCAACACCGTCGGTTAAAACCGGATTCATTACGTTGTGGTAAGAAATAATATGTTGCGATTCCGGTTTGTGCAAAAATTCAAGAAATTGATTTGCCAATGCTTTTTGTTGGCTGCTTTTGACAATAGCCGCATTTTCTACTTGCACCAAATGCCCTTCCTCAAACGGAGCAGCCACATATTTATCGGTGTTTTCGTGCCACTTATGATATAAAGGCGATGTAGTATAGCTTAGTACCAAATCCGACTCGCCTTTTAAGAACGCTCCATAAGTTTCAGACCAACCTTTGCCTACCGTTACCGTATGTTTTGCCAATGTTTTCCAAGCAGTTGGAGCTTCATCACCATACACTTGATTTACCCACATTAAGAAGCCCCGCCCAACGCTGCTGGTACGTGGGTCTTGGTAAATCACTTTTAAATCTTGGCGTTCCACCAACTCTTTTAAACTTTTTGGTGGATTTTTCAGCTTCTCTTTATCGTAAATAAAAGCATAAGAACCCGTGTCATAAGGGAAGAAAATTTTCTGTTGGGTTTCTAATTTGGTCTTTGCTTCAAACTCGGCAAACAAGCCGCTTTTTTCGGCTTCAGGTTGCAGGAAATTATCAATACCGACCACCACATCAGCTTTGGTTTTTGCTCCCTCCAAACGCAAGCGGTTGAACATCGTTACGCTATCGTCAAGCGGAACAAATTTGACATCACAGCCACACTCTTTCTCAAAATTCTGCTCTAATTTAGGAGCAGGTCCATATTCCGAAGCAAACGAGCTGTAAGTGTAAACGGTTAAGGTCGGTTGATTGGCATAAACACTTGCACTTAATAACGCAAGTGAAGAGAGGATAAATTTCATAACAATTCCTTCTAAATTAAATGAATAGAAGGATTTAAGAAAGGCAAGTTGCTATCTCAAATCCCTACGCTGATATTAATCAGATCAGGTTCTATGGGTATTTCTCAGCCACAAGCGGTTAAATTTCGGCAAAAATTTGCAAATTTTTACGCAAAAACAACCGCTTGTTGCACCCCAATGAGAACGGCTTCATTGTAAAAAGTTTGCAGGCAGATTTCAACCAAAGCAAACGTTTGCTATTTGTATTAAAAATCCGTATACTACCGCCCTAGTCCAAACAAGGAACTAGAAATGAATTGCACAACATCGGTTAAATCAAATTCCCAACAGCTACGCTTCAACTTTAGAGGCGTAGCTGTTTTTCTATTCATTTCAAACCATTCAAAATCGCTGTTATAGCGATTTTTTTTCGCACGCTTGCAATTACCGCAAGCGGTTGAGCCACATTAACAGAGAGAAAAGGAATAAAAATGAGCCAATTGATTCGTACCCTAAAAGGACATATTCGTGATGAAATCATCAAAAAAGGCGGTTGGGTAAATGCACACGCCCACGCAGATCGTGCATTTACGATGACGCCTGAAAAAATCACCGTTTACCAAAATGCGAATCTACAGCAAAAATGGGATTTGGTTGATGAGGTAAAACGTAATTCAAGCGTAGAAGATTACTACCGCCGCTTTTCCCAAGCGATTGAATTGATGATTTCACAAGGGGTAACGGCATTTGGTACTTTTGTGGATATCGACCAAGTATGTGAAGACAGAGCCATTATTGCCGCTCACAAAGCCCGTGAAGTATATAAAAACGACATCATCTTGAAATTTGCTAACCAAACGTTGAAAGGCGTGATTGAGCCTAATGCGAAAAAGTGGTTCGATATCGGCTCGGAAATGGTGGATATTATCGGCGGCTTGCCCTATCGTGATGAAGTCGATTACGGCAAAGGCTTGGAGGCAATGGATATTTTAATGGATAAAGCCAAATCGCTCGGCAAAATGCTCCACGTCCACGTTGATCAATTTAACTCACCTAAAGAAAAAGAGACCGAACAACTGTGTGATAAATCGATTGAGCATGGTATGCAAGGGCGAGTGGTTGCCATTCACGGGATTTCCATCGGCTCGCACCCGAAAGAATATCGAAAAATGCTTTACCAAAAAATGCGTGATAGCCAAATGATGGTCATTGCCTGTCCGATGGCGTGGATTGATAGCGGACGTAAAGAAGATTTACAGCCGTTCCACAACGCTTTAACCCCTGCTGATGAGCTGATTCCTGAAGGCATTACTGTTGCTATCGGCACAGATAATATCTGTGATTATATGGTACCGCTTTGCGAGGGCGATATGTGGCAAGAACTCAGCCTTTTATCAGCAGGCTGTCGTTTTACTAACCTAGAAGAAATGGCAAATATTGCCAGTATCAATGGTCGAAAAGTACTGGGTTTAGTCTAACTGAATAAACGAAAGGCGAACCCTTAGGTTCGCCTTTAATAACAGCATAACCGATTATTTAAACAAGTTACCCAAAATCCCTTTTGCCGCTTGAGCTAATAAGTCATTTGCATCAAAGTTTTTTAAGTCTTCAACATTACCATTCGGGGTTAAAGTATCCACGATTTTTGGCAAGAACTGGGCTAATAAATCGCTCGCATCAGCAGCATCAACACCCGCTTCTTGAGCCACATTTTGAATGTTTTCTTGCCCGAACACATTACTGATTTGTTCGCCCGAAACAGGTGCATTGTCTTCATCGCTGCTGATCCAAGTGCGTAACACATCATCTAATCCGCCTTGTTGGAATTTGGCAATCAGCCCTTCAATCCCACCTTGTGAGGCGAGTAAATTTTGAATTAATTGAGTTGCAGTTGATTGGTTATTGCCACTCAATACTGAAGAAGCCAATGAACCTAAAATATTTCCTAACATAATTTCTCCTATGCAAGCGGTACAATTTTGCAAAAAAACAGCAAACTTCGACCGCTTGTAATCACTTTAACGAGCTAAAATGGCTCGCACTCTTTCCAAATCTTCCGGCGTATCCACCCCCACTTGCGGGGCTTCTTTCGCCGGTTCGATATGAATTTTTTCACCGTGCCATAAGGCTCTTAGTTGCTCAAGGGACTCAAGCTGTTCTAATTGTGTCGGCTGCCACGCCACATATTGTTTCACAAAACCGGCTCGGTAAGCGTAAATGCCGATATGGCGTAAATAACCTTGAGCGGCAACAAAACTGTCATCACAATCCGGAAAACTGTCTCTGGCAAACGGAATGCTGGCTCGGGAAAAATAAAGTGCCATTCCGTTTTTGTCTGCCACCACTTTCACCGCATTTGGGTTAAATAGCTCTTCTCGGGTCGCTAATTTCACACCGAGTGTTGCCATATTGACTTGATAAGCATCTAAATTTTGAGCTACCTGAGTAACAATTACCGGTGGAATCAGCGGTTCATCACCCTGAATATTCACAATAATTTCGCTGTCGGCAATCTGCATTTTTTCGATCACTTCCGCCAAACGCTCAGTGCCGGAATTGTGTTTTTCCGAAGTCATACAGACTTCCGCCCCAAAAGATTGAGCGAGGGCTTCAATTTCAGGGTGATCGGTGGCAATAATCACACGGCTTGCACCGGCAAGCTGAGCTTTTTCCCAAACGTGTTGAATCATCGGTTTGCCTGCAATATCCAACAACGGCTTACGAGGCAAACGGCTGGAAGCGTAACGAGCAGGAATAATTACAGTGAATTTCATAGGCTATCCTTATGCTTCTTGAGCATCTAAGAAACGTTCTGCATCCAGGGCTGCCATACAACCTGTGCCGGCAGAGGTAATCGCTTGGCGATAGTTATGATCCATCACATCACCGGCAGCAAATACGCCTTCCACAGAAGTGGCAGTAGCATTGCCTTCCAAACCTGATTTCACTTTAATGTAGCCGTTTTCAAGTTCTAATTGACCTTCAAACATTGCCGTATTCGGTGCGTGCCCAATCGCCACAAAGAAACCATCAACCTTAATTTCTTCGCTCAATTCTTCTTTGGTTGATTTTAAACGTAAGCCGGTAACGCCCATATTATCGCCTAACACCTCATCAACCGTACGGTCTGTGTGCAGAATAATTTTGCCTTCTTCAATACGTTTTTGCAGACGACCAAGCAAGATTTTTTCAGCACGGAAGCTATCACGGCGGTGAATTAAATGCACTTCACTTGCCAAATTTGCCAAATAAAGTGCTTCTTCCACAGCAGTATTCCCACCACCGACTACCGCAACCGGTTTATTGCGATAGAAGAAACCATCACAAGTTGCACAAGCCGACACGCCTTTGCCTTTGAAATGCTCTTCAGAAGGCAAACCTAAATATTTCGCCGACGCACCGGTGGCAATAATTAACGCATCACAGGTGAAAGTGTATAAATCTCCGTTTAGCGTGAATGGGCGTTTAGATAAATCCACTGAATGAATATGATCAAACACGATTTCAGTTTCAAATTTTTCAGCGTGCTTGAGCATTTTGTTCATTAACTCTGTGCCGGTAATTTGTTCAAATTCCCCCGGCCAGTTCTCGATTTCATCGGTTGTAGTGAGCTGTCCGCCTTGTTGCATACCGGTGACTAAAACCGGGTTTAGATTGGCACGGGCGGCATAAACAGCAGCGGTATAACCGGCAGGCCCTGAGCCTAAAATTAAAAGTTTGGTGTGTTTAGTGGTCATAATGAATCCTCTGAATAAATATTAATGTTTATTTTAGCCTAAATTTCAGTTCAACTCTATTTTCGTTTTCGCTCAACTTTTTTCAATTTTGTGACAAAGTTAACAGAAATCCGACTGTGTTTCTTGTAAATTGTGACAGTCTAATTCATTTAAAAGGGGCAAAAAGATGAAAAAATTAATTAATTCAATAGAAACCGTCTTAGATGAGCAACTTTCTGGTTTTGTGAAAGCACATTCTGATTTAACACTTAACACAGAACCTGTCTATATTTACCGCACAACGCCAAGTAATCAACCTAAAGTAGCCCTTATTTCCGGTGGTGGGAGTGGGCACGAGCCAATGCACGCCGGTTTTATCGGTAAAGGAATGTTAGACGGAGCTTGCCCCGGAGCAATCTTTACATCTCCAACGCCGGATCAAATGTTTGAATGCGGTTTAGCGGTTGATCGTGGCGAGGGTGTATTGCTAATTATTAAAAACTATACCGGTGATGTGCTGAATTTTGAAACAGCCACCGAGCTACTTGCAGATAGCGGTGTAAAAGTCGCAACCGTGTTGGTTGATGATGATGTGGCAGTCAAAGACAGTTTATATACTGCCGGCCGCCGCGGTGTTGCAAATACAGTATTAATTGAAAAGCTGTTAGGAGCTGCAGCGGATAAAGGCTATAACTTATCCGAATTAGCCAAATTAGGGCATCAGTTAAACAATAACGGGCATTCTATCGGAATTGCCTTATCTGCTTGTACTGTGCCGGCTGCCGGTAAGCCATCATTTACTTTAGCTGAAAATGAGATGGAATTTGGGGTAGGTATTCACGGAGAACCGGGCATTGAACGTCGCCCTTTTGAAAATCTGGATAGTACCGTGAAACAAATGTTTGAGACCTTAATTGCTCACGGCGATTATCAACGTAAAATTCGCCATTGGAATACACAAACCCAACAATGGGACGAAATCGAAGAAAGCAAAGTGGCATTGAAAAAAGGTGATCGTGTTATTGCTTTAGTTAATAACTTAGGAGCAGTGCCACTATCCGAACTTTATGCTGTTTATGATGCGTTAGAAAAAGAGTGCCAAACTTTCGGCTTAAGCATTGAACGCAGTCTTGTTGGATCATATTGCACCTCGCTGGACATGCAAGGTATCTCTATCACATTACTGAAAGTGGATGAGGATATTCTCAAACTATGGGATGCTCCGGTAAATACACCGGCAATGCGTTGGGGTGAATAAGATTGAAAGGATAAGTTATGACAATATCAAAACAACAGATCTTAAAATGGCTTGAAAATTGCCAACAGGTAATGACTGAAAAACGGGATTATTTAACCGAATTGGATACCGTTATTGGCGATGGCGATCACGGTTTAAATATGCAGCGTGGATTTAGTAAAGCACTTGAAAAAGCCCATACCGTGCAAGATAAAGATATCGGCACCCTGCTTAAAACCGTTGGAATGACATTATTATCGCAAGTAGGGGGAGCGAGCGGCCCTCTCTATGGTTCATTTTTTATTAAAGCGGCTCAAGGTGCTACAGGCAAAGAGCAACTGAGCTTTAACGAGTTACTGGCACTTCTACAGCAAGGAGCAGAAGCTATCGTACAACGTGGACACGCACAAGTTGGCGATAAAACGATGTGTGATTTATGGCTGCCATTACTCGAAGACTTAGCTCAAGCCGATAGCACTCAACCAATTGCTCAAATCTTATTACAAGCGGTCGAAAAAGCAGAAAATTTTGCAAATCAAACCGCTCCATTAATGGCGAAAAAAGGGCGTGCCAGTTACTTGGGCGAACGCAGTATCGGGCATAAAGATCCGGGAGCAACGTCCAGCTACTATATTTTTAAAGCCTTAGCTGAAGCATTACAGTAGGAGGGGTAAATGGTTAATTTAGTGATTGTTTCACATAGTGCTAAACTGGCGGAAGGCGTGGGGGAAATTTTGGCTCAAATGGCACAGGGGGGCTGTAAAATCGCCCTTGCCGGCGGCATTGAGGATACCTCAAATCCTATCGGCACTGATGCGGTAAAAATAATGCAAGCGATTGAATCGGTATTTAGCCCAGACGGTGTGATTGTGTTTGTCGATTTAGGCAGTGCAATTTTAAGTACCCAAACCGCCATAGATTTACTGGAGCCGGAACTTGCCGAAAAAGTGATCATTAGCTACGCTCCTTTAGTTGAAGGTGCTTTTGCTGCTGTAGTTGCAGCCTCTGCCGGCGATAGTTTAGAAGCGGTATTAAATGAAGCGAACGAAGCCGCTGCTCTTAAGCAGGAACAAGCCAATTAGTAAAAATGCCGTATCGAAAAATACGGCATTTTAGTTTTATTAGTACAATAGTGAATAAAGCTGTCTTCTAAATTTCGGCACAATCGGGTCTGTACCCAGTGCAGATAAGATTGCCAGAAATTGGCTTTTTACCTCGCCGTTCGCTACATTTAAATCCGATTTTAACCAATCAAAAAGTAACGTGAGTGCTTCTTCATTTTTATGAGCTTGGTGTAGCTGATTTGCCAATTTAATCGCAATTTCAGGGGTTTTGCTGTTCGCATAATCCGCTTGAAGCTGTTGTAATTCGGGCGATTCGCTGGCTTGTTCCAATAATTCGATTTGGGCTTGCAAACCGTGCCAACGGCTGTCTCTGTCTTGAATCGGGATCGCTTTAAGGATTTCACGAGCCTCTTCCACGCTTTTCATTGCAATGTAAGTTTCGGCATAGAGCAAAGCGAAATCGCTGTTTTTCTTATCGGTCATTTCCCACGCTGATTTCAGCAGCGGCAAGGCTTCGGTATAACGCTGATCTTGCAATAATTCCAAGGCTTGTTGAAATTTCAGCTCTTCCTCTTTCGGTAAAATATTTGCCAACCGAATCCGTAATTCCTGCTCACTTACTGCACCTTGAATTGCATCAATCGGCTGACCGCCGGCAAACAAATAGAGCGTTGGAATTTGTTGAATGCGAAATTGAGCAGCCAATGCTTGTTGCTCATCACAATTTACCGTCGCCAATAAAAATTGGTTAGGGTTTTCATCCGAAATACGACGTAGTAAGGCATCCATTTCCAATGAAGCCACTTCCCTTGGCGAAATAAAATGAAACACCGTCGGCACTTGTGCCGCTGCTGCCCATACTTCACTAAAATTCTGCTCGTTTACATTTACAAAGTAGTCCATACAAAACCTTCTTAAGCTAAAAATTACTTTTTATATTGTAGCATTAATAAGAAGTTTCAATAGGTAGCCCGTTTCTCTCCCACGCTTCAAAACCACCTTTTACACTATAAACTTTCTCAAACCCTTGTTCGATTAAAAACTGTGCTGTACTTTGGCTACTCACTCCGTGATAGCAAATCACAACCACCGGTTCGTCATAATCGACCTCGTCTAAAAACTTACCATAACTCTGGTTGGTTAAATGAAACGCATCCTGTGGGTGGCTGTAAACATAACGGCGGGCATCACGCACATCGGCAAGCACCGCACCTTCGTTTTCGATTAATTCCCAAGCCTGTTGCGGGCTAATTTCTTTAAATGTAGTTTCCATAATCACTTTCCCTCAAAAAACGTGCAACTATACCATAAAATTCTAAAAAGAATGGCTATTATTCCAAGTTGAAAATTTGATGTTTGTCAGATATAATTGCAAACTATTTTCAAATGCACTGATTTAAAACTACCACAGTTTGAGGATTTTATGGAGCAATTATTTCAATTTTTAGAACATCATACTGACTTTGTTATATTAGGATTACTAGGCTTATTAAGCGTAATCTGCCTTTGGAAAGCTATTGAACGTATTATGTTTTATTCCAAAGTAGATATTTCAAAATACGATACCCTCGAAGAATTAGACATCGATTTAACCCACAATTTAACTACCATTTCGACTATCGGCTCTAATGCCCCTTATATCGGCTTATTAGGAACCGTTGTCGGTATTCTTTTAACTTTCTATCATTTAGGTCAATCAGGTGGTGATATTGATGCGGCCTCTATTATGGTAAACCTTTCTTTAGCTCTAAAAGCCACTGCTGTCGGTATCTTAGTGGCAATTATTGCAATGGTTTTCTACAATGGTTTTGGTCGTAAAGTGGAAGAAAACAAACTGAAATGGTTGGCATTACAATCAAAAAAGCCTCATCAAGCGGTGTGATTTAGTCCATTTTTTGCAAATTAATAAGGCAGAACAATGAAAAAATTCGATGAAATCAACATCATTCCATTTATTGATATTATGTTGGTATTACTGGCTATCGTGTTAGTTACCGCCTCTTTCATTTCTCAGGGTAAAATCCAAGTAAATGTACCGAAAGCAAGTACAACACAGCCAATGAAAGCAGACGATTTAGCGAAGCTTTTAACCATTACCGAAAATAATGAGTTTTTCTTTAATGATCAAGCAATAACTAAAGAGCAATTAATTGCTGAAGTTGCCACTTGGGATAAAAGCCAAAAAGTGTCACTCAAAGTTGATGGTGCAGTCGCCTTCGAAAAATTTGTGGAATTAACCGATATCCTTTCTGCAAATGAAATTAAAAATGTGGCAATCATTACTAAAAAAGAAACTGCTCCAGCACCTTCAAGCACACCTGGTAGCCCTGCACAAGTGCCAGCAGTCGCACCTTAAATAGGGTAAACAGGTATGAAAAAAAAACATTCTCGTATCGGCTTATTGGCATCTTTGGCTATTCACACTGCCTTAATTGGTGGCACTTTTGCTTGGTTACATAACCACAAAGTGGAAAAAATTGCCGAGCAAAACTCTCTTTCTATGGAAATGGTGGCAGCATTATTAGAGCAACCTCAGGTTGCCGTTGCTCCGGATCCTATTACCGAAGAGGTCAAAGAAATCGAACCGGAGAAGGCAGAAGTACCACCTGAACCTAAGCTTACTCCGGAGCCAACTCCAGAGCCGGAGGCAATTCCAGATCCTACGCTAAATCCGAAAAAGGAAAAACCGAAAGAAGAAAAGCGTAAAGAGCGACACCACCATAAACATAAGCATCGTCACAAAGAGAAAAGGGAAGAAGAAAAACCGAAAGATAAGCCTAAAGAGCGCCCGAAACATCATCACAAGCATATTAAAGCATTAGAGCGCGGGCCAGAGATAAAACAAGGTATTGTCGCCAAAGCGATTCCAAATGCGGCTGAAGGTGAAAAAGTGGTTGCGGGGGTTGTTGGAGGGCAAAAAAACGGTTCACCAAATTCAACCTCAACTACAGGTTCAGCAAATACTGGGGCTAGCAGTGGTAATGCCAGTGAACTTGCTGCTTATAAAGTCGCATTACAGCGAGCATTACAGCGTAAGGCGAATAACTCTTACCCTCAGCGTGAAAAAATGATGCGGAAAACCGGTACAGTTACGATTAAATTTACCGTTACATCGTCCGGTTCAATTACAAATGTATCCGTACTCAATTCATCGGGAAATAGTAATTTAGATAACGCTGCGGTACGCAGTGCAGAAGGTTTGAGTATGCCTCCGCCACCGGCAGGCTTCCCTCCTACGGTAACAGTACCGGTAAGATTTGCCCTTGAATAAAAACAGCCCTCAAAAGCAATGTACTTTTGAGGGCTTTTTATTGCAAAAAATTGACTAAAAATGACCGCTTACTGCTTGCGAATATCGCCATTTCTCACATTCGGACTCACTTCACCCGTACGAGTTTCTGTGCTTAACGAGGTAGAATTTACTTTCGTAAAAGTATAATCCGCTTTGCTGAATTCACCTGTTTGATTATTTAAGAAGAAATTGCGGTACTCTTTTACCCATAATGCCGTTGCGCCACAAACTGCCACAGGCATAACTACTAAATTCACAAATGGAATCATCGTGAATAGGCTCACTAAAGCACCAAAGGTAAAATTTAAAGTGCGAGACTGCGACAACGCATTTCGCATACGCTGAAAACTGATTTTATGGTTATCAAACGGATAGTCACAATATTGAATGGCGATCAACCAAGCACCGAAGATAAAAGTCAGCACAGGTGCTACGGTTTGCCCAACCACAGGCAAAAAGCCTAATACAAAAAGAGCAATCAGCCTTGGAATGCTATACATCATTTTTTGCCATTCTCGTTTCAGCATTCGAGGCACATCTTTTAACATTGCACCGAATGACATATCGCCCAAAGGCTCTCCGGTAAGTTGCAGTTCGACTTTTTCTGCTAATAACGCATTAAAGGGAGCAGCAACAAAGTTAGCCAAGGTAGTAAAAGCAAAATAAAATCCCACTAATATCATCAAAAAAATCAGTGGAATCAGTACAAAGCTAAGCCATTCCAGCCAGCTTGGCAGTAACATATCCAACAAGCCACCGATATTGGCAAAAAATCCCCAAATCAGCCCTACCATCAGCACGGTATTAATAAGAATTGGGAAAATCACAAAAGGCAAAAATTGACGTTGTAACAATAACCGCCAGCCATATATAAAATAATGAAAGCCTAATCCGACTTGATTTTGCGGCTCAGAAAAAACTGAAGACATAATGATTCCTTATTTTCTATCAAAATTAATTAGAAATATGGTAAGCTACGCACATTATTTTCGCAAATATGAAAATACATTTTTTATTGATTATTTGATAAAGAGGACACAATGGAACTGCATATTATTTTTTTTATTCTTGCCGGGCTACTGATTGCTGTACTAATTGGATTTAGCCTTTGGTCCGCTCGTCGTGAAAAATCAAATATTTTTTCAAATACATTCTCGACCAGACCTATTGCTGTGCCACCACAGAATAATAAAATGAGCAATAGCATCCCAACCTCATTACAGCCACAAAATGAGGATTATCAAGCAATGTCTGTGCCGGAAGAAAATCCGCAACAGATACAACAGGAAGTTGAAAGCTCGCTGCAAAATATCAAAATCAGTTTGCCGGGCGGAAATCCTCAGCAACAGCCTGAGCAAATTCAGCCGATACAATCGGTAGCAGAACCAACAGTTAGCACTTACGATCAGAAAATTTCTAATCAGCAACATATCCAATACAATACGCCGGATTTTGCAAACCCAATGGTGAACACAGTGGTGGAAGAAACACCTCAAGCAGTAGCTATCGAACCTCAAGAAACCCAATCGGCAGAGGAAGAAAATCCATTTGTAACCCTCTATCTTTACGCACCACAAAATGAAGCTTTCCGCGGTGATTTTGTAGTACATTATTTAGAAGAAGTTGGCTTACGTTTTGGCGAACACCAAATTTTCCACCGCCATCAACATATTGATGATTCATTAAGTCCGATTATTTTCAGTGCAGCAAATTTAATGAACCCAGGAACCTTTGATTTAAATAATATCTCAAACTTTGCGACAGCTGGTTTAGTGCTATTTATGCAACTTCCAACCGAAGGCAATGATGTGGCTAATATGAAGTTGTTAATCAGTAACGCTGAACACTTAGCAGCATCGTTAGGGGGATTCTTATATGACGATAATCAACAGCCTTTTGGCGAAGAATCCCGCCAACGTTATATGCAACGTGTGATGCACTAATTGCGAAAAAATTAATAAATCCGACCGCTTGTACAAGCGGTCTTTTTTGTAGAGAATTTTACCAATGTCTTTATTTAACCAAACCTCTTTATTTGAAGAGAATGCCACGCCCGAGTTAGTCGAGAAAATCGAAACTATTCGCCAAACATTGCGTCAATACGAGTATGAATATCACGTTTTAGATAACCCAAGCGTACCCGATGCCGAATACGACCGTTTAATGAACGAGCTGAAAAATCTGGAATGGCAGCACCCGGAACTGATTAGTGCCGACTCGCCGACTCAACGGGTTGGTGCCAAACCGCTGGCAGGCTTTGCTCAAGTCACCCACGAAATCCCTATGCTTTCGTTGGATAATGCCTTCTCCGATGAAGACTTAGACGGCTTTTTACGCCGTATGGAAAGCTATATCACCGCCTCTCCTTCGCAACTGGAATTTTGTTGCGAACCTAAATTAGACGGCTTGGCAGTGAGTATTTTATACGAAAACGGTATACTTACCCGAGCTGCAACCCGTGGCGATGGCACAACCGGCGAAGAAATTACCGCTAATATCCGCACCATTCGCAATATTCCGTTAAAGCTCAACACGACTAATCCACCTGCTCGATTAGAGGTGCGAGGCGAAGTCTTTATGCCACAATCAGGCTTTAATGAGCTGAATGAGAAAGCCTTAGCTAAAGGCGAAAAAACCTTTGCCAACCCTCGCAATGCCGCAGCAGGTTCGCTTCGCCAGTTAGATCCGAAAATCACCCGCCAGCGTCCGTTAGTGCTGAATGCCTACGGAATTGGGGTGTATGAAAGCGATGACGAACTGCCAGCCACCCATTTCGAACGTTTGCAATGGCTGAAATCGCTTGGTATTCCTGTAAATAATGAAATCCGCTTGGTTCAAGGCAAAGCTGCTCTCTTGGCTTATTATGCGGAGATTCAGGCTAAACGCCCAACATTAGGCTATGATATTGATGGCACAGTATTGAAAGTAAATGACATTGCCCTACAAGAGCAACTCGGGTTTATCTCTCGCTCCTCTCGTTGGGCGATTGCGTATAAATTTCCGGCTCAAGAAGAAATGACAATCCTCAAAGAAGTGGACTTCCAAGTGGGAAGAACAGGGGCAATCACCCCTGTGGCGAAATTAGAGCCTGTTTTTGTCGCAGGCGTAACGGTAAGTAACGCAACGCTACACAACGGTGATGAAATCGAGCGACTTGGTATTGTGATTGGCGATACGGTAATTATTCGCCGAGCGGGCGATGTAATTCCGCAAATTACAGGCGTGGTGTTAGAACGCCGCCCGGAAAATGCAAAAAAAATTGAATTTCCGACCGCTTGTCCTATCTGTCACTCCGCTGTTACTCGGGTAGAAGGCGAGGCAGTAGCACGCTGTACCGGTGGTTTATTCTGCGAAGCTCAACGTAAAGAAGCCTTGAAACATTTCGTTTCACGCAAGGCAATGGATATTGACGGCGTAGGCGAAAAACTAATCGAGCAGTTAATGGCTCGAGAGCTGATTGAAACGCCTGCCGATCTGTTTAAGCTCGATCACACTACCCTAATGCGATTAGAGCGAATGGGGGAAAAATCGGCTCAAAATGCTCTCAACAGCATCGAAAAAGCAAAAAACACTACTCTTCCTCGCTTTTTATTCTCGTTAGGTATTCGTGAAGTGGGCGAGGCAACCGCTCTCAACTTAGCCAACCATTTTGGTAGCTTAGAGGCGATCCGCCAAGCCACTTTTGAGCAATTAAAAGAAGTGCAAGATGTGGGCGAGGTTGTTGCCAACCGTATTGTCAGCTTCTGGCAAGAACCGCATAATGTGGAAGTGGTGGAAGATTTGATCGCTCAAGGTGTACGTTGGGAAAACGTTGTGAAAGCCGAAATTGTAGATAACCCGTTAAAAGATAAAAACGTGGTCTTAACCGGCACACTAACCCAGCTCACCCGTGATGAAGCCAAAGCCCTATTACAAAGTTTGGGCTGTAAAGTCTCCGGCTCGGTTTCCAGCAAAACCGATTACTTAATCGCCGGCGAAAAAGCCGGTTCCAAGCTGGCAAAAGCTCAAGAGTTGGGAATTCAGATTTTAAGCGAGCAACAATTTATTGAGCTTACTCAACATTAACAAACAAAGGGGCAGATGATTGAAATCTGCCCCTTATTCTATCTATTGAATGCTTAAAAGCATTAACCAATCAATTTAAACTGCTGAGCTAAAAACAGTAACGTAAAGCTAGTTAAGTAAATTAAGCCGATAACTGCCAACCAAAATAACCAGCCTTTTGCACGATGCTCACCTTTTAGCACTAAAGAGAAATTTAACCACGCAAAAACAGGGGTAGAAACAAATGATGAAATCATTGCAAATTGTAACATTTTCGCCACATCACTCATAAATTGGCTAATAATTAAAATGCCGATGAGTGCAGTTACCGTCATCCAAATACTTAATTCTGTTTGTGAATGTTGCTTACGCCCGCTAATTAAACGCAACGCTTCTGCATTCGCTCGTGAATATCCATCAATAACAGTGATCGTTGTGCCGAACATACACATAAATGCAATAAATGCGATTAAAAGCTTAGACCAGTCACCAATCGCAAAAGCATACATTTTGATTAATTGAGCAATATAGGCAACACCGGCTTGTTCTACTTTCTCACCTGAACCGTACTGAACTAACGCACCTAATGCTAAAAAAACAATCGCCAAAATTGCCGTGCCGATATAACCCACATTAAAATCAAAAATACCGTCCTCATAATTCACTTTACTTAAACGTTTTTTCGCAATAACCCACATTGAGTTAATGGCAGAAATTTCAATTGGTGCAGGCATCCAGCCCATTAATGCAACGATGAACACAAGTGCTGCTAAATTCCACGGCGAAGGCTCTACGAAATCTGGAGCAATTTCAACGCCACCTTTTAAAGCAGCAATGATCACGGCAGATACCGTAGAGATGGTTAAAGCAATCATAATCCATTTAGATAATGTATCTAAGAATTTATATTGCCCTAGAAGTAAAATACCCCAAGTGACCACAATCACAATAGTTCCTGCCATTGGAATGCTTAAATCTAACGGAATACCTAAAGCAGAAAAAATAAATTTTAGAATCGCTGCTGAAACAATCGCCACCGCAGCTGTGTTAATCATTGCAGCAAAAACGTTAAGGATAAAGAAAATAATAAGATAAAACTTTCCTTTTTCTTTGTAGCCTTCCAATAAAGTTTTACCGCTAGCTAAGGTATATTGCACACCAAAGCGGAAAAACGGATATTTAAATAAATTGGCTAACAGAATAATAATCGCCAGCTGCCAGCCATAAATCGCACCAGATTGTGTAGAGGCAATAATATGCGAACCACCCACTGCCGCAGATGCCATCAAAATCCCCGGCCCCATTGCAGCAAATTTACTTTGCCAAGTTGAATGTTCTATTTGTTGTGTCATATAGCTTTCCTTATCACATTACTATCAAAACAAGATGGTTTCATTCTACTTATAAAAACCAAATAAAAACACTCCTCTAGAAAAGATGTTCATAAAATAATACAGATATTATGCTGAATAGAGAGTATGAAATGATAAGAAAGCATTTATAAAAATGATTTAATAAGAATTAAAAACTAAGATAGAATATAAAAATGGTTTTAAATAAAATTAAAAATAAATTGTAAATTTTTATTTACCAAGATTTTTAGCAAAGTTTTCACTAAAAATGACCGCTTGCAGGCAATAAAAAAGTGCGTTTCCGCACTTTTTACTAAAATGATTTAATTACTCAACCAATGCTCACCGTTGCCATTAGCTGGTGGATTAATCGGTTGGTTATTATTCTTACCTGGAATAATAATTTGAGGCTGATCGTACATACATTTGTTGTTCGACAATATATCACAGGGAATAGCACATACGGCAGGGGCAGAAAGAAGACAACTTTAACCACCTTTTTGATTACAATTCTCTAATGCATTTTCTTCAGCAAGACTACTAACGATACCATACCCAAAATCCTCGAAGCCTTGACCATCTTTATAACCTTGTGCAAAAGCAAGGCACATATTACTAAACGATAAGATCATTTGGCAATTACGACCACCGTTCTTTTCACACTGTTTAAACGCATCTTGCTTCGCATTTTCTAAATTTTTAGACGGATTATCAGTCACCCACATCATATTTTGTTCAGGTGACATATAAATTGATGACCATAAACGAGGCTGTGTTTTACGCTTTGCTAAGTCCTCTTTACTGGCAATGGTTACCGCTTCTTTATATTCACCACATTTAAACTCTTTTTCGACATCACCAAAACCATTCATTTCACGAACAGAAGTGATTTTATTATCAGCGTCAGCAAAAAGATATGTCCAAGTCGATCCACCTGTATAAACCTTATCTGTTGTCATAAATATAGTGGTTGCATTACGACCAACTTCATAAGTTTGCAAATTATACAAAGCTAGTTGAATAACCATAAACATAGCTTAATTCATTATCTTTTACGCATTGAACCGCTGTATCAGGTAAACGTTTACGTGCAAAAAATTCAGATACATCTTTACCACGCCAATAAACACTATCTAGTGGCTTAATCATTGTAGAACAAGCGGTCAAAAATAATGACAAAATAACAAATAGCAAAGAACTTATTTTGAAATTCATAATAATTACCTCAAAAGAAAAAAGAGCAAGCTTTCACTTGCTCTTTTTATGTTACTTAGAATAGCGTTGGAACACTAAACACGCATTAGTACCACCAAAGCCGAAGCTGTTTGACATCACGGTTGTTAATGCTTTGTCTTGGCGTTCAGTCACAATATTCATACCTTGTGCTTGTTCATCAAGGGTTTCAATATTAATGCTTGGTGCAATAAAATTATTATCTAACATTAATAATGAATAAATTGCCTCGTGCGCACCTGCTGCACCTAATGAGTGTCCGGTCATTGATTTGGTTGATGAAATTGCTGGCGTTTTATCACCAAAGACATTACGGATCGCCCCTAACTCTTTTACATCACCCACTGGAGTAGAAGTGCCGTGTACGTTAATATACTCGATTTCACCATTTACAGTTGCCATCGCCTGTCTCATACAACGCTCAGCACCTTCACCACTTGGCGCGACCATATCGTAACCGTCTGAGGTTGCCCCATAGCCCACAATTTCAGCATAGATTTTGGCACCACGAGCAAGAGCGTGTTCTAACTCTTCCACCACAACCACTGCACCACCACCGGCAATCACAAAACCGTCACGATTAGCATCATAAGCACGGCTAGCTTTTGTTGGTGTTTCATTATATTTAGTTGAAACAGCACCCATTGCATCAAACTCGGTTGCACATTCCCAAGAAAGTTCTTCTGCACCACCTGCAAACACCATATCTTGTTTACCTAATTGGATTAACTCCATCGCGTGTCCAATACAGTGTGCTGAAGTCGCACAAGCTGAGCTGATTGAATAGTTTACACCACGAATTTTATAAGGTGTTGCCAAGCATGCTGACACACTTGATGCCATTGTTTTGGTTACTGCGTAAGGCCCAACGGCTTTCACACCACGTGGGCCACGTACTGCATCACAAGCTACAAGTTGACTGTGCGCCGAGCCTGTACCAGCTCCGATCACCAAACCGGTACGATCGTTTGAAACTTGTTCTTCGGTTAAGCCTGAGTCTTCGATTGCTTCTTTCATTGAAAGATAAGCGTAAGCCGCAGCATCTCCCATAAAACGATAGATTTTACGGTCAATTAACTCAGCCGGATTTAATTTAATCGTACCTGCCACTTGGCTACGCATACCCACTTCAGCAAACTCAGGCACAAATTCAATGCCTGATTTACCTGCTTTTAGTGATTCCAACACTTCTTCTTTGTTGTTACCGATACTGGAAATTACACCTAATCCTGTAATAACGACTCTTTTCATTTTGTTTCCTTCATCATTTTGATCTGAAAAATACTTGATTCAGCTTACACTTGTTCACTCAAATAAGCTACTAAAACTTGATTATTTTACACAATTTCATTACTGGTCTGAACTCTTTCTATCAAGATAGCGGTTGAATTTCAGACATTTTTTGCAAAATAGGGAATGAAATTTAATTTCCCGATTTTTTACCCTATTACATAATAATCACTTTTCCGCTAAAATGCTAAACAGTTCACACTTTAGTAAGGAAAGCTGACGTGAAAACATTAACCCTGACAGCCAACAAAATAACAGCCGTAGAAGGCGCTGCCATTGGGGCGAACCAGGGGAGCTTCGCCCAAAAATTAAACTCTACTAAAGCACGAATTGATCAACTTAATGCATACCGAATAGAACGAGCTATCAATGCTAATAATCATCATTTTATGCATGTTTTCTCTCTCATTCCATTGCTTATTCATCTTAATCACCCTGTGTTACCGGCTTATGTTGAAAATGCACCACAAGGGATTTGGCATTTTCAACTCTCTGATTATCAAAAACAATTTCTGGTTTCTTACCGTTTTGATGAAGCAATCTCTGCCGATCATTTGGGCCCCCATCCCAGCTTTGATGCTCTTTATTCGATGGGTAGCACCGGTACTATTACCCAAACAAGCTGTTCTGATTTAGATTTATGGCTATGCTATCCGAACCATTTTACAATTGAACAATATAAGTTAATGGAGCTTAAAATTAATAAATTGCAAGAATGGGCAAAGACATTCCAAATCAACATCAATATTTATTTAATGAACCCAGAACAATTTAAGAGCCAAACTTATAACAGTAGCGTAACCGATGAACACAGTGGTTCAGCACAGCATTTTTTTCTATTAGATGAATTTTATCGTTCAGCTATTTTACTTGCCGGTAAGCGTTTACTCTGGTTGCATTTACATAAAAATGAATACCAAAATGTTCACAATAACCCTGAAATTGACTTAACGGAATGGATTGATTTCGGCGATTTTTCCAGCCTTTCAACCAGTGAATTTTTTGGTGCAAGCTTATGGCAGCTCTACAAAGGAATTAATAACCCTTATAAATCGGCAATTAAAATTTTATTGCTCGAATGCTACGCTCACACTTATCCTAAAACAAAGCTCATCTCCAAAGAATTTAAGAAAAAACTACTAAGTGACAATGCTTTGGAATATCACTTTGATCCCTACTTAGCCATGCTTGAATTGGTAACAGAACACTTAAGATCACGCAAAGAGTGGGTGAAATTAGACCGCTTGCGAGTCTGTTTTTATGCAAAAGCGGTTGAGGGAGAAATAAATAACAACTGGAGAAGTCGTGATTTAGACGAGCTGGTTAACCAATGGTCTTGGTCAGAAAAACAAATTCAATTACTTCAAAACCGTCAACATTGGAAAATTAAGCAAGTGATGAATCATGAGAATATGCTGATTGATCATTTACTACAAAGTTATCGAAATTTAATTCATTTTGCTCGAAAATTTCATATTAATCCGAGCATTATGACAAATGATACTGATATTTTAATGCGAAAACTTTATTCTGTATTTGAAGCACTTCCAGGAAAAATATCTTTAATTAATCATAAAATATCGTCCAATTTAGCAGAAAAAGCAATTACATTTATTGAAGCTAAAGTTGGATCTGCGTTACAACCCGGTTGGTATTTAGTTAATCAGGCACCTAAAAGTCGTTATGACTCTGAAAATCGTTATGTCCATTATAATAAAAGCCCGATTAAGCTTATTGCTTGGGGGTATTTTAACGGCATTATTAACGCAGCAACTAATTTACATACTGTTAGCCCTAATTTAGATATCGAGAAATTGCGACAATTTATCACCGACTTGCGCTTATCTTTCCCAATTCAAGCGCCGGAAGTGACCAATGATGACATGCATCACCCTAATGAAATTCGCAATTTGGTTATAGCGCTTAATTTAGTACAAGATCCAACCGAACATATCGATGAACTACCAAAAAAAGTTTATCCAAGCGATCTGTTTAATTTTGGTAAGGCACAAAAAACGTTAGTTGGTAGTGTGAGCATTATTTATCGAAATGTATGGAATGAAATTCGAACTCAACATTTTGACGGTGAAGATGCTATTTTAAAAGCACTAAAATTGGTATCCAATCGAATTTATCAAGGAAATTCTTCACCTCAATCAGTTAATGTTTTTTGCTATAGTAAATATCTACGTAGTGAGTTACGGGATTTTGTGGCAGATTTAGTTCATAAATGTATTACAATTCAGACTGGTTGTTTACTGCAAGAGAATGAATTTAGCACTTTAAAAGTAGCAGGAAAAACCTGGCAGTTTCTTTTTCATAAAAAAACATTTAGCATTAAACAAATTGATGAACAACAAGCGGTTGAAAATTTAAATTCTTTTGCAAAAACCAAGCAAAATGCTAAAAGCGAAAATGAAAAGAAAAAAGAATTTCCGCAGCAAATTAGTGAATTTGCCAGTGAAGGCTTTTTACAGTTTTTCTTTGAAGACAATGTCGATAATAGTTTTAATGTATATGTTGTAGATGAACGTAATAATGTCGAAAGTTACTATAACTGTTTCGGCAATAAAGAAGAGAAAATCAGGAAAATCAATAAATTACAAAATGAAAAACAATTAAAAACAGAAACACCAGCATCATTTGGAAGCTTTAATCATCCACAATTTTATCAACTTATTTCACCAAACGGTGAGTTATGTATTGTGCCGTTTCAAAGCCGCCAGCATTTAGATTATTTAGCACAAAAACATCATTAATCTTATTTATATTATACAGGTGGGAATTCTATGTCAGGATTAGTTAGTCCGGAATTAATTAAAACAGTCGTATTACTTGCAACCAGCGTCACTATTGTACCGCTATTTAAACGCCTTGGTTTAGGAAGCGTATTGGGTTATTTAGTCGCAGGATGTTTAATCGGGCCATCGGGCATTGGATTGTTCCAAGACCCTGCCGCTGTTGTGCATATGGCAGAACTTGGCGTGGTTATGTTTTTGTTTATTATTGGTTTGGAAATGCACCCGGAACTGCTTTGGGCGATGCGTAAAGCCATCTTCGGGCGAGGTTTCTTACAAGTTGCGATTTGCGGTACTTTATTAACCTTAGCCGGCATTTACTTATTAGGTTTTTCCAAAGAAGTGGCATTTATTGCCGGTATGGGTTTTACGCTATCTTCTACTGCCATTGTAATGCAAGTGCTGGAAGATAAAGGGATAAGTTCCACGCCAAAAGGGCAACGTATTGTTGCAACTTTACTATTTGAAGATTTAGCGATTGTGCCATTATTAGCCTCGGTTGCCTTTCTTGCTCCTAACCAAGTAGATGCTGAATCCAGTACTAATTGGTCTGCTATTGGTCTTAGCCTAGTTGCCGTTCTTATTTTGGTTGCGAGTGGAAAATGGCTGATGAACCCTATTTTCCGTGTTATTTCTAAAGCCAAAGTACGAGAAATGATGACTGCCGCTGCCTTACTTGTGGTATTAGGCTCCGCTCTTTTAATGGAAATCAGTGGGCTTTCAATGGCAATGGGGGCATTCCTTGCCGGAGTAATGCTTTCGGAGTCTTCTTTCCGCCATCAACTAGAAGCTGATATTGAACCCTTCCGTGGTTTACTTTTAGGCTTATTCTTTATGGGCGTAGGAATGTCATTAGACCTCAGCCTCGTCCTCAATAATTGGCTATGGTTATTGGTGATTGTAGCAGTTTATGTTATCGGTAAAGGCCTTGGAATCTTCATTGCTGCCTCTATCACCCGATTAACACTGAATGAATCTATTGTGCGAACTACCATTATGGCTCACGGTGGTGAATTTGCCTTTGTGCTATTCTCAGCCGCCGCAACCGCTGGGATTTTAACCCCAGATACTCACGCTACCTTAACCGCTGCGGTAATTGTCTCAATGTTGCTTTCCCCACTTCTCATTTTAATCAAGCAAGGAGTGAGAAAGAAAAAAGCGAAAAATGAATCCACTAATATGACAGGGGTTGAATTACCGGAAGATTTAGAAGCCAATGTATTAGTCATCGGTTTTGGACGCTTTAACCAAATAGTCTGCCAAGCCTTATTAGCCAAAGGACTAAGTGTATCGGTTATTGATTCAAATACTGATCATATTCGTGCTGCTGCTCGTTTTGGTTTTAAACTTTACTATGGTGATGGAGCGAGACTAGATGTACTTAGGGCATCTGGCATCGCCAATGCAAACTGCGTAATTGTTGGCGTAGGCAATCCGGAAAGAACGGAGAAAATCGTAGAGCTGATTAAATCTGAATACCCCTTAGTACCTGTATTTGCGAGAACCTATGATAGACAAAGTGCGGTTGATTTAGTCAAAAAGCACCACGTTGATTATCACATTCGAGAAACCTTTGAATCAGCCCTCGCATTAAGCCAAGCCGCCATTGAACGCTTAGGTTCTAGCGAGGAAGAGGCAAAACAAATTATCAGCTATGTTCGCCGATTAGATGCAGAACGCTTTAATGAGGAATTATTACACGGTTTCTCCGCAGAAGTTATCCGCAAATATTGGGTACCAACACCTTGGGTAAATCCACAACACGAAGGTAGTGCACTTAATGAAGAAACGGCTGATATTTTAGAAGAGCTTGGTGAGACAGTAGAAGTTATAAAAGTGGATATCACTGATAAAAATTAAAGAATTTATACTTTGAATCCTTATTCAAGTATAAGCCTTCCTATACATATCGCATAATCACTCGTAAAAAAGCACCCTATCGGCATAATCTGATAGGGTGTTAATGGTAATAAACCATCGCACGATGACAAGGAGAATATCTATGAAAAAAACAATAAATCAATTTGAACTTACATTTTTTAAGAAAATTTGGCGTGGAGAAGTCAGCCCTAATTTTTCTGCCTCGTTAACCAAATTCATCGCTTTATTAATATCTTTTGCTTTAATCGCTTTCATTACCGCCTGATTAAAATAGGCTTCCGTATCTTTATCTACTGCTGTTTTTACTGCAACTGGATTTTCTTTTATCGGCAACGGTATAGCCGTTTTAGCTGCCGGCGTTGCTGCTTTGTTTGAGCTGAAAATTTCAGTCGGTAATCCAATAAATTTAGTGCCGTTCGAGCCGGTAACGTTGATGTGAATTTGCCCTTTTAAACTGTGTGCTACTTCAATATCGTTAATTGCTGGTGGTTGTTTACCGGTTGCTTTTGCATAGGTTTTTGCCGGATGCGGCATCATCGTGGTTTTGGCTAAATCTTGCTGCGTGGTATAAATGAGCAAGTAAATATAATCTTGGTTCATTGCCGGCGTTAAATTAAGTTCTGCCCCTAAACGGCTACCTTTGAGTCCTCGCTCTTCCAATAATTTAAACTCAGAAGAGGGGTAAGTTGATGCCACATTAAATTGACTATCCAACACGACTGCCGTGGGTACAAAAACATTTTTGTCCATCACCGGGCTTTCGATTTCAATTTCCAATGTGCCTTGATTTGCCGGAATACGATAAGCTGCAACCGGGCTGGCAATACCGGCAAAC
Organism: Mannheimia haemolytica; assembly: GCF_004342115.1. Lineage (GTDB taxonomy): Bacteria > Pseudomonadota > Gammaproteobacteria > Enterobacterales > Pasteurellaceae > Mannheimia > Mannheimia haemolytica. The sequence goes on along the minus strand of NZ_SMAC01000003.1, from coordinate 61,094 downwards.
GCTGTGGTAAATGCTTGTTTGTGTTGCTCGCTTAGATCTGTTTTTACGGTTTGTGAAAATGGCACATCTTGCCATTGAATTTGAGCTAATTCAGCCGAGTTAATATGAATAGACTTACCTGCCGAGCCATTTGCTATACTCGGAAACACCACCAAAAGATGGGCGAAGAATATTGCTGTCGAAAGAAGCGTTTTTTTCATATTAACCTCTAAAAATCGTGAAACTAGGATAAAGTGCTGAAATAGTGGGTAGGTAATCCTACCCACACAAAGGTTTGATGATTACCACCAAGCTTCAAATTGAACACCGGTGATAAACTCGCCGTCTTTGGCTTTATAGCCGGCATCGGTACGAGCTTTCGTGTTGAATTTATCATTCCAACGTGCATAAGTACCAAACACACGGATTGCAGGGCGAGCCCAAATGCTGTTACCTGCTTGCCATTGTTGTGCAACGGTGTATTTCACTAAGTCGTTTTTCTTGCCTGTGGCTTGATCTTTAATACGGTCATAACCTACTTCTAATAATGTACTCATTGTATCATTCCATTTGTACATTGGGCGGATACCGGCAGAATACCAAGTTTTACCTTGTTTATTATCTAGTTTTGTTTTTTCGTAGATTAAGGCATACATTACTTCAACTTTATCACTCGCTTGCACTACCCCTTGGTTGATTAAACGAAGCATATTGCCTTTATTATCTGCTTTTGAACCCTGTGCGTGACCGTTATTCCAAGAGGTCATAGAATCGGTTGCATATTGTGCGGTAAATTTATTGAAACCACCAAAGAAGTTACCTTGAGTGTATTCCGCTGTTACCATATAACCGTTTTTGGTTGCTCCTTTTTCAAGGGCTGCACCTTTCTTAGCATGTGCATTACCGTAATCAAAGCCTAACTCTAACGAACCATCTTTCCAAAGCTCAATACCGGCTAACCGAACATCAAAAATATCGTTGTAAACATCGGCTTTATTACGCTGCTTATCTAATTTAATTTTACCTGTGCTAGGATCTAATTTATAAACTGTAGTATATCCAAAAGTATTCGCCCCTCCACGCTCTGTATCACGAGTAACCGCTAAAGAGAGTTTTCCGAAGCCTAAATCAATATTTTCAACCCCTGCACCCGGACCTGAAATATCCCAGTAATAGAAGTCATTCATATGTACATCATGGCGTTGGTAAAAACGTTTACCAGCCCATAAGGTGGCACCTGGTAAACTATCTGCAAAGTTTTTGAACTGTACATTTAATTCACGTAGTGCTGGACTTGTTGGTGTCCAATCATTATTGTGAAGCGTACCGCCGTAAGCAAGGTTTGTATCAAAGTAGATAGATTTCTCACCACTTTTGAATAATTCCTGACCTAATTTCAATTCTGCATAGGTATCAGATTCGTTACCTAAACGGTATTTTGAACCACCACCATTTACCGTGAATGCGGATTGCTCCCCCCCCCCCGATGTCCAACCGATACCTGAACGTGCATATCCGTGGAAATCAACCGCTGATGCACTGGCTGCGAACATTGCACCACTGATTGCAACTGCTAGGACTGTTTTTTTCATAATAGAACCTCTCTTAAGATTTGATTTTACTTAGGTTAATTATTAATTGATTAGAAGATTGAAAATACCCTCTAAAATCAGTAATAAACTGAAATTGTTATACCCCTTTTTCAACAAACAAACGTTTGCAAGCTGTACCGTCTTCCTTAAATAAATGGCAGCGTTCCGGCAATATACCGATATTCAGATCGTCGCCTTCATTAACTAATACCACATCGTTTTGACGATAAATTAAGGTTGGTTGTTTGATTTCAGGGATTTCAAGGTGGATTTGTGTTTCATTTCCGAGCAATTCCACAACTTGCACAATACCGTGTAAGGTCACTTGGGTTTGATCCGAAGGAACTAAATGTTCCGGGCGGATACCTAAAGATAAGTTATCTCCCACATTCACCCCTTCGCCGGAAACCGGAATCCAAAAATTATGATGATTCGCATCAGGTAACTCAATTTTTACCCGTTCCGGCTCTACCGCAATCACTTTTACCGGTAAAAAGTTCATTTTAGGCGAGCCGATAAACCCTGCTACAAAGCGGTTTGCCGGGTAATGATAAAGTTCTAACGGTTTACCTACTTGAGCAATACCGCCGGCATTTAATACCACGATTTTGTCCGCTAATGTCATTGCTTCAACTTGATCGTGCGTAACATAAATCATTGTGCGGTTTAGTTTTTTATGTAATTTGGAAATTTCTACCCGCATTTGTACACGCAATGCGGCATCAAGGTTGGAAAGTGGTTCATCGAGTAAAAATACTTCCGGTTGGGAAACCAGTGTTCTACCAATAGCCACCCGTTGGCGTTGTCCGCCGGAAAGTGCTTTAGGTTTTCGATCTAATAAATGGGCAAGCTGTAAGATTTCGGCAACTTGGTTAACTCGTTGATCCCGCTCTGCTTTACTTACACCTGCCAGCTTTAAGCCAAAAGACATATTTTCGGCAACGTCTAAATGTGGATAGAGAGCATAGGATTGGAACACCATACCGATACCACGTTTTGAAGGCTCTACTTCATTCATCAGTTTTCCACCGATATAGAGTTCTCCTGTCGTAATATCTTCCAAACCTGCTATCATTCGTAATAGCGTAGATTTGCCACAACCTGACGGTCCAACGAAAACAACGAATTCTCCTTCGTTAATTTCTAAATTAATATCCTTAGAGATATGAACATCACCATACGATTTTCCCACGTTACGTAATGATACATTCGCCATAACTAAACCTCTTTTCTGCTTTTGCTTATTGGTTTTATTTAGGCTGAATAGTCGCCTTTTTATCTAAAGAAGAAATCATCCTAAAATACTTTTTTTTAGGGTTAGAGCCATAATTATTTAAAAAACGCCAATTCAGAAAAATTAAATAAATTTTGTGATCAACCTCTCATTTTTAATGCCTATTTTTGTGAAGCAGATCACAAAATGATAAAAAATGTTACTTAGATCATACTTTTAGCTTGGGGGGCGTAGAGCAAAGGGTGATCTCAAATAGATTGTATAGCCCATAATTTGCCATAATTTAATAAATGGGTTGTTTCATATCCGTTTCTTTTATTTAACTTCAAGGAGTTTTTTATGAAAAACAAATGTGTCAAATTCACCTTAGCTACTCTTGCTACCTTAGTTCTTTCAGGAACAGTAATGGCAAAAATGACGGAAGGTAAACTCGTTATCTGGATTAACGGTGATAAAGGGTACAATGGGCTTGCCGAAGTCGGTAAGAAATTTGAAAAAGATACCGGTGTTCAAGTTTTAGTTGAACACCCGGATAGACTTGAAGAAAAATTTGCACAGGTTGCCTCAACTGGTGACGGTCCGGATATTATGTTCTGGGCTCACGACCGCTTTGGTGGTTATGCACAATCCGGTTTATTGGCTGAAGTGAATGTAAGCAAAGAATTTAAAGATAAATTTGTCGATTTTGCTTGGGATGCTGAAACTTACAACGGCAAAATTATCGGTTATCCGGTTGCGATTGAAGCGATTTCATTAATTTATAATAAAGATTTAGTGAAAGAAGCACCAAAATCTTGGGAAGAAATTATTGAGTTAGATAAAAAACTCAAAAAAGAGGGCAAAAATGCCATTATGTGGAACTTATCCGAGCCCTATTTCACGTGGCCGATTGCGGCTTCAAACGGAGCTTATGCATTCAAATTTGCTAACGGCAAATACGATCCAAAAGATATTGGTGTGAACAATGAAGGGGCAGTAAAAGCACTACAATTTGTAGTCGATATGGTGAAAAATAAACATATTAGTGCGGATATGGACTATGCCGTTGCCGAAGCCTCCTTTAATAAAGGACAAAGTGCCTTAACCATCAATGGTCCTTGGTCTTGGGGCAATATTGATAAAAGCGGTATTAAATATGGTGTAACTTTACTCCCAACATTAAACGGTCAAGCTTCTAAACCATTCGTAGGGGTGTTAAGCGCCGGTGTAAACAGCTCAAGCCCAAATAAAGATTTAGCCAAAGAATTCTTAGAGAATTATTTACTCACCGACGACGGTTTAGATGCAGTCAATAAAGATAAACCTTTAGGTGCGGTGGCGTTAAAATCTTACCAAGAGAAATTAGCGGCTGATCCTCGTATTGCTGCAACGATGGCAAATGCGAAAAACGGTGAAATTATGCCAAATATTCCGCAAATGTCTTCTTTCTGGTATGCCGAAAAATCTGCTATCAATAATGCAGTGACCGGTCGTCAATCGGTGAAAGAAGCATTAGATGATGCACATTCACGCATTCAAAAACAACAATAATTCTTCATCATTCTGAGTGGGTTATTATGACCCACTCTATTTTTAGATTCACCCTAAATACAATAAAAGTACAGTAAAAGTACCGTAACAAAATGCAGTAAAAATTCGAGGTGCTGTTATGCTAACTCAAACTCAATCCAAATCCACTCATTGGCTCAAATATCTCTTAGCCGGATTAGTCTTGCTCCTTGACTTCTATCTTGTTGTCTTAATGTACTCACAAGGTGAATATCTTTTTGCTATTTTAACGCTGATTATTCTAACTTCCGGTGTCTATATTTTTACCAATAAAAATACCTATGCTTGGCGGTATGTTTACCCTGGCATTACCGGAATGGCAATTTTTATTTTGTTTCCGCTGGTTGCGACTATTGCAATTGCGTTTACCAACTATAGTGGTTCTAATCAATTATCCTTTGAACGAGCGGTATCCGTCTTAACTGAACAACGCTATTTTGCCGGAGATAAATATCAATTCACCCTTTATCCGCAAGCAGATAATAAATATCAAATTGCATTAACCAATCCGACGACAGAGCAAACTTTTGTGTCAGAGCCGATTTCATTGGCTACCGGAACGAATGTGGTTGTAACCGAGCAAAACAGACCAACCGGCGAAGTCGCTCCCCTTAAAGTGATTACGCAAAATCGGGCCGCACTTCAATCAATGAAAGTGGTTTTACCGAATAATAATGAACTGACAATGAGCTCATTACGTCAATTCTCCGAGCAAAAACCACGCTATCAATTTGATGAAGAAAATAAAATATTACTCAATAATGAGACTGGCAAACGTTATCAAGCAAATGACGAAACCGGTTTCTTCCAATCGATTGATGAAAACGGTCATTGGCAAAGCGAAACACTTGAACCAGGTTATACTGTCACATCAGGCTTTAATAACTTCATTAAAATTTTTACCGATGAAGGTATTCAAAAACCTTTTGTCCAAATATTTATTTGGACGGTGATCTTCTCTTTATTAACCGTTGTCTTTACCGTTATTCTCGGTATGGTTCTTGCCTGTTTGGTACAATGGGAGGCATTAAAAGGTAAAGCAGTCTATCGTGTCTTATTGATTTTACCTTATGCCGTACCATCATTTATTTCGATTCTGATTTTTAAAGGACTATTTAACCAAAGTTTTGGTGAGATCAATATGATTTTAAACCAACTATTCGGCATCAGCCCTGAATGGTTTAACGATCCGCTCCTTGCCAAAGTGATGATCTTAATTGTCAATACGTGGTTAGGTTATCCTTATATGATGATTTTATGTATGGGGTTACTCAAAGCTATTCCGGCTGATTTATATGAAGCCTCCGCAATGGACGGTGCTTCCACTTGGCAAAACTTCAGTAAAATCACTTTCCCATTACTGTTAAAACCACTTACTCCGTTAATGATTGCTTCGTTTGCATTTAACTTTAATAACTTTGTATTAATTCAACTATTAACAAACGGTCGCCCGGATATGATTGGAACAACCACTCCAGCCGGTTATACCGATTTATTAGTCAGCTACACCTATCGTATTGCCTTTGAAGGAAGTGGTACGCAAGATTTCGGCTTAGCAGCCGCCATCGCAACCATTATTTTCTTATTAGTCGGTGGCTTGGCACTCTTAAATATCAAAGCAACCAAAATGGAATTATAAAAGCGGGAGGGATTTAACAATCCCGACCCCAAACTAACTTTAGGAGTTATATATGGCAATTGTTCAATCTAAATCTGTGCGTTATCGGGTATGGGCAACCCATTTCATCTTAATCTGTTTCCTTGCCTTAATTATTTTCCCTTTATTAATGGTGATTGGCATTTCGTTACGACCGGGAAATCTGGCTATCGGTGATATTATTCCAAGCCAAATTTCGTGGGAACATTGGCAAGCCGCTCTTGGTTTTGATGTTACACACGCCGATGGTACAGTCACACCGCCGCCATTCCCGGTGCTACGCTGGTTATGGAACTCCATCAAAGTGGCAACAATTACCTCTATCGGCATTGTAACCTTATCTACGACCTGTGCTTATGCATTTGCCCGAATGAAATTTAAAGGCAAAAAAACCATTCTACAAGGTATGCTGATTTTCCAAATGTTCCCGGCAGTGCTTTCCTTAGTTGCCTTATATGCGTTGTTTGATCGTCTTGGGCAGTATGTACCGTTTCTTGGTTTAAACACACACGGTGGTGTTATTTTTGCCTACTTAGGCGGAATTGCCTTACACGTTTGGACAATCAAAGGCTACTTTGAAACGATTGATGGTTCATTGGAAGAAGCCGCTTCCCTTGATGGTGCAACCCCGTGGCAAGCGTTCCGATTAATCTTATTACCGCTTTCAGTGCCGATTTTGGCGGTAGTTTTCATTCTTTCATTTATTGCCGCCATTACCGAAGTACCGGTTGCCTCACTCCTATTGCGTGATGTAAACAGCTACACCCTAGCCGTTGGTATGCAACAATACCTCTATCCGCAAAACTATTTATGGGGTGACTTCGCAGCAGCGGCGGTCTTATCCGCAATTCCGATTACGCTGGTCTTCTTATTGGCACAACGCTGGTTAATCGGTGGTTTAACTGCCGGCGGCGTGAAAGGCTAGTTTGCAAAAAATTCTCTAAAAACGACCGCTTGTCGAGCTGATACTGCGGTCGTCAATCTTTATTAGGGCTGTCTATGAAAAATGCGTTACCTTATCTCTGCTTATTCTATACCTCAAGCCTTTTTGCCCAATCTTGGCAACATTCTCATTTTTCTGATTTTAACGATAATCTCGAAAAACGGTTGTATCAATCTCAAGTTCAATTGGAAAAAGGGAGCTATCCGCTTAGGTTCAAATTTGGCGAACAATGTTATCAACCCCAACAAGCGATAAAATTAAATCAATCGGTTGCGTTAGTCCCTTGTATAAATGAAGCTCCACAACTGCGGTTGTTTCGTCAAGGCAACTATCTGGCACAAATTGATCTGCGAAGCGGCACTCCGACACTCACAATCAGCGTAGAACAGCAGCTACAGCACAATGAAGCGATGTTTCAAAGTTGCCCGAATTGGGATAAAAAACCGATTGAAATTGATGTTTCTTCCACTTTTGCCGAAGGCGAATCGGTTAGCGATTTTTATTCAGGCAACACCGCTATCGTTAAAAACGGCAAAGTCACCTTAATGCCCAATGAAAACGCAAGCGGTCTGATTTTGCTGGAAAAAAGCAATACCGAAAATACGGCAACGTTTGATTGGAAAAATGCCACCGTCTATTTTGTGCTGACCGACCGCTTTTATAACGGCGATCCGACCAATGACCACAGCTACCACCGCCAAAAAGACGGAATGCAAGAAATCGGCACCTTTCACGGTGGTGATTTAAAAGGATTAACCGAAAAGCTCGATTACCTACAACAACTTGGGGTAAACGTATTGTGGATTAGCTCTCCGTTAGAACAAATGCACGGCTGGGTTGGCGGCGGTGATAAGGGGGATTTTCCGCATTATGGCTATCACGGTTACTATCATTTAGATTGGACGAAATTAGATGCCAATATGGGTACTGAAGACGATTTAAGTCGCTTTGTTCAACAAGCCCACCAGCGTGGTATTCGGGTGCTATTTGATGTGGTGATGAACCATACCGGCTACGCGACGCTTGCCGATATGCAGGAGTTTAACTTTGGCGGATTTTACTTAACACCGGACGAAATTAGCCGCACATTAGGCGAAAAATGGACACACTGGAAGCCGAAATCAGGACAAAATTGGCACAGTTTCAATGATTTCATTCGCTTTAACGATAATCAGGCTTGGCAAAATTGGTGGGGAAAAGAATGGGTTAGAGCTGATATTGCCGATTACGACAGCCCTAAATTTGATGATTTAAAAATGTCGCTCGCTGCCCTTCCTGATCTAAAAACCGAGAGCGAACAAGCGGTCAAATTACCTGAATTTTTTGCAAATAAAAATACCAATGCCAAAACATTACCAAACGCCAAAGTGCGTGATTATTTAATTGGTTGGTTATCCGATTGGGTCAGAAAATATGGCATTGACGGTTTTCGGGTTGATACCGCCAAACACGTTGAAAAATCCACGTGGCTGGTATTAAAACAATCGGCACAACAAGCCTTAAACGAATGGCAAAAAGCCAATCCGAACGCCGGTTTTAACGATCGCTTTTGGATGACAGGAGAAGCGTGGGGACACGGCGTGTTCAAAAGTGACTATTATCAAAACGGTTTTGATGCAATGATCAATTTCGATTTTCAAGATCAGGCTAAACAAGGGTTAAATTGCTTTGCCCATATTGAGCCGATTTATGCCGAAATGAATCGCAAATTAAGCGACTTCAATGTGTTGAGCTATTTATCTTCACACGATACTCGATTATTTTTCCATTCGGATAGTGAACAAAATATCGAAAAACACAAAACCGCCGCAAATTTGCTGTTGCTTTCACCCGGTGCAGTGCAAATCTATTATGGTGATGAAAGTGGGCGGACATTTGGTGCGACCGGTTCAGACCTGATACAAGGCACCCGGTCGGATATGAATTGGCAAGAGTTGCAGCAAGATCCTCAGAAACAGGCATTGCATCAACATTGGCAAAAATTGACACAATTCCGCCAACGCCATCCGGCTATTGGCGCAGGTGTCCATCAACTCATCAAAAATGATAGCTACTTTGCATTTAAGCGTGTGTTGAATGAAGATAAAGTGATGGTGGTTTGGGCCGGAAATTAAATCTACTTTGGCTTCAAGTTTTCTCTCTTCTGGGGAAAACTTGAAGCCGGTTCGGGGAAACAAGTTGCAAAAAATTACTAAAAATAGACCGCTTGTTCCCCATGAGCTTGTGATCAATGATACCCCATCAACATCAGCAGTTCTTTCGTATAGCTGATTGCTTCGTTACGATTCGTCACACCGATTTTCTGATAAAGATTTCGGATATGGGTTTTAATCGTGGTTGCAGCCACTTGCAATTCATCTGAAATTTGTTCATTGCTATATCCGGAGTAAATCAAACCCAATACTTGCCATTCCCGCTGAGTGAGCGGACTAATTTTTAAGAGTTCCGGCACTTTCGGATTTTTCAATAATTGATTCACAAAGTTTTCATCAAAATGGGCAAATTTTTGGCGATAAAATTGATTGATGTTGCGTAAAATAAACTGTGCTTTGTGCAATACCAGTTCATCTAGCACATTAAGTTGCAATAAATGGCGGATCTGCTGTGCCATTACATCCCCTTCAATCACAAACGCACTGATAAAATTCGTTTGGCGGGTGAGTTTTAGTGCCTGAATTAAATCTTGCTGAGCCAATTCTTTCTCGCCTTGTAAAAAATAAAGCCGGTTACGAACAATTAATGCGCGATTTAAATCGCTAATCAGAGAAAATTTTTCAGCCGTTTCAATTAAATTATCTAAAATGGCTTTCGCCTCGTGATATTCCTCAAGCAAGATTCGAGACCGTGCAATATTTCGCCATTGCACTTGGGTAAAATGATTTTTATCTGAAACCGGTGAGGGGTTTTGAATTAACCAGTTCCTCACCGCAGAAACGTCATTGGTCATCTGCCAATAAAATATACGTACCTGATCGGCGTTGGCAATCCAATCGTGGTGATAAGAATGAGAATGTTCTAATTGTTCGACCTCGCCTAATAATCGGGCAGTGTTATCCAAATTGCCTCGAGCCAACGAGATCTTCGTGAGTAAAGTTAAGCATTGTAACTTATCTTCAAATTTAGATAAGGCATTCATTCCGGCAACTGCCATTGATTCAGCTTTATCTAAGTTATACCATTCCCATAAAATCTTGCCTTTAGAACGTAGCAAAAATTCATACATCGGCACTTTTTGTAGATGGTTTTCTTTCACAAACTCGCTTGCTTTATCTAACATTTCATAGGCTGCTTGTGAAAACCCTTGGGCAAGCAAAATTTCAGATTGTTGAAGCTGTGACCACAAAATATTGTGGTAAGTATGATGCTGACGTGCCATACGCTCTGCTTTTTGCAACATTGCTAATGCTTCTGCCAGATTGCCGTGGCAATGATGAGCTTCGCCAATAATAGACGTTGCAACAATATGAGCATAATAGGCATTTTCTGAAAGATCGTTTAACGCTTCAGACGCTAATTGAAGTGCGGTATTCTCATCACCGGAATTGATAGCAACTTGTGCCCGTAGCACATTAAATTCCGCATTGGCAGTTTTGCTCAATTCAATTTTATTTTCAGTTAATGCACGAGAAAAATCCGCTAAAATACCACCTACTTCAATATGGCGGTGCTGGCTTTGTACCAACCAGGCTTTGAGTAACACCAAATTAGTATGTTCGGTTAAATGGGCGTAATCTAAGCAATTTAAGCTCTCTTCCAATAATTTGAGTTCTCCTTGATGAAACACCGTCCAAGCGTGTTTGCTCAAAATATTGAGTAGTAATCCGGTATCCGATAACTGCATTGCGTGATGTAAGGCTTCTGTAACATAGCCTAATTGTAACCACGCATTCGCCGCCTTTTGATGCAGTTGCGGTAATTCAGCATATAACTCATTTTGGCAACATAAATTTAAAAAGGAAGCAAAAAGCGGATGGAATTTCCACCAGCTATCATCACTACTCTGCCACTTACTGTTTGCCATTTGTTGTAAAAACAAACCTTGCTTTTCGAGAGACTCTAATTTGGTGCGACTGTTTTGCTCCCCTGTAACAGCCTGCACTAAAGACTCATTTATTGAATGCAAAACCGAACAACGCAAAATAAACAAACGAGTCTCTTCATCGACTTTATTAAGCACTTCATCGGCTAAATATTCGTTAATATGAAAATGGTTTGATTTGGCTAAACGTTTGGCAATATCTTGCAGTGGTACTTGTAGCGTGTGTGATTTATTTTTTGCAAAAAGGCTAATTAGCTGAAGGGCTGTGGGCCACCCTTCAACTTCGTTACACAGTGCGATAACATCTTGCTGATTTAACTCCGAACCTAATCTTGCTTGAAAAAAAGCGGTACTTTCTTGGTGATCAAACATTAACTGGTTAATATCAATTTCCAATAATTGTTCTTGCACTCTTAAACTGGCAATACTTAACGGGGGAATTGATCGAGAAATCAAGATAAGCGTCATATTAGACGGTTGATGTTTAATCCAATATTTTAATGCTTCGTGAATTTCATCATTTTCAATAATATGATAATCATCAATAGCAAGATAAAAATGCTCTGAAAATGCCGCGGCTTTAATCAATAATTGATTAAATAAAGCTAATAAATTAGCTTTACGATTTTCCTCTAACAATACGTCTATTTCTTCATTGATTGCTGAATGCAATGCCGCACTAAAATAAGTGGCAAAACGATCTGAATTATTATCGCCTTCATCTAACGCATACCAGCCGATATTCTTTTTATTTTCAATCCATTGGGAAACCAGAGTGGTTTTGCCATAACCTGCCGGTGCATTTATCAATACGACCGGATAACTGCAAGATTTGTCTAATTCTTGAATTAAACGTTTTCGAGGAATGCTGTTTTGTAATCGAAAAGAACAAACAAGTTTTGATGGTATTAACATAATAAATTCAATTTTCTCTCATAACAAAATAGGGATGATATATCCACCATTTGTGTTCTCACTACTTCCTTATAATCATACCATACAAGATGATTATTGGGATGATTTGATTTTATTTGGATTTTACATAATAGCGACATTCATCTTTAACCGGGGGTTTCCTATGACATTTAATTCTATTGTAGAAAAATACTGTCGCTACTTTGATGTGACAGATCCAAAACACTTTACCTTACAGCAGTGGTATCAAGTTGTTGCTGAAGGTTCCCTTGAGCTAATTTATAGCCAGCCTGCAACCAAACCGACAGAATCACGCCACGTGAACTACCTCTCAATGGAGTTCTTAATCGGTCGGTTAACCGGCAATAATTTAATGAATTTAGGTTATTACGAACAAATTCGTGACTATCTTAAACAATATCAAGTTGAATTAGTAGATGTTTTAGAACAAGAGCGTGATCCGGCACTGGGTAATGGCGGATTAGGTCGTCTTGCTGCCTGCTTTTTAGATTCGATGGCAACTGTCGGACAAAATGCAACCGGCTATGGGCTTCATTATCAATATGGTCTGTTTAAACAAAGCTTCAAAGAGGGAATGCAGAAAGAAGCAGCGGATACTTGGGCTCGTGACAGCTACCCGTGGCATCGTTTTAATCCGTCTAAAACCCGCCATATCGGGTTTGGTGGAAAAATCAAACATATCCAAGCCGATCAATATGAATGGCAGCCTAAATTGACCATTCAAGGCAAAGCCTTTGACTTGCCGATTGTAGGTTATAAAAACAACATCATTCAACCATTACGTTTATGGCAAGCAGATAGTGACCAATCTTTTGATTTTGATGCCTTTAATGAGGGTAAATTTTTAAGTGCCGATAAAACGATTGTCAATGCAGCCGCACTAACTCAAGTGCTGTATCCAAACGACAACCATCAAGCCGGACAAAAATTACGCTTAATGCAGCAATACTTCCATTGTGCCTGCTCGGTTGCCGATATTTTAGATCGTCACATTAGCGAAGGTTATTCGTTAGAAGATTTAGCAAAACGCCAAGTTATTCAACTCAATGATACCCATCCAACGCTCGCTATACCTGAATTGATGCGTGTACTGTTAGATGAACATCAATTCACTTGGGAGCAGGCTTGGGATATTTGCAGCAATACCTTTGCTTACACTAACCATACCTTATTACCTGAAGCACTTGAACAATGGGATCAACGCCTATTTAAGCAGCTATTACCTCGCCATTATCAAATTGTGGAAAAAATCAATGATATTTTCCACGACAAAGTACAGGCAGAATTTGGTGATGATGCAAAAATTTGGGAAAAATTAGCCGTGCTATTTGATTACCGTGTGCGTATGGCAAACCTCTGCGTTGTCACCTGCTTCCGTGTAAACGGCGTTGCGGAAATTCACTCCGATCTCTTAGTGACCGATCTATTCCCGGAATACCACAAATTATTCCCAACAAAATTCTGCAATGTTACTAACGGCATCACACCTCGCCGCTGGATTCGACAAGCTAATCCACAATTAAGTGATTTATTGGATCGTACCTTAAAACAAGATTGGACACACAATCTGGAATTATTAAAAGGCGTTGAACAATATGCGGATGACACCGGTTTCCGTGAAGAATATCAACGCATTAAACGCAATAACAAAGTGGTTTTAGCCAATGAAATCCATAAAACATTAGGGTTAAATGTCAATCCTAATGCGATTTTTGATGTGCAAATTAAGCGTTTCCACGAATATAAACGCCAACATTTGAATTTGTTAAACATTATTGCGACCTATCAATCGCTAAAAGCTAACCCGAACCAAGACTACACACCACGTCTATTCCTATTCTCGGGCAAAGCTGCACCGGGTTATTATTTAGCAAAAAATATTATTCACGCTATTAATAATGTGGCAGATATTATTAATAACGACAAGCAGGTAAATGATCGACTACAAGTGGCATTCTTACCGGATTATCGAGTCAGTCTTGCGGAAAAAATTATTCCAGCAGCTGATGTATCAGAACAGATTTCAATGGCAGGTAAAGAAGCCTCCGGTACCGGTAATATGAAATTGGCACTCAACGGCGCATTAACCTTAGGTACGCTAGACGGTGCCAATGTTGAAATTGCTGATATGGTCGGTGAGGAGAATGTCTTTATCTTCGGTCACACCGTAGAAAGCGTGAGGGAATTATTAGCAAAAGGCTACCAACCGAAAGCCTACTATAACCAAGATCCGATTCTGAAAAATGCGGTTGATTTCTTAGCCACAGGAAAAGCCTCTAACGGAGATAAAGAGGCATTCAAGCTGATGTTAGATAGCCTGTTGGAACGAGATCCTTTCCTAGTCTTTGCCGACTTTGATAGCTATCGCCAAGCACAAGAGAAAATTGGTGTAGCCTATTTAGATCAAGAAACTTGGCTGCGTAGTGCAATTTTAAATACTGCTCGTTTGGGTGCATTTAGCTCAGACCGCTCAATTAAAGATTATCAACAACGTATTTGGTTGAATAGATAATAAATTCGGGCGACTTCTACAATAAAGAAAGTCGCCTATTTTCTGCTGTATTTCATATGTATTTATATATGGAGAGAAATGATGAAAATAACTGCCAAACAATATTATCGGGCTGGAATTATGCCCTATTTTTTCGATGAGCGTGGTGTAAAAAAAACAGCATCTGAAAAAATAAAACACTCGTTATTCAAAGCCTTTAACGGCAATACTCAAGCAAGAGAAACACCTATCCCTACGGTCAACATTTTTTACCAGCACCAACCCTGTTTTTTACCTTTTCATTTAGCGGATAAAAAACATCCGTTAACCGGTACTTGGCAGCTACAACTAGAAAATTCAAACCAAATTATTTCCGGCAAAATTAAAGCAAGGGGAATTACATTACCTCAAGATTTGCCCTTAGGTTATCACCAATTACAGCTAAAAACGGTAGATAAAACCTTTAATTGCACCATTATTATCGCTCCGGAACGCTGCTACCAACCACAAGCCGTCATTGAACAAAAAAGATTGTGGGGAACCTTCCTACAACTATACACCTTAAAATCAGCCCACAACTGGGGGATTGGCGATTTTGGCGATTTAAAAGACTTCATTCAACAGATTGCCCCTTACCAAGCAGATTTTATCGGCTTGAACCCGATTCACTCACTTTTTCCGGCAAACCCGAATTCTGCCAGCCCATACAGTCCATCCTCTCGCCGATGGCTGAATATTGCTTACATTGATATCAATCAGCTAGCGGAATTTCAACAAAGTGATGAAGCACAAACTTGGTTTCATTCTGCTGAAATCCAACAACAATTATCAGAATTACGCACTCAGGATTGGTTGAATTACGAGCAAATCATTCCGTTGAAATTGAAAGGGCTACGCTTTGCTTTCGCAAAATTTCAGCAAAATATGACCGCTTGCGCTGCCCCTGCTTTTATCGAATTTGTACAAAAAGGTGGTGAAAGCTTACAAGTTCAAGCCACATTTGATGCCCTTCATCAGCATCTATCGGCACAATTTGCCGACCAATGGGGCTGGGATTTCTGGGAGAAAGCCTACCAAGACTACCACTCCGCAGCCGTGCAGCAATTTAGAGAAACGCATAAAACCGACATAGAATTTTACCTTTGGTTACAATTCGTTGCCGATCAACAGCTAGCAGAATGTGATGCTATCTGCCGTCAGCAAAATATGCGTATTGGTATGTATCGCGATCTCGCCGTTGGCGTCAGCCCGAATGGTGCAGAAACGTGGAATGACAAACAACTTTATTGCTTAAATGCCTCTGTCGGCGCTCCGCCTGATGTATTAGGTCCGCAAGGACAAAACTGGGGCTTAACCCCAATGAATCCGCATGTATTAAAGCAACAAGCCTACCGTCCGTTTATTGAGTTAGTCAGAGCTAATATGAGTCATTGCGGTGCATTACGCCTTGACCATATTATGTCTTTACTCCGTTTATGGTGGATCCCCAAAGGCGATAGTGCGGTTAATGGTGCTTATATTCGTTATCCAGTTGATGATTTAATCGCAATTTTGGCACTTGAAAGCCAACGCCACCAATGCCTAATTATCGGTGAAGATTTAGGTACTGTGCCAAAAGAAATTGTGAGCAAGCTCAAAAATGCGGGAATTTTATCTTACAAAATTTTCTATTTTGAATTTGATGAACAAGGGAAGAGTCGAGACTTACAGCATTACCCTTACCAAGCAATGACCACATTAAGCACCCACGATTTACCGACTATCAATGGTTATTGGCGTGGCTATGATTTTGAATTAGGCGAAAAATTCGGCGTCTATCCTAATTCGGATATTTTGGCAATCCTTAAGCAAGATCGAGTCAATGCCAAAGCCAAAATCTTACAACGCTTACAAGAACATAACGTAGAGATCGCCCCTGAAATTAGCGAGCAACTTAATTCTCCGGTGAATACCGCATTTATTCACTGTTTACAAACCTATGTTGCAAATGTAAGCAGCGGATTATTCGGCTTCCAACCCGAAGACTGGTTGGGTATGACTGAGCCGGTTAACATTCCGGGAACCAGTACACAATATGCAAACTGGCGACGTCGGCTTAGTGTTAACCTCGAGGAGATCTTCACAGATAAAGATATTCAAGCCTTATTAAAAGAAGTTAATTTAATCCGTAAAAATCAATAAAAGTTAGATAAGAAAAAAGGCGACTTTCCGTCGCCTTTTGGGCTTATATGCTTGATGTCTATCTTTATCCACCTGAAACCCACAACATAATCGCTAGCACTTGAGGTAGCATAATACGCAAAAACATTACTAGTGGGTAAACAGTTGCATAGGATAACGCTGCAGCGCCATTTCCCTCTTTAATTTCATTGGCAAAAGCAAGCGCTGGAGGATCAGTCATTGAGCCGGCAAGTAATCCACAAATCGTTAAATAGTTTACTTTGTTATACATTCTGGCAATCAATCCTGCTATCATCAATGGAACAAAAGTAATAATCGCCCCATAGCATATCCACTCAACGCCCTCACTGCTTAATAGCGTTTCGAGAAATCTACCGCCAGATTTTAAACCAACTACCGCTAAAAACAGTACAATACCGATTTCACGCAATGCAAGATTGGCACTTGGTGGCATAAACCAGTAGAGTTTACTGAAACTACCAATTCTTGCAAGAATAAGAGCAACCACCAGTGGTCCACCAGCCAAGCCCAGCTTTAACGCAACAGGGAAACCCGGTAAATAAATCGGTACAGAACCAAGTAATACTCCCAAACCGATCCCGATAAATATTGGCAACATTTGGACTTGTTGCAACTTTGAGTGCGCATTGCCGATAATCGTCATTACCATTTCAATATCAGCTTGCCGCCCTACTAAATTGAGAACATCACCAAATTGTAACGTCATATCACCTGTTGGTACTAATTCTACACCGGCTCGATTTAAACGAGAAATGACAACATCGTATTTGCCTTTAAGCATTAGCTGACGAATTTGTTTCCCGAAGACTTTTTCATTCGTCACTACAGCACGTTCAGAACGGTAAATCGTGCCTTTGGTTGAGACAGATACATCTACTGCCTCACCTAAAATAATCTGCATTTTTCGTAATGAGGATTCTTCACCTACTAAGTGTAAAATATCTCCTATCTGTAGAATCGTATCTACACGTGGAATAGAAAGCTCATTCCCCCGTTTTAAGCGTGAATAAGCTACTTCGTGCAAATTAAAATCAGGAATTTGTTTCAACGCTAAACCGTGAATATTTGGATTAGTCAGACGGACATTTAAGGTACTAAGTTGATCTTTACCTCTATTTTGCTGTTTGTTAAAAGCCTCTGCTTCCGCCTCAATATTGATTCGAAATAAAATCCGAATCAGCCACATTGAAAGTAGAATTCCGATAATGCCGAACGGGTAAGCAATCGCATAACTCATTCCCATAATTTCAGTTACACTCTCAGCGCTTAACTCAGCCAATACCTGTTGACCTGCTCCTAAAGAAGGGGTATTGGTTACAGCCCCGGAGAAAATGCCTAAAATCACAGGCAAAGGAACATTGAAGAATTTATGAATAAGAATAACTAAAATACCGCTAATCAGTACAATCAGTACCGCAAAACCATTGAGTTTTAAGCCAGAATGTTTTAGTGAGGCAAAGAATCCAGGTCCTACTTGAATTCCAATTGAATAAACAAATAAAATCAGCCCGAACTCTTGAATAAAATGAAGCGTATGGGCATCGAGCTTCACATCGAATTGCGCCATAAAATGGGAGACAAACAGCCCACCAAATAACACTCCCCCTATACCTAGCCCCACGCCTCTGATTTTAATATGGCCAATCCATAAGCCTAGAACGGCCACTAAAGATAATAAACTGACAGTAAGTGCAATTTCGCTCATTACAGCCTCTCTTTAATATGAAATACCTCAAAAATGGTATCCAATTCTACCAAATCTCAAAAACGAAAAATGAGATCTATGTCAAAAAAATAAAATATTGATAGTATTACTCCAAGATGAACTTCAAAAAAGTTCCTGAATTTAAAAAAAATTCTCGACAATACTTTTTTTTACAGTAAATTAAACAATTATTTAAATAACCTAAGGATCAAACACAATGTTATCAAACGAAGTCTTTATTTCGATTATCGTGCTGTTAATCCTAAGCTTGCTTAGAATTAATGTAGTAATCGCACTTATTATTTCTGCCCTTACTTGCGGTCTAATCGGTAATCTTGGTGTAGAAGAGGCTGGATTTACCGAAGCATTGGAAAAAACAATAAAAAGTTTTACTGGTGGTTTAGGTGGGGGTGCGGAAACTGCTATGAACTATGCCGTTCTTGGTGCGTTTGCCGTAGCTCTATCAAAATCAGGCGTGACCGATTTATTAGCCTATAAAGTGATCAAATCCTTTGGTCACAGCCCGTCTGGTCGCTCTGTCACTTGGTTTAAATACATCGTATTATTTGTGTTAGTGGCGTTTGCGATGTCATCACAAAACTTAATCCCGATTCATATTGCCTTTATTCCTATTTTAATTCCGCCACTATTAAGCGTAATGAATAAATTGCAAATTGACCGCCGTGCAGTAGCCTGTGCTTTAACCTTTGGTTTAACTGCTACTTATATGTTAATTCCGGCGGGTTTCGGGCAGATCTTTATTGAAAGCATCTTAGTTAAAAATATCAACCAAGCAGGTGAACCGTTCCAATTAGTGACTACCACAGCGGAAATGACCAAAGCGATGTTAATCCCTGTATCAGGTATGATCTTAGGTCTATTATTTGCTTTCTTTGTGTCGTATCGCAAACCTCGTGTCTATATTGAAGATAAACCTGAGCCAACCTCAGATGATATTGAAGCTCGTGTCGCAAATGTCAAACCATTCCATATCGGCATTAGTATTTTAGCCATTATTGCAACCTGTTCAGTGCAATTGGCAACAAATTCGACCATTATTGGTGGTTTAGTCGGGCTAGCTATTTTTGCCTTAGGTGGTGTGTTTAGATTGAAAGAAAGTAACGATGTCTTCCAAGCTGGTTTACGTTTAATGGCGATGATTGGTTTTGTAATGATTGCTGCTTCTGGCTTTGCCGGTGTCGTCAATTCAACCGGTGGCGTGCCAGCGTTGGTTGAAAGCCTGCGTGATGTGATTTCATCAAAAGAAATGGCTGCATTGTTAATGTTAGTCGTTGGTTTATTTATTACGATGGGGATCGGCTCTTCATTCTCCACAGTGCCGATCATTACCTCAATTTATGTACCACTTTGTGTTTCATTTGGTTTTTCGCCACTAGCAACAATGGCGATTGTCGGTGTTGCTGCTGCACTTGGTGATGCAGGTTCTCCGGCATCAGATTCCACACTAGGTCCAACCTCCGGTTTGAATGCAGATGGTAAACACGATCACATTTGGGATTCTGTAGTACCAACCTTTATCCACTTTAATCTTCCATTATTAGTGTTCGGTTGGATTGCAGCAATGACACTTTAAGCTATAATATGCAAAAATTTTGCTAAAAATGACCGCTTGTAGCCATTACAAGCGGTCTATTTTCTTCTTTATTTTGCAAACCCTACGATTAGGATTATCAATGAAATTTATTTCTTTTAATATCAACGGATTACGAGCCAGACCACATCAACTGGAAGCTATTATCGAAAAACACCAGCCTGATGTACTCGGTTTACAAGAAATCAAAGTCGCTGATGAAGACTTCCCTTACGATTTAGTCAATCACTTGGGCTACCACGTTTTCCACCACGGGCAGAAAGGTCATTACGGCGTGGCATTACTGACTAAAAAAGAGCCTATAGCGGTGCGTAAAGGCTTCCCGACAGATGTGCTTGATGCTCAAAAACGAATGATTATGGCGGATATCGAGACCGATTTCGGCGTGCTAACCGTATTAAACGGCTATTTCCCACAGGGGGAAAATCGCAGCCACGAAACCAAATTCCCGGCAAAACAAAAATTCTATGCTGATTTGCAGAACTACTTGGAAAGCGAATTAAAGCCGGAAAATCCGATTATTATTATGGGCGATATGAACATCAGCCCGACTGATTTGGATATCGGCATCGGCGAGCCAAACCGCAAACGCTGGCTGCGTGACGGTAAATGTTCATTCTTACCCGAAGAGCGTGAATGGCTAGATCGCTTATACAGCTACGGCTTGGTTGATACTTTCCGTGCAGGCAACCCAGACGTGAACGATAAGTTCTCTTGGTTTGACTACCGTTCAAAAGGTTTTGATGATAATCGTGGCTTGCGTATTGATTTAATTCTTGCTTCAAAATCACTTGCTGAGCGTTGCGTGGAAACAGGCATTGATTTAGACATTCGAGCAATGGAAAAACCGTCTGACCACTCCCCTGTTTGGGCAACCTTTAAATAAAGTTGCAAAAAAATCTGAGTTTTCAACCGCTTGTCAGTTTTTAGCCCTACAAGCGGTTATTTTTTCTCACTTTTTTGCACTTTTTACGCTGTACTATATCCCTATTCAAATCTGTGCTACAATCAAACACTATTTTTAGATTATTTTTGGATTATGAACAAACGTTTAACCGTTATTTTACTGATTATTGTTGCCGTACTTGGTGGCTGGTATTACAGCTTACAAGAGAAAGAGAATACGGGGCTTGATCAGCTTATTAAAAAGGAAGGACAGCCTGAATATGTGGGGAATAAAATGTCCACCACGGTCTATGATCTAAAAGGAAACCCACAATATTTCGCTCAAGCTACTGAAATTAAACGCTATGAGTCTACTGAGCGTACTGAGTTTTTTAAACCTTTTATTGAGCTTTTTGCCAAAGAGTCGACGCAAAAACAGTGGAAAGTCAGTGCCGATTATGCAGAAATTACCAAAGAAAAAATGTTAAATTTAAAAGGTAATATCAAACTTGTTGCATTAGATCCTGCATCACGTTTGCAACAAATCACTACCGATACGTTAACTGTTGATTTAAATACACAGGATATTTTTACCGAAAGTACGGTCAAATCGATAGGTTCCGGTTTTACTACAACGGGGGTTGGATTAAAAGGTAACTTAAAACAACAAGTTGCGACTTTGCAAAAAGATGTAAAATCTTACATTGAACCGACCATTATTCAAGAAACCAAAGAATAATTTGCTTGGAACAAGGAATAACAATGAAATTAATGTTTAAATCTATTTTAGTGAGCGTGTTACTGGGTAGCAGCTTTTCCGCTTATGCTCTAAAAGGCGATACCGATCAGCCGATTAATATTGATTCAGGTAGCCAATCGTTAGATATGACTAACAATATCGTGACCTTTAGCGATAATGTCGTTATCACTCAAGGGTCGATTAAAGTGACCGCAGCAAACGTCAAAATTACCCGTCAAGAAGGTAAAAAAGAAACTATTGACGCTACAGGCTCACCTGTAACATTCCAACAAACCTTAGATAACGGTAAACCGGTAAACGGTAAAGGCAACAGCGTTCATTATGATTTAAACTCTGAATTTTTAACGCTGATTGGCAATGCGGAACTCAAACAACAAGGTAGCTTTATTAAAGCCAATAAAATTACCTATGATGTGAAAAAACAACAACTTAAAGCTACCAGTGGCGGTAAAACCCGAGTGAAAACCGTGCTAATTCCAAATGAACTTCAAGATAACAAGAAAAAATAAGGTTAAATGATATGTCTGTGCTTTATGCCGAACATTTAGCAAAAAGCTATAAACAACGCCAAGTGGTAAAAGACGTCAGCCTGAATGTCAAATCAGGTGAAATCGTGGGCTTGCTCGGTCCGAACGGCGCAGGTAAAACCACCACTTTCTATATGGTTGTGGGTTTGGTTCGCCACGACCACGGCACAATTCGTATTGACGACCAAGATATCAGCACACTACCAATGCACGACAGAGCAAAACAAGGGATTGGCTATCTACCGCAAGAAGCATCTATTTTCCGCCGTTTAAGTGTGTACGATAACTTAATGTCGGTATTACAAGTGCGTAAAAATATCAATGATAAACAGCGTAAAGAGCGTGCCGAAGAGCTGATTACAGAATTCCATATTGAGCATATTCGCAATAGTTTAGGTCAATCACTTTCAGGTGGTGAACGCCGCCGTGTGGAAATTGCCCGAGCATTAGCAGCGAACCCGAAATTTATTCTGTTAGATGAACCTTTTGCTGGGGTTGACCCAATCTCGGTAATTGATATTAAAAAAATTATCGTCAATTTAAAAGAGCGTGGTTTAGGGGTATTGATTACCGACCATAACGTACGTGAAACTCTAGATGTATGTGAAAGAGCCTACATTGTCGGTAGCGGCGAAATGATTGCCAGCGGCACACCACAGCAAGTGCTTGAAAACCCTGATGTAAAACGTGTTTATTTAGGCGATCAATTCAAACTCTAAAAAATCCCCTCTTTGGGGATTTCATCTTTAGATGAAAAATTATGACAAAACTAACCGAATTTCTAAGCCCTGAAAATGTTCGCCAAGGTGTACTGATTTCAAGTAAAAAACGAGCGTTAGAACTCGTGGGTAAAATCGTGGCTGAATCAATCAACCAAACCGAACAGCAATCTGAAGCACTCTGCCCTATTGAATGCTTTGGCAATTTATTTAAACGTGAAAAGTTAGGCACAACCGGCTTAAATCAAGGCATTGCACTTCCTCATGCAAAATTGCCCGCTTGCGGTGATATTGAGCTGACTAAACCGATTGCGGTCTTTTTACAGCTGGAAGAAGCGATTGACTACGAAGCCCAAGACAACAAAGAAGTGGATTTAATTTATGCAATGATGTTTCCGGAAAATAGCTGCGAACAGTATAAAAGTTGCCTACCTGCAATTGCACAGAAACTTACCGATAAATCGTTATTAAAACAGCTCCGAGCAGCTGAATCCGCAGAAGATATTTGGCAAATTTTGGTGTATGCTGATAATCACCTAAAAGATGAAGAATAATACTGAGGAAATATGGAATTAATCATTATAAGCGGACGCTCAGGCTCTGGTAAATCGGTAGCATTAAGAGCATTAGAAGATGCAGGTTATTACTGCGTGGATAATATCCCTTTACCTTTAATTCCAACCTTAACCTACTACCTTACTCAAGAAAATCGTTCGGCAGTCATCAGCTTAGATATTCGTAATTTACCGAATACGCCTAATGCGATTGAAGAATTGCTTACCCAGCTTGAGCCTTTAAATGCTAAGCTGATTTTTTTAGATTGCGAACGCAATACCTTAATCCGCCGTTATAGCGATTCCCGCCGAATCCACCCGCTTTCCACCCAAGACGATCTCTCGTTAGAAGGTGCATTGGATTTGGAACAAAAATTGCTTGAGCCTTTGGTGCAAAATGCAAATTATATTATTGACACCAGTCATCTTTCTTCGCACGAATTAGCGGAAAATCTTCGCCAAATACTGCAAGGCTCAACCGAAAAAGAGCTTAAAATTATTTTCCAATCATTCGGTTTTAAATACGGCTTACCTGCCGATTCCGATTACGTTTTTGATGTTCGCTTTTTACCGAACCCACATTGGAATCCGGAGCTTCGCCCAATGACAGGCTTAGAGCAACCGGTGATTGATTTCTTAGAACGCCAAACCGAAGTGCATAATTTTATTTACCAAACCCGCAATTATTTAGAAATGTGGCTGCCGATGTTGGAACAAAATAACCGTAGCTACCTGACTATTGCGATTGGTTGCACTGGTGGAAAACATCGTTCCGTATTTATTGCCGAGCAACTGGCAAAATATTTCCAAGCAAAAGGCAAAAATGTGCAAGTTCGGCATAAAAGTTTGGAAAAACACCATAAAAAAACATCTTAAATAAGTAGGGGCTGGTCCTGTGCCAGCCCTCATTTCAACTATTTTAGG
Organism: Mannheimia haemolytica; assembly: GCF_004342115.1. Taxonomy (GTDB): domain Bacteria; phylum Pseudomonadota; class Gammaproteobacteria; order Enterobacterales; family Pasteurellaceae; genus Mannheimia; species Mannheimia haemolytica. The sequence continues at coordinate 36,787 of NZ_SMAC01000003.1, read as the reverse complement.
GCGGGCACAGGGCACCGCCCCTACATTTGATTTTATGAAATCCGCAGATATTGTTATTGTTGGCGGCGGTATGGTTGGGCTGGCTCTTGCCGGACTGCTCAAAGATGTCGATTGCCAAATTAAAATTATTGAGAAAAACACGCCCAAATTTGATGCCGATACGATTTACCACCGTGTAAGTGCGATTAATGCTTCAAGCCAAAAAATACTGGAACAGATTGGTGCTTTTCAACACATTCCGGCTCAACGCCTTTCTCCTTACACCGAAATGAAAGTGTGGGAAAAAGACAGCTTTGCCAATATCCATTTTGATAATAATGATAATGAAATCAAGCAATTAGGACTTTCACAACTTGGCTTTATTTTGGAAAATGCGGTGATTCAACACGCATTGTGGCAACAGGTTTCTCAACAAGCTAATGTAGAATATATTATCGCCGCCCCCCAAACTCTGGGCGTGAGCGAAAACGGGGCATTTTTAACCTTAGATAACGGCGAAATGCTGTCTGCTAAATTGGTTGTCGGGGCAGACGGTGCAAATTCGTGGGTGCGTAACCAGATGAAAATGCCGCTTACCAGTAAAGATTATCAACATACCGCCTTAGTCTGTAATGTCAAAACAACCGAAAAGCACGGCAAAACCGCTCGTCAAATCTTTGCTGAAGATAGCATTTTTGCTTTTCTGCCAATGGCAGATGAGCATCTCTGCTCGATTGTTTGGTCGCTGCCACCAAACAAAGCCAATGAATTAAAAAATGCAAGCGAAGCCGAATTTAATAAAGCCTTAACGATTGCCTTCGATAATCAGCTTGGCTTATGTGAAGTGCAAAGTTTGCGTGAAATTTACCCGCTTGCAGCACGCTTCTGCCGTGACTTTGCCCAACCTCGTATTGCGTTGATTGGTGATGCCGCTCATACCATTCACCCATTGGCGGGACTTGGTGTCAATTTAGGCTTTGCCGATGCCAGAACGCTGGCAAACGAAATCCAAAAACAGTTGGTAAACAACCAAGATATTGGTGAATACCGCCATTTACGCCAATTTGAACGTGAGCGTAAAGCCCAAGCGATGAAATTATTAGCCACAATGGAAGGATTAAAACAGCTATTTGACGGCAATCACCCGCTTAAAAAATTATTCAGAGGAATTGGTTTAAGCCTAACCAACCAGCTGCCTTTTGTGAAAAAGCAGCTTATTCAGCAAGCTATTTACTTATAAAATGTAAATTTTTTCGAAATAACGTAAAGATGAACGATTTTATGAACTAATACGGAGATTACTTGTCTATTTATTGGTACAATAACCAGCCTTTATTGGCTTTTATTTTTATATTCTTGAGGAATTTTTTAATGAACAAATTAACAAAAATCAGTGCAACCGCTTTAGTCGCATTATTCTTAGCAGCTTGTGATAAACCAGCAGAAAAAGCACCGGCGACAGAACCTACAAAAACAACTGAAGCTGCACCAACTACAACAGCTCCTGCTGCAGAAGCAGCCAAACCTGCTGAAACAGCTGTAGCCGCTCCAAGCGAAGCTGCAAAAGCAGATTACCAAAAATTAGTTGATTGGAATACGGCACAAGAAAGCACAATGGCAACAGCACAAGCAGAACTACAAAAGAAATTAGCTACACAAGATCCTAAACAAATTCAAGAAGGATTAAGTGCATTTAATAAAAAAGTAGAAGAAACTGTAAAAAGCTTAGATGCGATTGAAGTATCTGATGCACAAATCAAAACATTTAAAGAAAAAACAAAATCAGTTTTAACACTTTCAAGTGAAGTGATTTCTGAACAAGTAAAAACGATCTCTACACCAAATGACCAAGCAGCATTACAAGCCGTACAACAAAAAGCTCAGTCTTTAATTGAAGCTGGTAATGAGTTACAAAAATTAAACGTAGAATTACAGCAAAGATTCTCAGCTAAATAATTTACCATTCAATGAAAAGCTAGAGTATTTTGCTCTAGCTTTTTTTTGCAATTACTAAGGATTACTATGAACACGCTCGCTAAAATTAGCCTATCTGTATTATTTACCCTTTTTTTAACCGCTTGCGAACAACCTAATTCTACCAAAACACAGAGCTCAGCAGAATCGCCAGTTCAAGTGAAAGAAGAGTCAAAAGAAGAAGTTAAACCTGCTGATACCGGCGCTCAAGATTATAAAATGTTACGGGAATGGCAAGACACTCAAGAAAAAGCCTTAAATGATGCAATTAAAGCGGCAACAGAAACACTTACTGACAAACAAAAAGCCGATTCTACCTTAATGCAAGAGACAGTTAATAACGCATTATTAGCTCAAATTGATCATATTAAGGTAAGTGCTGAAACCCTGAATATTCAAAATAATGAAGTCAAAGCACTAAAAGACAAAACCTTAGAAGTCCTGACTTTAGGGTCTCAGATGATCGTAGAAGGTGCTAAAATGGAGAAAAATCCTACACCGGAAGCACATAAAGCATTTGGCGAGTTACAAACAAAATTGAATCAATTAGCTGAAGAAGGGCAACAGTTAGAAAATATATTAAGAGCTAAATATGATCCAGCTCCAGCTCCAGCTCCAGCTCCAGCTCCAGCTCCAGCTCCAGCTCCAGCTCCAGCTCCAGCTCCAGCTCCAGCTCCAGCTCCAGCTCCACAGCAATAATATATTGCTTATAGTAAAAAACCAGTTCCTAGGAACTGGTTTTTATCTGCAATTATTTCTCTAAAAACAACCGCTTGTATTAGCCTCTACTACCAATACGGAAAATATTTCGCATTGTCGCAATTTTTGCCGACAGCCAGCCAATAAACACACAAAGCACCACTAAGAAGAAGGCTTCGCTGAAATCTAATCCGTTCAGTTCAAATTGTACGGTAAACATATCAGTCACATACTTCACTACACCGGTGAAATAGCTAATCGTTACCGCACTAAACAGCACCGCTAACAGGCTGCCAAACAAGCCGTAAATCATACCTGTGTATAAAAACGGACGGGCAATAAAGTGATCAGTTGCCCCTAAAATTTGTTGGACTTCAATCGCTGCTTTGCTATTGGCAACATCGGTTCGCACACTGTTTCCAATCACTAAAAAAACTGCCAACAGCATTAATAAGGTACACACCACCGCAATACGAGCAATCAGCCAAGTTAGAGCAGTTAATTTTTCCAGCCAGCCGTTATCTAAACGAACCTCCTGCACCCCTTTAATTTGTTGCAAACCGTTGCGTAGCTCCACCATCGTATCAGCATTATTAAAATTTGCTTTCGGTTTTAAGGTAACGACCGCAGGCAACGGGTTTTCATCTAAAATATCTAACGCTTCACCAAAGCCTGACCAAGAACGAAATTCGTCTAAACTTTGTTGGCGGGAAATATAGTTAAATGACTCAATTTTATCCGTCTCAAAAGCACGAATGCGATCAACAACGGTATTCACATCGTGTTCTGCCAAATTTTTGTGCAGATAAACGGTTAATTGTGGCTCAGGGTAAAATTGTGTTGCTGCCTCGTGGGTATTCTTCCAAAGTAAATAACTCACGGTTGGAATCGTAAGTGAGACCGCAATCACCAGCACCGTCAGAAAAGTGCCGAGCTTGCGTTGCATTAAATCTTGCCAAACCGCTCTTAAAGAGTAGTTGGTTTGAGCACCTAATTTACTAAATGAACGAATCATAATATTTCCTTAAAATTTAAGATGCCCTTGCTCCAGCACTAAACACGGCTTTGGACGCTTTGAAATAATATTGGTATCGTGGGTGGCAATCAGCACCGTTGTGCCGGCTTGATTAAATTCCTCAAACAAACGGAAAATTTCAAACGAGAGCTTTTCATCTAAGTTTCCGGTTGGCTCATCGGCTAATAACAGCGTTGGGCGATGAACAATGGCCCTGGCAATATCGACACGTTGTTGCTCACCGCCGGAAAGGTGCAACGGCAGATAGTTCGCTTTATCTGCCAAGCCAACACGCTCAAGGGCAATGCGGGCTTCACGCTCCACAATCGCTTGGTTCATTCCCAAAATAATCAATGGTAATGCGACATTATCCAAAATGGTTCGGTCGGTTAATAAGCGATAATCTTGATGCACCATCCCGATTTGGCGGCGTAAAAACGGCAATTCATGATGAGCAAGTCGGGTAATATCGTGTCCGTTAAACAAAATTTGCCCGCCATTGGCACGCTCAATCCCCATAATTAATTTTAATAGCGTGCTTTTCCCCGCACCGGAATGCCCGGTAATATATGCCATTCCACCGGCAGGTAGGTGGAAATCAATGCCCTGTAAGGCTGGCTTTCCGCCCTTATAAACCTTGTTCACATTAGTGAATTTAATCATTCTGTTCGTCCTCGTGGCTAAATAAGGCTTCAATAAATTCTTCTGCATTAAACGGGCGTAGATCTTCAATTTTCTCGCCCACCCCAATAAAGCGGATCGGAATATTGAATTGATCGGCAATCGCAAAAATCACGCCACCTTTTGCCGTACCGTCTAATTTAGTTAAGGTGATACCGGTTAAACCCACTGCCTCATTAAACAATTTCGCTTGGCTGATCGCATTTTGCCCAGTGCCGGCATCAAGCGTAAGCATAATTTCGTGCGGTGCGGTTTCATCATATTTTTTCATCACCCGCACAATTTTCTTCAACTCGTCCATCAGGTTATTTTTGTTTTGCAAACGCCCTGCAGTATCAGCGATTAGCACGTCAATCCCTTTTGCCGCAGCGGATTGCATCGCATCAAAAATCACCGAGGCAGAATCCGAACCGGTGCTTTGTGCCACCACCGGAATGTTATTTCGCTCTCCCCAAACCTGTAGCTGTTCAACTGCCGCCGCTCGGAACGTGTCTCCTGCTGCTAACATTACCGATTTGCCTTCTTGTTGGAATTTACGGGCAAGTTTGCCAATGGTAGTGGTTTTCCCCACGCCATTCACACCAACCATTAAAATGACATACGGTTTTTTCGCTTCCAACACTAACGGTTGAGCCACCGGTTTTAGCACTTCACCCAGTTCCACTTTCAACTGTTGATACAACAAATCTGCATCTTTTAATTGTTGCTTGGTAGCATGTTGTGTTAAATTGTTGATGATTTTTTGTGTGGTCGGCATACCTAAATCCGCCACAAGCAACTGCTCTTCCAGCTCTTCAAATAACTCATCATCAATTTTCTTGCCACGGAAGAAATTACGGAAGCCCGAACCAATATTCTGCTTGGTTTTAATCAAGCCTTGAATTAAACGGCTGAAGAAACCGCCTTGACTCGGTTTTTCTTGATATTCATCTTGGATAGTAGATTCTTCAACTGTGTCTTGAACATTATTTACTAATTCAGTTTCAGCAACTTCTTCGGCCACAGCCTCTTCGACTTGATAAGTAACTTGCTCTTGTTCGTTGAGATCTAACTGCTCAGTTGCAATATTTTGAAGATTTTCGACCGCTTGTTCGCCTTTTTGTTCTTCAAATGTTTGTTCGATTTTATCTTCAACATCATCAAAGAACGCTTTCGCCTCTTCAACTTTTTCTTCAACAAACTCTTTGAAATCTTCGACTTTTTGTTCAATGGTATCTTCTACTTGCTCAGCAAATTGCTCAATTTTTTCTTCTTTTTCCTCAAAATAGTCTTCTAACTGATCTACCTTTTCTTCAATTTTATCTTCCAGCTCATCTAATTTTTCAGAAAACGACTTCTCAGTTTCCGGTTCAACAATAACAGGCTGTTCCGGTTGAATACTTTCTTGTTCTTGTTGAATCTCTTTCTGTTCAGCTTCTTCTTTCTTACCAAATCCAAGCCAAGACCAAAACCCTTTTTTCTTCTCTGACATATTTTTCTCTCATTTCTCGTAAAAATAGACTAAACTTACATAGTCTATCAAAAAATCCCTTATTTTCCTTTAGTGAGTATGAAAAAAAATCGAAATTCCCCCCAATCTGTTCAGCAAATGGGCGAAGTACGGGTTATCGCCGGACTGTGGCGAGGCAGAAAATTACCTGTACTAAATGCCGAGGGGCTTCGCCCGACAACCGATAGAGTAAAAGAAACGCTGTTTAACTGGTTAATGCACGACATTGCTCACTCACGCTGTCTTGATTGCTTTGCAGGCAGTGGCTCTCTGGGCATTGAAGCCCTTTCCCGCCAAGCACAAGCGGTCGTTTTTTTGGAAAAATTTGCAAATGCTGCCAACCAGTTAAAGAAAAATCTCCAAGCATTAAAATCCGAACAAGGTAGCGTTATTCACACTGACACCCTCGCCTATTTAGCACAAAAAAATAACGGTGAGCCATTTAACATCGTATTTATCGATCCGCCTTTTCATCAAGGGTTTGTACCTCAAGTGCTAAACTTGCTGGCAGAAAATAACTGGCTCGCCCCGAATGCGATTTTGTATGTGGAAACCGAGAAAAATCACCCGCCATTAGAGCTACCGCAAGGCTGGCAAATTTTAAAGGAAAAAGCAGCCGGAATGGTGGTAAGCCGTCTGATTCAGCTATAATCTTTTTGTTTTTTATAACTAAAAAATATAAAATAAAACTTATCTATCTAACATTTTATTAACACTCAAATTAGAATAACGAAATGAAAAAATTAACCCCTGATGAAGCCATTGATATTGCCTACGATATTTTCTTAGAAATGGCAGGCGAAAATTTAGATCCTGCCGATATTTTACTGTTCAACCTCCAATTTGAAGAGCGTGGTGCAGTGGAAATGGTCGAAACTTCTGAAGACTGGGATCAAGAAATCGGGACTTTAATTGACCCTGATGCCTTTGCCGAAGTTTGGGTTGGCTTAGTCAATGAACAAGATGAAATGGACGATGTATTCGCCCGTTTCTTAATTTCCCACGATGAAGAAAACCGTGAATATCACGTTGTTTGGAAAGAATAAGAAAAATAAAAAGGAGAAAAAATGGCTAATATCGACACTAATCAACCAATAGAAGCCTCGCTTAAATTTCGTGAAGCAATGGCTCACTTATCTTCTGCGGTGAGCATTGTGACAACCAATGGCGTAGCCGGCAAAGCAGGGCTGACGGTTTCGTCTGTTTGTTCCGTTACCGATTCCCCACCAACGCTCTTATTTTGCATTAATAAAAACAGCCACGTTCACGATATTATCCAACAAAACGGCAAAGTATGCGTTAATGTGTTAAGCCACGAACAAGAAGACTTAGCAAAACATTTTGCCGCCATTTTAGAAAGTACAATGGAAGAACGCTTTGGTTGGGATATTTGGAACAACGGCTTTGACGATCAGCCTGTGTTACGCAGTGCTATTTCTGCTTTACAAGGCAATATTGTTAATACGCACGCAGTGGGTACGCATACTATTTTTGTGGTAGAAGTGAGCCATATTGACGTAGAGCCGAACCACAGTTTAGTTTATTTTGCCCGCCAATTTAGAAGCGTGAACATTGACTAAAATATATTTAACAGAAATTTGATCAAATCCGACTTTTTTAGTCGGATTTTTTATTTCCTGTTTTTAAAACAGTGCTAAAATTTTGCCGTTTATGTTTGACTGACAAAAGGAAACAAAATGGAAAATTTAATTTGCTACAAACAAATGCCGGTGTGGACAAAAGCAACCTTACCACAAATGTTCCAAGAAAAGCACAACACCAAAGTCGGAACTTGGGCAAAACTCACCATTCTCAAAGGTTCTCTCAAATATTATGAATTAACCGAAGAGGGAGAAATTATCAAGGAAGATATTTTTGATGCAAACCACCAACGCCCAATGGTTGAGCCTCAACTTTGGCATAAGGTTGAAGCTCTTTCTGACGATTTAGAATGCCAGTTGGCTTTCTATTGCAAGCCGGAAGATTATTTTGCTAAAAAATATAATCTGACCGCTACCCATTCAGAAGTGCTAAATGCCGTCAATTATACCAAAGGTGGCAAAGCGTTAGATTTAGGTTGCGGGCGAGGACGCAATGCACTTTATCTGAATTTACTGGGTTTTGATGTCACTGCTGTTGATCATAATCAAGAAAGCATTGATTTTCTCAACTATATGATCGAAAAAGAACAAGCTCAAAACATTACTACCGCTGTTTATGATATTAACGAGGCAACTATCGGCTCGCAAAACGGTGAATATGACCTGATTATTTCCACTGTTGTAATGATGTTCTTAAACCGTGAACGCATTCCTGCCATTATTGAGAATATGCAGAAAAACACTAAAGTCGGCGGTTATAACTTAATCGTATGTGCAATGAGTACCGATGACTACCCTTGCCCGATGCCGTTCTCCTTTACCTTCAAAGAAGGCGAGCTCGCCGATTATTATCAAGGTTGGGAATTAGTCAAATATAACGAAGATTTAGGACATTTACACAAAACTGATGAAAACGGCAACCGCATTCAACTACGTTTTGCGACAATGTTGGCGAAAAAAATCAGCTAAACTTAACCGCTTGCAGGGGGAATTAGCTTCCCCCTAATTCATCAAATCCATTCTATTTATTTTCACTTTTTCATTCCGCAAACGTTTGCTTGTGCTATAATGGCTTCGTTTTTTAGTCATTTACTGTTGAGGTTAAAGTGAGCAACACACAACTAAGTTACAAAGATGCCGGCGTTGATATTCACGCAGGAAACGAGTTAGTCGAACGAATCAAGCCTGATGTTAAACGCACCCGTCGCCCTGAAGTAATGGGCGGATTAGGTGGTTTTGGTGCTTTATGTGCTTTACCGACAAAATATAAAGAGCCGATTTTAGTTTCCGGTACCGATGGCGTCGGCACAAAATTACGCTTAGCCATTGACTTAAACAAACACGATACTATCGGGCAAGATTTGGTAGCGATGTGTGTGAATGACCTTGTCGTGCAAGGTGCTGAACCGCTTTTCTTCTTAGATTATTACGCCACCGGTAAATTAGAGGTTGATGTAGCCACCAATGTCGTCAAAGGCATTGCAGACGGTTGCGTGATTTCAGGTTGTGCTTTAGTGGGAGGTGAAACGGCTGAAATGCCGGGAATGTACCACGAAGGCGATTACGATTTAGCCGGATTCTGTGTCGGTGTGGTAGAAAAATCTAAAATCATTGACGGTTCAACGGTGAAAACCGGTGATGCCTTAATTGCATTAGCGTCCAGTGGCCCGCATTCCAACGGCTATTCGTTAATTCGTAAAGTATTGGAAGTCAGCCGATCCAATCCTGCAACCGATTTATTGGAAGACAAACCCTTAAGCGAACACTTATTAGCCCCAACTAAAATTTATGTAAAATCAATCCTAAAATTAGTTGAAGAAGTTGATGTTCACGCTATCGCTCACTTAACCGGTGGCGGTTTCTGGGAAAATATTCCACGCGTATTGCCGGAATCTGCCAAAGCGGTGATTGATGAATCGAGCTGGCAATGGCCGGCGATATTTAGCTGGTTACAGGAAAAAGGCAATATCAGCCGTTATGAAATGTACCGTACTTTCAACTGCGGTGTCGGAATGGTGATAGCCTTACCTGAGAGAGATGTCGAAAAAGCCCTTACTCTTCTTAAAGAGAGTGGTGAAAATGCGTGGCTTATCGGTAAAATTGAAGACTTAGGCACCGGTAGCGAGCAAGTTGAAATCCGCTAATTTGCAAAATAAATGCTAAAATTGACCGCTTGTAGTAACTGATCTGCAAGCGGTTAAATTTTTATTGAGGAATGCAAATGCAACTATTTTGGCCTATCTACTTTGTCTTAATGAACCTAGCTGCCTTATATTTAATGTATAGTGACAAACAAAAAGCGATCAAAAAAGAATGGCGAGTGCCAGAAATTACTCTCCTCTCTTTTTGCCTCTTAGGTGGGGCTATCGGTGTTTACCTAGGTATGAAATACTTTCGCCATAAAACCCAACATTGGTATTTCCACGTCGCTGTTGTGCTTTCTACTTTTGCTTGGCTGATTGGCTTGCCTTACTTTTATTTAGCTTTATCATCATATTAATTTATCATTACTTTTTTTAATCCGAAAGCCCAATTTATATCCTAGTCCGCTCACAAAAAATTTGATTTAGATCGCATTATTTGTCTATTAAAATCGTTATTATCTACCAAAATCGATTGTCATTTATTTTAAGGAGATGAATATGTCAGATGTGCGTATTGAACACGATTTACTTGGTGAAAGAGAAGTACCTAATAGTGCTTATTGGGGCATTCATACATTAAGAGCGATTGAGAATTTTAATATCTCAAATGTCACCATTTCTGATGTACCTGAATTTGTGCGTGGCATGGTAATGGTAAAAAAAGCTACTGCGTTGGCAAATGGTGAATTGGGTGCAATCCCGAAAAAAATTGCCAAAGCTATTGTGGCAGCCTGTGATGAAGTATTAGTGAAAGGACGCTGTCTCGATCAATTCCCTTCAGATGTTTATCAAGGTGGAGCCGGCACATCGGTGAATATGAATACCAATGAAGTGATTGCCAACCTTGCATTAGAAATTTTGGGCGAGGCAAAAGGTAAATATGATATTGTCAATCCAATGGATCACGTTAATGCAAGCCAATCCACCAATGATGCCTATCCAACCGGTTTCCGCATCGCGGTTTATAACAGTATCACTAAATTAATCAATAAAATCACTTACCTACAAACTGCATTTGAAAATAAAGCCACTGAGTTTTCCGATGTACTAAAAATGGGAAGAACGCAGTTACAAGATGCCGTGCCAATGACGCTCGGTCAGGAATTTAAAGCTTTTGCCGTATTATTAGATGAAGAGGTTCGTAACCTTAAACGGACGGCAGAATTGCTTCTTGAAGTGAATTTAGGCGCAACCGCTATCGGTACTGGTCTGAATACGCCAGAGGGTTACTCTACTCTTGCAGTCAAATATTTAGCCGAAGTCACGCAACTGCCTTGCTCACTGTCTGAAAATCTCATTGAGGCAACATCTGACTGTGGTGCTTATGTAATGGTTCACGGTGCATTAAAACGCACCGCCGTCAAACTTTCTAAAGTGTGTAATGACTTACGATTACTTTCATCAGGCCCACGTGCCGGCTTAAATGAAATTAATCTTCCGGAATTACAAGCCGGCTCATCTATTATGCCGGCAAAAGTAAACCCTGTTGTACCTGAAGTCGTAAACCAAGTGTGCTTTAAAGTGATTGGTAACGACACCACCGTTACTTTTGCAGCAGAGGCCGGTCAATTACAGCTTAACGTAATGGAGCCGGTTATCGGGCAAGCAATGTTTGAATCTATCGAGCTGCTTTCCAATGCATGTATTAATCTACGTGATAAATGTATTGACGGTATTACCGCTAACCGTGACATCTGCCAAAACTATGTGTTCAGCTCTATTGGTATTGTGACCTACCTCAATCCATTTATCGGCCACCATAATGGTGATATTGTCGGCAAAATTTGTGCAACCACCGGCAAAAGTGTACGAGAAGTTGTGCTTGAGCGAGGCTTACTCACCGAAGAACAACTCGATGATATTCTCTCGATTGAGAACTTAATGAATCCGACTTATAAAGCCAAACGCTTTACCGAAGAGGAATAATCATTGTTTACAAGCGGTCTGATTCTGGCAAAAAATTGCAAATTTTTACCAAAATCAGACCGCTTGTTATCCCATTATTTCTTATTTGCTTTCAGCATCGCCATTAAATTTGCAATATTTGCAGAAGATTTTGCCTCTTTTTCCTGTTCGGTCATTCTTGGCTTTTCACTTTCCCACTCCAAATCATCTTGTGGCAATTCCAGTAAAAACCGGCTCGGCTCAGGTTTGATGATTTCGCCATATTGGCGACGTTCTTTACACAGTGAAAACGTGAGCGTTTGTTGGGCTCGGGTAATGCCGACATAAGCCAAACGCCGCTCTTCTTCTACATTGTCCTCATCAAGGCTGGTTTGGTGTGGCAGAATCCCCTCTTCCATACCGATTAAGAAAACGTGCGGAAATTCCAACCCTTTCGAGGCGTGAAGAGTCATTAGTTGAACTTGATCGGCTTCATCGTCCTCTTCGCCACGTTCGAGCATATCTCGCAAGGTTAAACGGTTTACCACTTGCACCAAATTCATCGGAGGCTCTATTTCATCGCCCTCTAACATCGCTTGCACCCATTCAAACAAGGTCTGCACATTACGGCTTTGCATTTCCGCTACTTTTGGGTTCGCCGCCATTTCATACAAATAGGCTTCATACTGAATTTTCGCCAACAGATCTTTTACTGCTTCAATCGGATCGGATCTATCGGCTTGATCGGCAATTTCCACAATCCAGCGGGCAAAATCCTGTAAGGCTTGGTAAGGCTTTGGCGTGAGGCGTTGTATGAGTTCAAAATCAAAAATCGCCTCAAACAAACTGACCTGCTTTTCATTAGCAAGTATGCCTAATTTTTCTAGCGTTGCCGCCCCAATTTCCCGTTTCGGCGTATTCACAATACGCAAGAAAGCTGCATCATCGTCTTGATTCACTACCAACCGCAGATACGCCATCATATCTTTGATTTCCGCTCGAGCAAAAAATGACGTACCACCCGAAATTTTATACGGAATGCGGTTTTGCATTAGCAATTTTTCCAACAAGCGGGATTGATGGTTGCCTCGATACAAAATTGCATAATCTTTGTATTTGGTCTTTTTCGAGAAACGATGGGCAATCAGCTCGCCCACAATGCGTTCCGCTTCGTGTTCCTCATTTTTTGCCTCAATGACCTGTAATTTTTCCCCTTGCCCCAGTTCTGAAAACAGCCGCTTGCTAAACAAGTGATCGTTATTATCAATCAGAATATTGGCACAATGCAGAATCCGCTGGCTGGAACGGTAATTTTGCTCAAGTTTAATCACTTGCAAATCAAAATCTTCCCGTAACCGTTGCATATTTTCAGGCTTCGCCCCACGCCAAGAGTAAATTGATTGGTCATCATCGCCCACGACCGTAAAGTTTGGCTCGTTGCCGACAATCAGCTTAATTAACTCATATTGGCTGGTGTTGGTGTCTTGATATTCATCAACTAACAAATAGCGAATTTTCTGTTGCCAACGAGATTTTGCTTCGGGAAATTGGCGGAACAGCAACACCGGCAACATAATCAAATCATCAAAATCCAACGCATTATAAGCCTTAAGTTGATTCTGGTAGAGCTGATAAAAATGTGAAAACACTCGCTCACGTTCATCACGCACACGAGTAAGTACCCTTTCAGGCGAAAGCAAATCGTTTTTCCAGTTAGAAATAGTGGCAATTAAGGCTTTCAGCAGATCCTTATCTTCCGTCACATTTTCAGGCAATAAATGTTTCAGCAAAGCAATTTGATCCTGCTCATCAAACAAGGTCATACCCGATTTAAAACCGAGCAATTTATATTCGCGTTTTAAAATTTCAAACCCAAGTGTGTGAAAAGTCGAAATGGTTAAACCTTTGCTGTTTTCTTTGCCGATAGAATGAGCCACCCGTTCACGCATTTCCCGAGCAGCTTTGTTGGTAAAGGTTACTGCTGCAATCTGCTTAGGCGAATAGCCACAATGTGCAATTAAATGTGCGATTTTATTAATAATCACCCGAGTCTTACCCGAGCCGGCACCAGCCAGCACAAGGCAAGCCCCTTTGGTATATTCTACTGCTTGTTGTTGTTGAGAATTGAGTTTCATTGAATCTATTCAAAAGTAATTTTGACAACTATTTTAACGGAAAGAAAACAAGCGGTCGAATTTTCAGGAAAATTTGCAAAAAACTTTGAAAATCCGACCGCTTGTTCATCAGAGAAAAATCCCCAAAACGCAAATTTTTCCTTTCAATCTTGCCCCTTTAGCTATATCATTATAAGTTGATTTTTTGGGGGCAAACGCCTGATTTTATAACTCCTTTTCTTTTTAATTTAAGGGAAAAAAACAGTAGATGGAAAAAGTAGAACAGAAAGCTATCATTGAGCTTAAAAATGTAACAAAAAGCTACGGTAGTAAAACGATTCTTAAAAATTTAAATTTAACCATTAACGATGGTGAATTTTTAACAATTTTAGGCCCTTCCGGTTGTGGTAAAACAACTGCGTTACGTTTAATTGCCGGTTTTGAAGATTTAACTGAAGGTTCAATTATTCTTGATGGGCAAGATGTTTCTAACGTTCCGGCGGAGCAACGCCCGGTAAACACCGTATTCCAAAGCTATGCCCTTTTCCCACATATGACGATTTTTGAAAACGTGGCTTTCGGGCTGCGTATGCAAAAAGTGCCAAATGCTGAAATTGAGCCACGTGTGATGGAAGCATTACGAATGGTGCGTTTAGAAGACCGCGCTCAACAAAAACCGGCTCAGCTTTCCGGTGGTCAGCAACAACGTATTGCAATTGCCCGTGCGGTGGTAAATAAACCGAAAGTATTGTTGTTAGACGAATCGCTTTCTGCGTTAGATTATAAATTGCGTAAAGAGATGCAAAATGAATTAAAAGCATTGCAACGTCAATTAGGCATTACCTTTATTTTTGTGACCCACGATCAGGAAGAAGCCTTAACCATGTCTGATCGTATTATCGTAATGAACGCTGGTAAAATCGCTCAAGACGGTACACCACGTGAGATTTACGAAGAGCCAAGTAACTTATTTGTAGCTCGTTTCATCGGCGAAATTAACGTTTTTGATGCAACTGTAATTGAGCGTGTTGATGCAACTAATGTAAAAGCAAACGTAGAAGGTCGCATTTGCAATATCAAAGTGGAAGATTTAGAGGTTCAGCCGAACCAAAAATTAAAAGTATTGTTACGCCCTGAAGATATTGTGATTGAGGAGTTAGACGAAAACGAAAGCTCGAAAGCAATTATCGGTCATATTATCGACCGTAACTACAAAGGTATGACATTAGAGTCTAGCGTGAGATTAGATCATAACGGTATGAATGTATTGGTTAGCGAGTTCTTCAATGAAGACGATCCGAACATTGACCACGAAGTGGGACAAAAAGTTGCTCTTACTTGGTATGAAGGCTGGGAGGTTGTGTTAAACGATGAAGGCGAATAACAAATTCCAAAATGGTGCGGTCGCAACTATTTTCGGTTGGTTATTACTTTTCGTATTAGTGCCGAACGTACTCGTTTTAATCATCAGCTTCTTAACAGAAAACCGTCAAAGTCAGTATTTTGTGGACTTTGCATTTAGTTTTGATGCTTATAAATCACTGTTTAATGACACCTATGCAGCAGTATTGTGGAACTCGCTATATATGGCGGGCATTGCCACCTTTTTCTGTTTGATCATCGGCTATCCCTTTGCATTTTTTATTGCCAAAATGCCGGAAAGAATTCGTCCGTTTTTACTGTTTTTAGTAGTTCTACCGTTTTGGACTAACTCACTGATTCGTATTTATGGCATTAAGATTTTCTTAGGCGTAAAAGGCTTTTTAAATGAAAGCTTGATGGCTTTAGGTATCATCAGCGAGCCAATGCGTTTATTAAACTCAGAAATTGCGATTATTATTGGTTTAGTTTACATTCTATTACCTTTTATGATTCTACCGCTTTATTCATCAATCGAGAAAATTGATAACCGCTTACTAGAAGCTGCAAAAGACTTAGGTGCAAACGCCTTCCAGCGTTTTATTAAAGTGACTATTCCATTAACAATGCCGGGCATTGTCGCAGGTTGTTTATTAGTATTACTTCCGGCAATGGGTATGTTCTATGTGGCAGATTTATTAGGCGGCGGTAAAACACCGTTAGTAGGTAACATTATTAAGAGCTTGTTCTTAAATACCAACCAATTTGCATTAGGTTCAGCAGTAAGTATTGCATTAACTATCTTAATGGCATTAATGCTTTATGTTTACTATCGTGCAAACAAATTATTAAATAAAAAGGTGGAGCTTGAATAATGAAAAAGATGTTTAGAAACCTTTTTATGTTGGTTGTTTTTGCATATCTCTATATTCCAATTATCATTTTAGTGATCAACTCCTTTAATGAAGACCGCTTTGGATTAAATTGGAAAGGCTTTACTTGGAATTGGTATGAGCGTTTATTCAGTAATGATACGCTTGTACAAGCAACATTGAACTCATTAACTATTGCGTTCTTTGCGGCAACATTCTCAACCATTTTAGGGGCATTAACCTCTATTGCGCTTTACCGTTACCGTTTCCGTGGTAAAAAGCTAGTGGGCGGAATGTTATTCGTGGTAATGATGTCGCCTGATATCGTAATGGCGGTATCTATGCTCGTATTATTTATGATCTTAGGTATCAAGCTAGGCTTTATTTCGCTATTAATTGCACACATTACTTTCTGTTTGCCTTATGTGGTAATTGCAATTTCCTCACGCCTCAGCGATTTTGACGGCAAAATGCTAGAAGCTGCAAAAGACCTAGGTGCAAGTGAAGTGACTATTTTGCGTAAAATTATTTTACCACTGGCATTACCTTCGATTATTTCAGGCTGGTTGTTAAGCTTTACGATTTCGTTAGATGACGTTATTGTTTCATCTTTCGTGACAAGCCCAAGCTACGAAGTTTTACCACTGAAAATTTTCTCATTGGTTAAAACAGGTGTAACACCTGAAGTGAATGCACTAGCAACTATTATGATTATTTTCTCATTAACATTAGTGGTATTAAGCCAGTTAGTTGTGAAGAAAAAAGTCTAAAAATCGTATACATAAATCGGCACTTTAAAGAGTATTAAAGTGCCGATTTTTTTACAAAAATAAGCTAAAAAAACAACCGCTTAAGAATAATTAATTCTTATAAAAATAGCCATAACTAATCAATATCTTTACAAAGCCGTTAATTTACGCTATTAATTGCCTACCAATATAACTAAAAAGAGTGGTGCTTATGCTGAAGTTTATTTTTAAACGTCTTCTTGAGGCGATTCCAACCCTACTAATTCTGATTACCTTTTCCTTTTTCCTGATGCGGCTTGCCCCGGGTAGCCCATTTACCAGTGAGAAAGCCTATCCGCCGAAAGTAATGGCAAATATCGAGGCAAAATATCACCTGAATGAACCGCTGTATAAGCAGTATTTTCTTTATATGGAAAATCTGTCAAAAGGCGATTTCGGTCCATCTTTTAAATATAAAGATCAATCGGTAAATAATCTGATTGCTTCTGCGTTTCCTGTTTCGATAAAACTGGGCATTACTGCCTTTATTTTTGCGGTGCTTATCGGTTTAACCGCAGGAACTATCGCTGCACTTAAGCAAAATAGTAAATGGGATTATTTAGTGATGGGCTTTTCAATGACGGGTATTATTATGCCGAGCTTTGTCTTTGCTCCGCTGTTGGTACTCATGTTTGCGATTTATCTCAAATGGTTGCCTGCCGGTGGTTGGAACGGTGGTCAGCTCTACTATATGGTTTTACCTGTTCTCTCTTTAACCATTAGCTATGTTGCCGGCATTGCCCGTATTACTCGTGGTTCAATGATTGAGGTGTTGCACTCTAATTTTATTCGCACCGCTAAGGCAAAAGGCTTGCCAATGCGTAAAATTATTTTCAAACACGCTTTGCGTCCGGCATTGTTGCCTGTGATCACTTATTTAGGCCCGGCTTTTGTTGGCATTATTACCGGCTCGATGGTAATTGAAAGCGTGTTTGGCTTACCGGGAATCGGGCAGTTGTTCGTAAACGGAGCATTAAATCGTGACTATTCATTAGTATTAAGCCTAACCATTTTGGTAGGTACGCTCACCATTTTATTTAATGCGATTGTTGATATTTTATATGCGGTCATCGACCCGAAAATTCGTTATTCATAGGAGTAAAGCGGAAAATGCAAAATTCTTCAAAAAATCAACCGCTTGTTGAGGTTACCTCAACCATTCAAGGACGAAGTTTATGGCAAGATGCACGCCGCCGTTTTTTCCGAAATAAGGCGGCTGTGGCAAGTTTGATTATTCTTTGTTGTATTATTCTTTTTATTACCTTTGCCCCAATGCTAATGCCGTTTAGCTATGAAGATACCGATTGGAATATGATGGGGATTGCTCCGGATTTTGAATCTCAACACTATTTCGGTACTGATTCTTCAGGGCGTGATTTGCTGGTTCGAGTTGCAATCGGTGGACGCATTTCGTTAATGGTAGGGATTGCCGGTGCATTAATTGCGGTGCTTATCGGTACAATCTATGGAGCAATTTCCGGTTATTTCGGCGGTAAAGTCGATATGGTGATGATGCGTTTTCTGGAAATTTTAAGCTCATTCCCATTTATGTTCTTCGTAATTTTGCTGGTTACGTTCTTCGGGCAGAATATTTTCCTGATTTTCATTGCAATCGGTATGGTAGCGTGGCTGAACCTTGCCCGTATTGTACGTGGTCAAACTCTTTCGCTTAAAAATAAAGAGTTTGTGGAAGCAGCGATTGTGTGTGGCGTTTCCCGCCGTCAAATTATTTGGCGACACATTGTGCCTAACGTTTTAGGCTTAGTGGTGGTTTATGCCTCCCTTGAAGTACCATCTCTGATTTTGTTTGAATCGTTCTTAAGTTTCTTAGGGCTTGGTACACAAGAGCCGATGAGCAGTTGGGGGGCATTATTAAGCGACGGAGCGGCACAAATGGAAACCTCGCCTTGGCTACTGGCTTTCCCTGCCTTTTTCTTATGTTTAACACTGTTTTGTTTTAATTTTATTGGTGATGGCTTGCGTGATGCCCTCGATCCAAAAGATAAATAGAGGTTTAGAATGGAATTATTAGCAGTAAATAATCTCGATGTTTATTTAAAAACGGACGAAGAATTAGTTCACGCAGTGCGTAATGTCTCGTTCTCGATTGAAAAAGGGCAAACCCTTGCGATTGTGGGGGAATCGGGTTCGGGTAAATCCGTTACTTCAATGGCAATTATGCAGTTATTGCCTAAAAATATCGTCTCATTCGGTGAACGCTCAAGCATCATTTTTGAAGAACAAAACTTGCTTACTCTATCTGAAAAAGCAATGCAAACAGTTCGAGGTGATCGCATCGGTATGATTTTCCAAGAGCCAATGACCTCACTCAATCCTTATATGCCGATTGGCAAGCAGGTTGCTGAGACGGTTCAAACCCATAATCCGCAAATCAGCAATGCCGAAGCGGAAAAAATGGTGTTGGAAACTTTGCAAAAAGTAAAAATTCCCGATGCGGAAAAGAAAATGATTTGCTATCCGCACGAGTTTTCCGGCGGTCAGCTACAACGAATTATGATTGCAATGGCAATTATCAACAAACCCGATTTATTGATTGCCGATGAGCCGACCACCGCCCTGGATGTCACAACCCAAGCGGAAATTTTGGATTTAATGCACGACTTACAGCGTGATATGGGAATGGCGATTATCTTAATTTCCCACGATTTACGCTTGGTGCATAAATACAGTGACTTAGTCTGCGTAATGCAAAACGGCGAAATTATTGAGCGAGGCGAAACGGAAACTGTGTTCACCAATCCGCAACATCCTTATACGGTGGAGCTACTTACCCCGATTCCAACTAATTTAAAAGGGGAATTACCGCCAAATGCACCAACCTTGCTTCAGGGTGAGCATATTAAGGTAGATTATATTTTAAAACGCTCGCTATTCGGTAAGCCGAAAAAGGTGTTTAATGCGTTAAAAGATATTTCATTGCACTTGAAAACCGGCGAAACGCTCGGCATTGTAGGCGAATCCGGCTCCGGGAAATCTACCCTTGGGCGTGCCATTATGCAGATTTTAGATTATCGCGGCAATATTACATTTGCAGGTAAGACACTGGCTAATCTGAATAAAGCCGAACGTCAAGCCCTGAAAAAAGATATGCAAATGGTGTTCCAAGACCCGTTCAACTCACTTTCTCCTCGCTTAACAGTTGGGGAAATTATTGCTGAGGGCTTAACCGTACATTGCCCTCAAATGAGCAAAACCGAACGGCGGGAAAAAGTAATGAAAATGTTGGAAGAGGTTAATCTCAACCCTGCAATGATTAACCGCTATCCGCACGAATTTTCGGGCGGACAACGCCAGCGGATTGCGATTGCAAGGGCAATCATTTTAGAGCCGAAATTTGTATTGCTTGATGAGCCAACCTCAGCACTTGACCGCTCTACTCAGATCACTGTAATTGAATTGCTTAACCGCTTACAGAAAAAATACGGCTTAAGTTATATTTTCATCAGCCACGATTTGGCGGTCATCAAGGCACTTAGCGACCGAGTGATTGTAATGAGCCAAGG
This sequence comes from Mannheimia haemolytica, assembly GCF_004342115.1. GTDB lineage: Bacteria > Pseudomonadota > Gammaproteobacteria > Enterobacterales > Pasteurellaceae > Mannheimia > Mannheimia haemolytica. The sequence goes on along the minus strand of NZ_SMAC01000003.1, from coordinate 16,664 downwards.
TGAGATTGTAGAAAGCGGTGATGTCACTCAAATTTTTGAAAATCCACAACAAGAATACACCAAGCGGTTGATTTTAGCCTCTAATTTGTAACCCCTTCCACAAGGTCTTATTCTACCAAAAAACAAGACCTTGTCATTTTATGCTAGCAAAACATTGTAATTTTGATATTTTATTTCAATTTTTTGAAAAAATATGGAACTTTATATAAAACTCACTTTCTAAACAATACGTTATCTGAACTAAGATAACGCTTATTTAAAGGAGAATATATGAAAAAATTGATGATATTCGCAACAACTGCCATGATTGTAAGCAATTTAGCCCATGCAGCAGGTGAACAAAGTGATGCAAGAGAAGCCCACGAAAGCACCGTAAAAACCTCAACTGTTAAGTATAGCTGCCAAAACGGCAAAAAATTAAGCGTGAAATACGGCTTCAATAAACAAGGCATTCCAACCTATGCTGAGGCAAAATTAAGCGGTAAAAAACGTTTTATGCCGATCAACCTATACACGACAGATGCAACCGGCACTAACTTTGGTGACGAAAACAATTTCAGCCTTTACGGTGATCCAATGGAATTTACCAACCACCGTAAAGCATCAGTAAATATCCAAAGCCCCGCAAGTGAAATTTTATATAAAGGTTGCACACCTCAAAAATAGATAAAAAGTAAAATGAGTCCGCTCTGATAAGTGGCTTTTTAATAGCTGTTTATTGCAGATAGGAAAGCATTTTGTTTTTATCTACTATCCAGAAACAAGCGGTTAAATTTGTTTAATTTTTTACAAAAAATGGGCCAAAATTAACCGCTTGTTTATTACTATAAAGAAATAAGTACGTAAAAATTAACTCTTACATTTAATGCTTATCTCTAAAATTTAAACTCCACTGATGCCATTACATAGCGCTCTGGAGCAAGGTAACGATTTAAGCCTTCGCCAGTTATACTGTTGGCAACTCCAGGACTAGTTATACCAATAGTTCTTAAACTATCCCAAGTCCAATATTTTTTATTAAAGAGATTATAAACCCCAACTTTAACAATCGCTCTTTCTCCAAACTTTTTGTGTGCAACTAAGTCAAATACGGTGGCTGAATTACTTAAGTATGGGTAAGTGGTTAATGATTTATCGTAACTTAAATACCCAGTATTGGCTAAAATAGCATACTGTTGTGCATATTTTGCTTTTTTGCCTTGTGTGTATGTGCCGTTTAGGTGTATCGCCCAGTCATTGTTCACAGCTCGATAACCTATGCCGAACAATGCTTTTAACGGTTGAACCGTGAGTAAGTCGGTACCATCATTACGTTTGCCACGAGCATAACCAAATCCACCATTAAGCTCAAAGCCTTGTGGAATTGCATTCCACGCTGTGTTTAAGTCTAAAGTTCCGTTAATATCAACACCTTTGATTTTAGCTCGGTTAACATTTTGCGATTGGTAAATATTGTTACCAATAGTGGCAAGATCAATCAGATTTCTATAGTGGGTATGGTAAGCGGCTACGCTCAAGCTACCTAATGAACCATTACCTACCAGTGAAATTTCATTACCTAAGCTTGTTTCCGGTTTTAAGTTAGTATTTGCTAAGAAAGTTTGGCTTGCTCCACGCCCTTGAACTTCACGGTTAAAGAACATTTCACTTGCGGTAGGTGTTCTAAAACCACGGCTGAGTTTATAGCCAATTTGCCATACAGGAGAGAGCTGATAATTTAAACCAATATCTCCCGCCCAATTGTTAAAGGTTTTATCTGACAAACTATTATCATCAGAATGTAATTTCGACTGCTCATATCGAGCATTTAAATGAGCAGATAGATTTTGTGTCAGTAAAATAGAGTCTCCCATCAAAATATGGAAAGACTTGGTTTTTGCCGGAGACTGCATATTTTGATCGGTTGGCGTAATACCTGCTGTATAGGTTTGCATATCAAAACTGAAATCAGATACACCATAGCCTAATTCCGTTGACAATTTATGTTCGGTATTACCTAGATCAACAGGCTTGAATGTAACACCTAAGCTACCTTCAACATTTTTAGTATTAAAAGCCCGTTTGGTATTATCTGTTTTTGTACCACGGGCAATAGTGATTTGATCGTTAATACCTGAAATTTCAGTATCCTGTTTGGTTACCGCAACTTTAATATTTTCAAGAATACTGTTTTTTGGAGTGTATAAATAAGTAACGCCATAAGTTTCAATTTCCTGCACATCCAAAAAATCACGTAATGTGACGGTAGAATAAGAAAGCTCTTGACCGGCGTTTTTACTGCGTTGCTTAGAAGTTTTTAATTCAAGGCGATTTTCATCATTCCATTTTAGCCCTAATTTTGCCAAGTAGCTGTATTGATTATTTTTGTAAGGATTTGGTAAACCACGACCACTTCCCATAATATCCGGACCTTTAGACGTTGTTTGTGTTTCGTGTCCTTGACGGTGGCTATACATAACCAAAGCATCCGCATATTGACCATCCGCAGCAATACCTGCCGTCTCAATATTCTCTTTATTTTGACCGTTATAGGTATATTTCAACATCCCACCAAATTGGCGACCTTTCATTAAAATATCACTTACGGTTTTAGTTTTATAGTTCACAGAGCCGCCTAATGCCCCATTGCCTACTTTTGTGCTTGAGCCTTTTTCAATGGTTACATCGCTCATTAATTCAGTATCGATTTCAGGGCGAGATTTATTGTAGTAACTATAGCGACTAAAGGTGGCATAGTTATTTGATGCTGCTTGCGATATGCCATCAACTGTTACTGCCACTTGATTACCTTCAACACCACGGATATTAAACCCTTGTGGGCCAAAGCGGCCTGTTTGCGGAACGCCCATATCAGTACTATAACGTACTAAATCTTCATTGCTCATCACCGCTTGCTGTTTAAGTAGGTTCTCCTGCTGCTCATTTACTTCAATAGTATCTAGTTCAATGCTACTAATCTTTGTTTCTTGAGCTAAGGAGAGTTGAGAAATAAAGGGAGTAATCGCTATTGCTAATACAGTTTGCTTTATTTGCATATTTTAGATCCTCTAGTTAGTTTAATCCGTTTAATGTTAAAAAAATGTTAACACTATATCATTTTAATTGAAAATTGAAATAATAATTATTATTATTTAAGTTTAGATAAAAATCAAATGGAGTATAAAATGAGAACCTTACTTTTTTCTTTCATTGCCCTATCAATGTGTTTAAATACCACAAAGGCGGCAGAAAAAATTGTTTCAACTGCGGGCTATGCTTCCGAAATTGTCGCAGCACTAGGAAAAGCTGATAAGTTAGTCGGTGTGGATACCACTTCAGTTAAACCTCAAACGATAATGGAGAAAAAACCTAAAATCGGTTATCGTCGCCAGCTTTCTGCTGAAGGTATTCTCTCTTTAACCCCAGATTTGATTATTTTAGCCCCTGATGCCGGCCCTAACGCAGTTATTGAGCAAATTAAAGCCAGCGGTATTCCATTACTTCACTTAGGAGAGAAACCGAGCTTAGCAGGGATTCGTGAGGATATTCAGCAAATTGCCAAGGCGATTGGTGCAGAATCAGAGGCAAAACAATTAACAGAAACCATTCTGGCAGATGAAAAAAAATTAGCCGACATTCGTAGCCAACATTCTACTGACAAAGAAGTCTTAGTGCTGATTGACACTGCATCGCAAGGTATCTTTGGGCTAGGGAAAAAGAGTGTGGGTGATCATTTCTTAACCTTGTTAAATCTAAACAATAGTTTCAATGCTGAGGGCAATAAGCCACTCGCCAATGAGGCTTTAGCTGCAAGCAATGCCGATGTTATTTTATTAGCCTCCCGTAATCAGGCAAAAGAATCTGCAACGATCAGTAAATTAGCAGAATCCAGCCCACAATACGCCCAACTCACAAATACACAAGCGGGCAAAAAAGGCTGTGTTTTTGCAATCAATATTTTAGATGCCTTGGGATTTGGGCCTTACACTGCTCAATATGCACACCAAATTCTCACCACTATTCAACCTTGTTTAAAATAACGGATACGCTTTGAAACTGCATTTAACCTTAATTTTCACTTTAATTATCAGCTTAGTGGTTTGTACCCATTTAGGGGCGATGTCATTACCCCTATCCGCTTGGCACTGCAACAACGCTGAATGCGAAAGTGCAGCCTATATTTTATGGCAAATCCGCCTGCCTCGATTACTAGGGACATTATTCATCGGGGCAGCTCTCGCTATTAGCGGAGCAACAATGCAAGGGCTGTTTCGCAATCCGTTAGTAGATCCGGGGATTATTGGTGTCTCTTCAGGTGCTGCATTGGCTGCGGCATTATATATCGTGGTGATTCAGCCACTACTGCCGGAATCAATCAGCTATTATGCTCTACCTATTGCCGCCTTTTTAGGGGGCTGGCTGGTGACTTTTATGCTCTATTTACTTTCTCAACGTAACGGGCAACTACATATCGCCATTATGCTATTAATTGGTATTGCTCTAGCTGCATTTAGTGGCGCTTTAACCGGCATACTGATTTATATTGCCGATGATAACCAACTTCGTAGTTTAACCTTTTGGAGTATGGGATCTTTAGCAGGTATGAATTGGCAAATGGTGGCAATGATGGCTGCGGTTGTCTTCATTTGTAGCCCACTTATTTGGCGGGAACACCGTGCGTTAAACGCCTTAACATTAGGTGAAGAAGATGCACAATACATTGGTTTTGACATTGCAAAAGTCAAACGCCGTCTTGTGTTTTACGTTGCCTTATTAACCGGCACAAGCGTTGCCTGTGTTGGGGCTATCGGCTTTGTCGGGCTGGTTATTCCACATTTAATGCGTTTACTGGGAGGCAGTAACCACCGCCATTTATTACTCAATAGTTTAGTTTGCGGTGCAATCTTATTAATGATTGCAGATACTCTTGCCAGAACCCTAGCCGCCCCGGCAGAAATCCCGATTGGTATTTTTACCGCCTTATTTGGTGCGCCATTCCTTGCAGTAATGGTATGGAAAAGTGGGAAACATATCTAATGAGCAATTTATTAACTTGCCAAAATTTAAGCATCGTTCATCAACAAAAAAAGTTGCTGGAGATTCAAGAAATTGCCTTTGAACAAGGAAAATTTACCGCCATCATCGGTCCAAACGGAGCCGGCAAAACAACCTTGCTCAAAGCCTTAAGCGGTAATAATGCACAAACTAACAGTGCCGTATTTTATCAACATCAACGCTTAACAGACTTAAACGGATATGCTCTGGCTCAAAAACGGGCAATGCTCAGCCAACAGAGCCAAATTGCCTTTCCCTTAAAAGTAGAAGAATTGGTACAACTCGGAAGAGAGCCATATCGCCAAAGTGAATTTGCAAAATTTAATGAAAAAATAACCGCTTGGGCTATGGAAACAATGTCTTTAACCGCATTAAAAGAAAGAAGTAGCATACAACTTTCCGGTGGAGAACAACATCGAGCGCATATTGCTCGAGTGCTGGCTCAGCTCGTTCCTGAACCGAATGCCGATTTAAGCGGAAGCTGGCTTTTGCTTGATGAACCCACCAACCATTTGGATATTCATCACCAATATCAGCTTTTTTCCTTACTACAAAAGCTGAAACAACAAGGCTTAACTATCATTGCGATTTTGCACGATCCTGCATTGGCAATAAATCAAGCCGATCATATCTTAATGCTAAAAAATGGAGAAAAATTTGCTGAAATGTCCGCTAAAGCCATTGCAGAAAGTTGTTTATTAGATGAGCTGTATGAAATGAAAATGGGCTGTCGCTATTGCCCTCACAGCGGGCAATATTATCTTTGCCCTGCATTAGCTGAAAGTTAGGGTGCGATGCACCCTATCGTTTAATCTTCTGCATATCCACAAGCAGGCAGTAGTTTACCGTCTAAATACGCTTTGCCGTGCTGAGAAACTAATCTACCCGAACAGAACCACTCAATCACCAACGGATAATATCGATGTTCTTGCTCAACCACTCGAGCCATTACATCTTCAATCTCATCTTCAGGATAAATCGGCACTTTAGCTTGTAATACCACCGCACCAGCATCCACTTCTTCATTCACGAAATGAATAGTCGTGCCGTGTTCACTTTCCCCAGCCTCTATCGCTCTTTGATAAGTGTTTAGCCCTGGGTATTTAGGTAATAAGGAAGGGTGAATATTGAGTATTTTGCCAGCAAAATGTTGCGTAAATTCAGGCGTTAAAATTTTCATATAGCCGGCTAATACAATTAACTCAGCTCCTAACTGCTCAATTTGTTCGGCAATCGCAAGATCCATTTCCACATTGCTTTGGTAATCTTTACGAGAAAATACAAATGTCGGGATTCCCGCCTGTTTAGCTCGAATCAGCCCATAGGCATCTGCCTTATTGCAAATTACACCGCAAATTTGACCGCTTGTATCCGCAGATTTTTGCGCATCAATCATTGCTTGTAGGTTAGAACCATTCCCTGAAATTAAAACCACAAATTTTTTCATATTACACACCGGCTGAATATTCATCGTTCTGGATATTATGCCTTGAATCTCAACATCAGTACAGGAAAGAAAAAGGGCTTATTGGTTAAAATAAGCCACTTTCAAGCTAGAAACGCACCTCTGCCCCTAGTGTGTAAGTTCGACCTCTGGCACTATTTGTGAAACGATAGGTGTCTGTATCATAGTCATACTCTTCTGCGGTGGAAGAGTTATACGCATTTAAGGCATCAAGATAATTTCGGTTCATCACATTTTGTACCCCGGCTTTTAAGGTTAAATGTTTATTCACTTTGTAATTTGCATATAAATCGATAATCACCGGAATATTCGGTAACTGCTCGTGAATAATGTTGCCATCTTCGTCTAAATCAATACCGACACGTTTCGCTTTGCCTGTATATTTAAAAATGCTAGACAGTGTTAATTTTTTATCCAGCAATTTAGCCCCTAGCTCCAAAGTCGCATAATCTTTTGGTAGCTGGGTATAAGCTTCAGTGCCAAATCCATAAAGAATAGTCGCACCTTTTGAAGTGGGTGCTGTGCTTTCAGTTCGGGTATAACTACCATTGACAAAAAAGCTATCGGAATCGTAAGCCAGCTCAACTTCCCAACCTCGATTTTTAACCTTTTCAGGGTGATTCACATAAATTTGGAACTGTATGGCATTGGTAGCATCACTTGAATTTCGACATACTGTTGGCCCACAACCATACAACGAGAGGTTATACAAATAGTCTTTAATGCGTGAGTTAAAATATACCGCTTTTAGCCCCAAGATATCATTATTGAGTAATACATTATCTTGATGAATATTAAACCCAATCTCATAGGTTTTCGCACTTTCTGGTTTCAAAAACGGGTTCACACTCAAGCCATTTCGACTGGTATTAAACATTTCTTGCACATTAGGCGAACGGGAGGTTTGTTTGTAACTGACAAAAGGTTGAAACCAATCAGCAACCTGAAATGCTAAAGTGGCAGAAGGATTCAACTTATAATGTTTTTTATTAACATCAAACCCAAAAGAAGGGAAACAATAATCCATATCATCGCTATCGCATTCTGGCTTATATCCTTTTAACTGATAGCGTGAATAGTGAAGACTTGAATTTAAAGTGACAATGCCGTATTTCCATTCGGTGTCTAGGTAAAGGGAATCAATATTTTGCTTACCTGCCGGCCCAAAAGCGGCATTGCTAATCGCTCCATCATTATTCTTACTTTCCGGTAAATCACGGGAATATTTATTTCGCATTAAATTTATACCATAAGTCAATAATGCTGATAATTTCCCTGACTCAAAACGGCTGGTGTTATTCAAATCAAACATCCACATTTTGTTTTTGGTTGAGGCATCTTCTAATGTCCATAGTTTTGCATCATCGTGGAAATCTTGCTTAGTTTCTGTTACTGCTGTTAGGAATTTCAGATCAATCCAATCAGATTGAGGCTGGTAACTGGATTCTAAGGAATAGGTCACACTATCAATATTACGCCCCACTAAGCTATTTTTATATTGACGTCCGGACAATTTAAACTCTGAATCTTGATTTGGCTTAAAGGCCATTTTTCCCATATAAGATTCAGGGTGATTTTTTAACCCTTGCATATAAGCAGAATCCGTTGCCATTGTGCCATTACCTCGGCGATAATTTTGACTGATACTACTTTTGCTAAAAGCCAATAAACTGCCAAGAGAACCACTTTCCAGCACATCAACTTTTCCGGCTAGTGCAAGCATTCCGTTTTTTCACAGATCATTATTGCCATAATTAAAACGGCTTAATACGCCGACTTTATGTTGTTCTAGTAGAATATCTTCGACATCAATCGTTTTAAAATTAGCACTACCGGCTAAAGCATTCAATCCGGCTGCACCATTGTTGTAGCCTTTCGCAATATCAACTCGGGTTAAAAAATTTTGATCAATTAAAGTGCTGAATTGGCTCATTGGCCCGTTACCATCAGTGTGGAACTTACCACCGCCGTTTGCTGATGTACCAAGCTGTGTTTGTGGCACGCCATCAACTAAGGTATTTACCCGACCAAGACCACTCATATTACGAATATTCACACTCACGCCCCCTTGCCCCGGGTCAATTTGGGTATAGCCACCTGCGACAGAACGGACAATACTATCTAAACTTTGCATTGCATTCACATTCATTGCTCGAGAACTCACCGAGCCGGCTTTACTGAAATTCTCAAAATTAGGGTTTTCCACAGTGCCATAAACCGTCACAGTATCAAGCTCCGCAATATTTTTCGCCTTTTCCTCTGCCAATGCAGTTTGCGATCCTCCCATACACAAAACCGGAAACAAAATGCGTGTGATTATATTAAATTTCATAATTCTCCTTATTGAGTGACCCAAAGATAATCTGCCTGTGAAGAAGTAATTTCTTCTCTCTCTGTTTTAAGCATTAGCACCGCTACTTTTTTTGTTCGGTCATATTCCGCAATATGCAACGGAACGCCAAGATCTTTGCGAACGTGGTGGTTACCTGCAATCAGCAAGCTAGTCGATAACGCATTTTTTACTAATTTTTCTGCCATTCTGCGATCACGGAATTGTTGTACTGCCACCATATTTTCCATCGGGTAAGGCATTCCGTGATTCATTGACAGCAACAGTTGTGCGATCTTTTGCTTAACTTCAGAGGAAGTGGATACAGAACCTTTTAATGGCTCCGCCCCATTTAATAAAATTTCAACCTCTTTATCTGTTAAGTTAGTGGCTATAACACGACTATTTGAACCTAAGCTCTCTACCACTAAATCTTGATACATCTTCCAATCCCATTTTTGCCATTGAATTGCCTCTCTTAAATCCGTGGCTGATAAATTAACCGGTCGGTTAAACTGAATGCGATCAATCGCAGGCTGCTGATCCACATTTAACATCTCCAACGCAATTAAATGTAACTTGGCTTTCTTCGTAAGTTGATTAAATAAATACAATTCAATTTGGTGGTGAATTAACTGAGTATGCTCCTCACCAACTAAAACGTAATCTTGAGAAGATAGACGGGAAAGTAGTTCAGTAAATGAAATCGTTTGATTGGTATTCAGATCAATAATTTGGCCGATAGAGTCCACGTTTTGTTCATTAAGGGATTGCGTTGAAACCGAGCAGCCTAAAAGAAAAAAAGCCATAAAAAGGCTAGCTAAAAAAGAGGAAATACGAGGTAACATAACAAAAAATAAATTAATGAGAATTATTATCATTATGTTATGTAAAAAAAGAAAAATCAATCCATTTTCAGAAAACAGATAAAGAAAATGATTGATAAAACAAAAAGCGGTAATATTTCTAAAAAATATTTCAAACTTAAGTGAGCATAAGGCTTATTATAAATAAAACGTTCCGAAAAAACATTGAATTTCATTAAAAAATTCCTTTATTTATCAAATAAATGCGATTTGTTTCGGAACGTTTTTTAATGCTTATTTTGCAACATACGGATTATCAATGGAAAGCGTTGCTGTAGACATTGTGCCTCCTAGTACAAAAAAACCGCTTGGTTTCCCTAAGCGGTTCTAATCTATAAGAACTATTACACCACAATCTGCCCCGTCTCTTTTAAGTACTTATAGATACGCCCTAACATAATCTGCGTTGGCGTTTTGCCAATATCCTCTTTTGTTAGCGGTGCATCAGTAATCGCTTTGGCTGATTGAGCATCAATATATTTGTACTCACTTGTGATGATTACAAAGTTTGTTACCTCGCCATCGGTATCATCACCTGTGCCAACAACATACTTAGCATTGAGTGAGCCGTCATCTTGAGTTGAGTAACTTGCGATAGTTGAGTACATTGGGTTTAAGATTTTGTTAAAAGTTGTCATAATTTTTCCTTTTGTGGATTGTTGATAAAAAAAGACCGCTTGTAGTCATACAAACGGCTTAGTAGGAAGAGTAAATTGCTTTACATAATATAACCTTTTATTTATACTTCATTTATAAATAGTAAGTTATAAAAGGTTCAAAAATGGCAGACCCTATAGAATGGTCTATTATCACGACTGACTGCTTTGATGAATGGTTCGGTCAACAAGATGAAAGTACTCAAGAACGTGTCTTGGCTTGTTTAATCTATCTGCGGAAATTCGGTTATAGTCTAGGCAGACCTTATGCTGATACAGTTTATCAGTCTAAATTCCCTAATATGAAAGAGTTACGCATTCAAAACAAAGGTAAGCCAATTCGAGCATTTTATGCTTTTGACCCTTTACGCCAAGCGATAGTACTTTGTGCTGGCGAGAAAGGTAAAGACAAAAGATTCTATGAAAAAATGATCGCTCTTGCTGATGCGGAATTTACCTCCTATTTAAATAATTTAGAGAAAGAAAATGAAAACGTTAGATCAAATGCTCAATGAACTCTCTCCTGAACGCCGCCAAAAAGTGGAAGATATGGCTCAAGAAATGATTAGAGAGATACAACTTTCAAAACTAAGAGAAGAGCTAAATCTCTCTCAACAACAATTAGCTACAGCTCTCGGTATTTCACAGCCTGCTATTGCTAAACTTGAACAGAAAGATAACGATCCAAGATTATCCACGCTCAAACGCTATATTGAAGCAATGGGCGGTAAGTTAAAACTTGCCGTTGAATTGCCTACAGGCGATGAGCGTGTAATTAGGATTTAATTACTTTGTTAACCTGAATGCCCTCCTGAGCCAATACAGTTTTTCCCCGGTAATTGCTCTTGAGGGGCTAGTTGATAACAAAAGGTTGGTTTTGTTGTATAGTCTTGCTTATATTGAGTTGTACAAGCTGAAACCATAATTGTTGTAAGTAGTATAATTTTTTTCATATTTGCCTCCTATAATTGATAAGATGAACCATTTGTAGATGATATAATTGCTCGAAAATTCACTTTAGCACTTCTCCCACGCCCTGCACACCACGCACGACACGTTACTACATATTGAGTATTAGCAATGAGTATTGCCCCAGAATCATTAAATGGGTTAGATACATTAGGTGAAATAGTATTGCTAATATCAATTACAGACGGTAATGTAATTGTTGTCGGTGTCCGATTACTACCACTACCATAAAAAGTTTTGCTTTTACTCTCTCCTGTCGGAGTGTGGACAACATACAATGTTCTCGTCGCTTTTGTAGCAGGTAGTACAAATTGACATACATACTCATAATATGTATCACTTAATGCAAAACTGTTTTTCGTTTCTGAATATGTTTTACTTTTCCCTGTTGCTTTTGATGTCCAAGTTTTAGCCTCATAGATATTACCTCCGATCAATTGGTTGATTTCAAGTTCTCCAGTAAATTTACCTGTTAATCCCTCAATTCTTGCTCCTTTAATTATTCCCCCTGTAATTGTTGTACCTGAAATTGTCCCACCACTAATTGTCGTACCTGTAATTGTACCAGCAGTTACCTTACCAAGATTTGCCGATATTGCCGCTAAATTGTTTACATTTAGCTTATCCGCAGTGATCGAACTCCCCACAATATGACTTGCATTAATCGAGTTTGCTGCCATATTTCGAGCTGCAATCGTGCCGGCTGCGATTTCGTTGGCGGTAATGGTATTTGCTGCAATTTGTTGAGCAGTAACGGTATTAGTAACTATTGAGCCACCGTGGATAGCGGTTACACCGGCATTTTGCCAAGGGCTAGGCTGAGTGATATCTGTAACATTATCACTAGCCTCCTCAAGCATTGGTCTACGAGCAAATAAAAATGGATTAGCTTTACCTTGAATATTATCTAATCGTAATGCGAAACGAATACAGCCTGAAGTAGGTGCAGTAAATACAACCTTAACCCGTTTCATATTTTTAAATTCGCCTTGATGAGCACTATAGCCAGTAATTACCTCGCTGTTGCCTATCCGACCTAAGTAAGCACCACCAGGTTTTTCGATATTCTCAATGACTAATTTAGCTTGCCCACGATGACAAGCTAACCATACGGAGGCAATATATTTTTTATTAGGCACAACATTAATATCCTGAGATAACCACCCAATTCGCCCAGTATCAGAGGTTTCCTTTGTAGTGCTATACCGCATCGAAAATACTAACTCATTTGGTAGTCCTCCATTTTTTAGTCCGTAATTATCTTGTTTATTCCTATTGAAAATATTACGGGTGTCAATATTTAGCCGATCACCAACTTCTCCTCGCCAGTAGTTCCAGCCAAACGGAGCTATTGACAAATCGGGTGTTGCAAAAATAGGATTAACCAGCAAATTCCCGCCTAGCCCAATCGCTAACTTATCCGCCGATATTTGCCCTGCTGCCAAGTGTTCCGTACGGATAGCTCCCGCCGTCAATATTCCGGCTCTTACTGAGTCTGCATCAATGTGGCTACCTTTAATTGTACCTGTTGCAATTAAATCCCCATTAATCGCAACTTTATTTTGAGCCACACCAAACAATCGTACCGGTTGGCCGTCTTGAGCATTTTTTACTACCTCAAATTTGTCTGCCATTACAATGACAGAGGATTCTGCATTGCGATTGTCTGCCGCGGCACCAAGTGCGATACCGGCAATCGCTTTACGTCCACCGGCAATGGTTTCGGTTTTGATGGTATGAGTAGACGATAATTTACCATCTACACCGGCTACAGCATTACTCACTTGAGTAATTTTTGCCAAGTTTGAGCCAACAGAAGCAGTAACGGTATCAATACGAGAGCTTAATGCAGAGTCGGCATTCGCTAAAGTCTCCTGAATAGTATCAATTTTAGCCGAAACTGCACTAACCGCACTGTCCACATCTTCAGGTGCTGGCGTCCAGTCTGTGGCTACGTTGCCTTTTTCAAGTTTGACGCTGTGAAACGCTAACCAATCTGTGGTCTCATAAGTACCATTTACACCAACAAGCAGATAGGCTCGCTCACTTGTCCATTCGGCAGTAAAGGTTATTTTAGGTCTGTTTAATAGGCTGGCTATAACAGGTATTGTTGCTAACCGTTGATTAGCCCCATCAGCACGCATCAAGAATACATAGTTGAGCCCCGTTTTTTGTATGCCGGCTGTACCCTGTACATTCAGGCTAAGTGTGTACTCTTGACCCTGTCTGATATTACTTACTTGAGCGGCTGGTGCTTGTACAATACCGGCCACACCTGCGCCACCAAGCATTCCGAGTCGTATCAACATATTGCCGCGATAGACTGTGCGTGTGATTGATGACATTTTTGTATTGTAGTTGATGTGTTGGTTGTAAGTACTGTCTATCAGTAAGTTCCTTGCACCGATAGAAAGTGAATCAACGGCAGATTTTGCATCAGCTTTCCAAATTGACTGTAAGGAGCTTTGAGCAATACTTGCCACCTCAGTTTTATTTGCTTTGGCGGTTTCCAAACGAGAGAGCGAACCTTCCGTTGTTTTGGTGCGCGCGGTTAGATCACGCAGTGTCGTCACCGTTGTCTGATTAAGTTCCGTCACTGCCCGTTCGGTGCGAGTGAGGTTACTTTCCGCTGCCCCCATTCGGGTTGTGAGCCCCGAAATCTGCGTAGCTTTGGCTTGATCTGCTTTAGCTTGTGCCGCCTGATAAGCGGTGAGGTTGGACTGAACCGCTGATACTTTGTCGTCAATATCCTTGGCGGTTGGTGTCCAGCCTGTGGCAACATTACCCATTTCGAGCTTAACGCTGTGAAATGCGAACCAGTCTGTCGCCTCAAATATGCCATTTGCGCCAATCAGTAACCGAACTTGATTGCTCGTCCACGGCGCAGTAAATGTCACTTTAGGGCGTTGGGACAATGATGCAGTAAGCGGCAAAGTTGGCAATCTAAAATTGCCACCATCTTCGCGGATAAGGTACACATAGTTTAACCCTGTGCGGGTAAAACCTGCCGTCCCCTGCGCATTTAGTGACAAGGTATAGGTTTCACCCTGACGAATACGCGTAGTGGCTTTTTGTGTGCCTTGAGTCACACCAAAATGCCCTGTGCCTGCTTGGGTCACAAACACTTGAGTCAAGCGACGATCACCATATTGCGAGCTTGCCACTCGTGAGCTACCGCCCCAACGGGCTGTCGTCAAATACTCACTATCAACCAGTAGATTTGCACCACCGATTTTCAAGGCATCCACCGCACTTTGCGCATCGGTGCGCCAAATGCTCTGTAAGTTCTGCTGGGCAATACTTGCCACCTCACTTTTATTCGCTTTGGTTGATTGGAAATTGGTAATATTTGATTCCGCATTTGCAACACGGCTTGTTATGTCTGTGAGCCTCTCTGCATTCGCTTTATCTGCATCAACACGAGCTTTTTTTTCTTCCGTGATTTTGGCGTTGAAATTAGTCTCTGCTTTGGTCAAGTTCACAGATAACTGATTAAGTTGCTGTGCTTGTGCTGAATCGGTAGCCGCTTGAGTTTGTTTATAACTCGTTAAATCAGCCGAAACAGCACTAACCGCACTGTCCACATCTTCCGGTGCTGGTGTCCAATCTGTCGCTACGTTTCCTTTTTCTAGCTTTAAACTATGAAACTCAACAAATTGATTTGGAGTAGATTGGAAAAAACCAACTAAGAAATAGCCTTGTTGTGTGGTAAACGGTGCTTTGAACGTCAGTTTGTAATAATTGAACTCTGTTTCAGAGGCAACGTTAATCACTGGTAATCTAACGTTATTCCCATCTTGACGCATTAGATAGAGATAGTCTAGTGCCTTACTTCCTCGAGCAAATAATGAGAGTGTATAAGTTTCTCCTTGTTGGAAATAAGATGTGGAATGGCGATTAGATGAACAAATACCAACAGGACCGTTAGTACCTGTTGAGGTTACTTTGATAGTTCGGCGATTTGCATTTTCAGCAAATTCAATTTGTGGGCTACCCCATTTATTGTACGCATTGAACTCGCTGTCTCTTAATAAATTCCGACCTCCGATATTGATATTATCAATCTTAGCATTTAAATTCTGACTGACTTCACTAATGCTTTGGGCATTATTTGCTACCGTACGTTGAATAGTTACGATATTGCTTTCAGCTGCTCCCATTCTTGCTGTTAATGCTTCACGTGCTTGAGCTTCAGCTTTATCGCCGTTTGCTCGTGCTGTTTTTTCCTCTTCCAAGCCTGATAGAGCATTATTAGCTTTTGCTGTGACAGCAGAAATCAGTTGTGCTTGTTGAGCATCAACATTTTGTAACTGTGTAACAGCAGCCCCACGAGCGGTTGCTTCAGCTTGAATTTTTTTCGTTAAATTCGCACTTTCGGCTTGAATGGCTTTAGTACGGTTATTTGCTTCGGCAGTAACGGCATCTTGTCGGTTAGTAATCTCTTGGTTAATGTTGCTTTGAGCTGTTTCCGCTAATCTTCTTGCCAAATTTGCGGTGTTATCTGCACCTGTTAATTGCGAAATAAGGGACGTATCAATTTTAGATTTTGATAATTTGCCGGTAACATCTTCCGCAGCCACTGTAGCTGAGTATGCTGTACCGTTCCAAGTATAGAGCTTGCCGTCAGCCTGATTGTAAACTTGAGATGACGCCAGTTTAGTACCTTTGTCGGTCAAATTAGCGACTGTTTTCACTAATTCTAAACCTCTTGCCGGTGCAGCAACATCAAAAACCTCATTAACAATATTGCGTGATAACTGAGTGTTTAATTCGGTTAATCGAGCATCCAAATCAACCGCTGTTTGTCCTCTTACCCCCTGTTGTTGATAAAACGGTCCGACATTAATGCCTCTGGTATGGCGTAGCCAATAATAGCGTACAACCTTGTTACCTTTTAGTGTGTGAGCGTAGGTTCTAGCGGTCACTTTTGCGATTTTTTTTGCAAGGGCGAAATTATCGGTTTCGGCCGCAAAAATTTCGGTTTGTGTGACTTCATTTACCCAATCCCATTCGAGGGTAATTTGCCCTAATCCACCTGTTACTACTACACCGGTCGGAGCTGGAGGTCGATCAATAGTAAAGGTTTGTGTTTTTTCGGTGACGATTTGCCCTTTGGCGTTTTTGCCGTAAATAATCACGCTGTAATCGCCATTCGGTAAATCGCTCAACTCAATATTTGGGTCGGCTAATCCTTTCTTGAACTGATACAAATTACCATCTTTGTTGATTTTAATATCATAGGTTAGCTTACCGTCGCCAGAACTAATATCACTGGAGATATAGAGCTTGCCGTCATAACCAGTCGAGACTTCTACTGCGTTAATTTGCGGGGCTTTGTAAAGCGT
>NZ_SMAC01000002.1 GCF_004342115.1 Mannheimia haemolytica | reverse complement strand
CCTTTTTGTTTAGATTGATTTTTGACACTCATATTCTAAACGGGAAACTCTCACTTTTTAGAGTGAATTGTCAGATCAAGTCTGATCTTCTACACTTAATGCTCACCAAATATTGTGTTTAAGCCAAATAACAAGCGGTAATATTCTCGAAAAATATTACCGCTTGTTCATTTTAATAATCCGTTTAAGATAAAATTTTCGCTAACTCAGCGCTTACTTCTTCTACCGGTTTTGTACCGTCTAAACGCTCATAACGAGTATTGCCGGCTTCTGCTTCTGCGGTGTAGTAGGTGATTAACGGCTTGGTTTGTTTGTGGTAAATCGCTAAACGCTCTAACACGGTTTCAGGTTTGTCGTCTTGGCGGATAATTAAATCCTCACCAGTCACATCATCTTTACCTTCCACTTTCGGTTGATTGTACACCACGTGGTAAGTACGCCCTGATGGTTGGTGAACACGACGACCGCTCATACGCTCAACAATCACTTCATCGGCTACATCAAACTCAAGTACTAAATCAATTTTTACGCCAGCCTCTTTTAACGCATCAGCTTGCGGAATGGTGCGTGGGAAACCGTCTAATAAGAAACCGTTCGCACAATCAGGTTGAGCGATACGGTCTTTTACTAAGGCAACCGTTAATTCATCCGGCACTAATTTACCTTCGTCCATCAATGCTTTTGCTTGTTTACCAAGCTCAGTGCCTTCTTTAATCGCCGCACGGAACATATCGCCGGTTGAAATTTGCGGAATACCGAATTTGTTCACAATAAACTGAGCTTGCGTACCTTTGCCCGCACCCGGTGCACCTAATAAAATAACTTTCATTGTAAACCTCAATAACTAGAAAAATGAATAAATAACTTAGGCAGTAACCTTACCGATTACTGCCTAAAATTGCAAATTTTTTTAATTTTTTGACCGCTTGTTATACGGAATTAGAATTCATAGCGTAAATTTAAGCGTGTATAGAATGGCTCACCGTAGCTATATTGGCTAAAGCTGAGGGCGTTACGATATTTTTTATCGAATAAGTTATCAATGTTAAGCTGTGCTGAGAAGTTGTCATTAAATTGATAACGAGCCATCAAATTCACTAAAGTGTAAGCTTTTTGACCATATTCGCCATAAGTAGCGTGTTTGGTATAAATTCTGCTTTGCCAGTTTACACCTGCTCCTACCGTTAAACCTTGCACTAAACGGTTCATATCGTAAGTTGCAAAGAATTTAAATTGTTTGCGTGGTTGAGTTGTGTTAATTGGGTTGCCTGAAGCATCATCGCCTTTCCACTGAGTATATCCTGCATTGAGTTTTAATTTTTCAGTTACATTTCCAGATGCTTCTACTTCAAAGCCTCGAACTTTCGCACCTTTAGAGGCTGTGTAGTAGGCTAATAATGTATTAGGGTTAATACCGGCAGATTGAGCTAGATTATCTTGTCTTGTTTCAAATACGCTAATTTGAGTTTGCAAGTTGTCATTGAAATAACTCCCTTTCCAACCTGCTTCGTAGGTTTCGCCCGTAACAGGAGAGAGTAGTTTGTTATTGATGTCCACTTGACTTTGTGGTTTGAAAATATCGGTATAACTTACATAAACGGTATTTTGTGGATTAATATCAAAGGTTAATCCTGCATAAGGTGTCCCAACATCGTTAGCGTGGAAGTTTTGTGTTGAACCATAGAAAGTGCCTTCTGTGCGGTACGATGAAATACGAGAACCTAGAAGCATAGAAAGTCTATCTGTAAGACGTAAACGGGTAGAAACATACACCCCGAACTCTTTTAAGTTTTGGTAGTATTTTTCAGACATACTTCCCCAGTTTGGTCTAGCATAAATGCCATTCCAATTATTAAAGTCGAAAGCTCCGTCAAAGGTGCTGTTATCGGCAGCGTAGGAATTACGATGTGCTCGATTGTATTGAATACCGATTGCCGCATCGTGTTCTAATCCCCAAGCAGAGAATGAACCGGTAAGATCAAGCTGCACATTAGATTGTGTATTATCATTTTTAAATTTACCCGGCCAAGGCGACCAACCTAATCCATCTTGTCGATTAAGTGATGAGCCGCTGAAATAGAAAAGTTCTGAATTATGTTTGCCTACACGGTAATTGCCTTTTAATGCAAGTTCCCATTTTTCGCCTAGTTTTTGTGTAATATCGGCAAAATAGTTTACGGATTCATTATCCCAGTAAGCCCATTCTGGGCTGGCATTTTTGCTTCTGCTCCAGTTAGTTTCACCACCATCGCTATAGAATGCGGGTAAACCACCCCAAAGTGCTGCATCACGTTTTTCTTTTTGATAACTTACACCTAACCCAAGTTTGGTAGTGTCAGTTAAGTCTGCTTCAATATTGCCATAAAGCGTGGTGTAACGTTCTTTTTCATTTTTAATGAACGTATTACCGTTTTTATGCTCTGCAATAAAGCGGCCTCTTACTGATCCTGAATTATTCAATGCTTGGCTATGGTCAATCATTGTATTGAAATCAGCATAACGCCCGATTCCAGCTTCTAAAATAGTATAACGGGAAGTGCTATTGGCTCGTTTACGAACAAGATTAACACTTGCAGAGGGATCGCCCGCCCCAGTAGTTAAGCCTGTAGCACCACGCACAACTTCTACTCGGTCGTATAACACGCTGTTGCCTGTATTTTCGCCCGTTGTCCATTGGTTATTTACTTTGAGATCCATACCATCTACCTTGACTTTATCAATCCCAAAACCACGAGCACTGAAAGAATAGCGTCCTCTGTCAACTAAAGAAACAGAAACACCGTGAGTTGCTTCAAGTGCTTTGGCAATCGTATTAAGATTTTGATCTCTGATTTGTTGATGCGTTACAGCCGTTACGCTTTGTGGCGTGTCTTTCGCACTCAATGCCATTCCATTAGAGCCTTTGGCTTTTTTCTGTGCATAACGTCCAGTTTCTTCCGATGAGGCATTTGGCGTTTCGGCACTTACTTCAACGGTATTAAGATGAGTAACTGTTTCAGCATAAGCTGTTGAGATAGACCCTATACTAGAACCGTATAAGGCAAGTTTTATCGCTTTAGATAGCGTGTTCATAATTTCTCCTAAGTAATGAATAAAAAATTATTTATGTTGTTTGAGTAACAGTAAGAAATAGATACCCCCGAGAATAGAGGCAATAATGCCTGCCCCAATCTCATAAGGGAAAATTAGATAACGCCCGAGCCAATCGGCAATGAGCATTAGCATTGCCCCTAATAATGCCGATATAGGGATCTGTTTCTCCGGTGTAATTGCACCTAAATTTTTAGCTAAATGAGGGGTCATTAGCCCAATGAAGCTCATTGGCCCTACAGCAAGCGTAGAGGCGGCACTCATTAGGGCGATTAAAAGTAATACAATCATCTGCACCTTTTTAACCTCTAACCCTAAGTGGAGAGAAACGGTTTCGCCAAGTGAGATCAAGCGTAAAGGTTTGATAAACAGTAAAGTGGCACTGATAAGTAGGATTGCAACAGATAATAAAATCCAAACTGTATTCGGATTAGCGTAATAGGTTGAGCCAGACAGCCAACTAATAACTGCCGTTAAACGAGGGCTGCCGCTTAGTTGAATAATAGCCATTAAGCCACTGACTAAAGCCCCAATAGCAACACCTGCAATCATTAACGCTGATGGTTGTAATTTACGGGAAAGCCACATAATAAGAGCGAGAACGGCCAAACTCCCTAATACACCAAATAACAAGAAGCCAATGCTAGATAATGTTGGGAAAAGTAAGAATGACAGTATTGCAGCAATAGTTGCCCCTGAACTCACACCTAATACTTCAGGGCTTGCCATTGGGTTTCTCGTTAAGATTTGTAATAGGCTACCACTTACCGCAAGCATTGCCCCTGTTGCTATCGCACTTAGACTACGAGGCAAGCGGTAGGAACTCATCAGGTTTTCATCAATGCTAATAGCCCAGCCATTCATTGTTGGAGCAATGATTTGTAATAGACAAAATAGGATAACTCCAGCGCATAACAACAATATTGGCAGTTTCCACGAATTGAGGCGTTTAACGGGGAAGTATGCTGTATTGCTTGCTTCAAATTGTGCTTTACGTTGGCGTAATACCAAGAAAATTAATAATGGTGCGCCTAGTGTTGCGGTAAATGCACCAACAGGTAGTAGAGTGTCGTAAATTCTGCTAACAATGCCGATGAGATTATTGGTAAAAAAGAGTAAAAATCCGCCCGCTAGAAAAGCAATCAAGAGGCGAAGTAATAAATGTCGTATTTTAGCAAAATGAGCCAAACTTGCACCTGCAAATCCAATAAAGCCAATCACACCTATTTTGCTTACAACCAATGCTGTAATGGCGGCACAAACAAAAATAACTAAGTAGCGTAGTAAATTAACAGGCGCGCCTAAGCGGCGAGCTTGTTCATCATCTAAACTTAAAATTGTGAGTGGACGAGAGAGTAAGACAAAGATAAAAAATGCAACTACTACCGTTATCGCTAAGATAATAGAAGTTGCCCAACCATCTTGTAAAAGTGAGCCACTTCCCCAAACCATCACGCCAAATAAAAAATCAAAGTAGAAAAGGGTCAGTAAAGAGGCAATAGCTCCAAACAAAATATTAACAATCAATCCCCCTAAAA
The DNA here is from genome assembly GCF_004342115.1 of Mannheimia haemolytica. Taxonomy (GTDB): domain Bacteria; phylum Pseudomonadota; class Gammaproteobacteria; order Enterobacterales; family Pasteurellaceae; genus Mannheimia; species Mannheimia haemolytica. The sequence goes on along the minus strand of NZ_SMAC01000002.1, from coordinate 135,464 downwards.
TAAGGGTAAGGGGATTGAGCTTAGAGGCTTTAGCAATAAATAAAACCAGTACGATAGCAGCTAAAGAGCCAAGTAACGCAATCCAGAAACTAGAAAAAAGCTCGGCGGCTGGGAAAAAGATAACCGCAATCATCAATGCAAGTTGAGCCCCGCTACTGACGGCAAGTGTGCTATCTGACGCTAAATTATTTCTGACAATATGTTGTAAGCCACTGCTGGCTATAGCCAATAAACCGCCTGCTAAAAATGACGTTGTCATTTCAGGTAAAAGAGCTGCTTTTACCGCAGCTTGATTAATTGGCAATAAATCAACATTTATGAGTAGTAACTGCCATTCCCACTCCCAGACCATATTTAAACGGATAACAGCTGTTACTAAGGATAAAAGAATACAGCCAATCAATAAGAATGATGATTTCATTACTCTTTTTCTCCTTGTGTCATTGCATTGTGTAAAAACTCAGCAAAGTGCGAGATGGAATCAGCCCCACCAAAGAGCCAAACAGGCGGTAATACTTTCATACAACGGTTTTTACCAAATCCTAAACGTTGCCAAATGTAGCTATTTTCTAAATCTGCTTGCGTCATTTTAGAAAAAGGTGAGATGACAATTAAACAGGTGCGTTCGGGTAATTTAGCTAAATCACTCACAGGAATAAGTTTATTTCCCCAGCGATCTCCCACACCTAAATCAGCTTGTTTTAAGCCCATCAAATCAAAGGCTACACGGAACATTGAATTAGACGCATATATGCGTAACTCTCTCGGAGAGCCAAATTGAACAACAGAGTAGTAATCAATATCTGGATTACTGTTAAGGATTTCTTTCCCCCATTGAGCCAACGTTTGTTCAGTTTTCGTTAAATATGCTTCTGCCGCATTAGGGTTTTTAATCTCTGTTCCAATCATACGAGTGGCTTTTTGGTAAGTATGCCAATGTTGCTGAGGTTCAGTATTGCCACCATCAAATAGCACGTCTATTTGTGGAATTTCTTTCGGGTAAACAGAAGCCAAGTGAGCGTAGAAAAAGTTTGATAGCACCAATTCAACAGGAAGCTGTGCTAATAATTCGCGATTAGGCTGATAACGCGCTCCAATATCTAACACGCTATTAGGCTGAATAGGGCGGTGCGACCATAGCGGATAAATTCGCTTATCCCCCATCGCAATGGGCGGATTTCCCATTTCAGTAAGGGCAGAGGCAATAGACCAATCTGGTGTAAAAATATTAGGTTGAGCAAATGCGGTAGAAATTTGCAAAATAAAGAGAAAACTGAACCGCTTGTATTGCCTAAACATCATAATACCGCCACTTTATGTAAGCCTGCAGGGTGGTTAAACAAGTGCAGTTTTAGCCCGAAGATCTCAAGTAATTTCTGTTCTTGCATAATTTCATCAACAGAACCTTGAATACAGAGTTCGCCTTGCTTTAACGCAATAATTTCATCACAAAATTGGGAGGCAAGATTAATATCGTGAATAATGATAATGACAGTTAGACCTTGTTCATTCACTAGCTTGCGAATAAGCTGCATTACTTCAACTTGATAAACAATATCAAGGGCAGCCAATGGCTCATCTAGCAGTAAATAGGGTGTTTGTTGGGCTAAGCACATAGCAAGCCAAACTCGTTGTTTTTCTCCGCCTGATAGACTATTTACAGGCTGTTTAGCAAACTGAGTAACGGAGGTGCTTTCCATTGCTTGCTCAACAATTTGAACATCAAATTCTGTTGGTTTTTGTAGCCATTTTTGATATGGAAATCGCCCTAAAGCAACCAGTTCCTGCACTAAGAAATCCGCCGCTTCAGGTAAACGTTGTGGTAAATAGGCAATATGTTTTGCCGCTTCTTTGGTAGAAAGCTGATGAAGTGGTAATCCATCGACTAAAATTGAACCGCTGGTAGGCGTTATATCTCCGCTTAGTAAACGCATTAACGTTGATTTACCCGAGCCGTTATGGCCTATTACGCCATATAAACGCCCCTTGCTTAAATTGAGGGAAATATTGCTTAGCAGTTTACGGTTTTGTTCAACAGAGTAGCTAATGGAATTTATTTGAATCATAGTGTTGTGTTTTAAGAGCATAAAAAAGGTGGGATTACCCCACCAAATCAATCAAAATGAAAATGAGTAGATGAAAATCTATTATGAAAACGGTGCTAAATATATTTTTATTATAAATGAAAGTCAATATCATTTAGTTTTAGGTGAGGGTAAATTTTAGGATAAATAAAAAATAACCGACTAAATTACTAGGTAATTCAATCGGTTATAAGTGGTCGGATATTTAATAAAAAATCTTATTTTTATGAATAGCTATTCAGCTTGTCCCCAAGGAGCAACCTTAAACAACATTAGCATTCCCGGAATACCAATAAAGAAACAGAGCCAGAAGAATTGGTAATAGCCCATCATTTCCACTAAATTCCCTGTGTATGCCCCTAACATTTTGCTTGGTAGGGCAGCAAGGCTGGTGAAAATGGCGAGCTGCATTGCAGTGTAAGCGGGATTAGTTTCACGAGCCATAAAGGCAACGAAAGCCGCTGTGCCTAAACCCACGCCCAGATATTCACTTGCCATCACTAAGCCTAATTTCCAAAGCTCGGCAGCTCCAATGCTTTCGGTAGGGAAATGCTCAAAACTGGCAAGGTAAGCGAAGCCTAAAATAGTAATTAATTGTACAAATCCGAACAGCCATAAGGCTCGGTTAACGCCCAATTTCAACATTGCCACGCCACCAATAATACCGCCGCCAATGCTGCACCAAAGTGAAGTTATTTTCACAATGCCGGCAATGTGCGATTTAGTAAAACCCATATCCAAAATAAATTTGGTTTGTAGCGTAGTTGCAAGGGAATCGCCTAATTTATATAGGAAAATAAATAGAATCAGCCCAATCGCTCCTGCCACGCCTTTACGGGTGAAAAACTCTTTGAACGGATCGACAAACGCCATATAAAACGGCTTAGAACGGTCGATTGGCTTATGATTCGGCTCGGCAGCGATTATTAGCGTAACGAATAAGCAAGGCACTAAAAAAGCAGCGGTAATCAGAAATACGGTATCCCACGCATAGTGGTCGGCTAAAAATAATGAAAGCCCACCCGGAATCAGCCCTGCAATACGATAAGCATTAACGTGGATAGAGTTACCTAACCCGAGTTCGTTATCCGATAAAATTTCACGCCGAAAGGCATCCACCACAATGTCTTGCGTGGCGGAAAGAAAAGCTAATAGCACAGAAAGAGTAACAATAATTGAAATATCTTGCACTGGGTTGAACAAGCCAAAGCTGGCTAAAATCACCAATAGCCCGATTTGTGAAATGAAAATCCAGCTTTTGCGTCTGCCTAAAAAAGGTGGAAAGTAGCGATCTAACAATGCAGCCCACAGGAATTTCCACGTGTAGGGCAAAGAGGTCAGGGTGAAGGCGGCAATAGTTTTAATATCTAAATTGGCACTGGTTAGCCAAGCCGGCATTAGCTGAATTAACACAAACAACGGTAAACCGGAACAAAAGCCGGTGTAAACACAAAGCAACATATTTTTAGTAAAAATCTGTTGCCAGATAGAGCGTTTGGGTTCGTGACAAGCGGTCATATTTCTCCTACATTTTGCAAAATAAAAAGGGGAAGAACTGAGCCAATATAGCATAATTTTAAAGGCGACTCTAACCCTTTCCATTTCGTCACAGATAAGGTTTGACAGCCTTGCGACATATTTCTATTATTCCTTTTAATCAAACTAAAAAACTGGAAGCAGAGTATGAACACGCAGCATAGAACCGAATTACTTCAAAATGCCCTTACCGAACGCATTCTTATCTTAGACGGTGCGATGGGAACGATGATCCAAAAATATAAACTAACCGAATCTGATTTCCGAGGTGAACGTTTTAAAAACAGTACCATCGATCTTAAAGGCAATAACGACCTACTCACACTCACCCAGCCACTCCTGATTTCTGCTATTCACGAGAAATATTTAGCCGCCGGTGCGGATATTATCGAAACTAATACCTTTAGTGCGACGACCATTGCTCAAGCAGATTATGAACTTGAAAGTATTGCTTATGGGCTGAATCTTGTGGGGGCAAAACTTGCCCGTCTTGCCGCCGATAAATTCTCCACCCCTGAAAAACCTCGTTTTGTTGCCGGTATTCTTGGGCCGACTAACCGTACTTGTTCGATTTCCCCTGATGTTAATGACCCCGGTTTCCGTAACATTACCTTTATGCAACTGGTGGAAGCCTATGCCGAGGCAACCCGTGGTTTGATTGAAGGTGGGGCGGATCTGATTATGATCGAAACCATTTTCGATACCCTGAATGCCAAAGCGGCGGTGTTTGCAATTGAAACAGTGTTTGATGAACTGGGCGTGAAATTGCCGATAATGATCTCCGGCACCATTACCGATGCCTCAGGGCGAACGTTGTCAGGGCAGACCACGGAGGCGTTTTATAACTCGCTCCGCCACGCCAAACCGCTGACGTTCGGCTTGAACTGTGCGCTCGGGCCGAAGGAACTCCGCCCTTATGTAGAGATGATGTCGAAAATCAGTGAGACTTTTGTTTCGGTTCACCCGAATGCCGGCTTGCCAAACGCTTTTGGCGGGTACGATTTAGGGGCGGAAGAGATGGCGACTTACATCAAAGAGTGGGCAGAACTCGGCTGGCTGAATATTGTCGGCGGCTGTTGTGGCACCACGCCGGAGCATATCCAAGCCTTTGCCGAAGCAACCAAAGGCGTTGCGCCTCGTAAATTACCTGAAATTCCAACCGCTATGCGTTTGTCGGGCTTAGAACCGCTGACGATTGACGATAATTCGCTGTTTGTGAATGTGGGCGAACGCAATAACGTCACCGGTTCGGCAAAATTTAAGAAGCTGATTAAAGAAGAAAAATTTGCGGAAGCGATTGAAATTGCCATCAGCCAAGTGGAAAACGGGGCGCAGGTGATTGACGTGAATATGGACGAGGCGTTGCTCGATTCCAAAAAATGTATGACCCGTTTCCTCAACATTCTTGCTACCGAACCTGAGGCGGCAAAAGTGCCGATTATGATTGACTCCTCGAAATGGGAGGTGATCGAGGCGGGCTTGCAAACGGTGCAGGGCAAGCCGATAGTGAACTCCATTTCACTCAAAGAGGGCGAAGAGAAATTTATTCACCAAGCCAAACTCTGCCGCCGCTATGGGGCTGCGGTGGTGGTGATGGCATTTGACGAAGTCGGGCAAGCGGATACCGAAGAACGCAAGGTAGAAATTTGTACCCGAGCTTATCGGATTTTGGTTGATCAGCTCGGCTTCCCACCGGAAGACATTATTTTCGACCCGAACATTTTTGCGATTGCCACCGGTATTGAAGAACACAATAACTACGGCGTGGATTTTATCCAAGCCTGTGAGCGGATTAAACGAGACTTGCCACACGCCAAAATTTCCGGCGGGGTGTCGAATGTCTCTTTCTCTTTCCGAGGCAACAATGTGGTGCGTGAGGCTATTCACGCCGTGTTCCTCTACTATGCGATCAAAGCCGGAATGGATATGGGGATCGTGAACGCAGGGCAGTTGGCGATTTATGACGACCTCGACCCTGAACTGCGAGAGGCGATTGAAGATGCGGTGCTGAACCACCGTCATGACGCTACCGACCGCCTGTTGGAAATTTCCGAAAAATATCGGGGCGTAAAAGTAGAAAGTGCCGATGAAAGTGCCGCCGAGTGGCGAAATTTACCTGTGGCAGAGCGTTTAAAACACGCCCTCGTAAAAGGCATAACGACCTACATTATTGAAGATACCGAAGAGGCTCGCCAGCAATTTGCCTCTCCGCTGGAAGTGATTGAAGGGCCGCTCATGGCGGGTATGGACGTGGTGGGCGACCTGTTCGGAGACGGCAAAATGTTCCTGCCGCAAGTGGTGAAATCGGCTCGGGTAATGAAACAGTCCGTTGCCTATTTAGAGCCGTACATCAACGCCACCAAGCAGAAAGGATCGAGCAACGGCAAAATGGTGATCGCCACCGTGAAAGGTGATGTACACGACATCGGCAAAAACATCGTTAGCGTGGTGTTGCAGTGCAATAACTTTGAAGTGATAGACTTAGGTGTGATGGTGCCTGCCGATGTAATTATCGAAACTGCTATTCGGGAGAAAGCCGATCTCATTGGGTTAAGCGGACTAATTACCCCATCGCTGGACGAAATGGAGTATTTTTTAGGTGAAATGAACCGCTTGAAGCTCGATATTCCGGTGCTGATTGGCGGCGCAACGACCTCAAAAGAGCATACGGCGATCAAACTTTATCCGAAATATAACTACCCCGTAGTCTATACCGCCAACGCTTCACGTTGCGTAACCGTCTGTGCGACCTTGATGAACCCTGAGGCAAAAGCCGAATTTTGGGAAAAAACCAAAGCCGAATACGAAGAAATTCAGCGTAAATTTGCCGTTCGCAAACCACTTCGCAACGGTTTATCTATTGAGGAGGCTCGAGCCAATCGTTTTGACGGATTTAGTGGCGAATGGGCAGACTATGTGCCGCCAACGCCAAAACAGACCGGCATTATCGAGTACAAAAATGTACCGATTGCCACCCTACGCAAATTTATCGACTGGTCGCCGTTCTTTATGCTCTGGGGCTTAATGGGCGGTTATCCTGATGCCTTTGATTATCCGGAAGGCGGCGAAGAGGCACGCCGTGTCTATAACGATGCCCAACGGGTGCTGGACGAATTTGAGCAAAACGGCAAGCTCAACCCAAGTGGGATTATGGGCATTTTCCCTGCCGTGCGTGAGGGCGATGATATTGCAATTTTAAACGAAGATCGCACCGCTTGTATCGGCAAATCCTACCACCTCCGCCAACAATCCGAACGAGGCAAAAACAGCAAAAGCCCGTACAACCTCTGTTTAAGCGATTTTATCGCCGACCGAGAAAGCGGACAACAAGACTGGTTCGGAATGTTCGCCGTTTGTGCCGGCATTGAAGAACACTATTTAGTTGAAAGCTACAAAGCGGCAGGCGATGACTACAACGCCATTTTGCTCCAAGCCGTTGGCGACCGCTTGGCAGAAGCAATGGCGGAATACCTACACTTTGAGCTACGCACCAAAGTCTGGGGCTACACCGTGGAAGACGAAGACAACGGACGCTTAATCCGTGAAGAATACATCGGCATCCGCCCTGCGCCCGGCTACCCAAGCTGCCCGGAACACACCGAGAAACAGATAATTTGGGACTTGTTAGAGGTGGAACAACGCATCGGCATGAAACTCACCGAAAGCTATGCCATGTGGCCGGCAGCAAGTGTCTGCGGCTGGTACTTCACCCACCCTGCCAGCAACTACTTCACTCTCGGCAAGATTGATGAAGATCAGGTGTTGGATTACGCCAAACGCAAAGGCTGGGACGAACTCACGGCGAAGAAATGGTTAAGTGTGGCGATGAAACAAGATGTCAAGTCGCAGGCTGAAAACATTTAATGTAGTGGCGGGTTTTAACCCGCCTGTTACAAGCGGTTGGTTTTGAGATAAAATATGCAAAATTTATCTCTCTTTTATGCAAAGAAGTTATCATCGAGAACAAAACAATGATTGAAAAACTAAATTATCACTTAGTACAACTTTTAAAAGACAGTAATTATCAATTAACTCAATTTTCTCCTGCGTATATAAAAAAATTAGAGGAATCTATTTTCCTCAAATCAGGGAAAAATGGAGATATTCCTCATATTCAATGTCTTGTTCGTAAAAAGGATATTAAGCTCACACCTGAAGAAGCAGTACGCCAACTCTATTTAATGAATTTGCATTATGAATATGATTATCCATTTGAACGAATGGAATTAGAATATTCTGTTGTATTCGGGCGTGAGAAGAAACGAGCGGATATTGTCATCTTTGATAGAGATAATCCTAACGCTGTCTATATTATGGTGGAGCTGAAAAAGCCGAAATTAAAAGATGGTAAAGAACAATTAAAATCTTATTGTAATGCGACTGGAGCACCTATTGGTGTATGGACAAATGGCGAAAGTATTTCTTACTATAATCGCCGTGATCCTAATTATTTTAAAGATATTCCCGATATTCCGAATGCTCAACAAAAACTTTCTGATTTATTACAAGAACGTTGGACTATTCAAGATCTGATAGATAATGACAAAATTGCCAAACAACGTAAATCATTGAAAGATCTTGTTATTGAAATGGAAGATGAGGTACTGGCGAATGCTGGAGTTGATGTTTTTGAAGAGTTATTTCAACTTATTTTTACTAAACTCTATGATGAAATGGAAAGTACACGCAATAAAAGTCGTTATTTAGAGTTTCGTAACTATGGTGATACCGAAAGTGAATTAAAGGCAAAAATTCAATCTCTATTTGATCGTGCAAAAAATAAATGGGAAGGCGTATTTGCTGAAAGTGCCAAAATCAACCTTTCCCCTTCGCATTTGGCGATTTGTGTATCTTCATTGGAAGAAGTAAAGCTGTTTAATTCTAACCTTGATGTAGTGGATGAAGCATTTGAGTACTTAATTAATAAATCCAGTAAAGGAGAGAAAGGACAATACTTTACGCCTCGTTACGTCATTGATATGTGCGTAAAAATGCTCGATCCAAAACCTGAAGAAACAGTCATTGATACCGCAGCAGGAAGCTGTGGTTTTCCAGTTCATTCTATTTTTCACGTTTGGGAAAAACAACTTAAAGCGAGAGGATTAGAACGCTCACACTTATTTACTGCTGAAGAAAAATTGCCTGAACAAACAGATTATGTGAAAGAAAAAGTCTTTGCGATTGATTTCGATGAAAAGGCAGTACGTGTTGCTCGTACCCTAAACTTAATCGCAGGAGATGGGCAAACCAACGTACTACATTTAAATACCTTAGATTATGAACGTTGGGAAGATTTTACTAAGGAAGAAGAATGGAATGATGTATATGGAGAAGGCTGGAAAAAATTAAGAAAATTACGTAAAACTAAAAATGAAAATCGAGATTTCCAATTTGATGTGCTAATGGCAAATCCGCCTTTTGCCGGTGATATTAAAGAAACTCGTATATTAGCTCGCTATGAATTAGGCAAAAATAGCAAAGGAAAACAGCAATCCAAAGTCGGACGAGATATTTTATTTATTGAACGCAATTTAGATTTCTTAAAAGACGGTGGACGAATGGCGATTGTGCTACCACAAGGGCGTTTTAACAATTCCAGCGATAAATATATTCGTGATTTTATTGCAGAGCGTTGCCGCATTTTAGCTGTTGTGGGCTTACACGGAAATGTGTTTAAACCACATACCGGCACAAAAACTTCCGTACTATTTGTGCAAAAATGGCACGATGAACTTTGCCCGAAAGTAGAGGATTACCCGATTTTCTTTGCCACAATGCAGAAATCCAGCAAAGATAATTCAGGCGATAAAATCTATGTTAAAAACGCTGATGGCACACTCAAATTAGACAACCATCAACACCTAATTGTGGAGCACGATCTATTTAATCACGATAATAGTACCCAAGACGGCATTGCAGAAGCCTTTATTGAATTTGCTAAAAAAGAAAAGCTCTCTTTTGTGGGAAAGGATTAAGCCCATTTGACCCTGCTAAATATCAGGCATTGTTAGATGGGCTAGAGGTGAGCGAGGTTTATTTGAGTAAGGTTCGTTCTGCAAGTTATTCGGAACGAATGGATAGTACTTTCTTTTTGAAAAAATACTTAAACCATCCGAGTTTTAATTTTCCATTATCGCTGAATGAGGTTTCTCTGATTAAAAGTGGTACAACACCAACAGATCGAGATGATAACTTAAAAGAGGGGGTTGTCTTATTAAAAACCAATGATATTAGGAATAATCTATTAAATAAGTACTCTTCGGTAGATTATTTTATTAGCGAAGATATCAATGAGAAAATGATTTCATCACAACTGAAAGAAGGGGATGTTTTAGTAAATATCGTTGGTGCAACTTTGGAGGTTGTTGGTCGGGTAGCTTATGTTAGTAGCACTTTTCCAAAAGCAAATATTACACAAGCAATGTCTTTTGTAAGATTAAAATCAAAATATAATAAAGAATTATTACCAACGTATTTATTTGCTTTTTTACAAAGTTCTTATGGAAAAATCCAAATTAACCGGAATGCACGTCCAACAGGACAATACAATCTGAATAATGAGGAGCTTGGTGCGATTAAAGTCCCCTTAATTGATCTAGAAACACAAAAGCAGGTAGATAAAATCATTAAGCAAAGTAATGATTTTGTACAAAAATCAACACAAAGTTACCAAGAAGCTGAAACTTTATTATTAGAAAATCTCGGTTTGAGAGCTTTTCAAGCTGATAGCAATCCTGTAAATGTTAAATCCTTAAAAGAGAGTTTCTTACAAACAGGACGATTAGATGCAGAGTATTATCAAACTAAATATGAGCAATACTGGAATTTAATTCAATCGCAAGATTATGTTTTTATTCGTGATGAATATTTACATATCACCCAAAAACCTGATTGGACAAAACCGATGTATCAATATATTGAAATTGGTGATGTTAATATTGGTGATGGTTCATATCAAACGAATTGGATAGAGACACAAGAATTACCTGCTAATGCTAAAACTCAAGCCCAAACAGGTGATATTTTAATTTCAACCGTTCGCCCTTATCGTGGTGCAGTAACAATTATCGGTGAAAATGATCAAGATTTAGTTGTTAGTGGTGCGTTTACAGTATTACGCAGAAAGGAAAACTCTGTTTTTAATAATGAAGTTTTAAAGGTGCTATTACGGTCAGAACTATATAAAGATTGGTTACTACAATTTAATGTAGGTACGAGTTATCCTGTAATTAAAGATAACGATATTTTGAATTTACCAATTCCTAAAATAAGTGGAGAAATCCAAGAAAAAATTGCTGAATATATCCGCCAAAGCAACGATTTAAGGCAGCAAGCACAAAATTTACTCGCTCAAGCTAAAAATAATGTAGAGTTTGAAATTGAAAATAATTCATTTAATATCAATGAGTTAGAAGTGCGGGGGGGGGGTAGATCCTGCTAAGCCTTATGGTTTATTGGCGAGATCTTCTTATTTTGCACGTTTAGCAGAATGGACTTTATTAGAACATTTACTTGTCAAACAGCCTGAAAATATTTCGGTATGTTCATTCGGTCAATCATTCGGTACAAGCGGTCGTTTAGATGCAGAATATTACCAACCTAAATTTGCAAGCTTATTTGCACAATTAGCCAATTTCAAAACGATGAAATTAGGTGAGATTGTTAATTTACAAAAATCGGTAGAACCGGGCTCGGAAGCTTATCAAACAGAGGGAATACCCTTTGTGCGTGTATCGGATTTATCTAAATTCGGCATCAGCCAAACAGATAAATACTTACATCCGAAAGATTTTGGCAATGTTGTAAGACCTAAAAAAGACAGTATATTACTGACTAAAGACGGCACAGTCGGCATTGCTTACCGTGTTCCGCAAGATTTGAATGTGATTACATCAGGGGCAATTGTGCATCTAGAGCTTAAAACTGACGAAGTTTTACCCGATTATTTGGCGTTAGCATTGAATTCTCCTGCTGTACAATTACAAGCGGAAAGAGATGCGGGAGGCTCTATTATCCAACATTGGAAACCGTCTGAAATTTTAGATGTAGTGATTCCGGTATTACCTAAAAATATCCAGCAAACCATTAGCGACAAAGTACAACAAAGTTTTGCATTGAGAGTAGAAAGTGAAGTTTTACTGGAAAAAGCTAAAATACTTGTAGAACAAGAAATAGAAAATATGAGGTAATAATGCCTAATCATAATCAAGATTTGAAAAAAGAGTGGTTTAATAAAGCAAGGATAGATTACCACTCTCTTTTTTAATGTTATGGCTCAGTTGTAATAGCTGGTATAACTTCCATTATTCCTTAGGTAAGGATAGAACACATATTGATAGAATAAAATCGGATACCAGTAATCAAAACAAACTTTATAAAGAGTTTGAAAGAATATTCACCTCTGGAAAAATAAAAGAAAAAACTAATTTATGGAATAATATTGAGCAACTTCATTTTGCATTAGTTCAGGCAGAGTTAAAATATTCAGGTAGCAATATTCCAAGTGAATATTCTAAATTTAACTTGGAAAATGTGCTTATTGATTTTCCTAACAAGACAAATTCTGTAGCATATCAGAATCTAGTTATTCACAACGCAAAAACGCGTGCAGGAAAATTAAAAACACAATATGCAAATGCTCACGATTTAGGCAATTTGGTTTTAGTAGAGGATATCCAAAAAATATTTTCCGGGTTATTAGAAATAATTTATCAAGTTCGTTGCCATTTGGTACATGGTAGCTTAAGTCCAACACCTGAAAACCACGAAGTTGTTAAATATTGCTATTTGATTTTGTGGGATTGTTTAAAAGGATTTTGTGATTAGTTATTGTCAATAAAGCTACAAGCGGTCAATTCTCCCAAAACTTTGCAAATTTCCCCGCAAAACTGACCGCTTGTTCTCCTCTATCCATTCACCTCAACCAACTTTTCTCTCTACCCCTACTCAAAATCGGTTAAACAATCTGTTGAGGTAAATGTTGTGTCGGAATGGGATTTAATCTTAATGAAACTGAAAAAATCTTCTGCCAAGCAAATTTCCCTAAAATTGGAAGTTCATTTCCAATTTTTCAATCCCCCACATTTCCCTTTTCTCCCAATCCATTTCAGCTTTCACCCCAAAAGCCGTTGCAATATTTTCGGCAGTTAAGACCGCTTGTGTGTTGCCGTTGGCGAGTAAATTACCGTTTTTAAGCAGAATGATTTCATCGCAAAAACGGTAGGCAAGGGGCAGATGATGAATCACCACCACGCAGGTCTGGGTTGGGGTGAGGGCTTTGAGCTGCTGCATAATGTCGATTTGGTAGTAGGGGTCGAGGGCGGCAATCGGTTCATCGGCAAGCAAGATCGGGGCTTGTTTCATCAAACAACGGGCGAGTTGCACTCGGGTCTGTTCACCGCCGGAAAGGCATTGGTAAGTGTTATCCAGCAGGTGAGAAATCGCCAACTGTTCGGCAACCGAACGCACCTTTTGACGCTCTTGTTCGGGCGAAAGCGGTGCGGGCAAGCCGAGTGCTATCACATCATATACCGAAAGTTGCCACGCCACGTTGAGCTGTTGGGCAAGGTAGGCAAATTGTCGGCTCCGTTCAACGGCGGAAAGGGCGTGCAGTTTGCAATTTTCCAGCCAAATTTCACCGCTTGTCGGGCGTAGAATGCCGGCAATCGCTTTGAGCAACGAGGATTTCCCCGCCCCGTTTGCCCCCATAATGCCGATCAATTTGCCTTTTGGCAGATAGCAAGAGAGGTGTTGAATACCGTGAGCAAGGGTGAGGTTTTCAATCTTGATCATTGTGCCAATCTCCGTTGCTGGGTGAATAAAATCCAAATCAAAAACGGTGCGCCCAAAATCGCCGTGAGCGTGCCGATGTAAATGCGGGCAAAAAACGGCACATATTGCACCGCTAGATCTGCAATCAGCAGTAACAACGCCCCGATTAAAGCGGAGGTGAGGTAAAGCTGAGACGGTGGTTTTTTCAGCCAAATACGGGCAAGATGCGGAGCAATTAAGCCGATAAAACCGATAGTGCCGGTTTGTGGAATAGTTGCTCCGACCAACAGCGCCACGCCAATGCTAACGGTAAAAAAACTGCGTTGCAGGTTGATGCCCATTGTTGCAGCGGTCTCTTCGCCGAAGGTTAGCAGGTCGAGATAACGCCGTTCCCGATAGAGGCAGACAATGCCGAGCAAGATCAAGGGGAACGCCCAACATACTGCCTCTGCGGTTGCCCAGACTAATGAGCCTTGTAACCAGCGGTAGAGTTCCGCCAACGCCCACGGGCTTTCGGCATTGGAAAGTAGTAAAGTCACCGCTGCCCCGAGCAACACGTTTACCGCCACGCCACTTAAAATCATCATTGTAGTGCCGTGGCGAAAGCTAATCAGCCACACCAGCAAAAACGCCCCCAACGCACCTGCTACACCGCCAAACAGTAGCCAGCCCATCGGGGCTGAAAAATAGTAGAGCAGAAACACGCTCACCGCCGTTGCCCCCGAACTGCTCCCAAGCAAACCGGGGCTGGCAAGCGGATTTTGAAACACGCCCTGCATCGCATTACCGGCAAGCGCAAGGCTGGCGCCCGTCAGCACCGCCAAGCCGATACGGGGCAGTCGAATTTCGCCCAGCACCAGCCAGCGCAGATCGCTTAGCACGCCTTCGGCATTTTTTAGCAAGGCAAAATCGCCCAGTTGGTAAAAGGCTGCGCTGCTAACAATCAGCAACAACAAGCTTCCAAGCACAATGTTTAATTTCTTCATTCTTCTTTCTCTCATCAAACGTGCAGATTATACCATAGCGCCAAAGTCAAGCTGAAAACGCTATTTTTGCGATCGCCATCGAAAAAATAGCGTTTGCCGAATGTAACCTACGACAGGCTTTGCTATATTCCTTCAATCAGCCTAAGTTTTGTATTTAAAACATTACAGATTGGGGGTAGAATGTACCATATTGAACGCACTGAAATTTTCGACCAATGGCTTGAAAATTTAAAAGATCCACTTGCTGTGGTGACCATTGCAAGACGTATTGAACGTGCCGAAAGCGGAAATTTTGGCGATACCAAATATATCGCAGAAGGAATTTCCGAAATGAGATTAAACGTCAGCAAAGGTTATCGCCTTTACTATGCACAAAAAGGTAGCATTATTTATATACTACTAAATGGAGGATATAAAGGCACGCCAAGCTGATATTGATAAAGCATAAAATGCTATGGGCAGAAATTAAACAGCATATGGCAGAACAGGAGAAAAAGAATGAACGAATTATACGATGACCCGATTCCACAAGCCACTCGTGAAAAATATGGTATCACCGAATTTGATGCCGCCGAATACCTCACCAATGACGAGCTAATCGCCCTTTATTTGGCGGAAACATTGAAAGACGGCACGGACGAGGAGTTTATTCAGGCATTGAATACCGTGGCACGAGCGAAAGGAATGAATGAGTTAGCGAAAAAAGCAGGGATCGGGCGTGAAAGTTTGTATCAAAGCCTTTCCAGCAGTAAGCCCCGTTTTGAGACTATCCGCAAAATTATTAGCGCATTAAATTTGGAGTTGTCGGTCGTTAAGGCGTAAGTTTGTGCATTAATTGTATCCCCTGCCAAACCCCGTGGTCGAAACAGTAGGTGTATTTCATCGGTAGGACAAGCGGTGGATTTTGGCTCATTTTTTGCCATATTTTTTGTAATGCTGGGTGTTTGAGCAGTTCGGCTTGGTTGTTATAGCTTTGGTTATCGGTGAGGAACAATAACTGTTTGGGTTGCGCTAACAGCAGTTTTTCCAGCGAGAAATTCTGTGGCGTGAGGTCGCTTTTTAATGGCGATAGACCGAGAAGATGCAACAACGTTTGATATTGCGGAAAATGCGGTTCGATCATACCCGTTTCGCTTAGAATTAAAGTTTCAGCAAGCGGTTGTTTTAGCGGAATTTTTTGCAAACGTAGCCGTTCCACCAGCTTTTCCGCTTTGGCTTGATTTTGGGTTAGCTCGCCCAGTTGTAAAATCAGTGTGAAAAGCTGTTCGGGTGTTTGCGGACTGTCGTTTAATGCGACTAACTTAAAGCCAAGCTGTTTCAGCCGTGCGGTGAGTTGCGGATAGAAGGTTTCATTCAGTAAAATGGTGCTGTCGGCATAGGGCAACAGGGCGGTGAGTTCAGGCTCAACGGTGGGCTTGTCCGTGTTCAGTTTATCCAACATCATCAACGGCTTTTGGGAATAGGGCGACATCGCCCGAATTTGCTGTGGTTCGGCAAGTTCCAGCAACAGACGGTCGCTACACAAATTTGGCGATAAACGGTAAGCTCCTGAAATACGCCCAGTGATAGAATTTTTAAACTGTGAATTATCGGTGTAACGGCCACTAATAGAAAAACTGTGATCTTGTTCGGTAAATAAGCGATATTCTAGTGCCGCACTTTTTTCGGATAAGGTTTTTTCACGCAAATATTTATCAGAGGTATAGCGTGTTTTTGCATAATCTGTCAGTAAACTGACCGCTTGTGTCACTTCTCCTTCACGGTCAAAGTTTACATCTAATTGATAATTCGCATTAAGTTGTTTTTCGTTGCTGTAGCGAGCATTTGAACCGAAATGTGTTGCTTTACTATTGAATTGGCTGATATTTGCTTGGTGTTTCAGCAGCTCTTGTTCATTTCCCCAATAACCGCCTAATTTAAAAGTTTGATTGCGAGTACGGGAATATTCACCGCTAACGTCTGAATTATAGCCATCAATATGAACGGTTTGGGAAGATTGAGCGGCAAGAACTTCTACCCCTTTGTTACCGAGGTCATAACCTAAACGTAAAGAGCCGTTATCACGATGAAAGCCATCTCGTTCGCTTGCACCACCGGTTTTCACTTCTGAGCCTGTTTCTGTGGTATAGCTGAAATGGTTTTTACTCAGTGCGGAAATGCCTTTGGTACGATGGCTATCACCGTGTAAGGCATAGTAGAAACCGTTGTGAAATCCGGAAAGTGTTGCGCTGGCATCACGGGTATTATTTGAGCCTAAACCAAGATCGACCTCCGCATTGAATGGTTTCTCTTTGTATAAACCGCTTTTAGTGGTGATATAAACTACACCACCCATAGCACTGCTTCCCCAAAGGGCGGATTGCTCGCCACGCAACACTTCGATACGTTCGATATTGCTAATCGGTAAGCCACCAAAATCGAAATTTCCAATATTAATCGGATTGACTTTTACACCGTCAATCACAACCGCAGTATGGCGAGATTCTGCCCCTCGTAAAAATAAGCTAGTAAGAGTACCACGCCCACCTTGTTGCCCAATCGCCACGCCCGGCACAGTCTTTAACACATCACTCACATAAGTCGCATTGCGTGCGGCAAAATCTTTTTCGGTAAGAACCGTCACGCTGGAAGCGGTTTTGTCTTGGTTGATTGGGGTTGCATAGGCGGAATAGACTGTTACGGAATCAAGCTGAGTCATCTCATTTTGTGCAAAAGCTGTACTTGCTAGTGCAACAGAAATGGCGAATGCTGTGGGATTCTATTGATCGCCTAAGTCCTTTAAAACCGAAATTTGTTTCGGTAACTTATGGAGCAAATTCTGGTGAGCGAGATCGTACACACAGTATTGTGAAATCAATCCAAGAAAAAACAGGGATCATTTCAGCTCCGCACTTAACAGGCATTGATGCAACACCGGAAGAATTAAAGGTAATTGCCAAAGATTATTGGGATAGTGGTATTCGCCGAATTGTTGCTTTGCGTGGCGATATACCGAAAGGTTATGATAAAGCACTATTTTACGCCTCAGATTTAGTCGCTTTATTAAAATCAGTAGCAGATTTCGATATTTCCGTGGCTGCCTACCCTGAAGTTCACCCTGAAGCAAAATCAGCACAGGCAGATTTACTTAACTTGAAACGTAAAATCGATGCGGGTGCAAACCACGTTATTACGCAATTCTTTTTTGATGTAGAGAGTTATTTACGTTTTCGTGATCGCTGTGTTTCTATTGGGATTGATTGTGAAATTGTGCCGGGTATTCTGCCGGTGACAAATTTCAAGCAGTTGCAAAAAATGGCAGCAGTGACTAATGTTAAGATCCCGACTTGGATGGGTAAAATGTACGAAGGGTTAGATGATGATCAAACCACCAGAAACTTAGTTGCAGCAAGTATTGCAATGGATATGGTGAAAGTGCTTTCTCGTGAAGGGGTGAATGATTTCCACTTCTATACCTTAAATCGTAGTGAACTCACTTATGCAATGTGCCATACTTTAGGCGTAAGACCTGATTTAACGACTGCATAATCGAACATTAAGGCTGTATAGCTAAATGAGCTATACCTCCTTATAGTTTTACTTCTCTTCAGCCACCCAAATCTCGCCATTTTTTAATAATAAATAGGCTTTGTTGGAATCGGCTTTGGTTTGTTTAATTCCAGCTGGCAGGGCGGTTGGCAATTCAGTGATCTTGCCTGTTTTATCCAACACAACAACTTGTTGATAGCCCATTTGGGGTATCAGTGCGAAAGTCTCTGTTGTCGCCACTAAATTGGTTTCGTGATCACCATAGCGGTGATTGCTTAAGCCGGAGGTAATAAAACGTTCAGCTAATTGGTTTCCTTTCAGGCTGTATTCAACCAAATTGCCTTTTAGATGTGGCATTTGGATTGCATAGAGCTTGCGGTTAAAGATAAACGGCGATTGCCAACGGTTAGTCGACAGCGGCTCACTTTCGGCTTCTATTGATAATTTTCCGTCTTTAACGCCAATCACAACAGTGCTGGCCCCATTGCCATCGCCAGAGATAACAGAAACGATCTTGGTTTTTCCATTTTCTGTGAAAGTCGCCCAGCGGTTGGCTTCAAATACTCGCCCTTGTTGGGTGAGTTTTTCTGCTAAGGGGTTTAGGGTATGGCGTTCTAGAAATTGAATTTCGCCTGCCTCTACATCATCGCCTAATACACCGTGTTGATATGTAAAATCATCAGGCTTTGCAAGTACAGCAATATGCCCTTGGTTAGGTGTTTCGGCATCAAAATCAATTTGCAGAGGGTGAGCATCAGGCAACACCTCGGTTTCTGCGGTGGCAGTAATAGTGGCTTGGTTTCCTTGCGTTTCAATTCTGGCTAACTTAAATTGTCCGTTTTGTTTGGTCACGGCAATGGTGGCAAAATTAAGGGCGGTCATTGTAGCTTTCGGGGCAAGGGGAATGTTGGAGGTATAGATTTTATCAGCCGTCCACAGCATAAAATGCCCGTTTTGATCCGCTAACGCAATTCGTTGGTATTGAGCTTTAGGTTCAATCTCGGTGGAAACTCCATCTGCCAGTTTTTGAGCTTGTTGTGTGACTCTCCATAATTGTTTTTGTTGGTTAATTACCACTAATTCGCCTTGTTCTGAAAGGTCAAATTGGCTTACTTTGCCAATTTGGGGAAGTGGGAGTGGAGAAAGCTGAACATCAGCAAACAAAGAAGCGGAGAACAAGCTTAAGATTAACAGAATAGATTTTTTCATTAGCGTTACCTAAAAAGAAGATTTAAATGATAAAGGGAGATGTTATCTCCCTTTACGCTTTAGCCTTTATAACCATTCGGGTTATTTTTTTGCCAATTCCAAGTGTCTTTCATCATTTGTTCTAGCCCACGCTCGGTTTTCCAACCCAGTTGCTCTAACGCTTTTTGTGGAGCGGAGTAGCAAACGGCAATATCGCCCGGGCGGCGATCTACCACTTTGTATGGAATAGTAATGCCATTTGCGGCTTCAAAGGCTTTTACCATATCTAGCACCGAATAACCTGTTCCTGTGCCTAAATTGTAAATGTGGAAACCGGCATCATTTTGGTGCTTGTCTAAGGCTTTTAAGTGACCAAGTGCTAAATCTACCACGTGGATATAATCACGCACACCTGTGCCATCGTGAGTATTATAATCGCCACCAAACACCGATAATTGAGGTAATTTGCCCACAGCCACTTGGCTGATAAACGGCATTAAGTTATTTGGGATACCGTTTGGATCTTCACCGATTAAACCGCTTTCGTGAGCCCCTACCGGGTTGAAGTAACGCAATACTACCGCACTTAATTGTGGGAAGGCTTTAACGGTATCTTCAAGAATGCGTTCAACCATATATTTGGACGTACCGTAAGGGTTGGTTGTGCCACCGACAGGGCAAGATTCCACAATCGGGATAATCTGCGGATCACCATAAACGGTCGCCGATGAACTAAACACAATGGTATTCACATTGGCTTTTAGCATCTCTTCTACCAATACAATCGAGCCGGTTACATTGTTTTGATAGTAACGTAGCGGTTCTCTGACGCTTTCGCCTACAGCTTTTAAACCGGCAAAGTGAATTACCGATTCAATCTGATTTTCCGCAAAAATTTTGCGTAAAATATCACGATCTAAAATATCGCCTTGATAGAATTTTACGCTCTTGCCGGTGATCTGCTTCACACGCTCAAGTGATACTTCAGAGGAATTAGAAAGATTATCTAACACCACGATTTCACGATTTTCGTTTAATAATTCAACTAATGTATGTGAACCGATGTAGCCTGCACCACCTGTAACTAAAATTGCCATTTTATGTTCCTCTATAAAATTAATACGAACCAAGGTTATTGTTGCTATTTTACCCGATTTAATCAGGCTTGCTAATATTTATTCAGTTTATAATGCCACTCCGGCTTCCGGCAGTAATTCCGGAATGCCGTTTTTAATCGGGTAAGCAATATTGAGCTTAGGGTTAATTAATCGGTTGTTCTCTTTGTCCCATTCTAATTTTTCATTAGAGACAGGGCAGACGAGGTTATTGAGTAGTGTTTCGTTCATCTTCTTTTCCTAGTTTTTGTAGAATCGGGGCTAACAAACAAGCGGTCGATTTTTCTGAAAATGTTGCAGAAACCGGTACATACCACCAATTTGGCTGTGCAAAATCGTGGCATTTTACCGCATCTTTCTCGGTCATTAATAACGGCGTTTGGCTATCAGCAAATTGAGCCAGCTGAGCCTTATCAAAGGCTTGATGATCGGCAAAGCCTTGAGTTTTGGCAAGCGGAATGCCTAATTTTTCTAACATCGTAAAAAAGCGTGGTGGGTGACCGATACCGGCAATCGCCACACAGGGTTGGGTAAATTCGCTTAATGGCTTGCGTTGATTGGTGACTAAATTAATTGCATCAGACGGTTCAAGCGTCATTAAATGCTCGTTAGCTTGCGGTGTGCCGCCGTTGCAAATAACCGCTTGCACGGAGTTTAAACGGCTCGGTAATTCACGCAATCCGCCCGCCGGCAGCACAAAACCGTTACCGAAACGCCTTACGCCATCAACCACCACCCATTCCATATCTCGCTGTAGGGCATAGTGTTGCAAGCCATCATCGGTGATGATGATGTCCGGCTCAAACTGACTTAATAGTAATTCAATGCTTTGTTGGCGGTTTGGAGAAATAGCCAAAGGCACATTGGTTCGCTGAACAATCAGAACCGGTTCATCACCCACCATTTCAGCAGAACTTTCTCGGGTAACTAATTGCGGAAACGTTTTCGCTTTACCGCCATAGCCTCGGGAAATCACACCTACTTTCACGCCACGCTGTTGCAATTGCTCTACCAGCCAAACCACCACTGGCGTTTTGCCGTTGCCTCCAACCGAGATATTACCGACTACCAGCACAGGCAAAGGCGAACGGTACGATTGCAAAATATTCAGAGAATATAACCGCTTGCGAGCTTGACTAATCAGCCAAAACAGCAACGAAAGCGGCGAAAGCAGCCAAGTGATAAGGGATTTTGTTTGCCAGATTTTCATATTATTTATTTTTAAGTGTTTCAACTAAATCTCGTAATAAGGCTAATTCACGTTTTTGGTTTTCGATAATTTCTTCTTTATGGGCTAATAATTCATCTTTGTGGGAGATAATAAGTTGTAAACGTTGAATTTCTTCTACTCCATTTCCTAATGAGATAAATGAATTAGTGAGATTATTATCTGTATTATTTATGTAAATTTTTCCTTCTTCCCCATAGGATAATAATTCGCAAATATCCATATTAAATATTTCTGCGATTTGTTCTATTTTCGGTAAATTAGAGATAGTTTCACCACGTTCTATTTTTGCATAACCTTTGGTTGTCATACTTAATTTTTGAGCCATTTCATCTTGTGTCCAATGATTATTTTCTCGCAGTAATTTGATTTTTTCGTGTACTTTCATATAACACCTATAGATTGTGGGAGTTGGGATATAACTTGATGTGGTAAAGGATAAATTTTGTGGATTGTAGCAGTTTATTGAGCAATTTAGAATAGAGTAAATTTTATCTTAAGCTCACAGGAGAAGAAACATTCATGAATAATCAATATAATCCATTATATGGAATGCTAGGTATTTTAGCGTCAGCTGCATCAGTAATTTTGCCTCTTTATGCAGCATATAAAGACTATCAATTTGGGGAGAATATGTTATCTCTTATGGATATAATTATTTTCCCGTTAGGTATTGTTCGTGGACTTATGTATTTATTTGGATAGATTATGAAAAAATATTTATTTTTTGCTTTTATGACATTAAGTAATGTTGCTTATTCTAATTTAGATGAGTGGTACTCAGCTTCAGATAAAGAGCGAAGAGAATTTATCGCAAAACATTTTGCAGAAGAAATAGTAAGAAGTGATAGAAATACACCGTATGATTATGCTATGTGCACTGGTAGAATGTTTGCTAAACAACTGACTCGAGATGAAGTCAAAGACTACCCTTTGGCAAACACTAAGCCGCAATATTTAACCCGTGATAGACGGATTGAGATTATGTCTAATTTACCTCGTGAAATATTACAAAATTGTGCTAAATACATACAGTAATTTTATGAGTAACACCACTTTGGAATTAAGTGGTGTTATTTTAATTTTAATAATGTCTCTAAAATCATCTCCAACATAAACTCAATAAAGCCGGTAGAATCATTTTGGCTGTCTGCGAGAGAAAGCATTTGATAATAACGTTGTTGATTTTCGTAAACCATTGTTTCAATCGGCAACCAAGCGAAAAGTGGGTTCCATTGTGCTAAAAGGACATTTTGCCATAATCGACCCATTCTGCCGTTTCCATCACTAAAGGGGTGAATCATTTCTATTTCATAGTGCATAACCGAGCTTTTAATGAGTGCAGGTGTATCATCTTGTTTAGCCCAAGAGAACAACTCATTAATCAAATTCTCTACGAATTGAGGACGAGCCCCCATATGCACAAGTTGCCCACTGAAATTATAAATGCCGACATCTTTTGAACGAAAAGCCCCTGCGTCATTTACTAAGTCAGCAGTAAGAAACTTATGTGCTTTGAGAAAATCTTTAATCGAGTAAGGATTATAGTGCATCATTTCATCGTAAGCGTCATAGGCATTTTTGACTTCACGAATATCTTTGGGGTGTCCGAGAACCTTTTTGCCCTTAATGATTGCGGTAACTTGCTCAATCGTTAATGAATTTGCCTCAATAGCTAAAGAGGCTTGAATTGATCTCAAGCGGTTATTTTTTCTAAGATGTAAATTACGCTCAAAATCCAATTGTAGCGTTCCCAATTTATGAGAAATTTCTACAACCAGATTCAGCATTTTAGTGGTAACTGTAAAAGGTGGTTTATAAGCCATTTTGCAATAATCCTAAAAAATTAAACCGCTTGTCATTGTTACTCCACCTTCGGCTTATCGCCGTTTTCAACACAGCCTTTGCCGATGGTGACTTTTTTCGCATTGAGGGTTGGGAGATCGTACATTGTGTCAAGTAATAAGTTCTCGACAATAGAACGTAACCCACGAGCCCCGGTTTTGCGGCTAATCGCTTTTTGGGCAATTGAAATTAATGCATCTTTGGTGAAGTGCAATTCAACGCCTTCCATTTCGAATAAGGCTTGATATTGCTTGATGATCGCATTTTTCGGCTCGGTTAAGATTTGAATCAGAGCTTCTTCGTCCAATTCTTGCAGCGGAGTCACCACCGGTAAACGCCCGATTAATTCAGGAATTAAGCCGAATTTGACTAAATCTTCCGGTTCAACTTGTTTGAATAGCTCGGTTAAATCTTGGCGATCTTTATCTTTTTTCAATGCCGCTGCAAAACCGATACCACCTTGAGTGTTGGTACGGGCTTCCACGATTTTATCTAAACCGGCAAAAGCACCGCCGCAAATAAAGAGAATTTTGGAGGTGTCCACCGGAATGGTTTCGCCTTTCGGGTGTTTGCGACCGCCTTGTGGGTTAATGTTCGCCACCGTGCCTTCAAGTAGTTTTAATAAGGCTTGTTGAACACCTTCGCCCGATACATCACGGGTAATGGATGCACTTTCCGATTTACGGGTGATTTTGTCGATTTCATCAATAAAAACAATGCCTCGTTCCGCTTGTTCGGCTTCAAAATCGCATTTCATTAATAATTTTTGAATCACGTTTTCGACATCTTCTCCCACATAGCCTGCTTGGGTAAGGGTAGTAGCATCAGCTACCGCAAAAGGTACGTTTAAACGGCGGGCAAGGGTTTCTGCCAACAAGGTTTTACCGCTACCGGTCGGCCCGATTAATAAAATATTACTTTTACCTAACTCTACGCCATTAGTGGTTTGATGGTTTGACAATGCACTTCTTAAGCGTTTGTAGTGGTTATAAACGGCCACCGAAAGCACTTTTTTCGCGTGTTCTTGACCGATGACATAATCATCTAAATGAGCGTGTAATTCGTGAGGTGTCGGCACATTGGTGAAAAAACTGCCTTCATCGTCTTGGTTTTCATCAATTAACGGCTCTTCTTCACCGTGTAATAAGGCGTAGGATTCCTCGATACATTCATTACAAATATAGCCTTCTGTGCCTTCGACTAATTGATCGACTTCGGTACGTTTTTTACCGCAAAAACTACAGTGGGGTTCTTTTTCAAATGCCATTACGCCACCTCACTGCGAGAAGTTAATACTTTGTCGATTAAGCCATACTCAGCGGCTTCTTCCGCAGACATAAAATTATCACGCTCGGTATCGGCTAACACTTTTTCATAGCTCTGACCGCTGTGTTCTGCCATACGGTGGGTAAGGGTAGCTTTCAAGCGTAAAATTTCTTCCGCTTGAATTTGAATATCGGTTGCTTGACCTCTCGCTCCACCTAAAGGTTGGTGAATCATAATACGAGCGTGCGGCAGAGCAAAGCGTTTACCTTTTGCCCCGGCTGAAAGCAAAAATGCCCCCATTGAAGCCGCTTGCCCTGTGCAAAGGGTTGCTACATCGGGTTTGATGAAGTTCATTGTATCGTAAATTGCCAAGCCTGCTGTTACCACGCCACCCGGTGAGTTAATGTATAAATAGATGTCTTTTTCCGGATCTTCGGCTTCTAAAAACAGAAGTTGTGCCACAATCAGGTTTGCCATATTGTCTTCCACCTGACCGTTTAAAAAAATAATACGTTCTTTTAATAAACGTGAATAAATGTCGTAAGAACGTTCGCCTTTTGAGGTCTGTTCCACCACCATTGGGACTAATGCCATTTTGTTTTCCTCTGTCGTAATACAAAATCTCGCTATTCTAGCAAATTTTCAGAAAATCATTAACAACAAGCGGTCAGATTGTTAAAATCTTTTGCAAATGATGAGGAAATTATGACATTAACAGAAATTTACCAAAAATTTGAACGTTGTAAATCGTGGGAAGAAAGATACCGCTTGTTAATTCAGCTAAGTCGCTTGTTACCAAAACCAAGTGAGCAAGAGTTGGCACAAATAGCGGAAATTGAGGGCTGTGAAAGCCGTTTATGGTTTGAATTTCAAGCTGAGCCACGAAAAGTAGTGGCATATAGCGATGCCCGTTTAATGCAGGGGATTTTATTTATTGTGAGTGTAGCTTTAACTGAAAAAACGGCAGAAGAGCTGAAAGGCTTTGACTTAAAAACGATGTTTGATGAGCTAAAAATTTCACAAAATTTAACCAGCACAAGGTTAAATGGGTTGGGTCAGTTACAGAAACATATAATGATGAATTTGTAATTTACCCTCTCCCACAAGGGGCGAGGGTAAATAAAATCCGCAGGATTTTATTCGGGAGAGGGGAATATAAAAAACCTCTGATTTCTCAGAGGCTTAAATTTGTTGGCGGAACGGACGGGACTCGAACCCGCGACCCCCTGCGTGACAGGCAGGTATTCTAACCAGCTGAACTACCGCTCCGTACTGGTGCTAAAATAATAGTGGTTTCCTCAACATTGAGCAAATAGTTTTTGCAAAATAGTGTTTAATTGGTTGTAAAATAACCACTTTATTTCTGCTTGATCGCCTTGATAAACAGCAACGGCGGACGGTGCTGTAAATCTTTAAATTCATTGTGCCACCGAGGTTGGTCTGCCAGCATTGGTTCTTCCATTTGCACAATCTCAAACCCGCCTTGAATAAGGTTATTCACAATGGTTGCCATTGTGCGGTGGTAGGTTTTAAAGGGTTGTTGAAACCAACTTCTGTCCCGTTCGCCCTCTTCCCGATAATAGTTCAAGCGGTAAGCAACTTGTTGTTTTTCTTGGTTTTTCTCCCAACGATAGCCTTCTCGGTAACAGGTGACAATCGGGTGTTCTTGCGAGAAAATCAGCGTGCCACAAGCAGTCATTTTTTGCGAAATTTTTGCAAGTAGTTCGGAAAAATCAGCAATATAATGAAACGCAAAAGAGCTGGTTACTACATCGAAATCGCCCTCGCTGATCTCATTTAATCGCTCCATCGGCAGGCAGTAAAGGGAAAAATCGTTGCCTTTTTGCCAATGAGCAGAAAGATCGCTTTCTGCCTGTTGTAGCATTAATTCAGATAAATCCAACCCCACCACTTTTTCTGCACCGAGCGTTAAATAATGGGCTAAATGAACTCCTGTGCCACAACCTAAATCCAGCACTTTTTTGCCGGTTAAGTCTGGCAGTAGAGAGAACATTGTTGGCTTTTCCACCACTTCATTCATACTTATTGGATTTTGTCGAAGTTGTTGGTAACGCTCAAAGAAAATCGGAGTGTCGTAAATGCTTTTTTTCACTTAATAGCCTTTAAACAAATATAAAATAAGGCGGGTTAAAACCCGCCACTACGATATGATTAGTAAGTCGATAATTTTCGCAAAGTTTCTAACGCTTTTCCACTCTCAAGCGTTTCTTTTACTTTTTGCACATTGGCTTTTAAATCATCTTCTCCAAAGGTTTTCATTAATAATGCGACATTTGCTGCCACCGCATCAATATGAGCCAGTTTACCTTTTCCTTGTAAAATAGCGGTTGCTTTTTCGGCATTTTCTGCAGGTTCACCGCCTTTGAGATCTTCTAACGAATGGCGTTCAATGCCGAAATCTTCCGGCGTTAAGGTGTAATAGTCGATCTGTCCGTTTTGAATTTCCGCAACCTGCGTTTCGCCGTGAACGGCAACTTCATCTAAACCTGCACCGTGTACCACAATAGTGTGTTCGTAACCTAAGGCTTTTACGGTTTCAGCATAGACTTTCACTAACTCAGGGGAGTACACACCGAGTAATTGGCGTTTAGCGTGAGCCGGGTTTACCAACGGCCCTAAAATATTGAAAATCGTGCGGGTTTTTAAGGCTTGGCGAACAGGAGCGGCATATTTGAATCCGCTGTGGTAGGTTGGGGCAAACAAAAAGCAGATGTTGGTTTCATCTAAAGCAAGGCGTGCCGTTTCAGGTGAAACGTCAACATTAATACCTAAATGGCTTAATACATCGCTTGAGCCGGTTTTACTTGATACGCTACGGTTGCCGTGTTTGGCAATTTTATAGCCCATTGTGGCGGCAACAATCGCACTTGTGGTAGAAATGTTGATGGTATTATGCCCATCGCCACCTGTGCCGACAATATCCGCAAAAGGGTAATCAGGCGTTGAGAACGGATTGGCATTTTCAAGTGCGGCTTTTGCAGCACCTGCAATTTCATCAACGGTTTCGCCACGCAGTTTTAGAGCGATTAAGGCAGCAGCAAGTTGTTCATTTGATACATTGCCTTTAATAACTTCACTAAAAAAACGGTGAGATTCCGCTTGGGCTAAGGCTTGGTTGGCGAATAATTTATCTAAAAGTGCTTGCATAGTCTCTTCCTTTTTAATTAGCGATGTACCTGATATTCCAAATCGGTTGCCTCGTTGCCGGTCATTCCACGAAAGCCCCAGCAATGCTCTGGCTGTTCTTTAATGGTGATTTCAACGTCCATCGGCACAATGCCGACTTTGGTGTGTAAGGCACTAAATAGTCCTTTAATTAAGCGTTTTTTGAGCTGTTCGCTCCGCCCTTGCATCAGGTTTATTTCAATCACAATAAAATCTTGGCTACGGTTAATTGGGGGATAGAAATTTTCCGCATCCAATAAGTCAAAACGCAAAGCGTGGCGTTGTTTTGGTACGCCAAGGCTCATTTGCATACAGTCAAAAATCACGTCTGCAATCAGGGCTCTGCGGTCTGCTAAGGTTTGTTTTAATCCATATACACTAATCATTTTTTTCTCCTAATAACCATTCCACCGACTGCTTAAGTAATTTTGTGCCTTGCACGGTTAAAATGGATTCCGGGTGGAACTGGAAACCGCAAATCGGTAAGGTTTTGTGGCGAATTGCCATCACAATATGTTCAAATTTCGCATTAACGATAAATTCTGCCGGTAATTCATCGCCCATTAATGAGTGATAACGAGCGACAGGCATTGGATTGTTAATGCCTGAAAACATCGCTTGGTTATCGTGTTCAATACGAGAAACTTTGCCGTGCAATACTGTGCCGGTATGCACTACTTTGCCGCCAAAGGCCTCAATTAGAGCTTGATGTCCTAAACAAATGCCAATCATCGGTACTTTGTCTTTCAGACGGCGAATAATTTCCAATAAATTGCCTGCCTCAGCCGGATTACCCGGGCCGGGGGAAAGGGCAACCAAACAATTTTCGGTGGTTTCAGCTTTGGCTAAAAAATCCTCAAGCGGATAATCATTGCGGAAAATCGTTACCTGATGCCCTAATTCACGAAATTGATCGACCAAGTTATAGGTAAAAGAGTCGAAATTATCAATAAAAAGAATATTTGCCATAGTTTGTCCTTATGCTTTTGCATTCACCTGCCCAATCGCTTTTAACACCGCGCGTGCTTTATGGCGTGTTTCATCTGCCTCTAATTGTGGATCGGAATCCAGCACCTCACCACAACCAGCTTGCACATAGGCAATGCCATTTTGAACAAAGGCGGAACGGATCACGATACAGGTATCTAAATTGCCGTCTGAGGTTAAATAGCCCACCGCACCGCCGTAGCTATGGCGTTTTTGTTGCTCGACTTGGTAGATCAGTTGCATTGCCTTAATTTTCGGAGCACCAGTTAGCGTTCCCATATTCATACAAGCTTGATAAGCGTGCAGAGCGTCAAGATCTTTTCTAAGTGTGCCGATCACACGAGAAACTAAGTGCATAATTTGCGAATAGCGGTCAATTTGCATTAAATCAACCACACGGCGAGTGCCGGATTCGCTCACACGAGCCACATCATTGCGGGCAAGATCGACTAACATTAAATGTTCGGCAAGCTCTTTTTGGTCTAAACGCAGTTCTAATTCCAAACGGGAATCTAATTCAGGATCGATATTACCTTGTTCATCAAAACCGCGTGGGCGAGAGCCGGCAATCGGGTAAATTTCCAACTGGCGGTTGGCTTGCGAATATTTCAACGCACTTTCAGGCGACGCCCCAAACAGAGTGAAATTTTCGCCCTGCATATAGAACATATACGGGCTTGGATTGTTGATTTTGAGCTGTTTATAGCTGGCAAGAGTATTCGGGCAAGGCAAGCTGAAACGGCGAGAGGGCACAATTTGGAACACATCACCGATATTAATATGGTGTTTGAGTTTGCGGATAATCGCTTTGAAATCTTCATCTTCAATATTGGCGGTTGCCTCACTCGTTGCGGTTTGGTTCGCTAGAGGCAGTTCAATATGTGACAGATTTGCAAGTTTTTGCGTAAATTCGACCGCTTGTTGGTTCAAATTGGTTTGTTCATTCGGTTCAAAACAGAAGGTGTTTAGCACCGCAGTTTCGGTTTGGTGGTCGATTGTAACCAGTTGCTCTGCTAAATAGAAAGTGTAATCTGGGCAACTTAAGCCATCATCTTGCAGGCTGATATTTTCCATCGGAATAAAATTTGTTACCAAATCGTAGCTAAATAATCCGCCCAAATAGATAGGCGATGTGGAATCAGCAAACAGTTGGCTCACCGTTCTTAGCCCGTCAAACACGGTGGTGGTTTTGAGCTTGCTGTCTTCATCTAACTGGTTGCTGATGGTTGGGAAAATCGCTTGCAAGCGGTCGTTTTTGTCTAAAAATTTGCAAGTCGGAGCAGGGTTTAACAGGCTCAATGCGTTTGCAATCAAAGGTAAAACCGCTTCTCCGTTTGGGGTTAAAGCGTGGAAAGTCACGGTTTGATCTTCACAGAAAATATGCACTGCCGATTTCGCAAACAGCAAACTTTTTACACTGTTTTTACTTTGAATTTCCGCTGAATCTAATAATAGCGTATGTGGGCGTTCGCCGCATAATGCGTAATAAACACGGGTCGTATCGGCAAAATAGGGTAATTCTGTTTGAGTAATCGTTAATTGAGGCATAGCAAATTCCTATTCAATTTTTCGTACTATTAAACTAGTACATTAAAAAGAAGTCAAGCAATTATTCCAGATAATTATGCGAGCTTGGGCGAACTTGGTGTATAATTAGCCCAATTTTTAGAAAGTCGAAGGCTTGAGACTATGACACAATTTTTTTATATCCACCCCGACAACCCACAGCAACGCTTAATTAACCAAGCGGTAGAGATTATTCGAAACGGTGGCGTAATTGTTTACCCTACCGATTCAGGCTATGCTCTCGGTTGTGCAATGGGCGATAAGCACGCAATGGATAGAATTGTAGCAATTCGTAAATTGCCGGAAAATCACAATTTTACCTTAGTTTGTAGTGATTTATCCGAGCTTTCTATCTACGCGTTGGTCAATAATCAAGCCTATCGCTTAATTAAGAATAATACCCCGAATCCTTATACTTTTATTCTGCCGGCAACTAAGGAACTTCCTCGCAGGCTGATGACAAAGCGTAAAACAGTGGGGATTCGTGTGCCGGATAATGCGATCGCATTGGCGTTAATTTCCGCCTTAGGTGAGCCGATTCTTTCTTGCTCGTTAATGTTGCCGGAGACGGAAATGACCGAGTCAGACCCTGATGAAATTCGGGATCATTTGCAAAATCGGGTGGATTTAATTATCCACGGTGGTTATTTAGGGCAGCAGCCTACAACGGTAGTTGACTTAACCGATGACGTGCCGGTTATTATTCGAGAAGGATCGGGCGATCCAACACCGTTTAATTAAATTGATGTTGTATGATTAATATATAGAATTATGCGTAGGGGGGCTGTGCCAGTCCGTATTAATATCGTTATTTGGACAGACACAGGACCTGTCCCTACAATGAAAATCAAATTCAGACGCTTGTGAAAGCGACAAAAGGAACCTTATGACAACTTTTCAAAAAAAATCAACTGCGACTTTCCGTGCAGACAAACGTGGTGAAAGCCGTCCCTCATTTAAAAAAGAAGAGCAAAAATCTGAACGCAAATTTGGTAAAACGTCAGAAAAACCACCACGTCCAACTTCTAAGCCATTAACGCAAAGAATTGCAAAAAAAGTGGAAAAAACGACCGCTAGTGAAGTGGCATCTCAAGAGAAAAAAGCCAAAGTAGTAGGTGAAAAGCTACAAAAAATCTTAGCGCGAGCAGGGCAAGGTTCTCGCCGTGAATTAGAAGAGATTATCGCTGCTGGACGAGTGAGCGTGGACGGTAAAATGGCTACTCTTGGTGATCGTGTGCAGGTTAGCTCATCGACTAAAATCCGCATTGACGGACATTTAGTTAATTTAATGCCGGCACAAAAAGAGATCTGCCGTGTATTAATGTATTACAAACCGGAAGGGGAACTTTGCACCCGTTCCGATCCGGAAGGACGAGCCACCGTATTTGACCGCTTGCCTCGTTTAAGTGGCGCTCGTTGGATTGCGGTCGGGCGGTTAGATATTAACACCTCAGGCTTATTATTGTTCACTACCGATGGCGAATTAGCCAACCGTTTAATGCACCCAAGCCGTGAAGTCGAACGTGAATATTCGGTGCGTGTGTTCGGCAACATTGACGATGCGATGTTACAACGCTTACGCAAAGGCGTTCAGTTGGAAGACGGACCGGCAAACTTTAAACAAATTAAGGTTGTGGGTGGCACAGGCTTGAACCAATGGTTTGATGTGACTTTAACCGAAGGGCGTAACCGTGAGGTTCGCCGCCTGTGGGAATCGCAAGGGGTAGAAGTCAGCCGTTTGATTCGTATCCGTTACGGCAATATCAAATTAGATAAAGGCTTACCTCGTGGCGGCTGGGAAGAAATGGGCTTAGAACAAGTCAATTACTTGCGTGAGCTGGTAGGGTTACCGCCGGAGACTGAAACTAAAGTGGAAGTGGGGGTAAACCGCCGCCGAACCAATATCCGTCAAATTCGTAAAGCGGTAAAACAACATCAAAAATATCGTGGCTAAACACCATCTTTGGGGCTGCATTAGTTCTGCTAATGCAGCTATTTTCTTTCAAAAAGGAGCATTTATGTCTTGGGATATTGTTGCAACATTGGCGGTCACTGGGATTGCCGTATTTTTATTTGCAACTGAAAAAATGCGAATGGACGCAGTTGCGATTTTAGTGCTGTGTTCATTAGTATTATTAGGGCAGGTTGATACCAAATCTGCTCTGAGTGGATTTTCAAACTCAGCTACTGTAACCGTAACTGCAATGTTTGTATTAGCTGCTGGTTTACAAAATAGTGGTGCTTTAGATAGTGTAGGCAGTTTACTTGCTAAGGTAAAATCCCCTTGGTTATTCTTGCTTGTACTCTGTGGCGTAAATGCTGCTGTTTCTCCTTTTGTGAATAATACGGCAGTGGTCGCAGTATTAATTCCGATTGTGATTGTCGCAGCACAGAATATAAAAATGGCTCCTTCCAAAGCCCTTATTCCGTTATCATTTTCTTCTCAAATGGCAGGTGTTTGTACACTGATCGGCACTTCCACTAATCTATTAGTTAATGCAATCGCTCAAAAGCAAGGGCATTCCGGTTTCGGTATGTTTGAATTTGCCCCTTTGGGGATTATTTTTTTAGTGGTTGGGGTTGCCTATTTATTAGTGACCAGCCGTTTCTTATTACCCGAATCACATTTGCAACTTGAAGATGGTGAGGGGTTTGGAAAATATGTTTCTGAACTTAAAGTAAATAAAGACTCTGTATTAATTGGCAAAAGTACATTTGAATCAGGATTAAATGAAGAATTTAATCTATTTACTATTGGTGTTTTGCGTGATGGGGAAAGATTATCGACACCGAGTCATCAAGTATTGCAAAAACATGATATTTTATTGTTGCGGGGTGAATCGGAAAATTTAGCAAAAGTACGAGAAAAATATGGATTGCACCACGTTGTGTATGGACGCCGTGAGAATGATGAAGATAATCTGGATGAAGACTTGATGGTGGCTGAAGTGATGATTTCTCCTATTTCTCGTTGGATAGGAGGGACTATTCCTATTTTACAACAGCGTTGGAATAAAAATGCAACGGTGTTAGGCATTCAACGCCAAAGTAAAGTAATTCGTGAGCGTTTACGCACCACTGCTTTTAAAATGGGGGATATTTTATTACTCACATTACCAAAAGAGGATATGGAGACGTTACGCCAAGATAAAGACTTTATTGTGTTATCTTCTGATTTAGTCAAAACGGAGGAATCGTGGAAAAGTAAATTTGCTTTAGGGGTAATGGTTTTGGTGGTGGCAACAGCAGCCTTAGGCTGGGTTCCTATTTCAGTGAGTGCCTTAATTGGTGCAGTTGCGATGTGTGTTGCTGGTTGTTTAACGGCTGAAGAAGCCTATCAATCTATTGACTGGAAAATCATTTTAGTCTTAGCTGGATTACTGCCATTAGGTGAAGCGATGGCAAATAGTGGGGCGGCGCAATTTATTGTTGATAACACGCTTGGTAAAGTAGGGGAGTTCGGGCCTTTAGTGGTGTTAGCTGTATTATATTTACTGACAATGGTGTTAACCGAATTTATGAGTAATGCAGGGACTGCCGTGTTGCTTACGCCTATTGCGGTTTCTACCGCTAAAATGTTAGGGGTAGATGCTTCCCCATTCATTATTGCCGTAATGTTTGCGGCTGCGACCAGCTTTATGACCCCTGTTGGCTATCAAACCAACACGATGGTATACGGTGCAGGTGGCTATAAATTCACAGATTTTATTAAAATTGGTTTACCGCTAAATGTAATCTATTGGATTTTAGGGATAGTATTAATTCCGATTTTCTTCCCTTTTAATCCATAATTGATAGATAATTATAGAAAAAAGGTTTACAGATCAGAAACTCTGTAAACCTTTTTTATTCAGCAATAAATCAATTTTCTATTGGAAAATTACCATTGATAACCCATGCTAATACTACCACCAAAGTCGCCTCTGGTATTGCTGTTCCCAGTTAATTTATAGATAACCTTCCCGTTATCTGAAATCCGAGAATAACCTACTGCGATTGCAGCTTCATTACGGTATGTATCTCCAGCCGTTGCTAACATACTTTTACCTGGTAGATATGCTTGCGGTAAACCTGCGGTTGCAGTTGCACCAGCAATACCAGCGCGTAAACGTTTATCAACTTTGTTTACTTTTGAATCAATATTATTGATCTTATTATTGATATTTTTTTCTGTTGCTTTTAATTGGCTAAAGTTAACTGCATCAGTATCTTCAGTTCCTGCTTTTACGTTAGTCACTTTTGTTCCTGCTGCATTAATACCTGTTTTAGTTATACTCGGTCCCCCTACAATAGTTAATCCATTAGTATCAATGGTTGTATCACCAGTCTTAACAGTATCGGCTACAGCAATGTTAGCTGTTACTGTTTGAGCTGTGACAGAATTAACTTTAATATCTTTAGCTAATTTAACCGTTAATGAACCATTACCATTTGAAATAACCCCGATATTATTATCAGTTAGTTGTGATTCGTTAGATACCCCACCTTTTACTGTAACAGTAGAACCTAATTTACGTTGAGATGGCGTGCCGGTATCACCTGCAAATGTTAGTGGGCTGGTTACTGCATCATTTAACGCAGTAATTGCAGAGCCTACATTATTGACCGTTTTACTAACTTCATTTGTAGGAGCGCCATCAACCACAGTATAGCTTGGGGCTGAAACAGCACCATTTGCATTTACACTTGAATTACCACCTAAAGCGGTAGCAATAGTATTTGCCGTATCGTAAAGTTGGCTACCATTAACTGCATCTGCTGAGATAGGTGAAATATCACCATCAGCTACATTAGTTATTTTTAATTTGCCAGCATCGACACCTGTCATTGTGACACTTGGGCCATTATTAATGGTTAAGCCGTTGTTATTTAGTTTTGAATTACCAACAGCTACGGAGCCGGCAGGAGTTAAATCAATGTCTTTCGCTAATTTAACTGTTAATGTGTTAGCATCTGTTGCCACTACACCGATATTATTATCAGTCAATATGGTTGCATCGGCCCCACCTTTAACATTCAGAGAAGTACCTAATTTACGAACAATTTCAGTACCAGCATCATCTACAAAAGTAAGTGCTCCATTACTTAACTCATTCACTTTCGTGTTTAAACCATCAATTTCGGTATAAGCAGCATAAAGTTGTGAACCGTTGATAGCATCCGTTGATGAGTCCGAAATACGACCTGCTGCAACATTCGTTAAAGTACGTTCATTGCCTACAGAACCAATACTTACAGTTGAGCTTGGCGTAGTACCTGCAAATGTGTATGTATTGCCATTTAGCGTTGCACTTTTTGTTGCAACTGTGGCTACTGTTGCAGAGTTAGTACCTAATGCAACAGAACCTTGGTGTGTTGCTTTTGCATTTTGGCCAAGAGCCACTGCAGCAGTTGTTGTTGCTTGTGATGAAACACCTAATGCAATAGAAGCTACACCGGCTGCATTTGCACTGTTACCTAAAGCAATCGCAGAGCTACCTGCAGCATTGGCATTTCTACCCACAGAAGTTGACCATATTCCACCTGCATTAGCAGAGTTACCTAAAGCGGTTGACTGTGTACCCGAAGCATTTGCGTTATAGCCTGCAGCAAGAGAATCTGCACCGATTGAACTTGCTTCATAACCTACAGCGGTTGAATTTTCACCGGTAGCTTCAGATTTAGAGCCTAATGCAGTTGCACGGGTAGCTGTCGCTGTTGAAGCTGTACCAATAGCTGTTGAGGTATCAGCATTTGCATTGGCTGCAGAACCAACCGCGAGGGCATTTGTTGCATTTGCATTCGCATTGTAGCCTATAGAAGTTGCATTCATACCATCAGCTGTTGCGCGAGGACCAACTGCAGTTGTACGTTCACCGTTTGCTTCTGCTTCAGAGCCTAATGCGGTTGCCAGCTCACCATTAGCTCTTGTTGCAACGCCGATAGCCATTGAATTAACACCGCTAGAGCCTGAATTATCATAGTTAGCACGTTGAATGCCATCATCTGAAATACTAACATAATGAGTTGCAAATTTGCTGATAGCTTGTTTGAGTTGACTGACATTGACCGCATCAGTATCTACATCGCCTGCGGCAACATTGGCGATTTTATTACCGCCATTATCTAAGCCAGATTTAGTAAGACTTACCGGTTTGTCTGCAACGCCGTTAGCGATGGTGATACCTGTATTGTTAACAACGGTATCACCTGTTGTTAATGAACCATTAGCGCCTAAGTTAACTTTTTCTGCTAATTTTATGGTTAAAGTACTATTGCCATCAGCTACAACACCAATATTATTCTCGGTTAATATGCCTGTAGATCCGCCTTTGATCTTGACTGTTGAACCTAGATGGCGCTCAAAATTAGTTCCTGTATCACCGGCAAAGGTTAACGGACTGATCACCGCTGTGTTTAATGCGCTTAGTGCTGCAGAAACAGTAGTGTATCTCCCTTGTTTGCCTTCTTTATCTGCATCTGGTGTGCCATTCACTAAAGCGTAGGTTGGGAAAGTGATATTTCCATTTTCAGTAACAGCTGCCCCACCACCTAAGATATTTGCGGTTGTTGCAGCAACATTACCTATAGCTTGTTGTGTTAAATATAATTGTGAACCGTTTATGGCATCTGTAGAGCTTAAAGATATACGTCCTGCAGCAACATTGGTGATAGTTCTCTCTTTGCCTTCCGCCCCAATACTTACTGTAGCAATTGGATTTGTTCCAGCAAAGTCACTATATGTAATACCATTTACAGTTGCATTTGTAGTTGGTATGGCTATAGCTGTAACTGAGTTGCTACCTAGCGTTATCGAATCGGTATGTTCAGCAGTGGCATTTCGACCTATAGCGGTTGCATTAAAGGCGGAAGCATTTGATGATTCTCCGATTGCAATTGTGCGTTGATTTGTTGCTTTAGCGCTTACCCCTAGTGCAACAGAAGCCGCGCCTGATGCAGTAGCACGATTGCCTAAAGCGGTTGCAGAACCTCCACTTGCATTGGCTTCACGACCAAATGCAGAAGCATAATCGCTGGTTGCACCCGCATGAGTACCAACAGCAGTAGTTAAATTTGCTGTTGCATTTGCATAATAACCTAATGAGGTTGCACCGTGGCCTGAAGTCTTCGCTTCATAACCAATTGCTGTTGAGTTATCGCCATTTGCTTGAGATTTTGCACCAATTGCTGTGGAGTGAATAGCTGTTGCGTTAGCTTCAGCACCATAGGCGGAGCTAACAATACCAGTTGCATTGGCATGACTACCTACAGCAGTTGCTTTTCCTATTACCGTTTCTCCTGTTGCTGCTGTAGTTTTGTAATTATTAACACCATTTGCAAGAGCGGAATTACCGATGGCGATATTATCATCACTGGTTACATTTGTAGTAGGTCCTGCTAGTTTTGCATTAGCATAAGTACCAATTGCAATATTGTGGCTACCACTAGTACCGTCTCCAGCAGTATTACCAATAGAAATCGTATTGTTTCCTGTTACATTAGAGCTAGCCGAATAACCAATACCAATATTGTATTCTGTGCTGTTAGAGTGATTTAATCCGGCATGATCGCCAATAAAAACTTCACGTAAGCCCATTGCGGTTGCATTGTACCCTACTGCTACGGAACGTTTATCGGCAGTGGCTTGCCCACCAACAGCTGTTGAAGCAAAACTAGCGTTAGCAAAGCCTCCTAATGCAGTTGAAAAATCGGCTGTCGCGGTTGTGTTATACCCTAATGCTGTAGAAACTTTACCGCTATTTCCTTCTAAGCCTGTTATTGTGCTTACTAGTGTTGAGTTAACTTTAGATCCATCACCAATTGCGATAGATGTTTGTGGGTTATTATCTGGTATGGTCCCATAGGTTGGTGAATAGGTTGCAGCACTTGCAAAACCTGCAGAAAGCGCAAGACTTAGTGTGCTGAGTTTAATAATATTAGTGGTTAGTGATGTATTTGTTGCATTAGATTTATTAGCACTTCTTGATAATTTAGAAGCAACAATCCAAGTTCGTTTTGCATGGTTCCAAACAATGCGATAAATTTTATTCATAGAACTACTCCTGTTCTTATTTTTTAATAATTTTAATAATTTTAATGATTTGAGTATTGCCTAGCCAAATATATACAATAGGCTGAAAAATTATATAGGTGAGGTTTTATGGTGTAAATAGTGGCTTTTTAGGAATAAATATAGCAATTTTTTGATATAAATGTATTATTTTAAATTTTATGTTTTGTACTAATATTGAGGTGGAGTGCAGAGTTTTATTTGGTTTTTGGTATGTTTTTTAGTTTTAAAAAACACTGATTTAGTTAAATGCCAATTAAATATAGGTTTATTAATATAATAAATGTTTCGTATATTTATCAAAAGGTACTCTGTATTTTGATTTCTTAATTTAAATAACTTAGAATTTGAAAAGAATACTTCACTTTATATGGAGGAAATATGGGCTGTTCATCTTTTTCAACTAAGTTAAAACAAGAGTTTTTTAGTGGTTGGACCACTTTTGAGGCAAGTTGGTTGATTGTTTTTTTAGCGATTCAAATCGGTATTTTTATTTATCAACCCGATACTTGGATTGCAACTATTGCGGCAATAACAGGTATTTTATGCGTGGTATTTGTCGGTAAAGGAAAAATCAGTAACTATCTATTCGGCTTAATTTCCGTTTCGCTTTATGCTTATATCTCTTATACCTTTCAGTTATATGGTGAAATGATGCTGAATTTACTTGTATATGTGCCGGTGCAGTTTATCGGTTTCTATTTCTGGCGTAAAAATATGACCAGCGAAAACACGGTAAATAATGCTGGTGTGGAAGAGGTAATTGCTAAAGCTTTAACCGCAAAACAGTGGGTGATTGTCGCCATTACCACCATTATCGGCACATTTCTTTATATTGAATTGCTTAAATATTTAGGCAGTGCGTTAGCTATATTAGATGGTGCAACAGTGGTTATTTCGATTGTGGCACAAATTTTGATGGTACTTCGCTACCGTGAGCAATGGGCATTATGGATAATTGTGAATATGATGACCATTGCATTATGGACGGCAATGTACTTCCAAAACGGCGAAACCAGCTTGCCGCTGTTGGTGATGTATGTGATGTATTTATGTAACTCTATTTACGGTTATTACAACTGGATTAAACTTCACAGAAAACATCAGCAATAGAGCGAATAAATACAAATTACAAGCGGTCATTTTTTGTAAAAATTTACCTAAAAATGACCGCTTGTTATTATCCTTTACGAATTTCGTTTATATCTTTTAGCAGTTGTTGAATATCTTTATTTGCA
The DNA here is from genome assembly GCF_004342115.1 of Mannheimia haemolytica. Taxonomy (GTDB): domain Bacteria; phylum Pseudomonadota; class Gammaproteobacteria; order Enterobacterales; family Pasteurellaceae; genus Mannheimia; species Mannheimia haemolytica. The sequence goes on along the minus strand of NZ_SMAC01000002.1, from coordinate 95,890 downwards.
AAAATCTGCTCGGTGGTTGCGGATAATTTTCTTCTCCAGTTAGGGTATTCGGTGCTGGTTCCCGGAATGTTCACCGGCTCTAACATATTGAGCCAATCTTCGGGCTGTGTACCGAATAATGCACTGTGAGTGTGAGCCACATAGCGTTGTAGCTGATGGGTAAATTTCATTGTGACCCCCACTTCATTTGGCTCGAGTTCCATCACTTTTTCCACCGCATTACGGATATTCAAGCGGTCATACGAACGCTCTTCTTTCAGCTTTCTCAATACGGCTTTGCTTGGGTAAGTGTTAAATTTTTCGCCTAGCTCAAAATCATAGCCTTTCCAATAGCCTTGAATGGTTGGTAAGTCGTGGGTGCTTAGGGTTGTCATTGCTTGGTAAGGATAATCTTCCAGCGGTTTAAACGCGTTTTCTGCCTTTTCAAAATAAAAAACATTGTAGGCAAAAATGCCTTTTTGCTCGAGAGAATCCAAAATACCTTCAGGCACAATGCCAAGAGCCTCTGCAATCACTAAACATTGGTGACGTTGGCTTTCTAATGCCAAAATAGAGAGCAAATCTTCGAGCGGATAACGGACATAAATCCCTTCTTTTGCCGATTCACCGTTCGCCACCCACCACATACGAGCAAAGCCGAGAATATGGTCGATTCGCAATGCCCCACAATGTTTCATATTAGCACGCACTAAATCAATAAACGGCTGATAACCTCGGCTTTGTAAAATATGCGGGTGCATTGGAGAAAGCCCCCAGCTTTGCCCGTTCGGGGCGAGCATATCAGGTGGTGCACCGATTGACGCCTCTTGCACAAATAAGGCTTTATCCGCCCACGTTTCTGCTCCGCTTTGGGTAACACCAACGGCTAAATCGCGGTAAAAACCAATCGGCATTGAAAGTGATTGAGCAAATTGGTTGCATTCTGCTAATTGCTGGTTTGCCACAAATTGCAACCACATATAAAAACGTATCTGCGTTGCCTGTGAGGTTTGAAATTCTGCTACTTTAGGAGAATGGTAACTTTGGTATTCCTCCGCCCAGTTTGTCCAGCCGCCTTTTTCGCCAAATTCAGATGAAATCCATTGGTGCAAGGCATCAAACGTCGCTTGGATTTTTAATGGCTCGCCCGCTTGCTCAATAAAGGCATTGAACTCGGTTTGCGATTGTTGTTGAGATGGCTGTGAAAAATGCTCAAAAGCAAACTGCAGAGCCTTTAATTTCAGTTGCGCTACTTGGCTGTAATCGACATAATCTTTCGCTCGCAATTCAGCAAGCTGCCGTTGAGTTTCTTCACTGTTAAACCATTGTTGAGCCTGTTCAGATTGTTGAAAGGCTTCTACTGCACAAACATCAATATAAATAATATTTTGCCAAAGTCGAGAGGACGGGCTGTAAGGGCTTGCCGCATCAGGATCTGCCGGAAAAAGGGCGTGAATAGGGTTTAAGCCCACAAAATCTGCACCATAATCAGAAATGTTGGCAAGGAATTGTTTGAGATCGCCAAAATCGCCAATTCCCCAGTTGTTATCGGAACGCAAAGTATAAAGCTGTAAAAATGCACCCCAGAGCTTTTTCCTTTCTTCCAATGGCTTAGGCTGGAAAGCTTTCGGCGGTGTTACAATCAGCGAGCAAGATTCTTCATCATTTTCAGTTGAAATAGAAAGCTGATGATAGCCTAAAGGCAAATCGGCAGGCAGGGTTAGAACTGATTGCTCTGCCTTAATTTCACCGTTCCGAACCTCACCATTTTCAAGCACAATTTGCCACTTTGCTACATTTGTAAAATTCAGCGAAATTTCGACCGCTTGTTGCTCGGCATTTGGCTGAGTAATCACTTTAACAAGCGGTAGAATTTGATTATTTTTTTGCAAATCGTTATCGGTATTTAAAAGCCGCTCTATTTTCTCAAAAGCAGAGGGGCTGGCATACTCTTTAATATTTGGGGAGTAAAAATAGTGAGCTGTATTTTGTTTGTTTGACATTATGACTTTTTTCCTTTACTGTATTTGTTAAAATAACGATCTTGTGAAGATTAATATGAGTAAGAAGAGTAGGCAACAGGTTTGTCTTTGTGATATGATTTTAAAAAAATTTAATTTAACTCTAAAGGGTTATGTTTTATTATTAAATATACCATTTTTGTTTTTATTAATATCCTGTGCTGTGCTTTTTTCTGATTTGCGTAGCTTTGAGGCCTGGAATTCAAATACATTTTTCATTTATTTTATAACTCTATTATATTTGCTGGTTAATTTATTTTTATATCCTTTTGTAGCTCAGGCTCTTAGGATTAAACTTAAAAAAAAGTATGAGTTAATTATGTACTCTGGACCTATCTCAATAATTTTATTTTTATTTGCAATATTTTTTTTTGTTTTTTTGGTTAATAGAGCTGATGTATGATAGTTCAATAGCCTATAGGTAGTATAGTAGGCTATTGAGTATAACAAAGACTATCTAACGGGAAGCTAGTGAAATAATATATCCCCCTATAGAAATAAATGCAGCACTAATAATAATACTCCCAATTGTCGTTGGGCCTGTTATCATTGAGGCTACTAACATACTCATTAAAGCTGAAGCACCTATCTGAGCAGATGTCTTTAAAAAAGGTTCCCAATCATTAGACTTTATGCCATTTCTAAACCCTTCTGCTAGATCGTAATAATCCTTAATACTGCTAATAATACCAGTAAATTTTGCTGCTTTTTTTAAATTCTCATTAATTTTTTTTAAGTTGGATATGTTATCGAGATCTTTTAGTGCCTGAGGATTCTTTTGGTTGACTTTTTCGACATATTTTTGCACCCTCTGCTGTGCTTTTTTAGCATCATATCTTAGACTTTTATTATAATTCTTTTTAAATTCTTTTTCTGCATTTTTAATACCTTCTTCAATGTTTTCAGAGTACTTATTAGCAAAATAGTTACTGAATTCAATACTGGCTGATATAATCCTCTCTGATTCATCTTTCAATGATGTTTTATCCCAGTAGTTATATATTTCTTTATAAATAAGATCATTTAATGGTACTTTCTCCATACCTAAATGAAAGTTAATTGCTGCACTTGTCCAATTATCTGATTTGATGTCATTAATAAAGTTATCATATTTGCCATGATATTCTTTAGTCCATTCGGCAAGTACTAAAGCACTTTTTAAACTATCAGGATAATTCTTTAATAATGCTTTATCATTAAAATGATTTTTATCTTGCTCTAAACTTAAATGACTAGCTAAATTTGTATAAGAATGAAATAATTCTTTAGCTAGTTTTAGATCATATATACTTTCTTGAGAGTGGATTTTGTCCTTTAAATCCTCTTCAAATTTTCTGTATTCTTTATAAGCGTTAATTAAATTTTTCTCAATAGAAATTGGAGATGGATTCTTCACAAGAACTTTATCTCCCTTACCTTGATTTTCTTTTCTATTTAAAGATCTTTTTAGTCTTTGCCAATATTGACAGTTTTTTCCACATATAGGGCACGCAGAGTCATTTAGAAAAGAGTTTACTGCATCGTTTAATGATAGTGATTTAATTTCGGGGCCTGCATCGAGTTCAGTGATATTAATTTCATTAAGTGTTGTACTCATAATAAATTTTTCCTTGTTTTAAGAGTTTATAAATTATTTCGCTTGTTTTCTTGCCACTGCTCGGTAGCCAATATCTCGGCGATAGAATTTGCCTTGCCATTGAATTTGTTCGGCAAGTTGTAAGGCTTGTTGTTGAGCTTCAAATACACTGTTGCCAAGTGCGGTGGCACAAAGTACACGTCCACCGTTGGTGAGCAGTTTTCCTTCTTTTTGCTCAACCCCTGCTAAGAAAACTTTTTGATTGGAGGTAGAGGTCGGAATGCCTATGATTTCATCGCCTTTACGGTAATCGCCCGGGTAGCCTGCGGCAGCTAAAACAATGCCTAATGCGGCTTGTTCACACCATTTTGATTGCACGCTATCCAATTTGCCTTCGCACGCTTTTAAGCACAATTCAACGAGGTCTGATTCCAAACGCATCATAATCGGCTGAGTTTCAGGGTCTCCAAAACGGCAGTTAAATTCAATCACTTTCGGCTGACCGTTTGGCATAATCATTAAGCCGGCATAGAGAAAACCGGTGTAAGGGGTATTTTCGCTTGCCATTCCTTGCACGGTCGGGTAAATAATTTCGTCCATTACACGTTGGTGGATTGCCTTTGTTACCACCGGAGCAGGGGAGTAAGCCCCCATTCCGCCGGTATTTAAGCCGCTATCGCCCTCGCCAACACGTTTGTGGTCTTGTGAGGTTGCCATTGGTTCGACATTTTTGCCGTCCACCATCACAATAAAACTGGCCTCTTCTCCGTCTAAAAATTCCTCGATCACCACACGGCTGCCGGCTTCACCAAAGGCGTTGCCTGACAGCATATCACGCACTGCATCTTCCGCCTCTTGTAAAGTCATTGCAACAATTACGCCTTTGCCTGCGGCTAAACCGTCTGCTTTGATTACAATCGGTGCACCTTTTTGTTTTAAGTAGGCAAGTGCCGGTTCAATTTCGGTGAAGTTTTGGTATTCTGCGGTTGGAATCTGATGGCGAGCCAAGAAATCTTTGGTAAATGCTTTAGAACCTTCTAATTGAGCAGCGGCTTGGGTCGGGCCGAAAATGGTTAAACCGTGGGCTCGAAAAGCATCAACCACGCCAACTACTAACGGTGCTTCAGGGCCGACAATCGTCAAACCTACGCTATTTTGTTTAGCGAATGTAACTAAGGCAGGCACGTCAGTGGCGGAAATAGCTACATTTTCAATGCCGTTTTCCATCGCTGTGCCGGCATTGCCGGGGGCGACAAAGACTTTGTCTGCGAGCGGCGATTGACGAACTTTCCAAGCAAGAGCGTGTTCACGCCCACCGTTGCCGATAATTAAAATATTCATTGGGATTCCTTGCAAAAATGATAAAGCAAACGTTTGCGTATTGTACTTGATTTGTTTATCTGCTGACAAGCGGTCGTTTTTCTCGGATTTTTTGCAAAATACGAAATTGTTGCTTGCAAAATAGGCTTTTTTCAGTATAATCCTGCCGTTCAGTCACATTCGTTTTTTAATCCTTGCTTCCACAAGTTGGTGACTGGCTAAAGTTGGAGGCTGCTAACCCGTAAGGATAGTCAATGCGTCACTACGAAATCGTTTTTATGGTTCACCCGGACCAAAGCGAACAAGTACCAGCAATGATTGAGCGCTACACAGCGTCTGTAAAAGAAGCTGGCGGTCAAGTTCATCGCTTAGAAGATTGGGGTCGTCGTCAATTAGCATACCCAATCAACAAACTTCACAAAGCACACTATGTGTTAATGAATGTAGAAGCACCTCAAAGTGTAATCGACGAGTTAGAAACTAACTTCCGTTATAACGATGCAGTTCTTCGTAACTTAATCGTTCACACTAAAGCGGCAGTAACTGAAGCGTCACCAATGGTGAAAGCGAAAGAAAGCAAAGTTGCTGAAGCGGTAGCTGAAGTTGAATCAGAGGAAGCAGGCGAGTAATTTGCCGATTGATAATTGTTTAATCTTAAGCGGAACGGTTTCCAGCTTGGTTAAACAAAGCCTAAACCCCCTTGGTGTGCCTCATTACAGTTTTTGGTTAGAACATCGTTCAATCCAAACCGAAGTGAATTTAGAACGCCAAGCGTGGTGCAAAATCCAAGTGGTTTTGGCAGGCAATCAATTTAGTTATTTAACCCAACAAATTAAGCTCGGTGAGAGCGTGAGAATTAAAGGTTTTATCCATACTCACAAAGACTTTAACGGTTTAAATCAGTTAGTCTTACACACCGAACAAATTGAATTTATAGATCAGGAGAAGCCAAATGGCACGTTATTTCCGTCGTCGTAAGTTCTGCCGTTTCACAGCGGAAAATGTTGTTGAAATCGATTACAAAGATATCGCTACATTAAAGAACTACATTTCTGAAAGCGGCAAGATTGTTCCTAGCCGTATTACTGGTACTCGTGCGAAGTATCAACGTCAATTAGCTCGTGCAATTAAACGCGCTCGCTACCTTGCGTTACTTCCATATACTGATAACCACCAATAATCAGGAGAGAGTACAATGCAAGTTATTTTATTAGACAAAGTTGCTCACTTAGGTTCTGTGGGCGACCAAGTAACCGTTAAATCTGGTTTTGCTCGTAACTTCTTAATCCCACAAGGTAAAGCGGTTATGGCAACTGCGGCAAACATTGCTCACTTTGAAGCACGTCGTGCAGAATTAGAAGCAAAAGCTGCAGCAGCATTAGCAACTGCACAAGAACGTGCAGCGAAAATTGCAGCATTAGCAGCAGTATCAGTATCTGCAACTGCAGGTGATGATGGTCGTTTATTCGGTTCTGTATCAGCTAAAGACATCGCTGAAGCATTAACTGCAGCAGGTGTTGGAGTTGCTAAATCTGAAGTTCGTTTAGGTGAAGGTCCACTTCGTACAACCGGCGAACACCAAGTTAAAATTCACTTACACCCTGAAGTGAATGCAACTGTAGCAGTAAACGTTGTTGCTGAATAATCAGTAGAAATAGAAAACCCAGCGAAAGCTGGGTTTTTTGTTTGCTTTATTTATTGGTTAGAATCAGTGAGATATTTCTGCTGTGTCGGTTAATGCTTTTGTCCATAGGCAATTTCCTTTGGATTTTTTCTCAATCAGTTTCAGAAGTGCTAAATGCGACTCTTCCTCTTCATCGTTTGCTTTAAGAATAATTGCCTCATCGGCATTTAACACAATTGCAGAAAATTCTTCTTCAATATCAATAACTTCACTTACCACTTCAGTTTCTTCTTCGCCTAATAATGAAATCTGACCGCCGGTCATCATTAGGAATACATCAGCTAAGATCTCCGCATCCAGTAACGCCCCGTGTAGTACACGCTTGCTATTATCAATGCCGAGCCTGTCGCAAAGTGCATCTAAATTATTCCGTTTGCCGGGGTACATTCTTCGTGCCATTTGCAGGCTATCGGTTACGGTACACATTTCTGCGGTTTTTGCCGGTGGATTAGGCAGATAAGAAAATTCTTGATCCATAAACGCCACATCGAAGGGGGCATTATGAATAATTAATTCCGCACCTTTGATGAAATCCAAAAACTCCTCGGCAATTTCAGCAAAAACAGGTTTATCTTGCAAAAATTCATTGGTGATGCCGTGAACTGCAATCGCCTCTTCATCTACCTCACGCGGTGGCTTGATATAAACGTGATAAGTTCTGCCGGTTAAACGGCGGTTAATGACTTCAACCGCACCGATCTCAATAATATTATGCCCAATCTGTGGCGGGCCACCTGCCATATTCATTCCTGTGGTTTCAGTATCCAGCACTACTTGGCGGATAATTTTTTCTTCTGTCATATTCAATTTAAAATTGTAGGGGTGAAATATTTTTATCCCTTAATTCTGCATTTGATTAGGGGCGAAACATATTTCGCCCCTACATTGTTACTTCGCAATCCGTTTATATTTCACTCGGTGCGGTTGGGTGGCGGCTTCACCGAAGGTTTTCTTCTTCCACTCTTCATAGTCGGAGAAGTTACCCTCGTAGAACGTCACTTTGCCTTCATCGCCGTAGTCTAAAATATGGGTGGCGATACGGTCTAAGAACCAACGGTCGTGCGAAATTACCATTGCACAGCCCGGGAACTCTAAGAGCGCATTTTCCAACGCACGCAGGGTTTCTACGTCTAAGTCGTTGGTCGGCTCGTCCAGTAACAACACGTTACCGCCACGTTGTAGTAGCTTCGCCAAGTGTAAACGACCACGTTCACCGCCTGAAAGCTCGCCCACACGTTTTTGCTGATCTACGCCTTTGAAGTTGAAACGCCCCACATAAGCACGGCTTGGGATTTCAAAGTTACCAATCGTGAGAATATCCTGCCCGTTCGACACCTCTTCCCACACGGTTTTCTTATCGTCCATCGCATCACGGAACTGATCGACCGATGCCATTACCACCGTTTCACCAAGCACGATTGAACCAGAATCCGGCTGTTCTTTACCAGAAAGCATACGGAACAAGGTTGATTTACCCGCACCATTTGCCCCGATAATCCCGACAATCGCCCCCTTCGGAATAGCGAACGACAAGTCGTCAATCAAAGTGCGATCGCCGTAAGATTTAGTCAGGTTTTGTACCTCGATCACTTTATCACCTAAGCGTGGACCCGGTGGAATAAAGAGTTCGTTAGTCTCGTTACGTTTTTGATATTCGCCTGAGTTAAGCTCTTCAAAGCGTGCCATACGAGCCTTACTTTTCGCTTGGCGACCTTTTGGATTTTGGCGTACCCATTCCAACTCTTTCTCAATCGATTTTTGACGAGCCGATTCCGCCGCTTGCTCTTGTGCCAAGCGTTTTTCTTTCTGCTCCAACCAAGAAGAGTAGTTACCTTCCCAAGGAATGCCTTCACCACGGTCAAGCTCTAAGATCCAGCCCGCAACGTTGTCTAAGAAGTAACGGTCGTGGGTAATTGCCACTACGGTGCCTTCGTAGTCGTGGAGGAAACGCTCCAACCACGCCACCGATTCCGCATCTAAGTGGTTGGTCGGCTCATCTAACAATAACATATCCGGTTTTTCCAGCAACAGACGGCAAAGTGCCACACGGCGGCGTTCACCCCCTGATAAATGCTCGATTTTTGCGTCCCAATCCGGCAGACGTAACGCATCGGCAGCACGCTCTAACTGGTTTTGAAGGTTATGGCCATCGTGGGCTTGAATAATCGCCTCTAATTCCGCCTGTTTTGCCGCTAATTTGTCGAAATCGGCATTCTCATCAGCATACATCGCATAGACTTCATCAAGCTGGGTTAAGGCGTTTTTTACTTCCGCAACCGCTTCTTCCACCGCTTCACGCACGGTTTGCTGTGGGGCAAGTTTCGGTTCTTGTGGAAGATAGCCGATTTTAATTCCCGGTTGTGGACGAGCCTCGCCCTCGAACTCTTTATCTACGCCCGCCATAATGCGTAAAAGCGTTGATTTACCCGCCCCGTTTAAGCCGAGCACCCCGATTTTCGCCCCCGGGAAAAAGCTCAGGGAAATATCTTTAAGAATGTGACGCTTCGGCGGCACGACTTTGCCGACACGGTGCATCGTATATACAAATTGAGTTGACATTGGTTGTATTCCTCACAAAAAAATTCGCCTTATTTTACTTGAATTTACAGCCAAAATATAGGGTGGTTTTGGCTTTTGGTAAAGTAACCTTTTCCAATAGAGATGTTATTTGAGGCTGCATAGTACTATGCATTTCTCTTACCTTGACAGGTAAGAGAAACAAATCCTGAAGGAAAAAAATTTTAAGGAAGTTATTCTATGCAATATGTATGTCCAAAAACACTCAAATTATTCAACAGCATTGTTGGTTGTTATAAGGGAGAAGATTAATTCTCTACCTCATCAAGGCTTGATTTTAGATTTAATATCCATTTCTAAAGATGATTTAGATGATATTTTGGAGGGTAATACTGATATGAATATTCATCAATTATTAAGCCTGATTTATAAGGCTGGATTTTTTGATGTATTAAACATCACAAATAATCTATGTATAAAACTCAGTCAATTTGGTTTTTATTTCCAAAATGGCAATTTGAGCCAAAAAGATGATGAGCTTTTGAGTTTATATAGAGAATTCTATAAACATAACGAGTTTATCACTCATCTCAAGTCCCATAGTCTTTATGGATGTATTGAGCAACCTACTTCGGCATTTTTTCATTATTGTACTAATGAAAACTTTAGAAATGCGTTTAATGAAGAGAGCCTCTATGATTTTCAAATGTGGAATGTGTTTAGATAGGAGTTTTTTATGTCATCTCAAAATAGTTTCTTAACAAAATATTCAAAAAGTAATTCTCATAGTCAGGATTCTCAAAAAATAAATGAGTCATTAGAATGGCTGAATGAAAAAAATTATGGTGAATTATATAGTTCCTTTCTGATTGCAGTGGGAGTGAAAGAGTTTTTAGATAAAGGATTTATACCTAATGATAATTATAGAGATATTATTGCTCTACTCCCAGTAGCGTTATATGTCTTTCACTTAAGATCTTTGAAACATATCAAAAATCTAGAATCTAACAGTTATTTAGATGAAGAAGGAAGAGATACGGTAAATAAATACAAGGCATTTTTCTCTATTTTTGAAGCAGAGATTCGAGATGCAACATGTATTTGTGACAATAAAATTGTAACAATTAATGGTGAGGTGTGCTGTGATATTAAGGAGGTAGCAAGGAAAATTGTTATAGAATTTCTAAATGAAGTGGATATTGGTAATAAAGTTAAGTTTTATTACCCAGATGAAAGACATGAGCTTTTTGTAGAGCTGCTCATTGTTCTAGCAACATTAAGAATATATCGTAATAGAAATATATTCTTCTTTGAAAAGGGGTTTTTTAACTTTTTTCCCGAATTTATCACTATTCTCGGGACTGGTGCGTTTAATGGATTTTTAGACTTCCCTAGTTTGGTAGGAAAGGTTTTTCCAGAAATTATTGATACGATAAATGAGGGTTTAGATTTAGATATTGCGATTGAGAACTTTGAAGTGTTGAGTCAGGAAGAAATGACTGAATGTATGGGTTTATATGAGCAGGCTCTCATTAAGAAAGCTGAAGAAGGCGAAATTGGTTTATTAAATGTTGATGAAATAAATAGCTTTTATGAAGATAATAGTGAGCTAATCTTACTTGCTAAACAACCTATGGTTGAAGAGATAATCCCTAAACCAGATAGCAAAGCCTCCTCTGCAATTCTAAAATTCTTTGATTCAAACTCAAATACCTTAATTGCTAAATTAAAAGAAAGTGGTTTGCAATTAAGTGCTGTGGCATTACAAAACGACCAAAATATCGCACGAGTAGCAAATGTCGTTTATAACTTATTGCCGGGCATGGTAAGAATTTTCGTAAGTTACGATACCGTAGAAAATTTCTTATTAAATAACCGCCAATGGTTGATTAATAAATTAGTTTAATTTGGAGGGGAAGAACTATGGATAAACAATATAATTTCACTATTCACTATTCACTATTCACTATTCACTATACAGATACCAGATATAATAAGAATGGGCAAGGTGCTGTTTCTGAAAGAAATATTATAGATGCTAAAAATCGTTTTAAAGCGAGCCATCCATACGCAAAAATTATTTCTTGTGTTAGAGGGTCTGAGACATATGTAGCACGTCCAGCAAAAGCTAATGCTACAACAAAATCTGTCAAGGAAAAGCAATCTCAACCACAAGAAAGTTCATCGCTCAGTTCAATGTTACTTGGTGCGGCTGTAACTGCTGGGGTTGGTTTTGTAGCCAATAAATGGTTTAGCAAAAAAGATAACACTTAATTTATCTCTAACCAATGTGGAGTAAAAATGGCTGGATTATTACCACCTTATTTCAAAAAGAAAAATAGTGATCACTATAAAGATGCTGTAAAACAATTTGGGAAAGAACAAGTTGATGAGGTTATAGCACAGTGTGATGAACTTGAATCTTGGGTAAAAGAAATGCCAACAAAACAACTTATTATGTATGTTGGTTGTTTCCATACTTTTAACAAATTATCTCAATCTAAAGCTTATGTTCAAGAGAACTTTCCAAACGTACTGGAAAACCCGTTTCTTTTCCAAACACTTTCGGCAGCGTCTCATAATGAACTTAAAATAAATCGAGGATATAAATTCAAAGAAAAAATGCTTGATGAATTCTATAATCTTATAGAGTTGTCTGAAAAGGATGATGAAGAATATTCTGAAGAAGAGGTAAAACTCCCTTTATGGAAAAAGATTTATTATGTTTTCATTATATTTGGGATTATTATGTTTATTTATCGAGTAATTAATTGGTTGTTATTCTAATATCCTCTATATCAAAGGAGTGAGACTTTTTAGGATTAACTTAGAAAATCAAGCTCCTTTCACCTTTCATGCTGTATAGCTTAGTCCCCACATTCTCCATTCTACCAGAGATAGAAACAAAGGTAACAAGATCATATTTGATATGGTATGTTTACTAGAAGTACCTCTGATTTCTTATTGTGAATGAGCCGAAAACAAGAGATAATATAACGTTTATTTTTAATGAGATGCTTTAACAAACGGTCAGATTTTCTCTGTTTTTTGCAAAATAAAATGCGTTTTTGACCGCTTGTATATTTAATTTTGTGGAATTTATGGTCGATTATATTCTGTTGGTCATCAGCACCGCCCTTATTAATAACTTTGTCTTAGTTAAATTTCTAGGGCTTTGTCCGTTTATGGGAGTGTCGAAAAAGGTGGAAACTGCTATTGGTATGGGGTTGGCGACAACCTTTGTGCTGACGGTTGCCTCGCTCTCTGCTTATTTGATGGAAACCTATTTGCTTGAGCCGTTAAACGCTCAATTTTTGCGTACCTTGGTGTTTATTTTAGTGATTGCGGTGATCGTGCAATTAACGGAAATGATTGTGCATAAAACCAGCCCGACACTTTATCGCTTGCTTGGGATCTATTTACCGCTGATTACCACCAACTGTGCCGTATTAGGGGTGGCATTATTAAACGTGAATTTAGCCAATAACTTGGTGGAATCTGTTCTTTATGGTTTTGGAGCCGCTGCCGGTTTCTCGCTGGTGTTAGTTTTATTTGCGGCTCTGCGTGAGCGTTTGGCTGCCGCTGATGTGCCTCGTCCGTTCCAAGGAGCATCAATTGCTCTGATTACCGCAGGCTTGATGTCGCTTGCCTTTATGGGCTTTACAGGATTGGTGAAACTCTAATGCTTGATTTGCCAATTATCGCTTATATTCTTATCGCTATTGCTGTGATCGCACTGATTTTCGGGGCGGTTTTAGGCTATTCCTCGATTAAACTGAAAGTTGAATCCGACCCGATTGTCGATCAAATTGATGCCCTTTTACCACAAAGCCAATGCGGTCAATGTGGCTACCCGGGCTGTAAGCCTTATGCTGAGGCGATTGCTAATGGTGATGTAATCACTAAATGTGTGCCGGGTGGACAACCTTTAGTGGTGAATCTTGCCGAATTGCTTGGGGTAGAAGTGCCGCCAATGGAAGGTATGGTAGAGCCTGAGATGAAAGTGGCTTTTGTGATTGAAGATCTCTGCATTGGCTGTACTAAGTGCATTCAGGCTTGCCCGGTTGATGCGATTATCGGCACGAATAAAGCAATGCACACCATTATTCCGGATCTTTGCACCGGCTGTGAACTTTGTGTCGCCCCTTGCCCGACCAACTGTATTGAAATGCGACCAATTAAACCGACAACCCAATCTTGGAACTGGAAATTTGACCAAGATTTAATTATTCCGATTGTGAATACCACTGAATTGCAGAGAAAATTAGTTACCGGCGGAGGCAAAAATGAGCAATCCTAATTTAGTGATTGAGCGAATCCGCCAAAATAAAGAAACGGGTAAACTGTGGGATTTCCCGGGCGGTATTCACCCGATGGAAAATAAATCCCAATCAAACAGCAAGCCAATTCGCACCTTAAATTTACCGAAGTTTTTCTATGTGCCACTGGTTCAACATTCTGGCTGGGCAGGGGAATTATTAGTCAAAGTCGGCGATGTGGTATTGAAAGGGCAGCCGCTCACGAAAGGCGATCACTTCCGTCAACTGCCCGTACACAGCCCAACCTCCGGGCGGGTGATTGGGATTGAGCCTTATGTTTCCGCTCACGCCTCAGGTTTGCCCGAAATAACGGTGATTATTGAAACCGATGGTAAAGATAAATGGGTGGAACGCCAGCCGATTGAGGATTTTTTAAGCCTAACAAGCGATCAAATTATCCAAAAAGTTTACCAATATGGCATTGCCGGTTTAGGCGGTGCGGTATTCCCAACCGCAACAAAATTAAGTTTGGCGGATAAACGCTGTAAATTACTGGTGATTAACGGGGCAGAATGTGAGCCTTACATCACCTGTGACGATCGCTTAATGCAAGATTTCACTGCGGATCTTATCGAAGGTATTCGCATTCTGCGTTATGTGCTTCGCCCGGAAGAAGTGGTGATTGCGATTGAAGACAACAAACCGCACGCTATTCAAGCTTTAGAAACCGCTTTAAAAGGCTCGAACGATATGTTTGTGCGGGCGATCCCGACTAAATATCCCTCCGGAGCTTCTGATCAGCTGATTCAAGTGTTGACCGGACTTGAGATTCCGGCTGGCAAACGCACTATTGAAATGGGCATTGTGATGCACAATGTCGGCACGGCGTTTGCGGTTAAACGGGCAATTATTGATGATGAACCTTTGATTGAACGGGTAGTGACGCTGACAGGCGATAAAATTCGCAACAAGGGGAACGTGTGGGCAAGATTAGGCACGCCAATTCAGCACTTGTTGGAGCAGGTAGATTATCAAGCCGATAAACGCTTTCCGGTGTTTTTAGGCGGACCGATGATGGGCTTTATTTTGCCTGCATTGCAAGCCCCGATTACCAAAACTGCGAACTGCTTGATTGCCCCTGATCATTTTGAATATGCACCACCTGAACCGGAGCGTAGTTGTATCCGCTGTTCAAGCTGTTCCGATGCTTGCCCGGTGGGGTTATTGCCACAGCAACTTTATTGGTTTGCCCGTGCAGAAGATCACGATAAATCGAAAGAATACCATTTAGATGCCTGCATTGAGTGTGGCGTTTGTGCTTACGTTTGCCCAAGCTACATTCCGTTAATCCAATATTTCCGCCAAGAAAAAGCAAAAATCGAGGAAATTGAGGAAAAAGCCCGCAAAGCGGAAGAGGCTAAAATCCGCTTTGAGGCGAGAGAAGCTCGCTTACAAAAAGAACGAGATGCCAGAACTGCTCGCATTAGCCAAGCGGCGGAAAAACGCCGTGAAGAAGTGGCAAATGCAGGTGGTGTTGATCCTGTAAAAGCGGCTCTTGAACGCCTGAAAGCGAAAAAAGCGGTTGAAACAGTCCAAGAAATACCGGCAGAAGTACAGGTAAAACCTAACGGCGAGCCTGATAACAGCGATTTAATGGCACAACGCAGAGCCAGACGTTTAGCCAAACAGGCAGAACAAGCGGTCGAAAAATCGGAAAATGTTACAAATGCCTTGATTGGGGCAAATAATGATTTGCCCCTACAATCAATGAACGAAACTGCATCGGATAAATCTGTAGGGGCGAATAACTATTCGCCCGAAGCAGAAAGCGAAGACCCACGCAAAGCCGCCGTTGCAGCAGCTATCGCTAGAGCTAAAGCGAAAAAACAAGCTCAACAAGCGGTCGAAAAACCGGAAGATATTGCCAATGCTGTGATTGGGGTAAATAATGATTTGCCCCTACAATCAATGAACGAAACTACATCGGATAAATCTGTAGGGGCGAATAACCATTCGCCCAAAACGGAAAGCGAAGACCCACGCAAAGCCGCCGTTGCGGCCGCCATCGCCAGAGCTAAAGCGAAAAAAGCCGCTCAGCAGGAGAAAAGCAACAATGTTTAGCGAGCTAATTCCGGCATTGCCGTGGTCGTTCCTGTTTATTCAGGACTTAATCGGCACTATCGTGTTTGCGATTTCGGGGGCAATTGCTGCCCGCCAGCACAAAATGGACATTTTCGGTATGTTTATTTTAGCGTTTGTGACCGGGGTCGGGGGCGGTACGCTAAGGGATATGATGATTGGCTCCACGCCGGTGTTTTGGATGAAACAACCGATCTATGTGCTGATGATTACCCTTGCAGTGGTGATTACCGCTATTTTCCGCAACCAAATTTCCCGCAAAAGTTGGCAAACCGGCTTGCTGGTGTTTGATGCCATCGGGCTTGGCGTATTTACCGTGATTGGCGTGCAAAAAGGCTTGGATTTCGGCTTGCACCCACTGATCTGTGTGGCTCTGGGCGGTGTGACAGGCTGTTTTGGTGGCTTAATCCGTGATATTTTACGCAACGAAGTGCCGATCATTTTGCAAAAAGAAGTGTATGTGACCGCCAGCCTTATCGGTGGTGTGATTTTTGTGGCTGCAAACTCAGTTGGGCTCGAAAGCGATTGGGTTTACCTTGCCACCGTGTTCACCGTAATTATTATCCGCCTGCTGGCAATACGCTTTAATTTGAATTTGCCGAGACTTTAATAAGCGGTCATTTTTTTGCAATTTTTTACTAAAAAGGTTTTATAGATGTTTAAAATGGTCAGTTCCCCCCACACTCATTCGAGCAATCTCACTGCGAATTTTATGCTGTGGGTGATTGCGATGATCTTACCTGCTTTTGGGGTTCAGCTTTATTATTTCGGCTATGGTGTGCTGATTCAAACGTTGCTTGCCGTTAGCCTTGCGATTGTGATTGAAATCGGGATTGCAAAATTACGCAAAAAAACAACCGCTTTCTATTTGGCTGACTTATCAGGTATTTTAACCGCCTTGATTTTGGCGATGTCGATTCCGCCTTATGCTCCTTATTGGCTTGTGTTGATTGGCGTGATTGTGGCGTTATTATTGGCAAAACACAGTTATGGTGGCTTGGGGCAGAATCTATTTAACCCGGCAATGGTTGGCTATGCGTTGTTGTTGGTTTCTTTCCCGGTGCAAATGACGGCGTGGATAGTGCCGATTGAGTTATTAAGTGAACCACCGACATTTCGTGATGCGATTTCGTTGATTTTTTACGGGGTAACTAGCGATGGTTTTAGTATTCATCAGCTAGTTAATAGTGTTGATGGCATTGCACAAGCTACCCCGCTTGATAGTATGAAAAGCAGCCTTGCAAAATCAGGTTTTGACGCGGTAATGAATACGCCGATTTTCAACGGGCTGTTTGCGACCGGTTGGCTACAACTGAACCTTGCGTTCTTATTCGGCGGTTTGGTGTTGATTTATAAACGGATTATCCATTGGCAAATTCCGGTAGCAATGTTGGCAACTTTTGCCTTTTTTAGTGGATTCACCGAGCTGTTTAGCCAACAATCGCACTTGCATTTTGTGAGCCATTTCTTTAGCGGTGCGATGATGTTCGGGGCATTTTTTATTGCGACCGACCCGGTAACAGCCTCCATTACCCCAAGAGGAAAACTGATTTTCGGTGGCTTGGTGGGATTATTGGTTTATCTAATCCGCTACTACGGAAATTACCCTGATGCGATTGCATTTTCAGTGTTATTGGCAAACATTTGCGTACCGTTAATCGACCATTATACGCAGCCGAGATTATACGGCACAAAATTGGATAACAGATAATGAACACCTCAAAAATTACCTTAAATTACGCCTTAATTTTAGGCTTTATTGCCTTGCTTTGCACCGCTGTTTCAACCGGTGTGTACCTGCTTACCAAAGGCAAGATTGATGATGTAACCGCAATGCAACAACGCAAATTATTGGAAGAGGTTGTGCCGAAAAGCCATTTTGATAATGATGTGTTGGCGACTTGCAAACTGGTTCAGCTCGAAAATGCCCCTTATTTGAACCGTATTTATGTTGCAAAAAAATCGGAAAATCTGACCGCTTACCTAGTTCAAGGAACGGCTCCGGACGGCTATTCCGGCGATATTGTGCTATTGATGGGGATTGAGCCGAACGGCAACATTTTAGGCGTTCGCACCCTTGAGCATAAAGAAACTCCGGGGCTGGGAGATAAAATTGAGACCCGAGTGTCGGATTGGATCTTATCTTTTACCAATCAACTTTTTAGTTTAGAAAACGAAGCGGATTGGAATGTAAAAAAAGATGGCGGCAAGTTCGACCAATTTACCGGTGCAACTATTACACCTCGTGCGGTGGTCAATCATATCCGCCAAAGTGCGAAATGGGTGGTGACAGAGCTGGCTCAAAACCCGACAATGTTTAATCAATTTAAAGCGTGCAAATAGGGGGAGAAATGGAAAGAGAACAACAAATCCCTGTGACGAATATTGACGTTGCCCCGAAACAATCCAGCGTTTGGAAAACGATTTTCGCTGATGGTGTGTGGAAAAATAATGGTGCTTTGGTGCAATTATTAGGGCTTTGCCCACTACTGGCGGTTTCAAACAGCGTAACCAATGCACTTGGACTAGGCTTGGCAACAATGTTTGTGCTAATTTGCACCAATATCACGGTTTCCCTGTTTCGGAAAATCACTCCACACGATATTCGGATTCCGATTTATGTGATGGTAATTGCAACGGTGGTAACGGCAGTACAGCTTTTAATGAATGCTTTTGCTTTCCCTGTTTACCAATCGCTCGGGATTTTTATTCCGCTGATTGTAACCAACTGTATCGTGATTGGACGAGCAGAAGCCTATGCCTCAAAAAATGAGGTCAAATTCTCGGCTTTTGACGGCTTTTCAATGGGGCTGGGAATGACTTTTAGCCTTGTGGTGCTAGGCGCGTTGCGTGAAATTATTGGCAACGGCACGCTGTTTTCAGGCTTAGATCTACTCCTTGGCGATTGGGCAAAAGCCCTACGCATTGATGTATTGCATATTGATTCAGGTTTACTACTGGCAATTTTACCCCCGGGGGCTTTTATTGGGCTTGGGGTGATATTGGCGGTGAAGAATATTATTGATAAGAGATGATGTGTTATGTCACTTTTCTTTGCTTGTGCAAAGAAAAGTAACCAAAAGAAAGCACACCCTGCTTTGTTGCTATCCTCACTTGGTTGAAATTTTCTTAACGAAAAATAACCCTGATGTTCGCTTCGCTCTCGCTCGAGTTATTTTCCTAAAAATTTCAAGTCGTTCGGGCAACTCAGAAAGGAACCCGATCCGACCATACAAGCGGTGATTTTTTTGAAAAATTTTGCAAAATGATGCTCTGCCGGGTTCCCTTCTGAACCGCCTGAGCGACTTTGAATTTGTAGGAAAAATTCCTTGTTTGAGCAGCGAAGCGGCGAGTTTGGAATTTTTTCGTTAAGCAAATTCAAATCAAGCGAAGATAGCGGTGAAGTAGGGTTGCCTTTCTTTGGTTACTTTCTTTGGCGAAGCAAAGAAAGTGACAAATAATGAGGAATTATAGAATGACACGAATTACCGCCCAAGACGGCTATACGCACAAATTCCTATGGTCTTTTCTACACCCGAAATATTGGGGCGTATGGTTAGGTGTATTAGGATTAGTGATTTTAGCCTATGTGCCGGTGCGAATTAGGGATAAATTATCCGCTTTTGTGGGTAAGATGGCGTATCGCTATCTCAAGCAGAAAAATAAAAAAGGCTACCACCGTGCTAAAGTGAATTTGCGTTACTGTTTTCCCGATTGGAGTGAGAAAAAGCGTGAAGAAGTGGTCGAGAAAATGTTTATCACGGTAGCACAAACCATGTTGGCGATTGGCGAAACTGCAATCCGCCCGGCCTCTTATTTACAAAAACGGTGTGAATTTACCGGATTTGAAAATGTGGTGAAAGCCAAAGAGAGCGGTAAAAACGTGATTATGTTAGTGCCACATACTTGGTCGATTGATATGGCGGGGGTGGCGATGTTCTCGCTCGGTTATCCGATGACATCAATGTACAATCCACACCGTAATGCGTTGGTGGACTGGCTGTGGAATATTACCCGTGAGCGTTTAGGTGGGCGAATGCACACTCGTCAAAATGGGATTAAAGCGTTTTTAGCCGATGTGCGTAAAGGTGATGTCGGTTATTTTCTGCCCGATGAAGATTTCGGCGAAGAGCTAAGTGTGTATGCCGACTTTTTTGCCACCGAAAAAGCCACTTTGCCGGGCTTAAATAAAATGGCAAGAGTGGCAAATGCGGAAGTGATCCCAATGTTCTCGATTTATAATGCGGAAAAAGCAAAATATGAAATGGAAATTTTGCCACCGCTTGAATTTTCAGGAGACCCAATTCAATCCGCCCGAGAAATGAACCGAGTAATTGAATATTTTGTGGAGAAAAACCCCGAGCAGTATGTTTGGATTTTACGTTTGCTTAAAACCAGACGAAACAGGGAAGATATTTATCTATAATATAGGGAAAAGGAAACTGAAAAGTAAGCTGTACTATCAAACGTAAGGTTATCAATTTCTCCTTGAAATTTCTGCTGTTTTTCTATAGAGTTTTCCAGTTATTTTTTTATTACACGTAGGTCAAACAATGAACCAATTAGATTTAATTAAATCTTCTATCAAATCCATTCCAGATTATCCGAAAGCAGGGATTATCTTCCGTGATATCACTTCACTTTTAGAAGTGCCAACTGCATTCCAAGCCACCATTGATGCCATCGTTGCAGAATTTAAAGACAAAGGTATTACTAAAATTGTCGGCACAGAATCTCGCGGGTTTATTTTTGGTGCCCCTGTTGCATTAGCGTTAGGCGTGCCTTTTGTGTTGGTTCGTAAACCGAAAAAATTACCACGTGAAGTGATTTCGCAATCTTACACGCTTGAATATGGTGAAGACACGCTAGAAATTCATAAAGACGCAGTGAGTGCTAATGATAATGTATTGGTCATCGACGATTTACTCGCAACCGGTGGTACTATTGATGCAACTGCAAAACTAATTCGTCGCTTAGGTGGTAACGTAGAACACGCTGCCTTTGTGATTTGGCTGCCTGAGTTAGGTGGTAAAGAGCGTTTGGAAAAAGAAGGGATTAAATCCTTTAGCCTAGTCAGCTTTGAAGGTCATTAATGGGGAACAAGCGGTGGCTTTTTGCTAAAATTTTGCAAAATTTTTCGGAAAGATGACCGCTTGTGATTTCCAAATTGAATAGAAAAATCAATGAGTTATCAAGTTTTAGCCCGTAAATGGAGACCGCAACGCTTCTCGGAAGTAGTTGGTCAGCAACACGTTTTATCTGCTCTTGAAAACAGCTTAAGAGAAGATAGACTGCACCACGCTTACCTGTTTTCAGGCACTCGTGGTGTGGGTAAAACCTCTATTGCCCGTTTATTCGCCAAAGGCTTAAACTGTGTAAACGGGATCACCGCCGAGCCTTGCGGTGAATGTGCGAATTGTAAAGCGATTGAAGAAGGGCATTTTATCGATCTCATTGAAATTGATGCTGCTTCTCGTACTAAAGTGGAAGACACCCGTGAGCTACTTGATAACGTTCAATACAAACCCACCGTTGGGCGTTTTAAGGTTTATTTAATTGACGAAGTGCATATGCTCTCTCGTCATAGTTTCAACGCCTTACTAAAAACCCTTGAAGAGCCGCCTGAATATGTCAAATTCTTGCTGGCTACCACTGATCCGCAAAAACTGCCGATTACGATCCTCTCTCGCTGTATGCAATTTCATCTGCGGGCATTAGAGCAATCGCAAATTGCCCGTCATCTTGAATTTATTCTAAATGCAGAGAACATTCCGTTTGAGCCTTTGGCACTAGAAAAGTTGGCAAAAGCAGCACAAGGTAGTATCCGAGACTCTCTCAGCCTCACCGATCAAGCCATTGCAATGAGTAATGCCAATATTACGCTTGCGATAGTCAGCCAAATGCTAGGGTTGATTGACGATAATCAACCACTAGAATTAGTGCAAGCAACCGCCCAAGCCGACGGTGAAAAAGCAATGGCGATCATCGAGCAAATTGCAGCGAAAGGCGTTGATTGGCAACAATTATTAAGCGATGTGGCAGAAGTGTTACACAAAATTGCAATGTTGCAATTAGTGAAAACACCTACAACCGAAGAAACATTAGTGCATTTTCTGGCAAAACAAATTCCGCCCGAAGACGTGCAATTTTTCTATCAATTAATCCTCAACAGTAAAAAAGAGTTGCCTTTTGCACCGGAGCAACGTGCCGGTGTTGAAATGGCGATTTTGCGTGCGTTGGCTTTCCACCCTAAACAGGCAGAAAAAATAGCAACAGTTGCAGTGGAAAAGGTTACACAACCAAACCATTCGGTTTCAGCGGTTACGACAGCAAAACCACAAAATCAAATTAGCCAGCTAAGAGAAAATTTTGAGCAAAATCAGCAAAAAACGGTTACTGTTGCCAATACTACCACAGCGGTTGAAAGCATTGCTCAACCGCCACAGGCAGTAGATACCGCTATTTCGCCGTCTGCTCCTGCGACTCTTTCACCGGCAATGGCAGCCCTCGAAGCCCGCAAAAAGCTACAAGCACAGCAGGCAAATTTAGCTCAAACCGAAAAAAAAAAGCCTGAGCTAAAAGCCCCTCAAGTTATTGCAAAAAAATCGGCAAATCAGACCGCTTCATTGCAAGAGCGGTTTATCAGCTTGGCGGAAAATCAGCACAAAGCCGTACTGCAAGTTTCAAAGAAAACCGAATCCGCCCCTAAAAGTGTGGAAGATGAAGATTATCGCTGGACGTGGCTCAATCCTGAATTAGAAAATCAAGCAGACAGTGCCAAACCTTCTGATATTAAACAAGCGATTTTGCAAGAACGCACCCCTGAATTAGTGGCAAAAACCATTCATTTATCTTGTCAGCAGGATAAATGGTGTGACATCGCCAACTCACTCAATTTAGGCGGATTTTCCCGTCAGATCGCCTTAAATAGCTATTTAGCGGAACAAAATGAACAGCACCTCGCATTGGTGTTAAAGCCGAATATGGCTCACTTAGATAATCCGGAATCACGTAAAAATTTAGAAGCTGCCCTTGCCAAAAAAGGCTATTCATACGAATTGACCATTGGTGACAATAGCGAACAGCAAACTCCGCTTGAAATTCGGCGAGCCATTTTCAAACAATTAACTGAGGCAGCAAAATCAGCTCTGCTTAACGATGAAAAATTAATGTTACTTCGCAACGCTTTTGATGCACAAATTGATGAATCGACCATTCGAGCGGTGGCGGAAACTGAGTAAAACAAATGAAAGCATTAGAATTAATTGATTTGGTAAAAACCTACCCAACAGGTGTAAAAGCCGTTAAAGGCATTAATCTTGTGGTCGAGCAAGGTGATTTCTATGCCCTACTTGGGCATAACGGGGCAGGTAAATCTACTACTATTGGCATTATCAGCTCACTGGTAAATAAAACCAGCGGCAGCGTGAAAGTGTTTGGCTATGATTTAGACACCCAAAAAGTCGAATTAAAGCATCAAATCGGCTTAGTGCCACAAGAGTTTAATTTCAATCAGTTTGAAAAAGTGATTGATGTGCTAGTGCAACAAGCCGGGTTTTACGGCATTCCTCGCAGTGAAGCCTTAGTACGTGCCGAAAAGTGGCTGAAATTGCTCGACCTATGGGAAAAACGCACCCACCTCACCCGTGAGCTTTCTGGTGGAATGAAACGTCGGGTGATGATTGCCCGAGCCTTAATGCACAATCCAAAACTACTGATTTTAGATGAACCTACCGCAGGGGTGGATATTGAACTCCGCCGCTCATTGTGGGATTTCTTGCGGGATCTAAACAATCAAGGCACAACTATTATTCTCACTACCCACTATTTAGAAGAGGCGGAAACCCTATGCCGTCACATCGGCATTATTCAACACGGCGAATTAATTGAAAACACCTCAATGAAAGCCTTGCTTGCCAAATTGGAAAGTGAGGTATTTGTGTTAGATTTGCAAAATTCTGAGCAAAATCAACCGCTTGTGATTCAAAATTACCCGCATAAATGGCTTGATGAAAACACCCTTGAAGTGAATGTAAAACGCCAGCAAGGGCTAACCAATCTGTTTTCGCAAATTTCCGCCCAAGGGGCTGAGGTGCTAAGTATGCGAAACAAATCAAACCGCTTGGAAGAACTATTTATCAATATGGCTCAGTAAAATGAATTTAATCGGATTTTATACCTTAGCTTACAAAGAGTGCCGCCGCATTTTGCGGATTTGGCGACAAACTTTAGTGCCACCGGTGATTACTACCACGCTCTATTTTTTAATCTTCGGCACGCTGATTGGTGGGCGAATCGGGGAAATGAATGGCGTGGGTTACACCCAATTTATTGCACCCGGCTTAATTATGATGACCGCCATCACCGCCTCTTATGTGAATACCGCCTCTTCATTTTTCTTGAGTAAATTTACCCGAGATTTTGAAGAGATGCTGATTTCGCCACTCTCTACCCATAATATTATTTGGGGTTATGTCACCGGCAGTATTTTGCGTGCAGGTTTAGCCGCAACCTTAGTAATGTGCGTGGCAATGGTGTTTGTCTCGTTTGAAATCTACTCGGTTGCGATTATCGTCTTAACCCTGTTGCTGACAATCATTGCCTTTGCGTTAGGTGGCGTAATTAATGCGGTGTTCGCCCGCTCCTTTGATGATGTGGGGCTGATTCCAACCTTTGTGCTTACTCCCTTAACTTACTTAGGCGGCGTATTTTACTCTATTTCATTACTGCCTGAATTTTGGCAAACGGTGTCTAAATTCAACCCGATCGTTTATATGATTAACGGCTTAAGATATGGCTTTCTCGGTATCAGCGATGTGCCGTTAGGTTATACTTTTGCAGTGCTTACTTCACTTTGCATCGGCTTGTATATTATTGCCTATTCCTTAATTCAACGAGGGGTTGGGCTGCGTTCTTAACTAATTGTGAGGTTATGAAAATGAAAGCATTAAAAAAACTAGCAATTACAATGGCATTAACGTTATCAGGCACAGCCTTTTCACAAGAGATTACCGTGTTTGCTGCCGCTTCAATGACAAATGTGTTACAAGATATTCAGCAGGATTTTGAAAAAGCCTATCCACAGGATAAAATCACGTTCTCCTTCGCTTCATCATCGGTATTAGCAAAGCAGATTGAGCAAGATGCACCGGCAGATATTTTTATTTCCGCCGACCAAAAGTGGATGGATTATGTTGCCGAAAAACAACCTGAGAAGGTTAAATATCGCCGCAATTTAGTCAGAAACGAGTTAGTATTAATTGCACCAACCGAGAGCAACATCGAGCCAAAAGCGATACAAGCGGTCGATTTTGCCAAAGAATTAGCAAACAGCTATTTATCGGTGGGAGACCCAAACCACGTTCCTGCCGGCAAATATGCCAAAAAAGCTCTTAGCCATTACCAATTATGGGGAAGTGTTGAACCTCGTTTAGCGAGGGCAAAAAATGTACGAGATGCCCTTTCTTTTGTCGAGCGAGGCGAATCCCCGCTTGGGATTGTCTATTCCACCGACGCCAAAGTGTCGAATAAAGTCAAAGTGGTTTCCGTTTTCCCACCGGAAAGCTACGGCGAAATTGTTTACCCTGCTGCGGCAGTAAGTGAAAAAGCCTCTGCCGCCACATTTTTAGATTTCCTCAAAACTCCGAAAGCAAAAGCGAAATTTGAAGCAGCAGGGTTTTATCCTGTAAATTAAATTTACTCTCTCCCCTTGTGGGACAAACGCTTGCGTTTGAACGTTGGCTTTTCCAACGGCTCTGTAGGAGCGAGCGAAGCGAGTATCGAGACAGAAAAATATGTCGTTCAGACATATTTTTCAGAGAGAGGGCAAATAGCGTTTAAGATATTCCCCCTCTCCCTGATTTTTCTTCTGAACGAAGAAAAATCTATCCCTCTCCCACAAGGGGCGAGGGTAAGCTTATAACCGAATAGTTTTAGATTATGCTTAATTTCACCCCACAAGAACTCAATGCGATTGTTTTAAGCCTAAAAGTTGCCTCCATTGCCGTAGTGCTTGCATTACCGCTTGCGGTGTGGGTGGCGTGGCTGCTTGCCCGCAAACAGTTTTGGGGCAAAAATCTACTCAATGGTATTGTGCATCTCCCTCTGGTTTTACCGCCGGTTGTCATTGGCTATTTGTTACTGATCTCGATGGCAAAACGAGGGGTAATCGGGCAATATTTGTGGGAATGGTTTCATTTCAGCTTGAGTTTTTCGTGGAAAGGGGCTGTGCTTGCCTCAATGGTGATGGCGTTTCCGCTGATGGTGCGTTCTATCCGTTTAGCTTTTGAAGCCGTCGATCCTAAATTGGAGCAAGCCGCCAGAACGCTTGGGGCGACACCGTTAAAAGTATTTTTCACGCTCACCTTACCGCTCTCTTTTTCAGGCATTATTGCCGGTGGCGTGCTGGGTTTTGCCCGCTCTTTGGGGGAGTTTGGGGCAACCATCACCTTTGTCTCCAACATTCCCAACCAAACCCAAACCATTCCTGCCGCCCTTTTCACCTTTATTGAAACCCCCGATGGCGAAATGGCTGCCGCCCGTTTGTGCTTGGTGGCGATTCTGATTTCACTCATTGCCCTATTCTGTTCGGAATGGCTGGCAGAAAGGCAAAAACGCTATGCTCAAACTTAAACTTCTTCAGCAACTCGGCAATCTGACGCTCAATGTCAATCTCGATTTGCCGAATAAAGGAATCACCGCTATTTTCGGGCGTTCCGGTGCCGGTAAATCCAGCCTGATTAATTTAATTGCGGGGCTTTCAACCGCTCAAGCCGGCTTTATCGAATTAAACGGTCAGGTGCTGTTTGACAGCCAAAACGGCATCAATTTACCACCTGAAAAACGCAACATTGGCTATGTGTTTCAAGAGCATCGCCTTTTCCCTCATTATTCGGTGGAAAAAAACTTAAAATATGGCTACAAGCGGTCGGATTCTGCGGATTTTTTGCAAATTGTGGAACTGTTAGGCATTGCCCCTTTGCTTAATCGCTATCCGGCAAGCCTTTCCGGTGGCGAAAAACAACGTGTGGCGATTGGGCGGGCGTTATTAAGCTCACCGAATATTTTGCTGATGGACGAACCATTATCTGCCCTCGATCTCCCTCGTAAGCAAGAGCTACTGGACTATTTAGATAAATTATCCGCTCGGCTTGAAATACCGATTCTGTATGTCAGCCACAGTTTAGAGGAAGTAGTTCGATTGGCAGATCATCTTGTGCTGTTGGAAAACGGCAAAGTAACCGCATTTGATACCCTTTCAGCGGTTTGGCACAGCTCGGCATTTTCCGCTTGGCAGCCAAATCATCAGCGAATTAGCCTGCTTGAATTACCGGTGGAAGAAACACTTCCCCACTATAATATGCTTGGCTTGAGCTTGAACGCACAGCGATTATGGGTGAAGCAATTCCCTCGCCATCAAATAGGCGAGAAGCTAAGGGTGACTATTGCCAGCAAAGAGGTTTCGATCAGCTTACAAAAACCGACTCAAAGCTCAATTCGTAATGTGTTAAAAGGCAATGTTTGGAAAATTGAAACGCATTTGGAGCGGGTTGATTTAGCAATTCAAGTCGAAAATCAGCAAATTTGGAGTACGATCAGCCTTTGGTCTTTTAATGAATTAGCAATCCAACCGGGGCAAGAGGTCTATCTTCAAATCAAAAGTGTTTCTTTATAGGCTTGCAAATTTACGCTAAAATATGACCGCTTGTTAATTTCCAAAAGAGACATTATGCCAATCGTTAATCAATCTGCCCTCGTGCCTTATAGTGCCGAGCAAATGTATCAACTTGTTAATCAGTATGAAAAATACCCCGAATTTTTATCCGGCTGCGTGAGTACCAAAACCCTTAGCACCGGCGAAAATGAATTAAAGGCAGAGTTACATATTCAGAAATTAGGCATTAGCCAAACCTTCAGTACCCACAATAAAATGACGCCGCCCTATAAAATCGAGATGGCATTAATTGAAGGGCCTTTCCGCCATTTACACGGAGCTTGGACATTCACCCCCTTTGATGAGCAAAGTTGCAAAATTGCCCTGCAATTAAATTTTGAATTTTCCAGCCCAATTGTAGCAATGGTGTTCGGCAAGGTGTTCAACGAATTAACTTTAAAAATGGTAAATGCTTTCAAACAACGTGCAAAAGAGGTGTATGGTGTCTGAACAACGTCAAAATCCAGAAGAACAAAAAAGTGAAGAACAGAAAATTAATGTTGAGGTGCTTTATGCTTACCCTGATAAATATTTTCTGAAAAAACTGCAAGTACCGCAAAACGCGACCATTCAAACTATTATTTTGCTCTCCGGCGTGTTGGAAAAATATACCGAAATTGACTTGCGTGAAAACAAAGTCGGTATTTTTAGCCGCCCGGCAAAACTGAATGAAACGGTGGAAGAAGGCGACAGAATTGAGATCTATCGCCCGTTAATTGCTGATCCGAAAGAAATCAGACGCAAAAGAGCGGCTGAGCAAGCGGAGAAGAAATAGCTTTCTCCTATTCAATCTAGGGGTGAATAATTATTCGCCCTATCTATTTTCTCCCTCGCCATTCCTGCTATAAATTCCCTCCTTTGATTAAATATGAAAATCTTTCATAAATTTTATGTAAATTTTGAGTTTGATTATATTTAATCAACTTTCTATAGTTCACTCTAAATAAAATTTTATCAATTTTGATGCAGAGGGAGCTTATGGATATTCGTCAAAAAATTGCTCATAACAAAATGACTTCATTCCAATGGTTAGTGGTTGGGCTTACGGTGTTACTTAATATGCTGGACGGCTTTGATTTAATGGCACTCGCCTTTACCGCCAAAAGCATCCGAGAAGAATTGCAGTTAGACGGTGCAGCCATCGGCAGCTTAATGAGTGCCGGTTTATTCGGTATGGCGATAGGCTCACTCTTTCTTTCACCACTTGCTGATAAATTTGGTCGCCGCCCGTTGCTTTTAATCGGCACAGGCTTAGCCACGTTAGGAATGCTCCTAACTTATTTCGCTACTTCTGCGTTTGAAATTGGTGTATGGCGTGTTTTAACCGGTTTAGGCGTAGCCGCCATTTTAACCGGCACTAATGTGCTAGTGAGTGAATACTCCAGCCAAAAATGGCGTGGCTTAGCGATTGCAATTTATGCCTCAGGCTTTGGGATTGGTGCAATGCTGGGCGGAATGTCTGCGGTGTTATTGCAAGGAGAATATGGCTGGCGTGCGGTTTTCCTCGTTGGGTCGATTTTAACCGGTGCGGTATTCGTTTTATTATTCTTTGTATTGCCCGAATCGGTGGAATTTTTAATTTCAAAACACCCGGTGAATGCTAAAGCTCGTTTAAATCAAATTGCCGTTAAATTAGGCTTAGGAAACGGCTGGGAACTTCCTGAAATTGAGGCAAAAAGTAAAAGCAAAGTGGCAATTACCCGTTTATTCGAGCCTGAATATCGCCGCAATACGTTGCTAATTTGGCTTGCCTTTATTGCAATTTCAGCCTCATTTTACTTTATCAGCTCTTGGACTCCGGCACTATTAGAAGAAGCCGGAATGCCTAAAACCCAAAGCCAAACTGTGGGAATGGCAATTTCAGTTGGTGGTACAATCGGCTCGTTAATTTTCGGCTTTTTAGTCAGTCGCTGGGCGGCAAAACATATTTTGCAGGCATTCAGTATTCTGGCTGCATCTGCTGTGGTTGCCTTTGTGTTTGCCGGCAATTTAGGGCTTGCGATAACACTAGCCATTTTGGTTGGCGGATTAATTAACGGCTGCATTACCGGGCTTTATACCATTAACCCAACCCTATACGCACCGGATTTCCGCAGCACGGGCGTAGGCACCGCCATCGGTGTAGGGCGTTTAGTCTCAATTGTTTCCCCAACTCTTGCAGGTATTTTATTAGACGCCGGCTGGAAAAAGAACGAGCTTTATTTAGGTGCAGCAGTTGTCTTATTAATTGCTGCTTTCACGGTACATTTTTTAAAACAGAGAAAATAAGAGCTACCCCGTAATTAATTAAGGTTTTATTCAATTAATTACGGGGCAAGATTATATAATTTTTTTGATTAAATTTATTTCTCAGGTGCTTGTTCAAGTAGTTTGGTTAGGAGTTTCCAATAAATCTCCACTGCCGGAATATGCACTTTTTCGTCCGGAGAATGGGCGTTGAGAATAGTTGGTCCAATCGAGACAAAATCCATATTCGGGTAGATTTTGTTGATTAAGCCACATTCTAGCCCTGCGTGAATCACTTTAATTTGAGATTCATAACCTAAAATTTCATCATAAATCGCTTTGGTTAATGGCGTGATTTTGGAATTTGGGTTTGGCTCCCAGCCCGGGTAGTTGCCCGAAAATTCCACTTCTGCTCCCACTAATGCGGTTAATGAGCGGATTTTACTGCGAATTTCCTCTTTTCCGCCCTCAATTAATGAGCGGGCAAGAATGGTCGCTTTCACCTCACTCGCTTCGGTGTTAAGCACACCAATACTGAGTGAGGTTTCCACCACATTTTCCACCACATCGCTATTACGCACCACACCATTTGGCATCACATTTAAGAAATGGATTACTCGAGCAGTGCTGGCAAGGTCAAAGGCTTGCTCAGGCAGTTGAGCTTCTTCAATTAAAAATTGGAAGTTTGGCTCGGCAATTTTGAGTTCTGCTTTTACTTGTTCGGCGGTTTGGCTTAAACAAGCGGTTAATTTTTGCTGATTTTTTGCAGAGAAAACCAAGGTTGCGTGGGCTTCTCGTGGAATGGCATTCCGCACCGAACCGCCTTGAATTTCTGCAATTTGGAATTCCACTTCGTTGTGGGCTTGTTCCAAAATGCGGGCGAACACTTTAATCGCATTCGCTCGGGTGGTGTGAATATCACAGCCCGAATGCCCGCCGTTTAGGCCTTTAAGCGTAACGGTTACTGCACTATCTTGCTGATGAGGCACCAAGAAAATTGGCAGTGTCACATTCACATTTTCCCCACCTGCACAGCCGATGTAAATTTCCCCGTTTTCTTCGGTGTCGGTGTTAATCATAATATCGGCGGTTAGCCAGTTCGGGCGTAAACCAATCGCCCCTTCCATACCGGCTTCTTCGGTCATTGTGAGCAACACTTCAATGGTTGGGTGGGCTAAATCATCGCTATCCAACACCGCCAAGCACGAAGCCAATCCAATGCCGTTATCTGCCCCCAATGTTGTGCCTTTGGCTTTTACCCATTCGCCGTCAATATAAGGCTGAATCGGATCTTTAGTGAAATCGTGAACCGTGCCGGTATTGGCTTGTGGCACCATATCAAGATGGGCTTGCAGAGCGACAGTTTGGCGGTTTTCCATACCTTTAGTTGCCGGTTTACGGATTAACACATTACCCACTTCATCACGTTCAACAAAGAAATTTTTCGATTTTGCCCAATTCACAATAAATTCAGCCAGTTCATTTTCGTGGTAAGACGGGTGCGGAATAGCACAGGCTTTATCAAACCACTGCCAAAGTAGCTGCGGTGCGAGCGTTGAGATTTCAGACATAATAAGCCCCTTTTGTAAAATTTTAAGAAAAAATAACCGCTTGTATTCAAGCTGATATAGACCTCTGACATTGTAGAATATTTAGGAGAAATTTAACAAAAAAATCTTAAAAAGTACTTGATGACGAGTTGTTTTTTTTTTGTACAATATGCGTGTGTTTTATACACATCTATTTTTGTTTATCTTACAAAAGGAACATTTTATGTCTATCAAAAAAGTAACTTTAGCCAGTTTGATTTTATTGGGTTTAACGGCGTGTAGTAGTGGTGGTTCGGGCAGTAGCTCAAACAATGTGGCAAAACCGAATACTAAACCGCAAACTACTCAGCAACAAACCGATAAAGCGGCAGCAGAAAAAGCAGCAAAAGACAAGGCAGCGAAAGAGAAAGCAGAAGCAGAACGTTTAGCGGCGGAAAAAGCGGCGAAAGAGAAAGCGGAAGCGGAGCGTTTAGCAGCAGAAAAAGAAGTAGATCCTATAGCTATTATTAAAGCAAAAGGTATTGATGATACAAATTACGGCTTAAAACTTGGTAATAGTAAAGAAACTATTGAGGGTAAAGTCACAGTCAGAACACAGAGTTATTTATATAATCAGCCATATTCTGTAGTAACAGCACAAGCAGTTCAAAGAAATGGCTGGGAAAACGGTAATTATATTGATAAAGTTGATGGAACAGTTACAGTTAAAGGATTGAAAACAGAGAAATTACCAACAGAGGGTACTGCAACATATTCAGGAAAAGCATTTAACCACGATGGAGCTAAAGGTTTTAATGGTGGTGATCTAACCTATAATGTTAATTTCTCTAAGCGTACCGGTTCAGGTAGAGTTGAGGGAGAATTTGGAAACTTAATCGTATTAGAAGAGGGGACGATTAATAATACTCAGATTTCTTCAACAGTACATGGCAATAATCCTTTAAACCTTTCTGGAAAATATACAGTCGAATTTTTCGGTAAAAATGCAGAGGAAATTGCCGGTGAAATTCAGACAAAAGCAAATCTTACTGGGGAAGTGAGTAATTTTGGACTTGCCGGCACTCGTGGCGATATCCAAAAATAACCTTTTCTAACGTTCAATGCCGTTTAACGAAAAATTAAACGGCATTTGTCTTGATATTGCTTGTAGATACCATAAGACACAATAGTTTAGATTTCAATTTACAGCTTCTAATAACCCTCTCCCACAAGGGGAGAGAGTGATAAATCCCGTAGAGGCGAACATATAGGTCCGCCCCTACCAATTTTCTTTGTCTTTATGAAAAAATATCCCCTTTTATTTTCGCTGTTCAGCCCCGTTGTATGGGCAGAAAAGGTGATTGAACACAACACTGACCCGATTTCCTTTGAGCGTCAGCCGCAAGCGGTTAAATTTGAGCAAAATGTTGTAAAAAATTTACAAAAACCGACCGCTTATCAGCCTGCGTATTCAGTCAATCAGAATGTTGAACAGCAAATTAACCAAGCGATTCTCAGCCAAGATTGGGCAACGCTTGAACCGCTTTTAAGCCGTTATCCGCAAACTGAAAATTTTGACCCGTTGTTGTGGCACTATGCGCAAGCCGCACTTGCCTATGCGAAAAAAGATCATCAAACCGCAGTTTTTCACTATCGCCAACTGTTAGCTAAGCCCCCGAGTTTGGTTTACCCTCGTTTTGATTTGGCGTTGATTTTGGCAGAAGATCAGCAATTTCGTGCGGCAGAGCAGGAATTTAAGGCTATTCAAGCCCATTTACCGCCGGAACTTGCTAAAATTGCCCGCAATACTCAAGTCCAAATTGCTGAAAATGAGGCGTGGCAGCCCGATTTTTATCTGCAATATACCCAAACAGATAACGTGAATAATGCCTCATCTTCGCCGATTGTGAATGTAAATGGGCGGATTTTCCGCAAAAATGCAGACAGTTTGCCACAATCAGCAAAAGGCGTGCGTTATGGCTTAGGGTTGAGTAAATTGCACAACGTGAAAGGCAATCATTTTGTCGGTTTAACGCTCAATTATAGCGGGATTTACTATTGGGATAACCGAGATTACCGTGAGCAATCCATATCCGTTTCGCCGAATTATAGCTACCGCACCGTCGCTTATCGGCTGACTTTTTCGCCTTTTATTGAGCAAAATTGGCTGGGGAGTAGCCGTTATAATGTTCAATTTGGGGCAACACTCAACGGTTTGCGTTACCTTAATTCGCAATGGTTGGTGTCGGGGAGTTTTACCCATTTGCAAAAACGGTATTTTGAGGAGCTAACCGCAAGCCGTTATAACAGCTATCAGCACCAACTCAGTGGCGGTGTGCAGTGGCAAGCGGTCAAAAATGGGCGGTTTTTTGCAAATTTAGACGGCGTGCGTGAAATTGCACGGGAAAAAGCACAAAGCTCGAATAAGTGGCTGGCTCGAGTGGGGGCGGTTTTTCAAGGCGAACGCTGGGCAACGCAGGCAAGTATCGGCTTTGGCAAGCGATATTTTGCCGACAAGCACTATTTGTTTGGCTATAAGCGGTTAGACACGGAATATCAAGCCAATTTAGCGGTTTGGAACCGCACTTGGCATTGGCAGGGCATTGTGCCGAAGCTGAATTTCCGTTATCAAAAAATTGACAGCAATATTGCTGATTTTTACCCTCGCCAAAACAAGGAAGTCTTTTTCACTTTAGAAAAGCTATTTTAGTGTTGGTTTTTTGTGCTAAGCATACGATTGCGTAGCTGCCGGCACAAAAAATAAATGAAATGATGGCGAAAAAAGCATTTTCGGGTTATCCTAGTGCGATTTTTTATATCGGGGTAGCCCCCAATTTTATATTAGGTTGTTTCTATGAGTGAAAAATACACAAATGAAAAATATGTCGTGACGTGGGATATGTTCCATATGCACGCTCGCAAGTTGGCAGAAAATTTATTACCTGCCACACAGTGGAAAGGGATTATTGCGGTGAGCCGTGGCGGCTTGTTTCCGGCAGCCGTTTTAGCACGTGAGTTGGGTATTCGCCACGTAGAAACAGTGTGCATTGCCAGCTACGATCACGATAGCCAAGGTGAGTTAAATGTGTTACACGCAGCCGATACCGATGGCGAAGGCTTTATTGTGGTAGATGATTTAGTGGATACTGGCAACACGGCAAAAGAAATTCGCAGAATGTACCCGAAAGCTCGTTTTGTAACCGTGTTTGCGAAACCGCACGGTGCACCGTTGGTTGATGATTATGTGATTGATATTCCACAAGAAACGTGGATTGAGCAGCCTTGGGATTTAGGCATTACCTTCGTTCAGCCTTTGGCACGTAGATAATTTTGTGTAATGGACAATGAAAGTTGTCCATTATTTTTTATTTATTCCTATGAAATGTAGGGGCGAATCATCATTCGCCCTATTCCCAAAATCAAATAGGTATATACAAATAATGAGTTTAGGCAATCTTTATATTATTTCTGCCCCAAGTGGAGCAGGAAAATCTTCCTTAATTAACGCCTTGTTGGCGGATTTACCCCGTTCGGAAGTACAGCTTTCGATTTCACACACTACCCGTCAGCCTCGTCCGGCAGAACAGGACGGCGTGCATTATTATTTCACTTCGCACGATGAGTTTAAGCAGCTGATTGAGCAAGGGCATTTTTTAGAATGGGCGGAGGTGTTTGGCAATTATTACGGCACATCATTGCCGATGATTGAACGTAGCCTAGAGCAGGGCATTGATGTCTTTTTGGATATTGACTGGCAAGGGGCTAGACAAATTCGGGAAAAAGTGCCGAATGTGAAAACCGTTTTTATTTTGCCACCGTCAAAAACAGAATTGGAAAAACGTTTAATCGGGCGTGGGCAAGATTCCGCTGAAACCATTGCCAAACGTATGGCAGAGGCGGTGTCGGAAATGAACCATTACAATGAGTTCGATTATGTGATTATTAATGATGATTTCCAACAGGCATTGGCAGAGCTAAAAGCGATTTTAATTGCCGAGCGTTTGAGCTTAGGTTCGCAACAAATTCGTCATCAGCATTTGATTACTGATTTGTTAAATAATTAAATGAACAGTTGTTCATTTAACTGGAAAGGCAATCTGTTTTTGGGTAGAATACGCCCATTTTCCCCTCTTTATTTTCAAAAGGAAATGTAATGAAACTTTCAAAATTAGCATTTTATGTGGCGTTGGCTCTAACCGTAACGGCTTGTACCACAGGGAATATGAGCAATGACGGGACTTTGCAACAAGCACAGCAAACCTATCAAAGCTATGATGAAATTACCAAACAATATCAAATTAACGAGCAATGGTGGCAAGGCTATACGGATGCGGAATTAAACCGTGTGGTTGATTTAGCCATCAAAAATAACCTTGATTTAGCCAAAAGCGGAATTGCAGTCAATAAAGCCTTGTATAACGCTAATTTAGTAGGGGCAAATTTAGTGCCAACCTTTAGTGGTTCAGGTTCTGTTTCTGCGGCTAAAGGTTTAGGTTCGGCTTCTTCAAATAATGTTTCGACCGGTGTTTCAACAACCGCAGCTCAAGCTGCATTTAATTTAAGTTATACTGTGGATTTATGGCGACGTTTAGCCGATACCGCCAGTGCGGCAGAATGGACGCATAAAGCCACCATTGAAGACTTAAAAGCTACCCGTTTATCTATTATTAATGCGGTTGTGACTACTTACTACCAGTTAGCTTACTATCGTGATGCGATTCGTATTACCGAAGAGAGCATTCGCCATTATGAGCAAATCAGCCGTATTTTAACTAACAAAATGAATGCCGGTGCGATTGATAGTTTAGCGGTTGATCAGGCTCAACAAGCGGTCTTAAACGCCAGAAATAGTGTAATTGATCTGAAAACCAACCAAAAAATTGCCGAGCAAACATTACGCAATTTGTTAAATGTTCAGCCAAATACTCCGCTTAACATTCGTTACCCGAATATTATGAGCGTGAAATTGCAAGGGGTAGATTTAAATGTGCCAGTGTCAGCCATTGCTAATCGCCCTGATGTAGTAGGCTCGTTACAACGCTTACAAAGTGCATTTAAAACCTTAACCGCAACCGAGAAAAGCTGGTTCCCAACCTTAACCATCGGTGGTTCTATTACCGGTAGTGCAACCAATATCGGCAATGTGGCAGATAACCCTGTGGGTAACGGCTTAATTAAATTGGATTTACCGTTCTTAGATTGGAATCGGGTTAAAAATAACGTAAAAATTTCTGAAACGGATTATGTGACTGCCCGTTTAAACTATGAGCAAAAAATTACCTCAGCCTTAAATGAAATTGACCGTTATTATTACAGTTATACGCAGTCGAGAAGCTCGTTAAAAATCCTTCAAGATACCAATGCGAAAAATAAACGTATCAGTTCATACTATAAAAACCGTTATGAACAAGGGGTGTCGGAGTTCCGTGAGTGGATTACCGCACTGAATACCGAGCTTAATTCTCAGTTGGCGATTTTAAATGCAAAATATGCGATTTTGACCAACGAGAATGCGGTTTACCAAGCAATGGCAGGTAAATACAGAAGATAATTATATCTAAAACTATATACTATGGTTGGTAAAAGTGGGTTAAGGCTTGATGGCTTAACCCGCTTCGCTATTTATTGCTACTTAAACCATTTTGGTAATGTTAGTTTAGCTACTAGAACTTAATCACATCACCGTTTTTCGGCACAGTTACACGATTTAATCCCTCTTTTTGTACATAATCACGCATCTGATCACTGCTGATTGAGGTTTGTGGCAGGGCGTCCATATGCACAGTTAAGATTTTCGCTTGTGGAGCGATTTTGTGTGCTTTGGAAACATCTTCGGTACACATAATCGGGCTGCCTTCAAAGTTTGGTAGTTTGGCACAGCCGGCATTCAGCACCACAAAGTCTGGTTTGTAAGTGTTGAACGAATGTTCGATTTCGTGGTTCCAAATGGTATCTCCCACCAAATAGACGGTCGGTTTGCCTTCCGCTTTCATCACTACGTCCATCGCATCGCCGACCATTTCGGCAATTTTCGGGTTCGCATACATCGCATCGGTGCCGTGCTGGCCACGAGTTCGGGTTAAGGTTACGCCTTCAAACGGGGTATCTTTGCCGACCACACGCACATCGGTAAAGCCTTGTGAACGGATTAAACGGGCATCACCGGCATTCTGCACAAAAATCGGCAGATTTTTCGGCACACGTTGTTGTGCTACATCGTCCCAGTGAGCGTGGTGAGTGTGAGTTACGATCACCGCATCCACGCCATTTAACACTTCATCAATGCTCACAGTCATATCCAAGGTCGGATTACGTTTTTTCGCATTCGGCGGTAAGTAGCGATCTTTCTCCGCTAAATACGGATCAACCAAAAACGTCTTGCCGGCATATTCAATTTTCGCCGTTGCA
Source organism: Mannheimia haemolytica (assembly GCF_004342115.1). Taxonomy (GTDB): domain Bacteria; phylum Pseudomonadota; class Gammaproteobacteria; order Enterobacterales; family Pasteurellaceae; genus Mannheimia; species Mannheimia haemolytica. The sequence goes on along the minus strand of NZ_SMAC01000002.1, from coordinate 58,519 downwards.
TTACGAATATGTTGGTATTGGCTCTGCTCAGCGGCAAAACTTGATGTAGCGAAAAGTGCCGTTGCAATCAGGCTCAGTGCTGTTTTTTTGACAAAAGTCATAGGTTCTCCAAAATAAATTAAAATGCAGAGTATGATTTTTTACGCTCTGCAATGCTGGTTTGCATAAGGAACAGTGTCCCTTACATCAATAAAAGCGGTCGATTTTGCACATTTTTCTGCAAAACCAACCGCTTGTTCGGCTAGGCTAATTTCTCTACCTTCGCCGGAATGCCATTTCTCACCGCTGAGCCACAGACCCAATCTACCCACGGGGATTTGACCGCTTTGGTGTGGTCGATAATGCCGAGGTCGTTGAGGTTAATCCCTTTGGCGATCATCGGGTTGGCTGGAATTTCCACGCCGTCAATGGTGTAGGAACTTGCCCCAATCTGTTTATGACCGTAGCCGTGTTCGATGCCGATTGTGCCTCGGGCGATACCGTCCAACACCACAATCTGCACCGTCAAGCCGGCGGTTGGGGTGCTGAGTTTCACCACATCGCCGTGTTTAATGCCTTTTTCTTCCGCATCTAAACGGTTCATCGCCACTAAGCCCTCAGGCTTGATCGAGAGCAGACGCAACAGTGGGGCGGTAATACTGCTCATAATGTTCGATTTAAACGAAATCAGTTTAAAGCCCCATTCCGACTGCGGATAGTGCTGCTCCAGCGTGGAGCCGTCCGCAAAACGTGGCGACATATAACGAGGGCAGCCCCAATAGTGTTCACCGTTGCTGTGGTGCTGGGCTTTATACACGTTTTCGTTCCAAATTTGCAGGCAGTTTTTCCACTGGAACTCCATATTCTCCTCTTTCCACGCACTTTCGTGTGGGGCAAAACGTCCGCCTTTGCAATACACATTCGCCACTTTTAATCGCTCTTCGGCTTTTAGCGTTTGTTCAATTTTCGGCATAATCCGTTGCACGCCGGTGAGCAGCAGATCTTGCTCGCTGGCGTCCGGTGCAGGTTTCTCACCGGCAAAGGCAATGTTCGCTGCCGCCCGTAGGAAGTAATCTTCGGTACGGTGGAGCGGATAGCGGTTGCCTTCTAAATCGGCAATCGCATTTTCGCCAAAGCCCGGCAAGCCCATTTTTTTCGCCACCGCAATCACGAAATTCTCCATACAGATGGTGTCGCCTTCGGCAGTTTTGGCGTTTTTGGACGGCACAATCGGGTGGCGTGCGGTGCTGGTGCGTTGAGGCACACCGCCCCACGCCGTTGAAAAGCCCCAGCTCTCAAAGTTGTGGGTGTCCGGCACGATGTAGTCCGCCAGTGCAGTGGTTTCGTTCATAAAAGCATCAATAGAGACAAAGAGCGGTAGAATTTTCGGATCTTTTAATTTCTCCAACGCAATCGGGTTCATAGCGGTTAAGCCGTAAACGGGGTTCGCCATATGGTTGATCCACGCTTTCGCAAAGTATGGATAGCCCTGCACCATTGAGGTAAACATCTCGGTAGTTTGCCCGCCGGTGAACGGATACCACGCCCCTTGTGCCGGATACGGATTTTCGCCCTTCGTCACTTTCTGCTTAAATTCGCTTGAATTTTGGTACGCCTTTTTACTGCGGGCAAGGTTCGTGCCTTTTGGCTTCACTTCATTCGGGAAGTTCGCTAAATTGTAGCGAGGCCCGTCCCCGAAATCTTTGAATTTGCCTGCGGCTACTGCCATTCCGCCTTTTTTGTTGAGGTTACCGACCATTGCATTCAGCAACAAAATCGCCCAACTGGTATAAAAACCGGTGCTGTGCATCGTGCCGCCGTGAGTGATGGCATTGGCTTTATGACCGTGCGAAGTGAATTTTTTCGCTAAGTTTTCAATGGTTTGCACCGGCACGCCACAAATGTCGCTATATTCGGCAAGGGTTTTCTCTTGTGTCGCCTCTTTCAGCAACTGCATTGAGGATTTCACCAACACTTCCGAGCCATCAAGCAGTTTTGCAATTTGTTCGACAAAAATGACCGCTTGTAAGCAATCTTTTGCTGAAATGAGTTCGCCGCTTGCCTGATCTTTTACCACAATCAGGTTTTCTTCCACTTTCTCTTCGGGGTCGAGTTGCACATCTTGCAGATCGCTAATCCGCAACGCCTGCCCGAATTTCGGGTGGTTCGGTTCGCAAATAATCAGATGTGACGCATTGGCATAGCTGACGTGGCCGGCATTTTCCATCGCTGCCAGACTTGGGCGGGAGAGGTAGTCAGCATTGAAACGCTCGTTTTCGATAATCCAACGCAACATTCCCATTACCAACGCCAAATCGCCCTCGGGCTTAATCGGCACCCAATGGTTGTTTTGGGTGGCGAGGGAGGAGGTCATCTCCAAACGAGGGGAAACCACCACATAGCTGAAATTGTCATCAGGGCGGCGTTTGGCAAGCTGGCGAGCCTGACGCTTAAACGGATTGCCCGACTGTGCCGGAGACGTGCCGATAAACAGAATAAATTCAGCGTGATCCCAGTCCGGCTTGGCGTGTTGTTGGTTGTCAAAATCTTTCATAAAGGCACCCGAACCGGCACGGTACGAAGCGCCACAATAAGCCCCGTGGTTGGAAAAGTTGATCGTGCCGAAGCTCTTTTGGGCAAAGCGTTGCAAAATCGGCTGACGACCTTCGGGGCCGGCAAAAGTAACTAAAAGCTGGTTTGCTTTCATTCCCAAATCAGGCTGTTTCGGGTTAATCGGATCGACCAGATTGCGGATCGTCTTCAAGCCCTCCACTTCGCCTTCACCAAATAGGTTGCCACCATTGACGATTTCCTCCACCAACTGCTCAAAGCTGATGGTCTGCCACTTGCCTTCGCCCCGTTTTCCGACCCGTTTCAACGGTTGGGTAATCCGATACGGGCTGTTCACCCCCTCCAAGAACGCCGCCCCTCTAGCACAGGCGGTGGAGCGATTTTCAATGCCACTTTCGCCCGCCAGCAACAGTTCCGCCTTGGCAATCGGCATACCGAACGGCAGGGTTTTGTCGGAGGAAAGCGGGTGATACGGATTGCCCGAAATGCGAATCACTTGGTTGGTGTTCAAATCTACCCTCGCCCGAATGCCACACTGCGTCCAACAGCCCATACACTGTGTATTGCACACAATTTGCTCAGGATTGCTGAGCAGTTTGCCGTCTTTTACCTGATACTCCGGCGTGAGCGAATTACCGTGAATTGCATCACGGGTTTTCTCGCCCGATGTGCCGTGCATCACCCCTTTGGCAATCTCCGACACCTTCGGCGAATACCCGGCCCCAAACGCCGCCGCCCCACCAAGTGCCAGCCCGCCTTTCAACAGATTTCTGCGTTTATTGTTCACCTTTTCTTCCCCCACAAATTATTAAAATCAGTTGCCATACCACGATACTTACTAGCACCGTTAGCCCAAAAATCGAGACAATCCCCAAACCACCATCAACGGCTGTCCAATCGAAATGATATGGATTTTGCAAGGCATTGGTTTTGGCAATGGTTTGGACTTGGATCACCAGTACCCAGCGGAGTAGCCAGCCGAAAGCGATGAGGGCAAGCACGCCGAGCCATTGCAAGCGGTGGTTTTTGGCAGAAAAATTGCAAATGAGGGCAATTAGCCAGAAAATGCCGACAAGGTAAGCGGTGATTGAGCCATTGAAGAGCTGGGCAAAATCTTGTGTGGCTTGTGGACTACTGAATGCTAGTCCGACAAGCGAAAGTGCGGTTAAAATCAGGCAGAGTTTTGTCCATAGCCCCGTGTTGGTTTGGGTGTGGAACAGCATTTTGCAGACCGCTTGGGTAAGCCCCAATGCCACCGCCCACGCAGAAAAGAGCATAATCGGCAGCAGCCACGCACTATGCCATAAGGTTCTTGTGCCGGTTTGGTAGGTTTCAAGCACGGTGTAGCCGATAATGCCGATAGCGGTGAGTGTGGCAAACAGGCGGAATGCCCAAAGCAAGCCTTGATTTTGCAGTATCGGCAACTGTAGCCACGCTAACCATTTCGGCAGGTTCGGCCGGGTATGATGAGCCAATGCCAGCACAAAATAACCTGCTACCGCCACGCTGAACAGGGGCAGGATAATCGCTCCCCACGCCATTGGAGACCACCACGCAAAATCGGTGTAGAAATGCAGAATACGGCTCGGTTGGTGCAGGTCGGCAGTCAATGCCACAGGGGCGACAATCGAGCCAATCAAGGCTACCGTCACCGCCGCCAGCTCGCAAGCGGTCGGTTTCAGTGATTTTTTTGCAAACAGCACGGCGGTAAACACTGCCGTTGCCGCCACGCCTACGAAGAAGAAATAATGCACAATCCACGGCAACCAGACGATATGTTGCGGTTCCACTAATACTTCACGAATCATTTTACGCCTCCCCCGTCCAGAGCATTGGTTGCCCGTCAATTTTGCTCACAAAGGCATCATCGTCTAGCCCCACATAGAAAACGTGTGGCACGGTGCCGGCCTCCGGTTTCAGGACTTTCAAATCATCTTTGTGGGCTTGATAAAGTTGGGAAATTTGACTTTTCGGGTCGTTCAAATCGCCAATCACCCTTGCCCCGCCCACGCAACTTTCCACGCACGCCGGCAGCAGACCTACCTCCAAACGGTGAGTGCAGAAGGTGCATTTATCGGCGGTTTTGGTCTCTTCATTGATAAAACGGGCATCATACGGGCAGGCTTGCACGCAGTAACCACAGCCGATGCACTGCTCATTGTTAATCACCACCACACCGTCTTTACGTTGAAAGGTTGCCTGCACCGGGCAGACCGGCACACACGGCGGTTGATCGCAATGGTTACACAAACGAGGCAACACCACATTGTTCACCACCTGCGTGCCGTTGGTGATTTCATATTGACGCACCGTGGTGCGGAAACTGTGCAACGGCGTGGCGTTCTCCACCGAACAGCTCACGGTACACGCTTGACAGCCGATACATTTACGCAAATCAATCAGCATCGCATAGCGTTTGTTCTCATCGCCCTCACGCCAAGCCGGCATAAACGCCTGGGCCGATTGCAACGGCACAAAACTCGCCCCCACCGTCAAGGCGGAAAGCTCTTTCAAAAAGGAACGTTTGCTTAAATCCATATTTTCCCCACAAATTTAAAAATAACAAAGGTATTCTAAGGCGGAGAGGGAACGGCAAGGTATTGTGGTTTTCCACATATCAAGGGGAAAGTTGATTTGGGTCAAGGATGAAGGGAAATGCCCTATACAAGTAGATAATAGGGCATTGATACTAATTAAAAAGCAATAAGATGGTTTAGTTTAGATCTAAAGTTTTTATACGCATTAATATCACTCGGGGTACTAGGTATCGCTAATCTCCTAGAATTTGGGGCAATTAATATATTATGTTTCTTTCCTTTTCTAATTTTCCATCCTGCTTTTAATTTAGATATAACAATACTATTTATAAGAGAATCATTACTGTATTTCTTCATATATCCCCCTACAAATCGTAGCATAATCTAAATCCTATTTTGGTATATTTATATTTTCCTGAACAATCCAATGGTGGAACGGCCCTTATAACAGACTTGTCGCCATAAAAGCTGGTTAATGTTTTAGAGCGAACACAAGCCTTTTCAAGAATCCATTCCGCAAATCTGTCAGATTCTATGAAGTTTATGTGGTTGTGCATCATTATTTTTATATCTTTTGAAAACCTCATTATTATTTTTTGAAATTTTTCTTCCTCCATATAAGGAGGTGGTTCTGTAGATATTTTCTCATCATATATAAATTCTATATCTTCATGCTTCCATTCATTTCTATCTGTTTGTTCAAACGGAGAAATAAACTTATATTCATCAAAATTTAATAGCCTTACATTTGCATTATGTTTTTGATTAAACCAATTTATATATTTTAATACATCATAAAAAGTCAATGAAACAGGCATGTTATCATTATCTGTATTAATGGATTTTAAATCATCCATACCCTTTCTGTTTTTAATATAATCTTGATTTTCCTTACAAAATATACTCCAATCATTAATGGTGATTAGATTTGATACCATAATGCTTTTACAATTACTAATTTTAATTTTATTAAACCCACTTAATTCTTCATTGTTCTTCTTTTGAGGGGATGTGTACATCCCTTTATTAGTTAAATATTTCTTAATTAAATCAAACTCTCTCGTAGGATAGTTTTGGACATCTCCTCCATTTTTATAAAAGTGAATTTCTGATAAGTGTGATAGCTCTCTTCTAAATCCTTGATATTCAAAATAAAACCATCTTTTAAAATGATATTCATCATCAAAGTATGGTATGTCAGAGCGTTTTAAAAATGGGGAATATATTTGGTGTTCAAAAAGTTCACTTCTCTGATTTTTATATACAAAATCATATTCACCATTTTCTCCTTTAAGAAAGACCAAATTATCATTATAGGGTATTACATCTACCCATCCTTTATCTAAAAATTAAATTCTTGATACAAAAAAATCTAAAAATTTCTTATGTAGAGCTAAGTCATTGTTAATATCCCCTTGATAACCTTGAGGGTAATAACATTGTATTTCATATTTATCCAATCTAGGCTGGACTAACTGATCACCTATCAAGTTAAAATAATAAAACAATACTTTATCAAGATATCTACCTATGACTACATCTGCCATACTTCTGATTGTGCCATCACGGCAATCAATTTTTATTGATGGATTTTTTAATGCTTCATTTATGTCTTCACATATACCTATGTCAGAATATGGGGTTTTTAAGGAATTTCCGATACGAAAACCATTAGCTAAATGCATATCATATCGGAAATTAAATCCAGTAAATATTCTCTTAGGGATTTCCTTTCCGCTAAAGAAAATTCTTTCAGATATATCTTGCTTTTTCAGAGCTAAGCTCCTTGTCATGCACATATCATTTACTGGATATTTTTGTTTTGTTAAATCTACAAGATATAAGAGCCCATGTTTTTCCATGAATTGCGTCAAATTAGATAAATAATCTTCTTGAAACCCTGCAAAGTCTCCAGAAAATCCTAAAGCTTTTGAGCAAGCATTTAACAAAGTACAGTGAGAAATTTTTTCTCTATCTCTAGAACAATCTTTAACAGATTTTTTAATTAATTCTGGGGAAATACCATAAATTGGTAGAATATGGTATTTTTGTAAAGGTAAATAGCTATGGGTGTTTTTTGACATATATTAAATCCTCTTTGTTAATTAAGTTAGAAAAATGCCTCTGTGAAAATCACAGCCATACTAGGAAATAAAAGGATTTAATTTATAAATGAATTGACTATAAGCAATATAATCTATCGAATTATCTCTTTTGTTCAAGGCAAGTATGGATACCTGACCGCAGGCCTGGAGATAGAACCTACATATAATATGCCCTACTACATTAAGCCATAAAAAATAGAAAATCAAGTGTTTGTTCAAGTTTTTATGTTATTGAATTTACAATAACTACAAAAATTTATCTTAATTGGCTCGATTGATTTTTACACAAAACATAGCTAACATATCCAAAATCACTCACATTAGGAGCTTAAAAATGACAGCGATTACTATCCCTCAATTTGAAGAGGTGACTTCTAAGCAATTTCAATCTGAGTTCGGCAGAATTGTTGATATCGTAAAAGGCAAAACCCCTGTGGCGATTACCCAATATGGCAGACCGACAATGGTGCTTTTTCCTTACGATCAAGCGGTTGAAGCTCGGCGATTATTAGCAAAACAGCGTTTGCTTGAAATGCTTGCAGAGCGAGATAAGAATCCGCCGGCAGCTCTTGCAGAAATCACGCTTGAAGAGTTGGATAAAATGATTGATGAGGAACGTAATGCACTCTGATTATTTAGTGATTGATACGAATATTTTGATTAGTGGTTTATTGTTCCCAAAATCAAATCCCAATTTAGCAGTGAAAAAAGCCTTATTAGGCTATACCATTTGTGTCTCGCAAGCGACTTTTGACGAATTTTTAGAAGTCTCCGCTAGACCGAAATTTGCTAAATATTTCAGTATTCAGGAAAGGGAAGAATTTATTGCCAATTTGTTGGATGCAGTAAAGTTTGTGGAAATTAAAGAAACGATTACAGATTGCCAAGATCCCAAAGATAATAAATTTTTAGAAGTGGCGATCAGTGCAAAAGCGAAGTATTTAGTGACGGGCGATAAAAAAGAGCTCCTCAGTATGAACCCTTATCGGAATGTTGAAATTATTTCTGTCAGCGAATTTTTAGCGGAAACTCGCTAATGAAACGGTTTCTCACTCTTTTTCTTCTCCTTTTTTCATCTTTTTCATTAGCCGAAACCCACCAAATCGGCATTCTCGCTCAGCGTGGGGAAGCCTACACCCGCACCCATTGGCAGCCTTGGGTGGATTGGTTAAATTCGCAGTTTCCCAACGAGCGGTTTGAGCTGGTTCCATTGGGGATTAACGAGGCGAGCCGCCGGGCGGAGTTGGATTTTCTGCTGACCAATCAAGCTCAGTTTTTCTATTTGAGTAACCAAAATGTGCGATGGCTTGCCACGCTCAACAGTCCGTTTTCGGCAAATGGTGAGCAAGGGGCGGTGGGCAGTAGCATTTGGGTGCGTGCCGACAGCCATTATCAGCAGTTAAGCGATCTGAAAAATCAGACTATCAGTGCGGTGGATAACGATGCTTTCGGCGGTTTTTTGCTTGGGTTGTATCAGTTTCATCAAGCAGGAATGCGGCAAAATCGGGATTTTTCGGTGCAGTTTAGCGGTTTTCCGGTGGAAAATGCGTTGGCTTTGCTGGCGGAAAAACAGGTGGAAGCGGCGATTGTACCGGTCTGTTTGCTGGAAGAGTTGGAGAAAGAGGGCAAGTTCAAGCGGTCGGATTTTCGCTTAATTTTGCAAAACCCACAGGCGCAGGGTTGCCTTGCCAGCACGCCGTTGTTGCCGAACTGGTCGCTGGCGGCAATGGAAAATGTGCCAAACGAGCTGGCGGTACAGCTTGCCACACGCTTGCTAAACAGCCACAATCCCGACCTACCCCGCTGGACGTTGCCGTTTTCTTCCGCCCAAGCCGATCACATTCTGCGTGAACTGTATCGCCACCCGCAACAAAAAAGCCTGTGGGCAACGGTGCTGGATTGGGTTCGTCTCAATAAATTCGGCTTGTTGGCGGTGGTGTTGTTCATTTTGCTCAACCTTGTCGCCCTGCGTTATCAGGTCTATCGCAAAAGCAAGGCGTTACAGCAGGCACACCGCAAAATGCAGCAGTATCAGCAGGAACTGACCCGAGCCGACCGCCTTGCTTTGTTGGGCGAGATGACAACCGGTTTTGCTCACGAACTGAAACAACCGTTGTCGGCGGTGCGAATGTACGCCGAGGGGCTGAAAAGCCAAAACAGCGATCCTTATCAACAGCGGATTTTGGATAAGCTGATTGCGCAGGTAGATCGGGCAGTGAAAACGATGCAGAGCATTCGGGACTGGGCGCAAAACCGCCCGAGTGGTGAACCGCAAGCGGTCATTTTGAACCAATTGATTACTAATGTGATCGAGTTTGTGGCGGTGGAAAATCGCCAGAATGCACAAATCTCGCTGATTGCCGACCGCACTTTTCGGCTTAATTTACACGCCACGGTACTGGAACAAGTACTGACGAACTGCCTGCTCAACGCCCTGCAAGCCGGTGCAAGCGAGATATCGGTGCGGTTACAAGCGGTCGAAAACGGGCTGGAAATTGCAATCGAAGACAACGGCGGCGGTTTTTCCCCTGCCCAGCTTGAATTTCCGTTTGTGCCATTTCGCACCGACAAACCACACGGCTTAGGGCTAGGCTTGGTGCTATGCCAACGGCTGATGCAATCGCTCAACGGACGGATTGTATTGGCGAACGGGGAGAACGGGGCGAAGGTAGTGCTTTTACTCCCTCAAATATAAATGTAGGGGCAGGTCCTGTGCCTGCCCGTAAATCCTATCAAATTCAGGGCGGGCACAGGACCCGCCCCTACGGAAAAAAGAAAAAATGATTATTCACATTCTTGATGACGAAGAAAGCATTTTAGACGCTATGTCGTTCCTGCTTGCCCCGCTTGGGGTGGAAATCCAAACGTGGCAATCCAGCCTAGATTTTTTGGCACAGGCGGATTTACACCGGCAAGGCGTGCTGTTACTAGATATTCGAATGCCGCTGCCAGACGGGCAACAGGTTCATCAACAACTGCGAGAGGCACAATCGACCCTGGCGGTGGTGATTATGACCGCCCACGGTGATGTGCCGATGGCAGTCGCTGAATTGAAAAAAGGCGCAGTGGATTTTCTGCAAAAGCCGGCAAGTTTTGAACAGCTAAAACAGGCGATTGCACAGGCGGAAAAAGTAAGTGAAAAAGCGGTGAAAATTCGTGAAATTTCGCAAAATTACGCCAAATTGACGGAAAAAGAGCGTAACCTTGTGCCACTGATTATGCAAGGTTTCACCAATAAACAGATCGCAGATAAATTAGCGATTTCAGTGCGTACGGTGGAAGTACATCGAGCCAATGTGATGGAAAAAATGCAGGCGGAGAGTTTGGCGGGGCTGGTGCAGATGATCGGGGAGTTACAATATTAAAGGTAGCGGAAATTGCTCTGCTACCTTTAGTTTCGACTTTTGCCGTATTAATTTACTTCTTTAAACTGAATCATTCCCGCTTCGGCAAAATTGTTATCGTCATCTTCGTCTAAGAAGGTTTTGGCTTCAATTTTGACATCATCAAAAGCGGTGTCGCCTTCTATGCCTTCAATGGTTTGACCGTGTTTAATCCCTTTAAAATCAAACAATTTCGGATCGCATAAGTGGGATGGCACGATATCTTGCAAAGCACTGAACATTGTTTCTAAACGCCCCGGGTATTGGCGATCCCAAGTATTCAGCATTTCTTTCACCACTTGGCGTTGTAAATTAGGCTGAGAACCACACAGATTACACGGAATAATCGGGAACTGCTTGGCTTCGGCATATTTGATAATGTCTTTTTCTTTACAATAGGCGAGTGGGCGGATCACAATTTGCTTGCCGTCATCAGAGATCAGTTTAGGTGGCATACTTTTCATTTTGCCGCCGTAGAACATATTTAAGAATAAAGTCGCCAGCATATCGTCACGGTGATGCCCTAATGCAATTTTGGTTGCACCCAATTCGGTGGCGGTGCGGTATAAAATCCCACGGCGAAGTCGTGAGCAAAGTGAACAGGTGGTTTTGCCCTCCGGAATTTTCTCTTTTACGATGCCGTAGGTGTTTTCTTCCACAATTTTGTATTCCACGCCAATGCTTTCTAAATAGCGAGGCAATACCTCTTCCGGAAATCCCGGTTGCTTTTGGTCTAAATTGACCGCTACCACACTAAAATTCACCGGTGCACTTTGCTGTAAATTGAGCAAAATATCTAACAGCGTATAGCTGTCTTTACCGCCGGAAAGGCAGACCATTACACGGTCGCCCTCTTCAATCATACCAAAATCGGCAATGGCATTACCGACATTACGGCGTAAACGTTTTTGTAACTTGTTGAAATTATAAGTAATTTTTTTATCAGATTTTTGAATATCGTCTGTCATAATAGTTGTACTAGGCTTAGAAATTAGCGGTGTATAGTAAAGATTTCGCACTATTTTGCAAGTTAATTATTCGGCTTCAGCGTAGCGATATAGTTACAACTCACATCATTATTGAGCCAAAATTTTTCGGTTAATGGGTTGAAATGGTAGCCTCTCATCTCTTGGCAACGTAAATCAGCCTGATCGCACCAAGCTAACAATTCGGCAGGCTTGATGAATTTTTCAAATTCGTGCGTGCCTTTTGGCAACATTTTCAGCACATATTCCGCCCCGATAATTACTAACATATAGGCTTTAAAAGTACGGTTGATGGTAGAGAAAAACAGCACGCCGTCAGGTTTGAGCAGGGCTTTACAGCTTTGAATGATAGAAAGCGGATCGGGAACGTGTTCCAGCATTTCCATACAAGTAATCACATCGAATTTTTCTTGATTACAAGCGGTCATTTTTGCTAAAAAATTTTCAATCGTGGTTTGTTGGTAATCAATCTCTAACCCACTTTCTTTGGCGTGCTGCTTTGCCACTTCAAGCGGTTGAGAGGTCATATCGATGCCGGTAACAATCGCTCCCTGTTTTGCCATTGCCTCACTTAAAATACCGCCACCACAGCCGACATCTAACACCTTTTTGCCAAATAAACCGTTCGATTTTTCTAAAATATAGGCTAAACGCAGTGGATTAAGCAGATGAATCGGCTTGAAACTGCCGTTTGGATCCCACCAGGTTTTAGCCATATTTTCAAATTTTGTGATTTCTTGCTGATCGACGTTTTGCATAAACTGTTCCTATGGTAAATTTAGGGCATTACTATAACGCATTTAGCCTAAAAGGAAAATCAGAATGACCCGAATTAACCTTGTTCCGCCAACGGAATTATGCGATCAACATCTGCTTGCCGAACATCGTGAACTTACTCGGATTCCGAATGCGGTAGCGAAAGGCAAATTTAGCCTAAAAGGACAGCCAGAAGATTACAAACTGGGCGAGGGACACGTTCGGTTTTTCTTCAATAAACTCACGTTTTTGAAAAAGCGTTACGATGCGTTACACGAGGAATGTTTAGCAAGAGGTTTTAAGGTGCAATATTTCTGGGCGGAACATTTACCACAAGATCCCTCTCTCTGGCTAGATTATCAGCCGACTGAAACCGCTCTGACTGTAAATCGGGAGCGAATTGCATTAAGAATGCCGGCAAATCCACGTTTTAGCGAAAGAAAATGACCGCTTGTACGCCTTTTTGTTGCTTTTTATGCTATAATCTCGCCAATTTTTTCGCCTTATTTAAGGCTCTTTTACTAATAAAATTAGGAAATTTCAATGAGCGAATTAGCCAAAGATATTATTCCCGTAAGTATTGAGGACGAATTAAAAACCTCTTACCTTGACTATGCGATGTCGGTGATTGTTGGGCGTGCCTTGCCTGATGTACGAGACGGTTTAAAGCCGGTACACCGCCGAGTGCTTTTTTCAATGGATCAAAACAGCAACACCTATAATAAGCCGCACGTTAAATCTGCCCGTGTGGTCGGTGATGTGATCGGTAAATATCACCCACACGGTGACTCTGCGGTGTATGACACTATTGTGCGTATGGCTCAACCGTTCTCACTACGTTATATGTTGGTGGACGGGCAAGGTAACTTTGGTTCTATTGATGGCGATGCACCGGCAGCAATGCGTTATACCGAAGTGCGTATGCAGAAAATTACGCAGGAATTATTAACCGATCTCGATAAAGAAACGGTGGATTTCTCACCGAACTATGACGGCAAAGAGATGATTCCTGATGTATTGCCAACCAAAATTCCGGCTCTGTTAGTCAATGGTTCTTCAGGGATTGCGGTCGGTATGGCAACCAATATTCCACCTCATAATTTAGGCGAAGTATTAGATGGTTGCTTGGCGTATATTGAAAATGAACAGATTAGTGTTGAAGAGCTAATGCGTTATATCCCGGGGCCGGATTTCCCGACCGGGGCGATTATCAACGGTCGTAAAGGGATTGAAGAGGCTTACCGCACCGGTCGTGGCAAGGTGTATGTGCGCGCGAAAGCCAGCGTGGAAACAACTGATAAAGGGCGTGAGCAAATTGTTGTAACCGAACTGCCATACCAAGTGAATAAGGCAAAATTAATTGAAAAAATTGCCGAGCTGGTTAAAGAGAAGAAAATCGAAGGCATCAGCAAAATTGATGACTATTCCGATAAAAAAGGGATTTCGATTGTTATTGAAGTCAAGCGTGATGCAGTGGGTGAAGTGGTGTTAAACCACCTTTATTCTTTAACCCAAATGCAGGTCACGTTTGGTATCAATATGGTGGCGTTAGATAATGGGCAGCCAAAAGTGCTGAACTTACGCCAGATCATCGAAGCCTTTGTTAAACACCGTCGTGAAGTGGTCACACGCCGTACGATTTTTGAATTGCGTAAAGCCCGTGAACGTGCCCATATTTTAGAAGGTTTGGCGATTGCGTTAGCGAATATCGACCCGGTAATTGAATTAATTCGAGCCTCAAAAACCGCAGAAGAAGCCCGTGAAGGCTTATTGGCTCGCCCTTGGGCATTAGGCAATGTTGCACCAATGTTAGAGGCTGCTGGTGTTGGTGCTTCCCGACCGGAAGATTTACCTGAACACTTAGGAGTGCGTGATGGTGAATACTATTTATCTGAAGCTCAAGCCAGAGCGATTTTAGAGCTACGCTTACACCGCTTAACCGGTTTAGAACACGAGAAAATCGTTGAAGAATACAAAGAACTCTTAACTGAAATTGGCGAATTAATCCACATTTTAACCAGCCCAGAACGCTTAATGGAAGTGATCCGTGAAGAGTTAGAACGTGTAAAAACCGATTTTAATGATGAACGCCGTACTGAAATTACCGCAGCCTCTGGCGACATCAACATTGAAGACTTAATCGCACAAGAAGATGTGGTGGTTACGCTTTCTCACGCCGGCTATGTGAAATATCAGCCGTTATCCGACTACGAAGCACAACGCCGTGGCGGTAAAGGTAAGTCGGCAACCAAGATGAAAGAAGATGATTTCATCGAAAAACTCTTGGTGGCAAACACCCACGACACCATTCTTTGCTTCTCAAGCCGTGGGCGTTTATATCAATTAAAAGTGTATCAATTACCGCAAGCAAGCCGTGGGGCAAGAGGCACGCCGATTGTGAATATTCTGCCGTTAGTGAAAGAAGAAAACGAACGTATTACCGCGATTCTACCGATTCCAAACGGTGAATTTAGTGCCGATAAGTTTATCTTTATGGCAACAGCTAGCGGTGTAGTGAAAAAAGTTTCCCTTGATGCCTTTAGCAACGTGCGTGCAAGCGGTCTGATTGCGTTAAAACTTCGTGAAGGCGATGAGCTGATCGGGGTAGATATTACTGATGGTAACAGCGAAATTATGTTGTTCTCGGCACAAGGGCGAGTAGTTCGCTTTGCCGAAACAGCAGTTCGTGCGATGGGACGTACCGCCACCGGCGTACGAGGTATTAAACTTTCTACCACCGAAATTTCAAGCGAAGAAATTGAAGAAGCTGAAATTATTGAAACTGACAATGAAGAGGCAGAAGATTCCTCCAGCGTCAGCCTTGATAAAGACCGTGTGGTTTCTTTAGTGATTCCTCGCACCGAAGGTGATATTTTAACCGTCACCCAAAACGGCTACGGTAAACGTACGGTGATTAGCGAATATCCGGTGAAATCCCGAGCAACCAAAGGGGTCGTTTCGATTAAAGTGAATGAACGAAACGGCAAAGTGGTTGCGGCAGTTCAAGTAGAGGAAACCGACCAAATTATGTTGATTACCGATGCCGGCACGCTGGTTCGCACCCGAGTGGCAGAAGTCAGCCTCGTTGGACGAAACACCCAAGGCGTACGTATTATTCGCACCGCAGAAGACGAACAAGTTGTTAGCCTTGAACGAGTCTGCGAGCCTGAAGACGATGAAAATGAAAGCCTAGACGCATTAGAAAATGCCGAAACAGTAGAAACATCAACTGAAGAATAATCTTAACTAAACAAGCGGTCGAATTTTCACAATTTTTTGCAAAAATAGAAGGAAATTCGACCGCTTTAATATATGAGCAATATTAGGAATACAAAATGGCAGCTATTCAACAAAGAGCAGAACTCCATCGTCAAATTTGGCAAATTGCAAACGAAGTGCGTGGTGCGGTGGACGGCTGGGATTTTAAACAATATGTATTAGGTTCGCTGTTTTATCGTTTTATTAGCGAAAATTTTTCCGCCTATATCGAACAAGGCGATGAAAGTATTGATTACGCAGCATATTCCGACGAAGAGATTGATGCATTCGGTATTAAAGAAGATGCGATTAAGAGCAAAGGCTACTTTATTTACCCAAGCCAGTTGTTTAAAAATGTCGTGAAAAATGCCAATACCAATAACAATTTGAATATTGAACTCGCCGATATTTTTGCCGACATTGAAGCTTCTGCGGTAGGGTTTGATTCGGAAAAGGATATTAAAGGCTTGTTTGCCGATTTTGATACCAAAAGTAACCGCTTGGGTAATACCGTTGAAGATAAAAACAAGCGATTAGCGGCGGTATTGAAAGGGGTAGAGTCGCTTAATTTTGGTGATTTTGCCGAGAACCAGATCGACCTGTTCGGCGATGCCTATGAATATCTAATTTCTAATTATGCGTCTAACGCAGGTAAATCGGGCGGTGAATTTTTCACGCCACAAAATGTGTCTAAACTCATTGCACAACTTGCTTTATACGGGCAAAGTGCGGTCAATAAAATCTATGATCCGGCTTGTGGTTCCGGCTCACTGTTATTGCAAGCGAAAAAGCAGTTTGACGATCATTTGATTGAAGAAGGCTTTTTCGGGCAGGAAATCAACCACACGACTTACAACCTCGCCCGAATGAATATGTTCTTGCATAATATTAACTATGACAAATTCCATATTGAGCTGGGCGACACACTGATTAATCCAAAACTCAAAGATGACAAACCTTTTGATGCGATTGTCTCTAACCCACCTTATTCAATTAAATGGATTGGCTCGGACGACCCTACACTCATCAACGATGAGCGTTTTGCTCCTGCCGGCATTCTTGCTCCGAAATCCAAAGCCGATTTTGCCTTTATTCTGCACGCCCTGAACTACCTTTCAGCAAAAGGACGGGCGGCGATTGTTACTTTCCCCGGCATTTTCTACCGTAGTGGTGCGGAGCAAAAAATCCGTCAGTATTTAATTGAACAGAATGTGGTAGAAAGTGTGATCGCCTTGTCAGCAAATCTCTTTTACGGCACCAGCATTGCGACTAATATTTTAGTGCTATCTAAACACAAAACTGACACCAAAACCCAATTTATTGATGCAAGCGATCTGTTTAAGAAAGAAACTAACAATAATGTGCTGACCGATGAACATATCGCTCAAATTCTCAAATTATTTGCCGATAAAGCCGATGTGGAGCATTTCGCCAAATCGGTAGATAACCGCCAAATTGCGGAGAATGAGTACAATCTTGCGGTTAGCTCTTATGTGGAAGCAAAAGATACCCGAGAAGTGATCAATATCACCGAACTCAATAAAGAAATTCGCAAAACAGTCGCAAAAATTGACCGCTTGCGGGCAGATATTGATGCGATTGTGGCGGAGATTGAACAACAGTGATCGTGGATAATAAAAAGGGCGGATCACATTCGCCCAAATAAAACAAGCGGTATAAAATCAAGGAAAATTTGCAAAATGAGTAATAGTATTATTGAGAAATTATTAAATGGGGCTGAGGTCGAGTGGAAGCCGTTAGGAGAGGTCGCAGAGTTAAAACGCGGAAAAACAATTACAGCGAAAGATAAAACAGAAGGGAACATTCCTGTAATTAGTGGTGGTCAGAAGCCAGCATACTATACTGGCGAATATAATAGAGAGGGTGAAACAATTACTATTGCAGGAAGTGGGGCATATGCTGGTTTCTTAATGTATTGGAATGAACCAATTTTTCTTGGAGATGCTTTTTCCGTAAAACCAGATTTAGATATTCTTATCACAAAATATGTATATCATTTTTTGTTATCTAAACAGCAGTGGATTTTTAATTTAAAAAAAGGGTCAGGTGTTCCACATGTTTATCCAAAAGATTTAGCTATATTGGAAATCCCCATTCCTCCACTCGAAATTCAACAAAAAATTGTAAAAACACTTGACAAATTCACGGAGCTGGAAGCTACGCTGGAAGCTACGCTGGAAGCTACGCTGGAAGCTGAATTAGCTCTGCGGAAAAAACAATATCAATATTACCGAGAAACCCTATTGACATTCCCACA
The DNA here is from genome assembly GCF_004342115.1 of Mannheimia haemolytica. Classification (GTDB taxonomy): domain Bacteria; phylum Pseudomonadota; class Gammaproteobacteria; order Enterobacterales; family Pasteurellaceae; genus Mannheimia; species Mannheimia haemolytica. The sequence continues at coordinate 40,666 of NZ_SMAC01000002.1, read as the reverse complement.
AGATTTAGATAGGGGGGGGGTATAACGACATCACCAAAGCCATCGGGCAAGTGGTGGGCAAGAATGCCCACCCTACGGTGGTTTGGAAGAGTTTGGGGGAGATCGGTGAAGCTAGAATGTGTAAAAGAATTTTGAAAGAGCAAACTAGCAATGTTGGAGATATTCCGTTTTACAAAATTGGAACGTTTGGAAAAAAACCGAATGCTTATATTTCAAGAGAATTATTTGAAGATTACAAACAGAAATATAGTTACCCTAGAAAAGGGAATATCTTAATTTCTGCATCTGGAACAATAGGGAGAACAGTAATTTTTGATGGCGAAGATTCTTATTTTCAAGATAGTAATATTGTTTGGATTGAAAATGATGAAAGTCAGGTCTTAGATAAGTTTTTATTTTATCTTTATCAAATTGCTGATTGGAATATAGCAGAAGGCGGAACAATTCAGAGGTTGTATAATGATAATTTAAAAAAATTAAAAATTCCTGTTCCTCCTCTTTCCGAACAACAAAAAATCGTCAATATTTTAGATAAATTCGACAGCTTAACCAATTCAATCACCGAGGGTTTACCAAAGGAAATTAAATTAAGGCGAGAACAGTATGGGTATTATCGTGAGCAGTTATTAAATTTTCCTAAGCCATAAGGATAACATATGAGTAAAATTTTAGATGATATTGCTCTAGAACTAAGAAATAATAAGAAAAAAGTACAGCTCATTTATGCTTTTAATGGGACTGGGAAAACAAGGATATCTCGAAAGTTTAAAGAGCTTATTTCTCCTAAATTAGAGGATGATACTGAGTATAGTGGAGAATTAAAGCATAAGAAAATTCTATACTATTCCTCTTTTACGGAAGATTTATTTTATTGGGATAATGATTTAGAGTATGATTCTAAAATTAAATTAAAAATACATAAAAACTCCTTCACTGATTGGGTTTTTATAGAGCAGGGGCTAGAAGATACAGTAACTAGGATTTTTCAGCATTATACTAATGAAAAACTAACCCCTAATTTTAACGAAGAATATACTTTCCAAAATGAGTATGGAGATAATATTACTATCCCAGCCTATTCAGAAATAGTTTTCTCCTACGCTAGAGGCGATGATGCTTTTCAGGAAAATATTAAAATTTCTAAAGGGGAGGAAAGTAATTTTGTTTGGAGTGTTTTTTATTCGCTGTTTGAGCAAGTTATATCAGAGTTAAATATTGCTGAAATAAAAAATCGTTCAACAGATAAATTTAATAATTTAGAATATGTTTTTATTGATGATCCAGTTAGCTCACTAGATGAAAATCATTTTATTGAATTGGCAATTGATATTGCCCAATTAATACAATCAAGCGAATCAAATCTTAAATTTATTATTACAACACACAATCCACTTTTTTATAATGTGTTACATAATGAATTCAGAAGGGAAAATAGTATTTCTTATAGGTTAGAAAAGATAAATTATGATGACTTTATTCTTTCTAAACAAGAAAGTGATTCTCCATTTGCATATCAGGTATATCTCAAAAACCAATTGGAAGATCTATTTAAAGAAGAAGTTTTAGCAGAAAAATTAAAAGAATTGATTAAGAAGGTCATCTCAAAAGATAAAGAAGAAAAAATAGAAAGATTATTTACTAATGGATTAACACAAGAAGAATTAGAAGAGTTTCATAAAGAATTTCCAGAGTTTAATGATTTATATGTAATTAAAACATATTTTAAGAAAGAAAATAAAAAAGTTTTTTATAAGGTGAAATTTTTTAAGGACAAAGAGATAGATGATTGTAAAGTGGAAAAATATCACTTTAATTTTATTAGGAATATTTTGGAAAAGGTATCTACATTCTTAGGGTATTATGAATTTAAAGAATTGCTACCTAAAAGTAATGAAAATAATCCAGAGTTATATAATAAGAGGATTGAATCATATACAAATAGAAGAGTTAATTTTGGAAGTCATTCAAAGCATTCTGGAGAAGAAATGCCATTTGTAAATTCTAATGACAAAAGAGTTTTAAAATTTCTTGTTACTTATTTAAGTGAAAGTAAAGATGTAAATAAAATTTTCAAATTTAAACCGAGATATATTAAGTTTGCATTTTTAAATATAAATGAGGGCTAATGATTATGATAAATACTCTCCCTATCACCGAAACTAACAATTTTATCGTATTAGATAAATATGAAAAAATCATTCAGCCAACCGCTTATCAAACTGAAACGGATTTAGAGCGTGAATTAATTACTGATTTACAATTTCAGGGCTATGAATATCGTCCTGATTTAAATAACCAAGAAAAATTATTGGCAAATTTGCGTGAACAGTTGGAAAAATTAAATAATGTGCGGTTTTTAGATTCAGAGTGGAAACGATTATTAGAAGAATATATTGATAAACCGTCTGAAAATATTATTGAGAAAACCAGAAAGATCCATCACGACCATATTTATGATTTTGTGTTTGATAATGGGCGGATTCAAAATATCTATTTGTTGGATAAAAAAGAAATTGCTCGTAATAAAGTACAGGTTATCAATCAATTTGAGCAAAAAGGTTCTCATCTTAATCGCTATGATGTAACGATTTTGGTCAATGGCTTGCCATTAATACAAATTGAATTGAAAAAGCGAGGCGTGGCAATTCGGGAAGCTTTTAATCAAATTCATCGTTATAGTAAAGAGAGTTTTAATAAAGAAAATTCTCTGTTTAAGTTTTTGCAGATTTTTGTCATTTCTAACGGCACAGATACCCGTTATTTTGCCAATACGACCAAGCGGGATAAAAACAGCTTTGATTTTACAATGAGTTGGGCAAAATCGGATAATGGCTTAATTAAAGATCTAAAAGATTTTACCGCTACCTTTTTACAGAAAAATACCTTATTAAATGTGCTAGTGAATTATTCGGTATTTGATGTAAATGACACGTTATTATTGATGCGACCTTATCAAATTGCGGCAACCGAGCGTATTTTATGGAAAATAAAACATACGCATTTTACCAATACTTGGAATAAACCGGAGAGTGGTGGTTATATTTGGCATACTACCGGTTCGGGTAAAACGCTGACCAGTTTTAAAGCGGCTCGATTGGCAACCGAATTAGATTGTATTGAGAAAGTCTTTTTTGTGGTGGACAGAAAAGATCTCGATTATCAAACAATGAAAGAGTATCAACGTTTTTCACCGGATAGCGTAAACGGTTCGGAAAGTACAGCCGGTTTGAAGCGTAATCTTGAAAAGCAAGATAATAAAATTATTGTTACCACTATTCAAAAATTAAATAATTTAATGAAGAGTGAAGATAATTTACCAATATATCAACAGCCGGTAGTGTTTATTTTTGATGAGTGTCATCGTAGCCAATTTGGTGAAGCTCAACGTAATTTAAAACGAAAATTTAAAAAATTTTGTCAATTCGGTTTTACCGGCACCCCTATTTTCCCTGAAAATGCATTAGGGGCAGAAACAACCGCATTGGTATTTGGTACACAGCTACACTCTTATGTGATTACCGATGCGATTCGTGATGAAAAAGTGCTGAAATTTAAGGTCGATTATAATGATGTTCGCCCACAATTTAGGACAATGGAAATTGAAAAAAGTCCTGAAAAACTCACCGCACTTGAGAATAAAAAAGCCTTATTGCACCCTGAGCGGATTAAAGAAATTACCCAATATATTTTGGCACATTTTAAACAAAAAACGCACCGTTTGAATGCCACAGGCAAAGGCTTTAATGCAATGTTTGCCGTCAGTTCTGTGGAAGCGGCAAAACTCTATTATGAGCAGTTTAAAATTCAGCAGCAAGCGGTGCAAAATCCGTTAAAAGTTGCAACGATTTTTTCTTTTGCTGCCAATGAAGAGCAAAATGCGATTGGTGAAATTGCCGATGAAACCTTTGAACCTACCGCAATGAATAGTTCGGCAAAAGAATTTTTGAGTTTGGCGATTGATGATTATAACGAGCAATTTAAAACAAATTATGGTGTAGAAAGTAAAGAATTTCAAAATTATTACCGTGATTTAGCAATGCGGGTGAAAAATCAGGAAATTGATTTATTGATTGTAGTAGGAATGTTTTTAACAGGCTTTGATGCTCCAACGTTAAATACCTTATTTGTGGATAAAAATCTGCGTTATCACGGGTTGATGCAAGCCTTTTCCCGCACTAACCGCATTTATGACTCTACTAAAACTTTCGGCAATATCGTGACTTTCCGAGATTTGGAACAGGATACGATTGATGCGATTACGCTATTTGGCGATAAAAATACCCGTAATGTGGTGTTAGAACGTAGTTTCGATGAATATATGCAGGGCTATGAAAAGAGCAGTGGTGAATATCAACGTGGTTATTTGGTGGTAGTTAAAGAATTACAAACTAAATTTCCTGATCCAACGAATCTTGAAAAAGAGGAGGATAAGAAAGCTTTTACTGCATTATTTGGTGAATATTTACGTTTGGAAAATGTATTACAGAATTATGATGAGTTTCACGAACTGAAAAATCCTGAAAATATAGAGAATATAGTTTGTGAGCCGACTGCAAATTATCTTAATCACACTCAGATTATTTTGCCTGAACGAAAATTGCAAGATTATCGTTCAACCTATAACGATATTCGGGAATGGCAACGCCAACAACGACAAGGGAATAATACTCAAACTTCAACAATTGATTGGAGTGATGTGGTGTTTGAAGTGGATTTACTAAAATCCCAAGAGATCAATTTAGATTATATTTTAGAGCTTATTTTTGAACACAATAAGAAAATCAAAAATAAGCCTGCGTTAATTGAAGAAATTCGCCGTACTATTCGTTCAAGCATTGATAATCGAGCGAAAGAAAGTTTGGTAGTGGATTTTATTCACCAAACCGATTTGGATACTATTCCTGATAAAGCCGGTGTCATTGAGGCATTCTTCCAATTCGCCCAGCAAGAACAGAAAAAAGAGGCAGAAACCTTAATTGAAACCGAAAATTTAAATGTAGAGGCTGCAAAACGTTATATCACCACTTCACTAAAAAGGGAATATGCCAGCGAAAACGGCACGGATTTAAATGACATTCTGCCGAAAATGAGCCCACTTAATCCGCAATATAAAACTAAAAAACAGACGGTTTTCCAAAAAATCGTGGCGTTTGTGGAGAAGTTTAAGGGAGTTGGTGGGTATTTATCTTAACAAGAATAAAAACGAGTAGAACAGAACGCTTTCATACAAGCGGTTAGAGAATTGCTAAAATTTACAATTTTAACGAGAATACTATGGCACTTATCAATCTTTCCAACGCCTATTTAGGCTTTGGCGATCATCCTTTATTGGATCATACTGAATTACATATCGAACCCGGCGAGCGGGTTTGTTTGGTGGGGCGTAACGGGGCGGGTAAATCGACCCTGATGAAAATTCTGGCGGGCGAAGTTCAGCTTGATGACGGCAAGTTGGTATTTGAAAAAGACATTGTCGTTACACGCCTTGAACAAGATCCGCCCCGCCATATTGAAGAAACGGTGTTCGATTATGTGGCAGAAGGCATTGCCCATCTTGCCGACTTATTGAAGCAATATCACCACATTTCCCTGCAAATGCAGACCGATTACAGCGATGAACTGCTCGCCAAACTTTCAGCGGTGCAGTCGCAATTAGAACACGCTAACGGTTGGCAGTTTGAAAACCGCATTCAAGACACCTTGAAACTGTTGGAACTCGACCCCGACAAACGCCTGTGCGAACTCTCGGGTGGTTGGGTACGCCGTGCGGCATTGGCTCGGGCGTTGGTTGCCGATCCTGATGTATTGCTGTTGGACGAGCCGACCAACCACCTCGACATCGAGGCGATTGCGTGGCTGGAAAATCTGTTGTTGGATTTCAAAGGCAGCATTATTTTTATCTCGCACGACCGTGCCTTTATCCGCAAAATGGCGACTCGGATTGTGGACTTGGATCGAGGCAAACTGGTTTCCTACCCAAGCAATTACGATAAATACTTGGAAGAAAAAGCCGAAGATCTGCGAGTGGAAGCGTTGCAAAATGAGCTGTTCGACAAAAAACTCGCCCAAGAAGAGGTCTGGATCCGTCAAGGGATTAAGGCAAGACGCACCCGAAACGAAGGGCGTGTGCGGGCGTTGAAAGCGTTGCGTGAAGAGCGTAGAAACCGCCGAGAGGTGCAAGGCACGGCGAAAATTCAGATCGACAATACTGCACGCAGCGGCAAAATTGTGTTTGAAGTGGAAAATGCCAGCCATGAAATCGGCGGCAGAACCCTGCTGAAAAATTTCAGCACCACCATTTTGCGTGGCGATAAAATTGCCTTGATTGGGGCGAATGGGATCGGCAAAACCACGCTGATTAAGCTGTTACTTGGCGAAATTCAGCCGACATCAGGTTCGGTGCGTTGTGGCACAAAATTGGAAGTGGCGTACTTTGACCAATACCGAGCCGATCTTGACACTGAAAAAACCGTGATGGACAACGTGGCAGATGGCAAGCAAGATGTAGAAGTAAACGGGGTGAAACGCCACGTTCTTGGCTATCTGCAAGACTTCTTGTTCCCGCCCAAACGGGCAATGACACCGGTGAAAGCCCTTTCGGGTGGTGAACGCAACCGCTTGTTGCTGGCAAAACTGTTACTCAAACCGAACAACTTGCTGATTTTGGACGAACCGACCAACGATTTGGACGTGGAAACCCTCGAACTGCTGGAAGAGATGCTCACCGACTATCAAGGCACCTTGATTATTGTCAGCCACGACCGTCAATTTGTGGATAATACCGTAACCGAATGCTACTTCTTCGAGGGCGAAGGCGTGGTGAATAAATATGTCGGCGGCTATTTCGATGCCAAACAACAGCAGGAAAATTACTTTGCCTCCCAAAAGCAGAGCGTAGAGACGCCACGCTTGGCGTCCGAAAAATCGCCTGTAAAGACTACTGAATCGGACACGAAGCATCGTGTCCCTACGGAAGATGCGAAGAAAAAAGTTAAACTTTCCTACAAAGAACAGCGTGAACTGGACGAGTTACCGGCTAAAATGGAACAGCTCGAAGCCGATATTGAAGCCTTGCAAGCCGAAGTAAACAGTGCCGAATTCTTCGCCAAAGATCCAAGCTACACCAATGCCCAGCTACAAAAACTTGCCGACACCGAAGCCGCGTTAGAACAAGCCTTTGAACGGTGGGAAGCGTTGGAAAATATTAAAAATGGGAATGTGTAAGCGGTCATTTTTACGGAAAATTTTACAAAATGGAACGAATTGATAACTACGAACAGCGTTTTGGTGGCATTGGTCGCCTTTATACGCCGGAAGGATTGGAGAAACTACGCCGTTCGCATATTTGCGTGATTGGGATTGGCGGGGTTGGCTCGTGGGCAGTGGAGGCATTGGCTCGCTCAGGTATCGGTAAGATCACGATGATCGATATGGACGATATTTGCGTGACCAATATCAACCGCCAAATTCACGCAATGAGTGGCACGGTGGCTCAACTGAAAACCGAAGCGATGAAAGAGCGGATTGAGCGGATCAACCCTGAATGTGTGGTGGAAATTATTGATGATTTCTTAACGCAGGATAATCTCGCAGACTACCTCAATCGAGGATATGACTATGTGATCGATGCGATTGACAGTTTGCGGGTAAAAGCGGCGATGATTGCGTTTTGTAAACGCAATAAGATCAAAATTATCACCACCGGCGGGGCGGGCGGGCAGACCGATCCGACCAAAATTCAAATTACCGATTTAAGCAAAACGGTGCAAGATCCGTTGGCGGCAAGGGTTCGTAGCCTGTTGCGTAAAGAGTACGGTTTCAGCAATAAAAACAAATTCGGCGTGGAGTGCGTTTCTTCGACTCAGCAACTGATTTTCCCACAAATGGGTGAGGCCTGTGAGGTGTCGGCAACAATGAACTGTGCCAACGGCTTTGGAGCGGTGACAATGGTGACGGCAACGTTCGGCTTTTTTGCGGTGAGTCGGGTGATTGATAAACTATTAAAATAACAAGCGGTCATATTAAATGAATTTTTTGCAAATCAAGGAGTAAATAATGGCAATACATCGAGTCAACCCGAAAGGGAGTATGGAACAGCTTTCCCATTTGGAAATGGAGTTGTTGGCAAAGAATACGCAGGGTAATTTGCATCAACTTTATCGTAATTGCTCTTTGGCGGTGCTAAATTCCGGTGTGCATACCGATGACAGCCGAGCGTTGTTAAGCCAATACCCTGATTTTGAAATCCGCTTATTAACCCGTGAAAAAGGCGTGTCGCTTGAATTGCATAATCCACCCGAAACTGCGTTTGTTGACGGCAAGATGATTTTGAATATTCAATATCACCTTTTTGCGGTGCTGCGGGATATTGTGTTTGTGAATGCGTTAAAAAATGCGATTAGACCGCTTGAAGAGACTTCTTTAGAAGCCTTAACCACGAATACCGTATTTTCGATTTTGCGGAATGCGAAAGCGATTGAAATGAATACCGACCCAAATTTGGTGGTGTGCTGGGGAGGGCATTCGATTAATGAAACCGAATACCAATATTGCCGTGCCGTCGGGCAAGAGTTTGGCTTGCGTGAGCTGAATATTGTGACCGGTTGCGGAGCCGGTGTGATGGAAGCCCCGATGAAAGGAGCGGCTATCGGACACGCCAATCAACGTTATAAAAACGGGCGTTTTATCGGCATTACCGAGCCGTCTATTATTGCCTCCGAGCCGCCAAACCCGATTGTGAATGAATTGGTAATTATGCCGGATATTGAAAAACGGTTGGAAGCCTTTGTGCGTTTAGGGCACGCCATTGTGGTTTTCCCGGGCGGGCCGGGAACGCTGGAAGAGTTGCTGTATATTATCGGTATTAAGTTAAACCCGGCTAACCATGCTCAGCAATTACCACTGATTTTAACCGCCCCGAAAGAATCGGCAGACTATTTCTATGCCATCGATCAATTTATTGGCGAAACTTTAGGCGAAGAAGCTCGCAGTTTGTATGAAATTATTATTGATGACCCGGTGTTGGTGGCTCGTAAAGTCAAGCAAGCGATGATTGAGGTAAAAAGCAGCCGTTATGAAAGTGGTGATGCTTATAATTTCAACTGGTCGTTAAAAATTGAGGAAGATTTTATTACGCCATTTATTCCAACCCACGAAAATATGGCAAACCTGAATTTAAGTTTAGCACAGCCAAAAGAGCAGCTGGCTGCGAATTTAAGACGGGCATTTTCAGGGATTGTTGCAGGTAATATTAAGCCGGAGACCTCCGATTTAATTGAGAAATATGGGGTGTTTAAATTACACGGCGATCGTAAATTAATGGAGCATATAGATAAACTGTTGGAGCGTTTTGTGGTTCAACACCGTATGAAAATTCCAACGGGTGAGGCGTACCAACCTTGCTATGAAATTGTAAAAGGGTAATGCTAACAAGGGGTAAGGTATGTATTTAAAGCATATTGAAATCAGTGGCTTTCGTGGTATTAACCATTTATCGCTCCAGCTACGACCAAATATGGTATTGATTGGCGAAAATGCGTGGGGGAAATCCAGTCTGATTGATGCATTAAGCCTGATTTTTAACCTTGAGCAGGCGTTGTATCAATTTCAGTTCAAAGATTTCCATATTCAATACACCGATACCCCCAACCAAGTGCGGGACATTCAACTGGTGTTTACCTTTTGTGAAGAGCATCAGCACGATTTAGCGGTGCAATTTCCCGCTTATTTGGCACAAGCCGCGTTTTATATTGATAATCACCGCTGTGTTTCGCTTGCCGTAACCGGAAAATTACACGGAGAGCAGATTAGCACCGACTATCAATTTGTGGATCAAAGCCTAAAACCGATCCAGATAGAACAAGCGGAAAACGCCATTCGGCAGTTTATTTACCATCACCCTGTTTATCGCCTGCGTGATGCAAGGCTCAATAACAGGGTGCATAATGAATTATTACTTAAAGGATCGTCTCAACTTGAAGACGATTTTCAACGTGAATTAAACGCCCTCTCTTCGCTACTGAAATACTATTTTCTAACCAGCCAAAGTCGCTATTTGATCAAAACCAGTATGCAAGACACCGCATTGTGGTGGGAAAAAGTAAAATCCCTCTGTTTACGCCTAAAACAGCAGCCGGAATTGGTCGAATCTGCTCAGCAGCATATTTCTACTCTATTTTTGTTTAATCCTAGATCTACAGTAATAGAAAAGCCGATTATTTTATTTGAAGATCTGAATGCTCAACTACACCCTCGAATGATTGCGATTTTTTGGGAACTGCTCGGTTTTTTACCCAGCCAACGGATCACCACTACTAATTCTATTGAATTGTTATCGCAAGTGCCTCTGCGTGAAATCTGCCGTTTGGTGCGTCATCACGATCATACCCAAGCCTATTGGCTTGAACGCCACAGTTTAGGCAAGGAAGATTTGCGAAAATTAACCTTTCATATTCACCATAATCGTGGCTTGGCACTGTTTGCTAAAGCGTGGATTTTGGTTGAGGGGGAAACGGAGGTTTGGATTTTGCAAGAGCTGGCGAGATTATTAGATATTCATTTGGAAATGGAAGGGATCAAAATCGTTGAATTTGCTCAGTGTGGCTTACGTCCGTTAATTAAATACGCCAGAGCAATGGGGATCGAATGGTATGTGCTGACTGACGGTGACGATTCCGGCAAACGTTATGCAGATACGGTAAAAAGTATGGAAGAGGATTTTGCTCACCGGCTCACGATGTTGCCACAAAAAGATATCGAACATTTTTTCTACAAAGCAGGCTTGCGGAATGTGTTTATACAGCTTGCAAATTGGCGTTCACAAGAAAAATATCCGGTGTCCTACATCATTAAACGAGCGATTCAACGAAGCTCAAAGCCTGATTTAGCCATTGCATTAGCCAATGAGATGGAGCAACGGGGAGAGCATTCAATTCCAACTTTATTTAAACAATTATTTGCAGATGTGCTGGCATTGATAAACAAAGTATAGAATACAAGCGGTTAAATTTGACAAAAAATTGCCAATTTTGACCGCTTGTTTGCTTGTGATGAAAACCAATCATACAAAACTCTAATTTATTTCAAGTGCAAGCTATTATTTTATGCGTTATGCTTATTTGGAATAAAAAAATCGGGTTAGTTGATTGACATAGCATTCTAGACGTCTAAAATAACCAAAAATAATAGTTAATTGAATGTGGATAAATAGAAAATGATTCAGCTGAAAAATATCAGCAAACAATTTGAGGTAAAGGGCAAAAAAATTACCGCTCTGGATAATGTAAACCTAGAAGTACCAAGAGGCACTATTTATGGTGTCATTGGGGCATCAGGGGCAGGAAAAAGTACCTTAATTCGCTGTGTAAATTTATTAGAACGCCCAACAATCGGGCAAGTGATTGTCGATGGGCAAGATTTAACGGCAATGTCGGATAAAGAGTTGATTCACGCTCGCCGTAATATTGCAATGATTTTCCAACATTTTAATTTGCTTTCATCACAAACTGTATTTGAAAACGTGGCGTTATCGTTGCGTTTAAGCAATACGCCAAAAGAGCAAGTTGAGAAGAAAGTCAATGAGCTGTTGGATTTAGTGGGGTTAACAGATCGTAAAGATGTTTACCCTGCAAATCTTTCCGGTGGGCAGAAACAGCGTGTAGCGATTGCTCGTGCGTTAGCCAGCGATCCACACGTTTTGTTGTGTGATGAAGCGACCAGTGCGTTAGATCCGGCGACTACGCAATCCATTTTGCAGCTATTAAAAGATATTAATAAACGTCTTGGTTTGACGATTTTATTAATCACTCACGAAATGGAAGTGGTAAAACGCATTTGTGACCGAGTAGCAGTGATTGATAAAGGGCAGTTGATTGAATCTGGCTCGGTAAGTGAAATTTTCTCGAATCCGAAAACCGAATTAGCTCAGAAATTTATTCAATCGACTTTCCATTTTGAATTACCGCAAGAATATACCGAGCAGCTTTCAAGTTCGCCGACTGAACATAGTAAGCCGATTATTAAATTTGAGTTTACCGGACGTTCGGTGGATGCACCTTTGCTTTCAATGGCATCGAAGAAATTCGGCATTGATTTTAGTATTTTGATGTCGCAAATTGATTATGCAGGCGGGGTCAAATTTGGATTTGTAATTGCAGAAGTGAGTGGTAATCCGGATTCCATTGCAGAAGCAAAATTTTATTTAATTGATAACAATGTAAAAGTAGAGGTGTTAGGCTATGTGGGCTGATTTTATGCAGGAGATGACGCCACAGATGTGGAGCTTAGTATGGGAATCTACTTTTGAAACCGTTTATATGGGCTTTGTGGCAACGGCATTGGCGGTAGTCATCGGTTTACCGATTGGTTTCTTGGCGTTTTTAACCGGTAAAGGCGAAATTTTAGAAAATCCGAGATTACACCAAGTGTTAGATGTCGTTATTAACATCGGGCGTTCGATTCCGTTCATTATTTTATTGATTATTTTGTTGCCATTTACTCGCTTAATTGTGGGCACAACATTAGGCACAACGGCAGCGATTGTTCCTTTAAGTGTTTCGGCCATTCCGTTTTTTGCCCGTTTAACTTCAAATGCGTTGCTTGAAATTCCGTCCGGTTTAACAGAAGCGGCAAAATCAATGGGAGCAACAAATTGGCAGGTAGTGACAAAATTTTATTTACCGGAGTCATTACCGATTTTGATTAATGGCATTACGCTAACGCTGGTTGCTTTAATTGGCTACTCAGCAATGGCGGGGGCTGTTGGTGGCGGCGGTTTAGGCAATTTAGCGATTAGCTATGGCGAACACCGTAATATGGTGTATGTGAAATGGATTGCTACCATTATTATTGTTGCGATTGTGATGATTAGCCAAAAATTGGGTGATCATTTAGCAAAACGTTACGATCATCGTTAATTTTATTTAAAAAGAGGTTTCTATGAGTTTCAAGAAAATTTTAGGCGTTGCATTGGTTTCTGCATTAGCATTAACCGCTTGTAAAGAAGAGAAAAAGGCAGAATCTACCGCTGCTCCGGCAGCTCAAGCTCCGGCTAAAATCAAAGTAGGGGTAATGTCAGGCCCTGAGCATACCGTTGCAGAACGTGCAGCACAGATTGCAAAAGAAAAATATGGTTTAGAAGTTGAGTTCGTTTTATTTAACGACTACGCTTTACCGAATACTGCAGTAAGTAAAGGTGATTTAGATGCAAACGCATTCCAACACAAACCATATTTAGATAAAGACAGCCAATCAAAAGGTTTAAACAACTTAGTGATTGTGGGTAACACCTTTGTTTATCCGTTAGCGGGCTACTCTAAAAAAGTGAAAAATGTGTCTGAGTTAGCAGAAGGTGCGGTAATTGCAGTACCAAATGATCCTTCAAACTTAGCTCGTGCTTTGATTTTATTAGAAAAACAGGGGTTAATTAAATTAAAAGATAATACCAATTTATTCTCAACTTCAGTGGATATTATCGAAAATCCGAAAAACTTAAAAATTAAAGAAGTGGATACTTCAATTGCCGCAAAAGCGTTAGATGACGTAGATTTAGCGGTGGTAAATAACACTTATGCCGGGCAGGTAGGCTTAAATACCCAAGATCACGGTGTATTTGTTGAGTCTAAAGATTCACCGTATGTGAATATTATTGTGGCTCGCCAAGACAATAAAGATGCAGCTAATGTACAAAACTTTATTAAATCTTACCAAACCGAAGAAGTGTACCAAGAAGCACAAAAACACTTTAAAGATGGTGTAGTAAAAGGTTGGTAATTTAGCTGATTTTTACTTAAATGGCGATTAAGCGCTAGGTTAATCGCCATTTTCATCTTTAAAATATAGGAAGGAGCAAACAATGAACTTTAAAAAATTATTAGGTGTGGCGTTAGTATCTGCCTTAGCACTTACTGCGTGTAAAGATGAAAAAGCACAAGCACCTGCTACAACAGCTAAAACTGAAAACAAAGCCCCATTAAAAGTGGGTGTGATGACCGGCCCTGAAGCCCAAATGACCGAAGTGGTAGTGAAAATTGCAAAAGAGAAATATGGCTTAGATGTAGAGTTAGTGCAGTTTACTGAATACACTCAACCAAATGCCGCACTTCATTCTAAAGATTTAGATGCTAACGCGTTCCAAACGGTGCCTTATTTAGAGCAAGAAGTGAAAGATCGTGGTTATAAATTAGCGATTATCGGCAATACGCTAGTATGGCCAATCGCGGCTTATTCTAAAAAAATTAAAAACATTTCCGAGTTAAAAGACGGAGCGACTGTTGCGATTCCAAACAATGCAAGTAATACTGCTCGTGCGTTATTATTGCTTCAAGCTCACGGTTTATTGAAATTAAAAGATCCGAAAAATGTGTTTGCTACCGAAAACGATATTATCGAAAACCCGAAAAATATCAAAATCGTACAGGCGGATACCTCACTTTTAACCCGTATGTTAGATGATGTAGAACTTGCGGTAATCAACAACACTTACGCAGGTCAAGCTGGGTTAAGTCCGGATAAAGACGGTATTATTGTGGAATCTAAAGATTCACCGTATGTGAATTTAGTGGTAAGTCGTGAAGATAATAAAGATGACCCACGCTTACAAACTTTTGTGAAGTCATTCCAAACCGAAGAAGTATTCCAAGAAGCGTTAAAATTATTTAACGGTGGTGTGGTGAAAGGTTGGTAATCAGTTGGACGGCATATTCTGCCGTCCTTTTCTTAAAAGGAGAAACAGATAATGAAAATAATGAAATTAGCCGGTGCAGTTGCAATTTTCTCGCTTTTTTTAACCGCTTGTAATGATAAAGCCGAAAAGTTGAAAGTCGGTGTGATTTCCGGCCCTGAACATAAGGTAATGGAAGTGGCGGCAAAAATTGCAAAGGAAAAATATAACCGTGATGTTGAATTAGTGGTATTTACCGATTATGCCACGCCTAATGCAGCTTTAGATAAAGGCGATCTTGATTTGAATGCTTTCCAGCATAAACCTTATTTAGATAACCAAATTCAGGAAAAAGGCTATAAATTAGTGCCGGTCGGCAATACTTTTGTTTATCCGATTGCGGCTTATTCCAAAAAAATTAAATCGCTGGCAGAGTTGAAAGATGGTGATACTATTGCAGTGCCTAATGATCCGACTAATTTAGCCCGTGCTTTAATTTTATTGGAAAAACAAGGTTTAATTAAGCTGCGAGCAGATGCAGGCTTAAAAGCAACCAGTGTGGATATTATTGAAAACCCTCGTAAATTGGTGATCCAAGAAATTGAAGCACCATTATTGCCTCGAACGTTGGACGATGTTGCCTTTTCGATTATTAATACTACCTACGCAGGGCAAAACGGTTTAACGCCAACCAAAGACGGAATATTCGTTGAAGACAAGGATTCGCCTTATGTGAATTTAATTGTTGCCCGTGAAAATAACCAACATTCTGAAGCCGTAAAAGATTTGGTGAAAGCCTACCAAACAGAAGAGGTGTATAACAAAGCGAATGAAGAGTTTAAAGGGGCGATGATAAAAGGCTGGTAATTGAAGATAAATAAGGCATAGATTCCTATGCCTTACTTTTTTGTTACAGACCTGCTCCGGCTCTTAATGCTTCGGCTTTGTCAGTTTTTTCCCAAGGAAAATGTTTACGACCGAAGTGTCCGTAGGCAGCGGTTTCACGGTAGATTGGTTTGATTAAATCTAACATTTTGATTAAGCCATACGGGCGTAAGTCAAAGTTTTGGTAGATTAATTTCACAAGTATTTCGTTGCTCACTTTACCTGTGCCGAAGGTTTCGACCATAATTGATGTTGGGGCAGCCACCCCGATAGCATAAGAAAGTTGGATCTCACAGCGATCGGCTAAGCCTGCGGCAACGATATTTTTTGCGACATAACGAGCAGCATAAGCAGCAGAGCGATCCACTTTTGACGGGTCTTTACCAGAGAATGCACCACCACCGTGGCGAGCCGCACCACCGTAGGTATCTACAATGATTTTACGCCCGGTTAAACCACAGTCACCCATTGGACCGCCAATCACAAAACGACCGGTTGGGTTGATGAAATATTTGGTGTTTTGGCTGAGCCATTCGCTTGGTAGTACCGGTTTGATGATCTCTTCCATCACCCCTTCAATTAACTCTTTTTGCGAAATATGCTCTGCGTGTTGTGTAGAAAGCACTACGGCATCAATGCCGATAATTTTATTGTTCTCATAAGCAAATGTTAATTGGCTTTTAGCGTCAGGGCGTAACCAGTCGAGTTTGCCCGATTTACGCACTTTTGACTGCTGTTCCATTAAGCGGTGTGCGTAAGTAATTGGAGCCGGCATTAACACCTCGGTTTCATTGGTAGCGTAGCCAAACATAATCCCTTGGTCGCCCGCACCTTGCTCTAACGGATCGGCACGGTCAACGCCCTGGTTGATGTCCGGAGATTGTTTACCAATCGCATTTAATACCGCACAAGAGTGAGCATCAAAGCCCATATCAGAGTGAGTATAGCCGATGTCGCAAATCACTTGGCGGGTTAAGTTTTCAATATCCACCCACGCAGAGGTAGTGATTTCGCCCCCTACTAATGCCATACCGGTTTTCACATAAGTTTCACAAGCAACGCGTGCTTTAGGGTCTTGTTTTAAAATTTCATCTAATACCGCGTCTGAAATTTGGTCTGCGATTTTATCCGGATGCCCTTCTGAAACCGATTCAGAAGTAAATAAATTAATTGCCATTTGTATTCCTCTCTATCTTAAATATGGATTATTAATAGTAGGGGCGGGTCCAGTGCCCGCCCATAAATTATATAAAATGTTTGGACAGGCACAGGACCGGTCCCTATAAAATTTGTTTGGAAGTGTTTCCGTCTAGACGTCTATAATATATTTTTTGAACGTTTTAGGCAAATAGAATTTGTTTATTTGGCTAAATATGCCCTTAAACCAGCCAACGCATTTTTGGCATCTTCTACCCCTAAATCGTACATTGCTTGTATTTTATTTACATCCGTTTCAAGGCGACTGATTTTGACTGTTCTGCTTGGACGAATCACAAAAATCTGTTGTTTTTCATTGAGTTGAATAATCTGCTCAACGGCTTGATTATATTCCGCATAGCGGTTTTCCCAGCGTTGCACTAATTTCGGATATTTTTTATAAAAACGTTTAAACAGCCACATCGAGCTTGGTTTCTTACGGTATTCAAGTGGGCGAGTAAGCACCACGATAATTTTGTCATATCCCATTTCAATAAATTTCTGCACCGGAATACTGTCTGACACACCACCGTCTAAATATTTTTTACCCTCAATTTCGACTATTTTGGATACAATCGGCATTGAGGAAGTAGCTCGAAAGGCTTCCATTTGCTCGAACATATTGTCAATTTTGATGTATTCGGGCTCACCGGTTTCGACATTGGTTACAGTAACCCAAAAGTCCATACCGGAATCCTCAAAGGCTTGTTGGTCAAACGGCTCCAGTTTGGAAGGGAGTTCATAGTAAGCAAAATCCCGATTAACGATATTGCCGGTGGTAAGCAAGCTGTGTAACCCCATATACCGCTTATCTTTAGCGTATTTTTTGTTGTATCGCAACGCCCTACCTTTTTGTTTTGAAGGCAAATTCACGCCAAATAACGCACCGGCTGAAACACCGATTGCTCCATCTATATGAATATGTTCATCTAAAAATACATCCAACACGCCGGCAGTAAAAATACCTCGCAAACCACCGCCTTCCAGCACTAATCCAACTTTCATATCATTCTCCCTGTAATTTGTGTATTATAACCCGAATTATCTTGCTAGGAGAAATCACAATGGCTGATGCAGAATTTATGGATTTCCTGTTAGATCAACTAAGCCCGATTTCCGGTTTGCGTTCGAAAAAAATGTTTGGTGAATATTGCTTGTTTTTTGATAATAAAATTGTCGCTATTATCAGCAAAGATTATCGCATTTTTGTCAAAGCTAATCCGCAAACCTTGCCGTTATTCTTAGCTGAAAATGCCGAACAATTTCACTATTTTGCTAAAGGAAAAGTGCAAAAAATGCACTACTGGAGCATTCCGGAATTAGCGATTGAAGAAGCCGATGAACTGGTCAAATGGATTCGGCTAGGCTTACAAGCGGTGTAATTTAGCGAAAATTTTGTAAAAAAACGCTAAAATATGCCCGCTTGTTAGGGGGGGGACCTAATATTTCTATACTTTAAGATTTTATATTTATGAACCAAAAAAAATTAGTTTCTTTGATTGTCGTTATTGTGTTGGCAATCATTTCTCAAATTTTTAGCTTTTTTGATAAAAAAGAGCCTTCAAAAGCACAAGAAAAATCGACCCAGAGTAGTCAGTCTCATCAAGTTTCAACTTCATCACTAGGGAACTATGATGTGCAGATGAAAAACGACCGTTTGAAACAGCATATTGTAGATACCGATTATTACACCTTAGCGTTGTCGTGGTCGCCGGCGTTTTGCCAAAAACAAAAGCGAAATAATCACGGTAAAATTCCGTCTCATTTGGAATATCAATGTGGTGGCTCAGCGGATTTTGGTTGGGTTATTCACGGCTTATGGCCGCAAAGTGGCAAGGCAAGAAGTGTTGATGAACACCCTCGTTATTGCCAAGGCGATTTGCCGATGGTGGCAGAGCAGACGATTAAGCAATATTTACCTGAATCGCCGGGGGCAACTTTGTTGCAAGGCGAATGGGAAAAACACGGTGCTTGTGCCTTTAACCAAGCGGATGATTACTTCGCCAAACAAAAAGAGCTATTTAATCAGCTCAAATTACCGGATACCGAAATGTCTAAATTAGCACTGTTTAACTGGATGCGAGCCAATAACCCTCATTTGCAAAATGTCTATTTAGGGGGTAGCAAAGATGAGCTGTATATTTGCTATGATAAGGCATTTCAACCAATGGATTGCCCACGCTAATGGCAGATCTTCGCCAACTGAAAATGCAGGTTCAGCGCCAATTAAAGCGTGATCTTGAACGTGCAAATCACTATTTTAATACCACTTTTACGCCACCAAGTATTAGCTATGCGGTGCGTGGCGTAAAAGCCGGTGTGGCTTATCTTGAACGCAACGAAGTACGGTTTAATCCTGTGTTATTGCAAGAAAATGAACAGGCATTTATCCGCCAAGTTGTGCCGCACGAACTGGCTCATATCTTGGTTTATCAACATTTTGGGCGGGTACAATCTCATGGTAAAGAGTGGAAAATGATGATGGAAACCGTACTGGGTGTGCCGGCGGAAATTTACCATTGTTTTGATACCCAAAGTGTGCAACAGCAATTTAGTTACCAATGTGCCTGCCAGACTCACCAGCTTTCGATTCGCCGACACAATGCCGTGATGCGAGATAAAAAAAGCTATATTTGCCGTTTATGTAAAACTCAACTCCATTTTGTAGAAAAAAGTTAATGTGGAGAAAAGTTAAGAGAATGTTACGATTTAGCTAGACATTCCTGTTTAAACGCCTACAATTTGCCGTAGTTTTTATTTTTAATTTTATTTCCGGAGTATTTATGGAAACAATTGTAATTGTAGGTGGCGGTGCAGGCGGTTTGGAGCTTGCAACCTATCTAGGCAACAAATTAGGGCGTAAACAAAAGGCAAAAGTGGTGCTAATTGACCGCAATGCAACGCATTTATGGAAACCACTGTTGCACGAGGTGGCAACCGGTACTATTGATGAGGGAACTGATGCGTTAAGCTATCGGGCTCACGCTAAAAATCATAGTTTTGAATTTCAGCAAGGTACGCTGGTGGCGGTAGATAGAGAGAAGAAAACGGTTTCACTCGCCCCGATTTATAATGATCAAAACCAACTTCTCGTTAAAGAACGCCATATCAGTTATGACAAATTAGTGATCGCGATCGGCAGTAAATCCAATGATTTTGGCACCAAAGGGGTTGCAGAAAATTGCATTTTCTTAGATGGCTCAGAGCAAGCAAAAGATTTCCAAAAACGAATGATGGAGCTGTTTTTACGTTTTTCACATAGTGAAAATAAAGATGTAAAAATTGCGATTGTGGGGGGGGGAGCAACAGGTATTGAGCTTTCAGCGGAGCTTTACCACGTGGTGAAAAATTTAAATTCTTACGGCTTTGGTAAATTAAACCGTGCCAGCTTGAAAGTCACTTTAATTGAGGCAGGCCCTCGTTTGATTCCGGCATTACCGGAGAAAGTGTCGGTTTCTGCTTTCCACGAACTGAAAAAAGCCGGTGTTTCGGTGCGTTTAGGCACGATGATTACCGAGGCTCGCCCAGACGGATTAATGACCCGCTTAGGTGAGAAAATTGAGGCGGATATTATGGTTTGGGCTGCCGGAGTAAAAGCACCCGAAATCACCCGTGAATTTGGTTTTGAAACTAACCGCTTGAACCAAATTGAGATTAAAGATACGTTACAAACCACCGTTGATGATTCGGTATTTGTCATTGGTGATTGTGCATCGTTAATCCAAGATGGCAAACCAATTCCACCAAGAGCGCAAGCGGCTCACCAAATGGCAACCCGTTGTGGTAAAAATATTGTGGCGCTGATTGATGGGAAGGAAATGAAACCGTTTCGATTTAAAGATAAAGGCTCGTTGCTTTCATTCTCAAAATTCGGCACGGTGGGCAACCTAATGGGGAATTTAGTGAGCGGTGATATGTTTATTGAGGGTAAAATTGCGCGATTGGCGTATCTCTCGCTTTATCGAATGCACCAAGTGGCATTACACGGCTGTGTCAAAACCGGCTTGATTGTGTTGGTAGGGCAAATTAACCGTTTCTTAAGACCAACAATGAAACTACATTAAACAAAAATCCGCATCAAATGATGCGGATTTTTTATGGCAAAATAACAAGCGGTTATTTTCTTGCCTATTTTTGCAAATACTCACGCCTAGTTTGCTAATTTAATTTCCGCCAACCATTTATCAATTAAGCGTTTGCCCTCTTCGCTGGAACCTGCTTTTTGGTAATCAATTTCCACAAAGTCTAACGCATCGGCTTTGGTTGATTGTGGAGCAACTTCGGCGTTGATGTTTGTTGGGGTTTGGTAAACACCGTGTTTTTTCCAAGGAATTTCCTGTGCTTCTTTTGAAAGCACCCAATCCATAAAGAGTTTGGCGTTATCTAAATTACGGGCATTTTTGATAATGCTGACACCGCCTAACGCATAGCCCACTTTACCTTCCGGAATAATGGCTTCAATAGGCGCACCTTTTTCTTTTTCAGTGGCATAACTATGTACAAAGCCTACCGTAACCGCACTTTCACCACGAGCAAGATTGCTGGTGACTAGGGTGCTTTTCACATATTGCGAGACGTTATTGTTGAGTTTTTTCAGATAATCAAAGGTTTTCTCTTCGCCCCATAAGGTTGAAAGAGTGGTCATAAACGTATAAGTCGTGCCGGAGCTATGAGGATCAGGCAGTTGTACTTCACCTTTTAAGCGAGGATCTGATAAATCTTCCCATTTTTTCGGTGCCTCAATGCCTAGTTTGGCGAGTTTTTCGGTATTCACGCCTAACCCTAATACAAGCATATAAACGATAGAGGTAAATTTACCTTGTTCACTTTCAACTAAGGATTTAAATTGTGGCAGAATTTCAGCTTGTTTTGGTGAACGGTAGGCTTCCAGTAAGCCTAATTCGCCTGCTTGAAAGTGAGGTTCAATCGTGCCGCCATACCAAATATCTGCCTGAGGGTTCGATGCTTCCGCTTTTACTTTTCCGAAAATTGTACCGGTTCCGCCGTGAATGAATTTAGTTTCGACATTATATTTGTGTGAAAATTGCTTGGTCATTTCTTCACAAACATTATTTTGTACCGAGCAATAAACAGTTAAACGACCTTCTGCTTGTGCTGCTTGAGCTGATAAGAAAATGCCAGAGGCGATTAAGATCGATTTTAATGAGATTAATTTGAGTACGTTCATCACTTTCCTGAAAACATAAAATAAAAGGTAGTGAAGTCTAGCATTTCAAAGCGCTGGTTGAAAATAGTTAATCGCAATGAAGTAGGGCAATTGTGCCTATTACTTTAATATTTACCAACTATTTGCAAGTTTTAGCAAAAAATAACCGCTTGTAGTAGCTCTTGCTATTTTGTCAAAATTCAGAATAATAAATGCCTTTAGTCTAATGTTAAATTTTAGTTATGGAAAATAGTTGGAAATATGCTTTTAAATTAACCACGCCGATTTTTATGGGCTATTTTGCGGCAGGGGTTGCTTACGGAATGCTTGCCACCAATGCCGGAATGCCTGCGTGGTTTACGATTGTAATGAGTTTTACCGTGGTATCGGGGACGGCACAATATGCAGCGATTCCATTTTTTGTCTCCGGTGTTGGGGCGGTGTCGGTCTTTCTCAGTACGCTTTTAATGAGCCTACGTTTTAGTTTTTACACCTTAAATATGATGGAGCATAAGCCGATATCCAAAGCGAAAAGTCTGGTCGCTATTGCAGGTTTAACTGATGAAGGCTTTGCGGTTATCTTCATTACCGAAAGAGCAAAAGCAAGCATCATTCTTTAAAATCGCTGTGCTATGTGTGGCTTATTGGACATTTTCCACGATTGTCGGTGTGTTGTTAGGCGATTCAGTGGCGAACTATATTCCGCATTTGGATTTTGCTCTGCCTTGTTTGTTTGCAATTTTAGCCTATGAGCAATACAAAAACCAAAAACAATGGAAACCGATTGTGATTGCGTTAATCGGATTTTTACTTGCTCGTCAGATTACCGAAACCAGCGTGTTATTGGTGGCAATTTTAGTAGCGATTGTCATTGTGGCTTTATTACCTCAATCTTCTTCAATCAAACTAGAGAAAGGAGTAGAAAATGAGCACAAATGATATTTTGATAATGTTTGCAGCATTAGTGCTCGGCTCGCAAATTTGTCGTTTTTTGCCGGAATTTTTACCGAAAAAGGTGTTATCTTCGCCCATTTTGCAAAAATTAAACAAAATGTTACCGCTTGTGATTATGCTTTTATTGCTTTTAACGAGCCTAAACTTTCCTAAAAACGGGGAAGGCTTTAACTTAATATTGGCACAAATTCTGGCTTTAATAGGCGTATTAGGTAGCTATGTTTGGCTTAAAAATACCGTTTTAAGCGTAGCGTTGGGGATTTTCGGTGTGAATGTATTTTTATCCCTGTTAGGATAAATACCAAAGGTCATTTTATAGGAGCGAAACACCTTCGCTCAATCATTAACAGATGTGGGGCGAAAAATTTTTCGCCCCTTATTTATCACAAGCGGTCTTTTTCTTTCAATTTTTTGCAAATTAAATCGCTAAATCAAACGCATAGAAGGCAACTAAAATAATCGCAATGATTACTGTACCTAGGTTTAATTTATTGGCTTCGCCTGAAATTAAGCGACCAATCACAAGGGTGGCGAAACCTAGCATAATGCCTGTCACAATGTTGGCGGTTAATACGATGAACACCGCACAGACTAAACCTGACATTGCACCTACAAAATCGCTGAAATCTAATTTAGAGACATTACTTAGCATTAATAAGCCCACATACATTAATGCCGGTGCGGTGGCATAGCTTGGTACTAAGAATGCAAGAGGTTGGAAGAACAGCATAAATAAGAAACCGATACCAACCACTACAGCGGTTAAACCTGTTTTACCGCCAACGGCTGTACCTGCTGCCGATTCAATATACACTGCCGCTGGTGCTGTACCAAATAAGCCCGATAAAATTGAGCCGAATGAGTCAGAAGTTAGGGCTTTATCGCCATTGATAATTTGTCCGTCTTTATCTAATAAACCGGCTTGCCCTGCAACCGCACGGATAGTACCTGTTGCATCAAAAATAGCGGTCATTACTAACGCAAACACTACCGGTAAAATGGCGGTATTTAATGCTCCCATAATATCAAGATTTAGGAATTGCGAATTTTCACCAAAACTCGGCATTTTGAAAAAGCCTGTGTATTTTACGTTAGGGTCAAAAATTAAACTTACGATGGTAATAGCAATAATGACCCATAAAATACTGCCTTTTACTTTCAGCTTTTCTAACCCGATAATGGCGGCTAAACCGATTAATGACACTAAAACCGGAAATGAAGTGAAGTCCCCTAATTTAACCGGAATATCCATACCGCTATTGACCACTAATTTAACGTTAGTGGCGGCAATAATCAGTAAGAATAAACCAATACCAATTCCAGCACCGTGGGCAATGCTGCTTGGCAAATTACGTAAAATCCAAGTACGAATACCGGTAGCAGAAATCAAGGTAAATACTACGCCCATTAAGAAAATCGCCCCGAGTGCAACAGGAATAGAAACTTGTTGCCCTAATACTAAGCTAAAGGCAGTAAAAGCAGTAAGTGAAATCGCACAACCGATTGCCATTGGGGCATTTGCCCATAAACCGATTAAGATAGAGCCGAGACCTGAAACTAAACAGGTGGCAATAAATACCGATTCGGCAGGAAAGCCTGCTTGGCTTAGCATTCCCGGCACAACGATGACGGAATAAACCATGGCTAAAAAGGTAGTTAAACCGGCGATGATTTCTTGACGAGCGTTTGAACCACGCTCCTCAAATTTAAATAACGACATAAGAACCTCAAAAGAAGAAAATGAAAGGGGAAATTTTAGGATGCGGAATTTTACAGAAATTTAAAATAATTAGCAAACGTTTGCGTAAGAAGTGAAAGAAAAGCAGGAATAAATCCTGCTTTTGTTTGATGGTTAGTAATCGATGAAAGCGTCTTGATCTGCCCCTTCCTTTTCAACTTTAGGCTGAACCATATGTTCACGTTTTAGCCCAAGTTGTAGTGCCACACCAATTGCAATGTAGATGGATGAATAAGTACCGAAACCGATACCGATCAATAATGCAAGTGAGAAACTATGAAGCGTTGGACCACCTAGATAGAATAAGGCTAGTACCACAAAGAGGGTGGTTACTGATGTCATTAAAGTACGCGAAAGTGTTTGGCTCAAGGAAATATCGATAATTTCAATTGAGCTGGAGCGACGAACTTTAGAAAAGTTTTCACGTACACGGTCAAACACCACAATTGAGTCATTTAACGAGTAACCGACAACAGATAAAATCGCTGCTACAAAGGTCAAGTCAATTTCAATCTGTAAGAAAGAGAAGATTCCGATCGTCACTAATACATCGTGAAATAAAGCCACAATACCGCCTACCGCTAAACGCCACTCAAAACGTGTTCCCACGTAAATAAGTAGCATAGCAAGTGTTGCCAAAGTGGCATAAATAGCCCCTTGGGTTAGCTCTTCCCCCACGTTTGGGCCAACGAACTCAATGCTCTTGATAGTCGCATTCGGATCTAATTTTTGATGGATCATCTCCATCACTTTATTCCCAACAGACATATTACCGGCACTGGCGGCAAGTCGGATCATTAAATCTTTTTGACTGCCTGTGGTTTGCACTAAGGCATTGCCGTAGCCGCTATTTTCAAGCTCCGTACGCAGTTTTGCTAAATCAGCAGGTTGTGAAAATTGAGTTTCGATTACTGTCCCGCCGGTAAAATCTAACCCCCAGTTAAAGCCTTTTGTCGCAATAGTAAAAATGCATAAAGCAGTTACAATCAGCGAAAAAATGAATCCGACATAGCGGTATTTCATAAAGGGGATTAATTTATAAGGCAGTTTAATTTCTGCTACATCTTGTTGTACATTTTCAATAGCCATTTTTCCACCTTAAATCCAAAGTTTCTTCACGCGTTTGCCACCGTAAACCCAGTTTACAAGCATTCGAGTACCTGTAATTGCGGTAAACATAGAAATAATTACCCCTAATGCAAGCGTTACCGCAAAGCCTTTTACCGGACCTGTACCTACACCATAAAGCACAAGAGAAGTTAAAATTGTGGTGAGGTTAGAGTCAAAAATACTTGAGAATGCGCCATTATAACCTTCGTGGATTGCTTGTTGAATTGGGCGACCGTTACGAATCTCTTCTTTGATCCGCTCGTAGATTAGTACGTTGGCATCAACTGACATACCCACAGCAAGTACGATACCGGCAATTCCCGGCATAGTAAGGGTTGCACCGATTAATGACATTAAACCAATCGTTAAGATCATATTCACAATCAAGGCAAGAGAGGCAAATATACCAAATACTTTATAAAAAGCTAGACAGAACAGGATCGTTAAGCCTAAGCCTAAAATACTAGCTTCCATACCTTGTTTAACATTATCTGCCCCAAGAGAAGCACCGATAGTACGCTCTTCCACAATCACGATTGGAGCAATCAACGCACCTGAACGTAATAATACCGCAAGGTTTTGAGCTTCCGCTGGTGAATTAATCCCTGTAATCTGGAATTGATTACCTAAACGGGTTTGAATGGTTGCAACGTTAATTACCTCTTGGTGTTTTTCTAAAATGACTTTACCGTTAGCATCTTTACGACCTGAATCTTTAAATTCGGTATAAAGTGTTGCCATCGGTTTTTGGATTGCCATTTTAGTAATTTCACCCATCATCTCGCCGCCTTCGGTATCGAGTCGGATACTCACTTGCGGCAAGCCACGCTCATCAGTGCCTGAGGTTGCATCAATAATATGTTCACCCCCTAACGAAGGTTTACGGCGTAATACAACTGGCTCGCCATCACGGGTGTTTTGCAGTTCTGAATCAGCCGGCACAATGCCTTTCGCCGCAGAGGCCACATTGGCTTCGGTATTGACTAACCGGAACTCAAGGGTTGCAGTTGCCCCTAAAAGCTCTTTGGCACGAGCGGTATCTTGCACACCCGGTAATTCAACTACGATACGATCTGCACCTTGACGCTGAATGGTCGGCTCAGAAACGCCCAATTCCTCAACACGTTTACGCAAAATAGAAAGGTTTTGTTCGATTGCCATCGTGCGAGATTCAGAAAGAGCTTGTGCTGATGGCGTTAAGGTGACTTTATTATCATTTACCAAAATATCAAGCGTTGGGTGAGAGAGACGCACTAAACGCACTGCTTTTTCGGCGGTATCGTTATCGGCAAATTCAACCTCAGTTGCAAAATTTTCGCCTTTTTTGACCGCTTGATATTGCAATTTTTCTTTACGGAAATCACTACGCAGGCTGTCTTGCAAAGTGTCTTGTTGTTTTGCAAGCGCCGTGTTCATATCCACTTCCATTAAGAAACGAACACCGCCAAGCAAGTCCAAGCCTCGCTTCATCGGGCTACCGCCAATGTCAGACAACCACTGTGGCGTTGCTGGTGCAAGGTTTAAGGCAACAGAGTAGTTATTCCCCAATGCTTCTGAGATTTTTTCTTTGGCAGGCAATTGCTGTTCGCTGCTTTCGAGACGAACCAAAATCGAGCCATTTTCTAACACGGCAGATTTCGGCTGAATATTCATTGCTGAAAGTGTGGATTGCACTTGAGACAGTGTCTCAGGTGTGGCTTGTTGCCCACGAGTACCGGAAATTTGTACCGAAGGATCATCGCCATATAAATTTGGAAGGGCATATAAAGCACCAATGGCGATCACGAAGATCACCATTAAATTCTTCCATAGAGGGAAACGGTTTAACACAATAACTCCCCGAATGTTAAAGTTGGATAAGAGGGTTGATTAAAGTGATTTTAATGAACCTTTTGGTAACACCGCAACAACGAAATCACGTTTGATGGTCACTTCAGTTGTGTCATTTAATGCAATCACGATGTTATCGTTATCAGCGGTCACTTTGGTAATTTTACCGATTAAACCACCGCTGGTTAATACTTCATCGCCTTTTGTCAAGCTTGCCAGTAAATCACGTTGTTGTTTTTGGCGTTTTGCCTGAGGACGATAAATCATAAAATAGAAAATTGCACCGAAAATAATCAGGATAAAGATCATTTCCATTCCGCCACCTTGTTGCATAAAAACTCCTTAAATGTTTGAGTGGTATAAAAATAAGTGTTATAAAAAACGCCTGTTAAAATACCATAAATTCAATGAATTAACGAGTAGAAAAATTCATCGAACGCTTTTCTTTTAAACAAAAATTTGAGTAGAATCAGCACTTTTAGTTTAGGATTAGGTTCTTGGCGTGTTCTTGCGCTGACACAATAGGAGAAAAAATGAAAAAATTATTCGCTCAAGCGGTTATTTTTGGGGCTTTTTTTGCAAGTTCCGCTTTTGCTCACAATGTGCAATTAAATCAAGCATTACCTGCTGTTTCGGTTGCAAAAGACGGGGAATTGGCAGTGGCAGGTGGAAAGGTTAGCTATAAAAATTGGCATTCATCATCTCTGGCAGGTAAAGTCCGTGTTATTCATCATTTTGCCGGTAGAAGTTCGGTGAAAGAAAAAAATGAAGATTTGATGACAGCAATTAAAAATGCCGGTTTTGATCGCTCGAAATACCAAACGGTGACGATTGTAAATGCTGATGATGCGATTGTCGGCACAGGGGTATTTGTGAAAAATAGTGTGGAAAACGGCAAACTTGACAATCCTCACAGCCAAGTAGTGTTAGACCAGCAAGGCAGTGTGAAAAAAGCGTGGGGCTTAAAAGAGAAAGAGAGCTTTATTGCAGTGCTGGATAAATCGGGTAAGGTACAATTTACCTCTGAGGGCAAACTCTCTGCAAAACAGATTCAAGAAGTGATTGGGTTGGTGAAAACATTAACGCAATAACCAGTGTTTTTATGGGCGGATTTTGTATCCGCCCATCATTCTAGATAATAAATCGATAACTTATCGTGTGATGATACTCTTCTCCTGCTTTTGTTATCCCGCCAAATTGGAGTAATTCAGGCTGGTTTAGTGAATTTGGGAAAAACTCAGGCTCTAATGCTACACCAGCGTAATCTTCATATTCGCCTTTAGTCAAATTAGGTTGTCCTTTTAGCCAGTTGCCGGTGTAAAGTTGTAATGCTGGCATGGAGGTGCGGAGTTCCATTTTTAAGTCTTCCACGGCTAAACAAGCGGTCGGATTTTCACTATTTTTTGCAAGATGAAAGGAGTGATCGTAACCTTTTACCGCTTTTTGGTCGTCATCAGCCAATAAATCTTGCCCAATTTTTTTAGCATTGCGGAAGTCAAAACTGGTACTCTCCACTTTTTTCAGTGGAGCATTAGGAATACCGCTGGCATCAACCGGTAAGTATCCGTCTGCATTAATTATCAGCTCGTGATCTAAAATCGTCTCTGAACCTTGCAAATTAAAATAGGCGTGATTAGTTAAGCAAAGCGGTGTATCTTGGTTAGCAACGGCATCAAAGCTGATTTGAAGCTCATTCTCTGTTAAGCGATACTCCACAAAAGCTTTCACTTCGCCGCCAAATCCTTCCTCGCCATCTGCAAAAAAATAACTAAATTTGACCGCTTGTTCGCTTTGGCTTTCAAGTTGCCACACTATTTTATCTGCCCCAAGCTCGCCACCGTGGAGATTATGTTCACCGTTATTTTTAGCGAGCTGGTAGGTTTTGCCGTTTAAGCGATATTCGGCATTGGCAATGCGGTTAGCGTAACGCCCAATGGTCGCTCCAAAGAAAGCGGTCTGTTTTTGCCAATTTTTTGCAGACGTGGTGACTAATACTTCCCGTTCCTCGTTCGGCATTTTGACAATGCACGAAAGCCAAGAAGCCCCAACATCAGAAAGGGTAATGCGTAAAAACGCATTTTCAAGGGTGAATAATTTCATCGGTTGACCTTAATTACCTAGCACGGCATAGCCGTACTAGGTTAAGCATAATTCAGCCCTGCTAGGGCTGAGGTTATTTATTTTAGAGTAGCGGAGCTACTTCCTTATGCTTAACCCGGTACGCTTTAGCGTGCCGGGCATTCTCGCACCCCATCGGAGGCAGTACAAACGTGGAAGGTTTCTTTAATGCCGGTTTGCTTTTCGTAATTGTTAGCAACGGCTTGGCGGAGATCTTCCACTTTGTCATTTGGCACTAGGCACACGACACAACCGCCAAAGCCGCCGCCAGTCATTCTGGCTCCGCCGTTTTTACCGATAGCTTGTTGGGCGATTTCGGCTAAGCAATCCACTTCAGGGCAGGTGATTTCAAAATCATCACGCATTGAGTCGTGAGATTGAGCCATCAACTCCCCGAGTTTGACCATATCATTCGCTTTTAAGGCCTCTACTGCTTCCAGAACTCGTTGATTTTCGCTGATGATATGTTTTGCTCGTTTATACGCCAGCTCATTCTCTTCACTAAGTTCTGAGGCTCGTTCAATAAATTGTTCCGCTGTGACATCACGCAATTTTGCTTTGCCGAAGAAGTGGGCGGCAAATTCGCACTGTTCACGGCGACTGTTGTATTCGCCGGTAACCAAGTCGTGTTTTACGTTGGAGTTAATAATCGCAATCGAATAGCCTTGTGGCACAGGGGTTGGGGTGATTTCTAAACTACGGCAGTCGATCATCACTAAATGATCTTGTTGCCCGAGAGCGGAGGTGAGCTGATCCATATTGCCGCAGTTGCAGCCGACAAATTTATTCTCAGCCTCTTGCCCGATTAATGCGATTTGCGGTAAAGAAAGCGGTAAATCGCCGAGTAATTGAGCGGTTTTACCAATCGACACTTCCAATGCGGCGGAAGAACTTAAACCTGATGACATCGGCACATCGCTGGTAATGGCTAAATCTGCTCCTTGTTTGAATTCGGGGTGTTTGGCTTGAATAAATTTCACTACGCCACGCACATAATTCGCCCATTTTTGCTCGCTTGGCTCAATCGCCTGGCTTAAATCAAATTCATCTTGTTGGTTGAGATCAATGGCGAACACCCGCCATTTGTTGTCACTACGTTTGGCAAAGCTAACCGCTGTGCCGTAATTGATGGCACAAGGCATTACAAACCCATCGTTGTAATCAGTATGTTCGCCGATAATATTCACTCTGCCCGGGGCAAATACCGTGCGTTCTGCTTTATAACCAAAATGTTGTTCAAATTGTTGCAAAGCGATTTCTTGTGGTTTCATTTCAATTCCTTATTTATCTTTATAGTGTTTGGTATCACTTACTGCATTTAAACGTTCGGCAGCTTGTTCCGGGGTTAAATCACGTTGGCTTTCTGCCATCATTTCATAACCGACCATAAATTTACGCACTGTTGCCGAACGCAAGAGCGGCGGATAGAAGTGAGCGTGTAATTGCCAGTGAGCATTTTCCTTGCCGTTAAACGGAGCGAAGTGAAAGCCCATTGAATAAGGAAAGCTGATGTTAAACAGATTGTCGTAACGGGTGGTGAGCTTTTTCAATGCAAGGGCTAAATCGGCTTTTTCCGCTTCGTTTAAATCGGTAATGGATTTGAACTGCTTGGCTTTCGGCAACAGCAAGGTTTCAAACGGCCAAGCCGCCCAGTAAGGCACAACCGCAATCCAATCTTCGGTTTCTGCCACAATTCGCTCTTGTTTGTCTAATTCACGTTGTGCGTAGTCAAGCAACAGTGGCGAGCCATATTGAGCAAAATATTTCGCTTGGCATTCGTCTTCAATCGCAATTTCATTAGGTAGAAAATTACTTGCCCAAATTTGCCCGTGTGGGTGAGGGTTAGAACACCCCATCATTGAGCCTTTGTTCTCAAAAATTTGCACCCACTGATAATGCTCTTTCAGCTCATTCGCTTGCTCTTGCCAAACTGTTACCACATCAGTAATTTCCTCGATGGAAAGTTGCGGTAAGGTTTTACTATGATCAGGCGAAAAACAGATCACACGGCTTTCGCCTTGTGTATGAGAAATCTGAAACAGCGGATCATCATTCGGTATTGGTGCCGGTGTGTCTGGTAGCAGGGCAGAGAAGTCGTTTTTAAACACAAACGGCTTGGTGTAATTCGGGTTTTGTTCGCCGGTAATCCGCTTATTGCCGGGGCAGAGGTAACAACTTGGGTCGTAGCTCGGTTTTTCATCTTGCACGATTTCTTCTTGTTGCCCTTGCCACGGGCGTTTTGCCCGATGCGGAGAGACTAAAATCCATTGATTTTTTAATGGATTAAAACGACGATGTGGGTGATCGTTGAGGACAAATTCGCTCATATAAAACTCCTCGAAATTAGTTATGTAAAGAGTATAGCGAAAGTCAGACAAAATGACTGTGACATAGCTCACAAAATAATGATGTCAAGCGGTCAAATTTCAGAAAAATTTTGCAAGTTTTCCTCCATTTTGCGATTTAAGGTAGCTTACGTGGAATTGAATGTGGCTTTTGGTAGAATAGATGAATATGCAAGATATTAAGACAAAAATAGATGGAAAGACTGAATAAATTTGATGCTTGGTTAATGAATCATAAACCTAATGCTAGGTTAAGCGGAGCGAGTCGTTTGTTGACAGAGTTTTGGTTCTTTGGGTTAAAAGAAGCTAGAGCCTGTTTATTTGCGGGATTATTTTTTATTGCGATGTTTTCGGTACCAAAAACGGGATTATGGGGCTTACCTCGTTATGATATTTTGCTGATTTTTGCCATAGTGGTGCAAATTGCAATGGTGAAACTGGGGCTGGAAACGTGGGATGAGCTAAAAGCAATAAGCCTATTTCATTTGGTTGGTTTTGTGTTAGAAGTCTTTAAAACATCGAGTAATATTCAATCTTGGGCATATCCGGATTTTGCCTATACTAAATTGTTCAATGTGCCATTATTTACTGGTTTTATGTATGCAGCAGTTGGTTCTTACATTATCCAAGCGTGGCGGTTGTTTGATTTGAAAATTAAAAGCCACCTGCCCTATTGGTTAGCCACTTTAACGGCACTGATGATTTACCTGAATTTCTTTACGCATCATTACATTGGGGATTACCGTTGGTATATTGCCGCTTTTGCATTAGGGCTGTATGCACGTACTTTTGTATTTTTCACCCCTTATGACATTACACGAAAAATGCCACTGCTGCTTTCTTTCTTCCTGATAGGTTTTTTCATTTGGTTGGCGGAAAATATCGGTACGTTTGCCGGAATTTGGCGCTACCCGAATCAGTTTGGGGCTTGGTCTATGGTGCATATGAGCAAGTGGAGTGCTTGGGCGTTATTGGTGATGATGACTTTTACCATCATTGTGCATTTAAAGCATATCAAGCAAACAGTCAGAGTCTCGAGCGATTAACAAGCTGTGGGTTTTGGCGAAAATTTTACTCATCAGTTATTTTCAGTGGAATTAGGGGCAAATAATAATTTGCCCCTATATCAAATTATGGATTTTCCCCTTCCACATCAATAATCATCACTTCCGACTGTGAGCCTAACCGCATCGGCACGCCCCAGAATCCGTAGCCGGAGGTGACAAAATAATGCCCGAAGCCGATTTTTTCATAGCCGTAATGTAATCGATAGATCAGTTTGGTAATAATACTTGCAGGGAACACTTGCCCTTTGTGAGCGTGTCCTGAAACTTGAATATCAATCGGCAATTTAGCATGTTGCTCAATTTCAGTCGGGCGGTGGTCAAGCAAAATTACCGGTAGTTTAGTGTTCACGTTTTGTAAAAGCTGTTCGGCAGAAGGACGATTTTTGACTAAATCATCATTACGCCCAATAAGGGTAAATTTTCCGTTAATTTCGGCCGTTTGATCCCATAAAACAGTAATACCGGCGTCGGTAATTTCTTTTGCAATCGTTTCTTGAGCCCCAAAAAAGTCGTGATTGCCAAGGGTAGCATACACGCCAAGAGGAGCTTTTAATTTGGCTAAATGAGGCTGCATTTTATCGGCAACATAAACTTCGGTATTGTCGTCCATAATATCGCCCGGCAATAAAATCAGATCGACTTTTTGCTGGTTGAAAATCTCTGCCAGTTGGTCAAGTTGCTTGGTTCCGAACAGTTTTCCTAAATGCAGATCGCTTGCCATACCAATGCGAAGCGGTTTCTCTAATGGTTTATCCAATTTCACCGAATAATGTACTACTGTTGGGGTATAAGCGTTGTAATAGCCAAGCCCAAGTAAGCCAAAGAATGCAAATGGGTAGGCGATTTTCAGCCAGCGATTGACGGTAGTATTGCCGTTGAATATTTTGTAAATACAAGCGGTGAAAAAACTGATAAAAAATGCAAAAAGTAACAATACCAATATGAATGCCATTATTCTAAATAGCGCAAAAGTACGAGTAAGATGCAAAATCACTAATCCGTTTGCGACTAAGAAAGTGAGAATACCAACTGTTTTACGGTTTTTACTTGATAAATTAAATAACCAGCTGACAGTCTTTGCAAAGTTGAATAAAAAGAGTTGTAACACCGCAATCACAAGGGCGGTGGTAATGTAGTAACGATATTCCATATTTTTCCTTCAATAAATTGGCTAAACCCAGCCGATTTGTCTTAATAAAAATAAGCCGATGCTGGCACTAAACATTGAGCCGAGAGTCGTAATGCCGATCAGATTTGCGGCTGCCTCGCCGTCTCCGCCATAGTTGCGTGTCATTGCGTAGGTGGCTGAAGCAACGGGAGCAGAAGCAGCCACAAAGACAATGCCTAGTTCCATCGGCGGAAGTTGAAACACAAATTTCCCGAGTAGTAGCAAGAAAATTGGAGCAAAAATCAGCCGAATCGAGGCAGAAAACAGCACAATTTTATTGATGGTGCTTTCCACTCCTTGATTAAATTGTTTCAACTGTTTGAAATTAATGCTTGCTCCGGTGCAGATAAGTGCTAATGGTAGTGTCAGGCTCGCCATTAATTTACCAGCAGACTCAAGCGGGGTTGGAATTTGGTGGCTTAATTCAAAATAGTTAAAAGTTAAGCCTGCAATGACGGCTAGAATCAGCGGATTTCTCAATATCGACAATATTAATCTGCCAAAATTCACTTTTTTCTCGCTTAACGATGAAGTGAGGGTAATCACTGCAAGCACATTAAAGGTAATCACCAAGCACGAAATATAAACTGAAGCGGCAGCGAGAGCTTTATCGCCATAAGCATTGAGAATTAAGGCAATGCCTAAAATCGCCGCATTGGTACGGAAAGTGCCTTGAGTGAAAATACAACGATAACGGCGGTTTTCAATATGTCGAGCCGCCCACCATTCCGCCCATAAATAGATCAAAATCGAACCGCCGACTCCGGTCGAGATCAGGTTGATTTGGCTGGAGAAATCTAACGGGCTTTTTAGCATATTCAAGAAAATCATCGGTGGCAGGGTAAAATTAAATACCACCTTTGATGCCATATTGCAAAAGGTATCGTCAATAAATTTTCGTCTGCGTGGAAAAATACCGAACAGCATTAACAAAATGGTTGGTAAGGTAACGCCAATGCTAAATTGGATAGAGTCGAAAAGCATAATGTTTGCCTTAAATGATGGCACGAGTGTCTTTTGCTTGTACCGTAGATTATCAATAAAGTACCAGCGTGGACGCTGGTACTATCATCAATGGAAATGAAATTACAATCCTGCCTTTAAGCTTGCTTCGACAAATTTATCCAAATCACCGTCCAGCACTTGTTGGGTGGTGCGATGTTCCACACCGGTACGGTGGTCTTTAATCCGTGAATCGTCTAGCACATAAGAGCGGATCTGGCTGCCCCAGCCGATGTCGGATTTGTTGTCTTCCATCGCCTGTTTTTCCGCATTTTTCTTGCTCATTTCCAGCTCATATAGCTTCGCTTTAAGCTGTTTCATCGCCTGATCTTTATTTTGATGTTGTGAACGACCGTTCTGGCACTGCACCACAATGCCGCTCGGTATATGGGTAATTCGCACCGCCGATTCGGTTTTATTGACGTGCTGACCACCCGCCCCTGAGGCACGATACACATCAATCCGCAAATCCGCAGGGTTGATTTCAATATCAATATCGTCATCGACTTCCGGATAAACGAAAGCCGCCGAGAACGAGGTATGACGACCGTTATTGGCATCAAACGGGCTTTTACGCACCAAGCGGTGAATACCCGTTTCGGTTCTGAACCAGCCGTAAGCATAGTCGCCGGAAATTTTCACGGTGGCGGATTTAATCCCTGCCACATCACCGTCTGAGGCTTCCATTAGTTCGGCTTTAAACCCTTTGCTCTCTGCCCAACGCAAATACATACGCAGTAACATTTCTGTCCAGTCCTGAGCTTCCGTTCCACCCGAACCGGCTTGCAAATCCAAATAGCAATCGGCACTGTCGTGTGGGCCGCTGAACATCCGCTTAAATTCTAAATCGGCAAGTTTTTTCTCTAATTCGTCTGCTTCCACTTGGGCTTCATTGAAGGTATCCTGATCTTCTGCTTCCACCGCCAGCTCAATCAACCCTTCAACATCTTCAATCCCTTGCTCTAAGGCTTTAATCGTATTGACGATCTGCTCCAACATTGCCCGCTCTTTACCAAGCGCTTGTGCTTTTTCCGGCTTGTTCCATACATCGGGTTGTTCCAGCTCGGCATTGACCTCTTCTAAGCGTTCGACTTTATGCTCAAAGTCAAAGATACCCCCTGATCACCGCGGTGCGCTCGCTTAAATCAGTTAGTTGGTTTTTAATTGGGTTTAATTCAAACATTGTCGTTCCTGTTTTTGCTTATTTTAAAAAGATGAATTATAGCTGAAGTTAAGCAAGCGGTCGAATTTTGCAAGAAATGGAGCAATGATCGTTTCTAGTAATGAGATTTGGTTCATAAAAGTTGCAACTGTTTCTGCTATTTGGCTTTGATAGCTAAAAATCTTTAAAAAAACAAGCGGTCGTTTTACCACATTTTTTGCAAAACGACCGTAGCTTCTTGCTATAATCGCTGAAAAAATGCTGCAAGGAGATTTTATGGCAAAGCGCCCAAGTGATATTGATGCAACCCTATTGCAACTGGAAATCCTACGCCGTATCCCCAAATTACCCGCTAAAATTGATGCTAAAAGTTTGCACCAACAGCTATTAGATGCCGGCTTTGAACGGGATATTCGCACTGTTCAGCGTTCGCTCAAAATGTTATGCGAGCATTTTGATATTGAATGCGATGAGCGGAGCAAACCCTTTGGTTATAGCTGGAAAATCCGCTCAGAGGGGCTGGCATTGCCGATTCTCAACGAACAACAATCATTACTGCTAAAACTTGCCGAGCAACAGCTGAAATATCTGTTACCCGCAAATTTAATGGCATCAATGAAACCCTTTTTTGAGCAGGCAGACAGAATGGTTTCCGGGGCGAAAGACAAGCCCGAATACCAATGGCTAAATAAAGTTTGCTCCACGCCAACCAGCCTACCGCTGATCCCTGCAAAAATTAAAGAAGAGATTTTTAATTCCGTAAGCCAAGCCTTATTTCAAAATAAGTTGTTAAAGATCGAATATCAGAACCAGCACGGCAAAAAACACCAAGCGACAATTATGCCGTTGGCGATTTCACAACAAGGTGCGAGCATTTATTTGGTCTGCCGTTACGAAGGGTTTGACGACAACCGCCTGTTGGCTCTTCACCGCATTCGTAAAGCGGAGATTTCTACTTTTAGTTTTGAACGCCCGAAAGATTTTAATTTGCAAGCCTACCAAGATGCCGGACACCTCGGTTTTGGCAATGGCGAAAAAGCTAGCCTTACCTTTTCGATTAGCAGAGACGCCGGTTTCCATTTAACCGAAACACCGCTTGCCAAAGATCAAAAAATTCTCGAGGAGAGTGAAACTCACTACCGTATTCAAGCCATAGTCGCTGATAATGATATGCTAACCTGGTGGCTACGCAAATTTGGCGAAGATATTTGGGATATCGAGAAAGAAGCGCTAAAATAAGCTAAACAAGCGGTCGGTTTTGTGGGAATTTTTGCTAAATAGTATCGACCGCTCCTCCCTAAACAGACCTTTATCATAAATACAACTCTTTCAATCAGATATTCTTACTGTCTATTGATGAACGATTCGAATTTTTCTAGTGGTTGAAATTTAAACTAATTTTCTTGCTTTTTGGCATTTTTCAGACTTTTAATTCTCTCCATTAGCCTGTTTTTTTACGCTCTTTTTCATAAACAGGAATAACCAATGCCTTTTCAACTTACTTTCTGCCAACAAGCCGGCAATCAGCACCAGAAAAATCAAGATGCACTGTTTAACGGCAAAGCGGTGTACCAATGGCAACTTAAAAATGCCGAGAGTTATCTGCTGGATAACGACAAAGTAATTTTTGGGGTTGCGGACGGCGTTTCCAGCCACCCTCGAAATCATCTTGCCTCACATTATTTAATGGCGTTACTCAGCCAATGCCAATCCCTTGATAGCCAATGGTTGCGACAGGCTCACGGCGA
Source organism: Mannheimia haemolytica (assembly GCF_004342115.1). Lineage (GTDB taxonomy): Bacteria > Pseudomonadota > Gammaproteobacteria > Enterobacterales > Pasteurellaceae > Mannheimia > Mannheimia haemolytica. The sequence continues at coordinate 2,516 of NZ_SMAC01000002.1, read as the reverse complement.
TTTTTGCGAAAAATTAGCGAAAGATTATTTTGGTGCTTCTTGCACTTTTGTTGCTTGTGAATTACACCATAACGGCAGAGGGCGTATGGTTAATGTGGGCGACAGTCGAGCCTATAAAATTACGGCAAACGGGGAGTGGCAACAACTGAGTTTTGATCACACCATACTGGCTGAAATGAAACAGAAAGGCTTGGTTAAGGAAGGGAGCAACTATGCCTCAATGTATAACGGCTTAACCGATTGTATTGTTGCCGATTTTGACGCCGATGATTTCCGCATTCATATAGCCGAATTTCAACTGGAAAAAGGCGAGAGCATTTTGCTCTGTTCTGACGGTTTGCACGAACAACTCGCCCCAGAAGCTATTCAGGCGATTTAGGACGGATACGAAAGCCCGTCTCATCGTCTGCAAATTTGCAGAAAAATGGTAAAAATGCACCGCTTGTATGACGATTTTTCTGCGGTGATTTGTGAAATTGTGTAATTAAAACGACATTATTTGTCGCATTGGTGCTTAAAATCCGCATAAAACAGAGGAGAAAAAAATGAAAAACGATTTCCATTATGCCGCTGAATTAATCCGCAATGCAGACGGCATTTTAATTACCGCAGGGGCTGGAATGTCGGTGGACAGTGGCTTGCCCGATTTCCGTAGCGTGGGAGGGTTATGGAATTCCTACCCACCGCTCAAAAAATTTAATTTGCAATTTATGCAGATTGCCACACCGCTTGCCTATCAGGAACGCCCTGAGTTGGCAAAATGGTTCTATGCCCATCGCCTAAATCAATACCGCCAAGCCGAACCGCACCAAGGCTATGCCATTCTCAAACGCTGGGCGGAAAGCAAACAACACGGCTATTTCGTCTTCACCAGCAATGTGGACGGGCATTTCCGCAAAGCCGGTTTTTCGGAGGATCGGATTTACGAATGCCACGGCACGCTAGACCATTTGCAATGTTTGGCAAATTGCAAAAATAAATCGTGGTGGGCGTACGACTATCAACCTGTAACTGACGATGAACATTGCCTTGTATTGAGCGAACCACCAACTTGCCCTGACTGCGGAGGATTAGCCCGCCAAAATGTACTGATGTTTAATGATTGGAGTTATGCCGAAGGCTACCAACTTACTAAAGAGACACTGTTAGATGAATGGCTACGCAAAGCCCAACGCCCTGTGGTGATTGAAATTGGTGCAGGCAAAGTCGTACCAACTGTGCGTAATTTTTCCGAACGCACCGCCAAGCAGAAAAAAGGTGGTTTAATCCGCATCAACCCAATAGATGCCGGCGTACCCAAAATGCACTTTTTAAGTTTGGAAATGGGGGGATTAGAGGCGTTGCAGGGGATTGAGGAATGCTTATAAGCGGTCTAAATTCACCAAGACTTTGCAAATTTTGCTACAATAAAAACATTGAAATATTGTAATAAAGGATCTGAAATGAGCCAAAATAATACAGAAAAAGAAATTGCGGAAATTAGAAAAATTGAAGATGTTGTAAGAACGAAATTATCTATTCCTGATTATCAGCGCCCTTATAAGTGGTCGGTAAAACATATTACCCAATTATTAAACGATCTCTATTTTCATTTTGAAAATGGTAAGAAAGTTTATCGAGTAGGTTCGGTTGTTATCCATACATATACAGGTAAAGATGAGAATAGTGAGTCTAAAACAAAATTCGATATAGTTGATGGACAACAACGTTTAATTAGCCTTTCTTTAATTTTATTTTTATTGAGCAATGATAACACTTTTCCACTTTTATCTGAAAAGCTCTCACATAGTATTAGTGCGGATAATCTTATAAAAAATAAGGTTGCAGTAGAACAATTTATTCGAGATAGAGTACAAGATAAACAGGAATTTGCTACCTATATTTTAGAAACTTGCGAGTTTGTTTATATTGAATTAGGGGATATTGACGAGGCTTTCCAATTTTTTGATGCTCAAAATGCAAGAGGAAAATCGCTTGCACCTTACGATCTATTAAAAGCGTATCATTTAAGAGAACTTAAAGCAGATAAAGAGACGATTTATCAATGTGTAGAGAATTGGGAGCAAGCAGTAGAAGCTGAGATTGCTGATTTAAAAGAAATCATCAGTGAGACGTTATTTAGATTACGCCGTTGGCAAAAATATCAAACAGCAGAAAAATTCACGAATAAAGAACTCGATACATTCAAAGGTGCTAGCTCGGATAAAAATTATCTGTAGAAGATCAGACTTGATCTGACAATTCACTCTAAAAAGTGAGAGTTTCCCGTTTAGAATATGAGTGTCAAAAATCAATCTAAACAAAAAAGAAACTCTCATGTTTTATTCTAACAATCCCCTTATTAAACACAAGACCGGTTTATTAAATTTAGCAGAAGAACTGGGCAATATCTCTCAAGCCTGTAAGGTGATGGGGATGAGTCGAGATACATTCTATCGTTATCAACAAGCGGTTGAGCAAGGTGGTGTTGAAGCATTGCTGAATCAAAATAGACGCGTTCCCAACTTAAAAAATCG
>NZ_SMAC01000001.1 GCF_004342115.1 Mannheimia haemolytica | reverse complement strand
ACGGATTTGGGTGGAAAAGAATTTAAGCTCAAATTAATCTGACAGACACGGTAATTTAAAACGGGGGACTGTCAGATTAGGTTTGATCTTCTACACATTAGTTACTTTGACTGCATTACCGTCTTTGTCACCAACATTGATATTACCACCATTGTTAGTAATCTTAGGACCTTCATTTCCGAACTGTACACTATCAAAATTCACATTTTTTGCAGTTGAAACAGTAATGTTCCCATCACGGGTAATCTCAATGTTTTTACCATTTAAGAACTGAACCGTATCACCTGTTTTCACCAGGCTCTTCTCGTCACCGTTTGCTTGAATGTTAAAACCTGCATTGTTAATTGCATCTGCAACGGTTTTAGCTGTTACTAATGCATTTGGTTCTGTAGGCTCTTCCACTTTACCATCAGGGTTATTTGTTAACTCGCTGGTGTTTGCCGTGATTTCGCCCTTATCGTTTACCTTAATGGTTGTACCATCCGTTTTTGCTTCAACGGTATAAGTGGTTGAGCCGTCATCGTTAGTTTTAGATGTTACAGTAACACCTTTATCACCTTCCACTTTGGTGGTTGCTGCTTGTACATCACCCACATTCACAGCATTATTCAACGTATCACCTGTTGCGTTGTTAATATTATCCGCAATCGCTTTACGCTCTGCATCTGTTGGTGCTGCTTTATCTGCAAATGTACCACCCACGCCGCTCTTCAGATTAGTGATTGAGCCTGTTGTATCTGGTTTACCATTGCTCATATCAATGCTGTTGAATGCAACATTATCTTTCGTTGTGTAAGTGAATTTACCGTCAGCTTGGGTAAGTGTCATATTTTTACCCGCATCAAAGGTAACTGTTTCACTTGGCTTGATTAGCTGTGTTTTCTTACCTTTGGTTTCACCACCATCAACACCATCACCTGCTGTTACATTAAAGCCTGAATTATTGATTGCATTAGCAATATCACCTGCCGTCACTAATTTCTTAGCATCGTCACCTGTAGGCTCAGTAACTTTACCTTCAGGAGAATTATTTAATGTTGTGGTATTCGCTTTAACTTCGCCTGTTGTCGGATCTTTCACGATAGTAACGTTGTCAGTATTCACTGTCATATTACCGTCATTATCACGACCGATAGATTTATCCGTTGCAACATCTACCGTATATTCAGTATTGCCTTTATCATCTTCCTTTCCGGCTTTAACAGTTACGGCTTTAGAACCAGCTACTACAGATGAGGTTTTCTCTGAATTATTAATTGCATCAGCCACATCACCTGCGGTCATAACTTTGTTTTCATCGCCTTCTTTAACAGCCACATTACCACGAGTTACTGTAGGAGCACCTGCTTTCGCTACATCTACCGTATAGATTGTTTGACCATTATCACCTGTTTCAGGTGCACCAACAGTTGCTAAACCTGAACCTTTCACTTCGGTTTTGTGACGCTGCTGCTTGTTTTAACTGACTTACATTCACCGCATCAGTATCAGCTTCACCTGCTTTCACGCCTGTAATTTTGGTTGGATTACCATCATTACCTGCAATATTAACATTACCATCTTTATTCGTGATTTTCGGGCCATTATCACCAAATGTTACGCTATCAAATTTCACATCTTTCGCTGTTTCGTACGTGAATGTAGTGCCAACACGTTTAACTTTTAAGTTATCGCCTGCTGCAAAAATCACTTCTTCGCCCGGATTAATCAACTCTGCTGCTTCTTGATCACTATCAGCTTTATTGCCACCAGATTTTGCATTCCAACCTGCTTTTTGAATCGCTTCAGAAACTGTTTTTGTAGTTGCAACTTTATCTTCTTCTGCAGGTGTAGTTACTGCACCTGTTGTGTTATCAACCGTGATAGAACCGGTATCCACATCAAAGGTTACTTTAGTTACGCCATCAGCTTCTTGTGTAACATTTGAAACTGTACCTTTACCGTTTACAAATTATACAGATTCATTTGGGGTCACTGTGCCTTTGGTTTCACCTGCATTATCTTTAATATTGAAACCTTGGTTTACATAGTTATTTAAGTTCGTAATTGCATCGCCAACATTTGTTGCAGTATTACCATACTGAGTTCCAGCTGCATTCGTTACATTATATTTAGGCTGAGTCACAGAGCCATCCGGATTCACAACAGAACCGCCACCAAAATTATTTGCAGTTGAATTTGCAAGGTTACTGGTTGCATTCATTGCCATATAAAGTTGTGAATCATTAATCGCATCGGTTGATGTAGCAGAAATCTGACCCGCTGCCACATTTTGGATTTGACGCTCTTTACCTGCAGAGCCTACAGAAACAACATAGTTAGTATCTTTATTTACCCCGGCAAAGCCATTATAAGTAATACCCCCTACCGTTGCATTTTCAGTTGGTGTTGCTGCTCTTACGACTGATTCGCTACCCAAAGCAACAGAACTATTCAGAGTAGCTTGAGCTCCCATACCTAATGCTGTAGCAAATTGAGCTGTTGCATTAGCACGTGTACCAACAGCCACTGCTGATTGTGCTGAGGCAATTGAATTTGCACCTACGGCTAAAGAGGCATTTGCACTCGCATTTGCTGCAACACCAAAGGCAGAAGCTTTTTCAGCCGTTGCATTAGCATTAGAACCTACCGCTGTAGCATCACCTGCTGTCGCATTTGTTTGGCGACCAAGTGCGGTTGTACCATTAGCCGTTGCATTTGCTGAATGACCAACTGCCGTAGCTTGAATACCTTTTGAAACCGTAACAACACCTAAAGATAACGCTCCGTTACCATTTGCATTTGAGTTTGTGCCTAATGCTACTGCCGCTTGCTCTCCACCTGTTGCCGTTGCATTCGGGCCGATCGCAATTGAGTTTCTGCTCTTCGCGCCATCATTAGCTTGATTCTCAGGTACGGTTGAATTCACAGAGAAATATTGAATTTGGCTTGCTTGCGCAGGAATATTGACAGAAAGATCATAAATAACCGTGCCATTTGCATTTCTCTCTGTACTTTTTACAGTTACTGTACCATCGTTTGAAACAACAGTAGCTTGGGTATCTTTCGTAAAGTCATCAATGGCTTTCTTAGTTAAACCAATTTCATAGTTAGTTGTATTCGCAGCAGTTGCAGCTTTACCTGTTACAGTAATGTAATCAGGGCTAGAAGAACTTGCCGTGGTGTTATACGCATTTACTGTATAAATAGTTTGTCCATTTGCACCGGTTGCATTTGTAATATTAACATTGCTACCTGCAACAACTTCTGTTTTTACCGCTTTTAGTGCTTCTTCAATCGTATTTTTATTTGTTCCACCAATATTAGTGTAGGTAACAGAACCATCAGGATTTACTGTAGCATTACCACCTAAAATATTTTTAGTTGAATTAGCAAGGTTACCTGTTGCGTTCATTGCCATATAAAGCTGTGAACCATTAATTGCATCGGTTGATGTAGCAGAGTTCTGACCTGCCGCTACGTTTTGGATTTGGCGTTTGATCGTGTTTGAGCCAACAGAAACAACATTCCCTGCTGCCGTAGTATTAGCCGCAAAGCCGGAATAAGTAATACCATTTACCGTCGCAGAAGGAACTGCCACAGCGTTGGAAACGGTTGAATTACTCCCTAAAGCAACCGAATTATTTAGCGCTGCATTAGCACCTGAGCCTAAGGCAATAGCAAAACCGGCACTTGCTTTAGCACTATCACCAATTGCAACCGTAGATTGGTTGGAAGATACTGCACTTACCCCTAAAGCTGTCGCATTAACACCTGAAACTGTCGCATTATAACCAATCGCTGTACCTCTAGTTGCAGTAGAAGTTGCATTAGCACTTGAACCTAAAGCTAAAGAATAAGTAGCATTTGCAACAGACTTATCCCCCATTGCACCTGAAAAATCAGCATTTGCGGTTGCACCTGAACCCATTGCAAATGAACGAGTGCCACTAGCGGCAGATCTCCATCCCATTACTGTTGAACGGTTACCAGTAGCTAGAGCTCCTGCACCAAAAGCTGTTGCACGGTTACCTGTTGCAGCAGTATCCGTACCTAATGCAATAGCATTTGCTGAAGTCGCTCTAGCCCCCATACCAATAGCAATAGAAGGAACTAATGCCCAATTCTGACCAGTATTATTGAGACTCTCTACACCAATATTATAGTAATGTAAGAAGTATCTTCTGGATCCACTAAATTTGTTCTATGCGTTGCATTCGCATCTGTACCAATTGCAATAGTAGATCTGCCAGTTGAGATTGAATCCGCACCAATAGCAATTGCGTTCTCCGATGATGCAGTTGCTTGTGTTGAAATATAATTACTTGTTGTTGAACCTATAGATACAACAGCCACAGCATCATTAGCTCCCAACACGGCACTAGCTCCAGCCAATAAAGCCAATGTTGCCTTACTTGCATCGTTTTACCTTTCGCTCGTTGTAATTCAGATACTGCAACCCAACTTTGTGTTGCCTGATTCCAAATAACTTTAAAAATTTGATTCATAATCGACCCTATATAAAAATAAAAAAGATTACGTAGAACCTATGTTCAACATAATCTTCACCAATATAAAAAACCGCCACCTATTTAAGTGAAATAACTTACTTATAGACTCAGAAATTTAAGTGCGCGTATTTTACGCTATTTGTAATATAATTCATCTTCTGGAGTGTAAATTTATTGTAAATAATACGAGGAATCTAACCGCTTGTTATAACGCAAAACACCTTGACTTAAATCAAGCCACTACCTCATTTTGAGGGGAGATTTATACGCAGTGAAATTTTAAAATAAGCTAAGGTTTACGGATAATCGTTCAACACTATTGAATTATCACTGTAGTTATCGTTAAAAAGGTATGCTTTTATGAACCAATTCTTCCCTCTAATCTTTAGCTTAACTCTATTTTCCGGCGTAACTTTGGCACTAGAAAAAGCACCTCGAACTATGCCGACAGAAGGAATAAATAAGCCCCTACTTGGACAAATTCTATTCTTTGACAATATGCTGTCACACAACGGTTCACAAAACTGCTCCAGCTGCCATAATCCGGATTATGCCTTTATTGATAACCGCACTACTCCGGCAAAAGGGGTGGTTTCACAAGGAGATACTCCAACCAAATTCGGCAAACGCAACTCCCCGACCATGCTTTATGCGAAATACTCGCCTGAGTTCCACTTTGATGAGCAAAGTCAAGAATATATCGGCGGGCAGTTCTGGGACGGACGAGCCAAAAATCTCGCCGAGCAAGCCGGTATGCCGCCTATCGACCCAAATGAAATGGGAATGCCTAACAAATTAGAAGTAGCCAAAAGATTATATAATGTGCCGATGTATCAGCGATTTTTAGGGCAATTTTACGGTGAAAAGGTATGGGAAAGTTATGAAAGCGTTTATGCGGCAATGGAAGATGCGATTGCGACATTCCAACAAGAAAACAAACTTCTCGCTCCATTTGATTCAAAATATGATCTATTTTTAAAAGGCGAGGTACAATTAACTGCATTGGAAGAAAAAGGCAGAGCTTTATTTTTCAATAAAGCTCAAACTAATTGTAGTAGTTGCCACCAATTACAGAGTGCTGCAAACCACCAAGAAGAAACCTTTAGCAACTATCACTATTACAATGTAGGCGTACCCGGTAACCCAGACTTGATAGCGGTTAACGGCTTCGCACCAGACTTCGTCGATTTAGGCTTATTTGAAAACCCAAATGTTAAAGGTGATGAAACACAAAAAGGCAAATTCAAAACCCCAACATTGCGTAATGTTGCCGTGACTGCACCTTATATGCACAACGGTGTGTTTAAAGAATTAAAGACTGTTTTGCTATTTTTAGACAGCTACAATAACCCGGAGCGAAAAATCAACCCTGAAACCGGCACGGCGTGGCAACAAGCAGAATTTGAACCCACTATCGCCCACCAAAAACTCAAAGCCAAACCCTTAAGCGATGAAGAAATTGATGCCCTCAAAGCATTTTTAAAAACCTTGACGGATGAGCGGTATAGAAAATAAGGCTACAAGCGGTAAAATTTTGGGGAAATTTTACCGCTTGCGTTTAACTACCGTGTTAGCTCACTTTCTAACTTTTCCAATGCCTGCAAATCTTCCCAATCTGCCTCTTTCTGTTTTAAACATTTACGCTGAATATCAAATTTTTCGTATTGCTCTCTGACAAAGCTTTCCATTTGTTTATGCGTGATTGTTCCACCATTTCCTAATACAGAAAAGCCGTTAAACTCAATCAACATATCTACATTTCTTCGCCAGAAACCTAACGTAAGATCTTGGTTGTTCTTCACACGTAATTCGGCACTTTCAAGAAAGATCATTACCAAGCGATTTAAAGAATCCAGCTCATTATTATCTAAATAGTTTTTCGCAATCACAATATCGCCTTTACGCACGACTTTTCCTTTCCAGCTAGTTAATCCCATATTCATCTTAGTCGCATCAGCACGTTGACAAATCAACTCAGCGGCAGTGTGTTTGGTTATTGCATAAATGAGCTTATTTTGCGTTTCTGCAAAAAACATTTGCGTATTTTTATCTGTTTTGTCGTAATCGCTAGAGAGTTTGAAAAGCTCTCGTACTTTTTGATAGAAACGCAATTCACTTGCCCGAATCTCACGAATCTGTTCAAGTAATTCATCGAAATAATCTAAACGACCCTGCGGATTTTTCAAACGCTCGCTATCAATTAAAAAACCTTTTTCGAGATAAGTGCGTAATGTGCTGTTTGCCCATTTTCTAAACTGTACTGCTCTTGGGCTACGAACTCGAAACCCTATCGCCAGAATCATTTCAAGTGAATAATGTTTTACTTGATAATTCTTGCCATCTTGAGCAGTTATCAAGTAATCCTTGATAACTGAATTCTCATCTAACTCTTTGTCTTTTAAGATATTTTTAATGTGTTCGGATATATTTTGCACAGAGGTGTCAAAAAGTTCTGCAAGTTGATTTTGTGTCAGCCAAGCTTCATTTTCAACCACTAACAAGGCTACATTGCTTTTGCCGTCTTCCGTATTATAAATAATTAAATCGTTCATATTTTATTCTGTTTATTGGTAGAGATATTAGTCGCTATTTTCAATAAAACATGTATAAATATCCAGAATTGATTTTGAATTTTTCGATGCAGATCACAAAAATAGAGAGTTATACAAACAAGCGGTAAAATTTTGTAAAAAATTTACCGCTTGTAAAGGTTACTTATCAGCTAATTTGGCAAGTAGTTTTTGATGAATACCGCCAAAGGCTCCGTTGCTCATCACTAAGATGTGCTCGGTGGGTTTGGCTTCTTTGACGACTAGATCGACTAAATCATCAATATTTGCCGACCAATACGCCGGTTGCGATAACACATTGGTAATCTCGCTCACACTCCACGCAATAATATCAGGCTGGTAAACAAACACTGCTTCGGCATCGTGTAGGCTTGGGGCTATTTCATCTTTATGGACACCCATTTTCATTGTATTTGAACGAGGCTCTAACACTGCCAAAATGCGTTGATTTTTGCCGACTTTACCACGCAGAGCATCAATGGTCGCTTCTATCGCAGTTGGGTGGTGAGCGAAATCATCATAAACGGTAATGCCGTTTACCTCGCCTTTCACTTCCAAACGGCGGTTAGCATTCACAAACTTGCCTAATGCCTCGCAAGCCCCTTGCACTTCAACCCCTGCGTGATGAGCGGTGGCAATCGCCATCAGAGCATTATGCATATTGTGCTTGCCGATAATCGACCAATGCACCTCGCCTTGTTTAACGCCTAAGTGAAACACCTCAAACTGTGAGCAATCGGCATTTAACGGTTTAGCAAACCATTCGTTCTGTTCGCCAATAAATTGAAGCTGGCTGTAACTGCCCATTTTTAGTGTATCTTGCACGTTTTGATCAGCGATTGCCGACAAAATACAGCCACTTTGTGGCATCGTGCGAACAAGGTGGTGGAACTGGCGTTGAATCGCTTTTAAATCATCAAAAATATCGGCGTGGTCAAATTCCATATTATTGATAATCAGCGTTTTCGGGGTGTAATGCACAAATTTAGAACGCTTATCAAAGAACGCAGAATCGTACTCGTCCGCCTCAATCACGAAGAATGGACTGTTACCGGCACGAGCCGAAATGCCGAAATTACCGGCAACACCGCCAATTAAAAAGCCGGTATCAATCCCATTTTGGTCTAAAATCCACGCTAACATTCCTGTTGTGGTAGTTTTGCCGTGCGTGCCGGAAACCGCCAGCACCCATTTGTCTTTAAGCAAATGATCGTGCAACCATTGCGGGCCGGAGGTGTAATTGAGTTGGTTGTCCAACACATATTCCACGCACGGATTACCACGGCTCATCGCATTACCAATCACCACTAAATCAGGAGCCGGTTGCAGTTGAGCAACATCGTAATTCGGGATAATTTCAATACCGTGAGCAGCTAAAAAGGTACTCATCGGTGGGTAAACATTAGTGTCTGAGCCGGTCACTTTATAGCCAAGCTCACGGGCAATCATTGCCACACCGCCCATAAAGGTGCCGCAAATGCCTAAAATATGGATATGTTTTTTCATCTTTTTATATTTAAAATGTTAGAATCATCCCCTCTCCCCTTGTGGGAGAGGGATAGATTTTTTCTTCGTGCAGAAGAAAAAATCAGGGAGAGGGGTAAGCGGTCATTTTTAGGCTTAATATTGTAAGCTCCCTCTCTCTGAAAAATATTTCTGAACGAAATATTTTTCGGTCTCAATACTCGCTACGCTCGCTCCTGTGGAGCCGTTGGCAAAGCCAACGTTCAAATGTAAACATTTGTCCCACAAGGGGAGAGGTGCGCTTTAGATGAGGCGTACCATCCCTCGTTCACATCAATTAATCAATATTCTTCAACTCTTCTTCCGAAAGCTGCTCTTGTTGGCTTTGCTCAACATTGCCATCTTTCACTTTAAATTCAAGGTTTTGGAAATAAGCTTCACGGAAGGTAACATAAGGGTCTTGAGCTTGCTCTAACAACGCATCTTGTTCTAATAATTTAGAACGGGTATCTACCCCTTGTACCACAAATTTAGCGATAGACCAAGGTGACCCAACATAAGTCAGCACCGAATAACCGGTTTCCACCGCACTACCAATACCTTGACGAGGTGTGGTTGCTCCATAAGCCGGCATCATAATATAGGAGCCGGAAGGCACGCCGTGAGCGCCTAAACTCTCACCTAAACCACGTTGTCCGTTATTTAAACGTAACCCCTCATCTAAACTCGCCCAGTCAATTAACCCACCTAAACCAAACACAGTGTTGATCCAGAAGCGGTTGAAGTGAACCATCGCTTTTTTACCTTCTCCTTCAATTAAGCGGTTTACAAAGCTCACCGGCTCATCAAGGTTATTAGCAACATTAATTAAGCCTGTTTTAACCGGGCTTGGTACATACTCTTTCCAACCTTTAGCTACCGGTTTTAACACATAAGGGTCTAAATAGTCGTAATTGACTTTCCACATCGCACGGTTAAACCCCTCAAGTGGGTCGTCTCGCACGCCGGTTTCTGGGTTAATGCTTGATGAACAAGCGGTTAAAAATGCCACACTGAGTAGCATAAACATCGGTTTGAACGACTTGAGTTTCATAAATTGAACCTTTTGCAGAGAAATTTGTCCATTGTAGCGAAGTTGATAAAAAATACAAAACAAAAAGCCGTTTTGCCTCTAGAAATCTAGACGTCTAGATTGAGATATAGTTCGCTTTTGATTACAATACAGGCAACATTTAAGGAGCAAACAAATGGCAGACTGGAACGGCGAATATATTAGCCCTTATGCCGAACACGGCAAAAAAAGTGAACAAGTCAAAAAAGTGACGGTATCCATTCCAATTAAAGTATTGGAAATTTTAACTAATGAGCGAACCCGTCGCCAAATCAAAAATCTTCGTCACGCAACCAACAGCGAATTATTGTGCGAGGCTTTTTTGCACGCCTTTACCGGTCAGCCTTTGCCGAATGATGAAGACTTGATGAAAGACAGGGCAGATGAAATCCCTGAAGCGGCAAAACAAAAAATGTGTGAGCTGGGAATAGACCCGGACGAATGGCAATATTAGACACACCTTGCAACTGCGAGGTTCTTTTTATGTTTTAAGGAGACTTTATGTATCAACAATTAACAACAGAAGCACGTTGGGCTGTGTTGCTTACGCTGATTTATCTGCTCGGCTGGGTAGGTTTTGCTTACTTTTCACCGCAAGGCAGAGGCATTTTCGGCTTTCCGATTTGGTTTGAACTTTCTTGCATTTTCTTACCCGTACTATTTAGCTTAGTTGCCACCATTGTCGTCAAAAAAGTGTATAAAAATATCGATCTTGAGGTGAATAATGAATAGTGAAATGATTTTACCCCTGATTGCTTATTTAATTTTTGTGTTTGGCGTAGCGTTTTATGCTTACCGTAAACGCCAAGGCGGAAGCTTTATTTCGGAATACTATATCGGTGGGCGTTCAATGTCGGGCTTTGTGTTAGCAATGACAACCGCCGCCACTTATGTGGGGGCAAGTTCCTTTATCGGTGGGCCGGGTGCTGCCTATAAATACGGTTTAGGCTGGGTGTTACTGGCAATGATTCAAGTGCCCGCAGTGCTACTCTCTCTTGGAGCATTAGGCAAAAAATTTGCCTTACTTGCCCGCAAGCATAATAGTGTCACCATTAACGATATGTTATTAGCCCGTTACCAAAACAAATTTGTGGTTTGGATTGCAGGACTAGCCTTATTACTTTCGTTTTTTGCGATGATGACGGTGCAATTTATCGGTGCCGGTCGCTTACTTGAAACCACACTCGGAATCCCTTACCAAACAGCGGTAATGATTTTTGCCATCACAGTCGGGCTTTATACCTTTATCGGCGGTTTTAGAGCGGTGGTGCTAACCGATACTATTCAAGGTTTAGTAATGATAGTCGGCACAAGCATTTTACTCGCTGGTGTGATTTATGCCGCAGGCGGAGTGGAAAATGCAATGCACACCCTTGAAGCCATTAACCCACAACTTACCACCCCTTACGGCATTGACGAACGCCCGCTTGATTTCACCTTTATGACTTCATTTTGGGTATTGGTTTGCTTTGGTTTAATCGGCTTACCGCATATTGCGGTCAGAAGTATGGCATGCAAAAACAGCCAAGCCTTGCACCGAGCAATGATTATCGGCACGGTAGTCATTGCAATTCTAATGTTTGGAATGCACCTTTCAGGCGTATTAGGCAGAGCGGTTGTGCCTGATCTCAAAGTGCCGGATCAAGTCATTCCAACACTAATGGTACAAGTGCTACCACCGGTGGTTGCCGGTATTTTCCTTGCCGCCCCAATGGCAGCGATTATGTCTTCGATTGACTCAATGTTGATTCAGTCGTCTTCAACCTTAATTAAAGATCTCTATCTGGCAATTAAGCCGAATGCCATTAATAACGAGAAAAAAATCAAATTGTTCTCCACTATTACTACTCTTACTTTTACGGTATTACTCGTGTTTGCCGCCCTAACCCCGCCTGAGATGTTAATTTGGCTGAACCTACTCTCTTTAGGTGGTTTAGAAGCGACTTTCCTATGGGTAATTGTACTAGGGTTGTATTGGGAAAAGGCAAATGCCACCGGTGCTATTTACTCAATGCTGGCAGGCTTAAGTTGTTATGTATTAATGACTACCTTTAAGATTGCTATTTTTAGCTTCCACGCCATTGTGCCTTCACTGCTAATTGGTTTGATTGCTTTCTTAATCGGCAACCGATTTGCTCCTAAGGTGTAAAATAAAATAGGCATAGTGGTATGGAAGTTCACTATGCCTATTTTGCAAAATTTCCGCTCAATTCAACCGCTTGTAGTTAATAAGTGGCATTATTTTCTGGATTATTCTGCTTAGTCGCCATTCTAAGTAACGTATAACCTAAAATCGCTGAAACCGCAGAGCCGAGTAAAATACCTAATCGAGCTAGAGCGGTAATACTTTCCCCAGCCTCACTTACATCAAAGGCAAGACTTGCTAAGAACATCGACATTGTAAAACCGATACCGCATAGCACCGCAATGGCAAAAATTTGCTTAAAATTAACCCCTTGCGGCAGGCTGGCAAGGCGGAATAATACTGCTAAATAACTAAAACCGAATACACCTAAGGTTTTGCCGATAATTAAGCCGAGCGCAATACCTAACGGCAATGGTGATGAGAGTTGCTCCATTCCCATTTCTAATAAGTAAACGCCGGCATTAGCGAAGGCGAAGATCGGTAAAATCATATAAGCACACCAAGGGGCAAGAATATGTTCTAGCTCCTCTGCCGGTCGTTCCCCATGTTTACCTTTCAGCGGTACGCAGAAGCCGATGATCACGCCGGCAAGGGTAGCGTGAACCCCTGATTTTAAAACGGAAGTCCATAGCACTAAGCCTACTACCAAATAAGCACAGAGTGAGGTCACTTTAAAGCGGTTAAGTAGCACTAAGCCGATAATCGCAATCGCGGCAATAGTTAAGGCTTGCACACTGATTTCTTGCGAATAGAAAATGGCGATTACCACAATCGCTCCTAGATCATCAATAATCGCTAATGCCAACAAAAATGCCTTTAAAGCCAATGGCACACGAGTGCCTAATAACGCCACAATGCCCACCGCAAAGGCAATATCAGTTGCCATTGGAATTGCCCAACCATTATGATATTCAGGGTGGTTTTGATTAATCGCCCAATAAATAATCGCTGGAACAATCATACCACCTACTGCTGCTATCGCAGGAAAAATGGCTTTCTTATAACTTGAAAGCGAACCTTCAAACAACTCTTTTTTTACTTCCAGCCCCACCAACGTAAAAAACACTGCCATTAAGCCATCGTTAACCCAGAGTAATAGCGGTTTATTCAAGGCAAATTCACCAAACTGTACACTAACAATCGTTTGTAAAAACTCAAAATAGAAATCACTTAAGGAGGTGTTGGCGCACACAATTGCTGCAAAAGCAAAAACCAGAAGCAATACGCCTCCTGAGGCTTCAGATTTTAAAAATTCTTTTAATTTTTCCACTTAACTTTCTCCTATTAATATTTGTTTATTGTATTTTCATTTCTATACATTCCATCTTTTACCAAAAATTTTGCGAAGATCAAATAGAAAATTTGATAAACTAGAACTAACTCGCATTTTATTGCTCCATATGATTAGAAATTAACCTAAAATATTAAAATTTTGTTATGACACACGATTGGCTCTATTGGGCATTAGCCTCTGCACTTTTTGCAGCATTAACCGCCATTTTTGCCAAAGTTGGCTTACAAGGCGTAGATTCTGATTTCGCCACTTTTATTCGCACGGTAGTTATTATTATTGCACTTATTGCCTTTCTCACTTACAGCGGAAAATGGCAGCCGTTAGATAGCTTGAGCAGCAAAAACTGGCTGTTTTTAATCTTATCCGGCTTGGCAACAGGATTGTCTTGGTCGGCGTATTTCAAAGCATTGCAAATGGGTAATGCTTCCCAAGTCGCTCCAATCGATAAATTCAGCTTGGTGTTAGTTACCCTTTTTGCAGTAATTTTCTTAGGCGAACGCCCAAGCGGACAAGATTGGCTTGGCATTGGCTTAGTTGCTGGTGGCGTACTGTTACTTGCCTTCAAGCGGTGATTTTTATGCAAAATTTTGCAAATATTGAAATTGCGTTTATTCATCGGAAAGCACCTCTGCCGAGTGATTTCTCCTACCCTGAAATGCCCGGCGGTTTAACTGAAAAACAGGTGCAAAAATGGCAAAGCCGCCGAGTCGCCTTTTTTCTGCTGACGGAATTGTTTAAAAAACACCATCTGGATTTAGATTTATTAGCTGATATGCAACGCTCCCCAAGCGGTCGCACTTTTGTCGATTCTGAGCAAATTGACTTTAACATCAGCCATTCAGGGGAATGGATAGCGGTCATTTTTTCGTATTCTTTTGCAAAATTAGCGGTCGGCATTGATATTGAACACCCACAAAAAATCAGACGTTACCACGATTTAATCTGCCATTACGGAAACGCTGAAGAACAAAATGTTTTATTAGCCAACCACTCCCCCATTCTAAGCAACCTCGCCGAACGCTTTTATTTGAGCTGGTGCTTGCGAGAGGCGATATTGAAATCGCAAGGGGTGGGGATTGTGAAACTGTCCGAAGTAAAACATTTACCGTTAGAAAAACAGATCTTTTCCGCCCATTGTCCGAAAGGCAAGCTGCATTTTGTGAGCGAACTGCCGTTCTATTTAAGCTACTTCTATCAACAACCTCAAAATATGCTATTATCTGAACCTTTGCTATACCATTGGCAAAACGGGCAGTTTCAGCCTATAAAGTGCCAATCACTTGTTTATGATGTTAATTAAGGATAACGAATGCCTAAAAAATCTTTAGAAGAACACCATTCCAGTTTTGGCAAAATTGCTTCCGAAACCTTTCAGTGGATTATGAATATTGCCTTGCTAGTAACAGGAGCATTGCTTTCTTACTCGCTGTTTGCTGAAGCCTATTCACTCTATGAACTCTCTTTTAGCGACAGTGAAAAATTCCAAATTGTGGAAAAAATTGTGATTTTCTTCCTCTATTTTGAGTTTCTTGCGTTGATTGTGAAATATTTCAAATCGAATTATCACTTTCCGTTACGCTATTTCCTCTATATCGGGATTACTGCCATGGTAAGATTGATTATTGTCGATCATTCTAATGCGTTGCATACACTATTATTCGCACTCTCTATTTTGGTGATGATTATAGCATTATATATTGTACACACCGATCGTTTACATAAAAGCTAGGAACTAATATGAAGCTAACCCAATATCAGCACAATGATTTACAGATTCTAAACCGAGAAACCGTCTATAAAGGGCATTTTGAGCTACAAAAAATCACTTTCCGCCACAAACTGTTTTCCGGTGAAATGAGCGGTGAAGTGGTGCGTGAACTCTTAATTAAAGGCGAAGCGGCAGCTTTAATTGCTTACGATCCTATCTTAGACAAGGTAGTGCTAATTGAGCAAGTGCGTATCGGTGCTTACGATGCAGGGCAGAAGAAATCGCCTTGGTTGCTGGAATTGGTTGCCGGTATGGTAGATAAAGGCAACGAAGAGCCGGCAGAAGTTGCAATGCGTGAAGCCAAAGAAGAAGCCGGCTTGGAAGTAACACAAGTGCAACACGCCTTAAGCGTATGGGACAGCCCCGGTGGACAACTGGAACGCCTGCACCTGTTTCTCGGCTTGATTGACAACACCAAAGTGAAATCCGGCGAGGTTCACGGCTTATTGGAAGAAGAAAACGAAGATATTTTAGTGCATGTGGTTAGCCGTGAACAGGCATATCAATGGGTGGAAGACGGCACAATTGATAATGTAATTGCGGTAATTGGGCTACAATGGTTGCAGTTAAATTACCAAAAATTCAATTAAGTTAATATTGATGGGGCGAAAATTTTTCTCCCCGACATTCATACACAGCCTTAAAATAGTTTCTCTAACGTCATAAAGACTTCTTTATTGCTACGGGAGTAGAAATCGGCAATATTGCTGTCGATTTTTTGATAGCGGAAATTTAATTTCGGCACAATCCCATGCCAGTGCCAACTTCGATTCCACACCGCCACATTCGCTTGATATTCCTTATCTTGGCGTTTATAGCCAAACAGATAATGTTTATCAGCAAAATAACGCTTGCCATATCCGACACTTACCGAACTTGCCCAGCTTGGGGTTTGGTAAATTACGCCAATGGTCGCCAGCCACTTATTGGAAGATTGAGCTTTCTCACGGGTAATTTCACGGCTAGCGTTAAGATTTGCAAAAAATCGCCAATTTTTGACCGCTTGCCATTGCGTACCTAGCGTGAGTTGGTTGCGATAACCATTGTAACGGTCGGCAATATGCTGTTCACTATAACGTTTTTGCAGATGGCTGAATGAGCCGGAAATCAGCCCTCGTTCAAAAAGTTTAACAGCATTGATACTGCTACCAAATTGATAGTTATACCGTGAGCTACCCAGCCAATTCTGCTCAATAAAGGGCGAAACCCCGATACGATAAGTTGCCGTTCTGTAGCTATATTTTGGTGTTAGTGAGACCGACTGTTCGCTATAATCGTGGTTATTCCAGTAATAAACGCCGTTATAGCCAAGATCGACTCCCACAAAATGATTACCGCCGATATTTCGCATTTTACTCAAGCCAACGCCATATCTTACGCCTTTTGCCGACTGCGGCAAGCTGTCTGATTCTTTAATAAAAATCCGCCCGTTTACATTTACCGTTGGCGACGAAGAAGCATTATTCACATTGTTGGTTTGAGTATATTGCAAATAAAAATCCGGCTTCCAGCTCTCTTCCTCCTCTATTTGAGCCAACGCACTGTTCACCGCATTGCGTAAATCATCGGTTTTGAGTTGCTTAAATTCTTGCTCTGCTTCCCTGTAGCGATAATCCTCTTTTAAAATCAGAGCCAAATCAAAACGAGGGTAGGTTAAATCAGGCTGTTTTTTCAGCAACTGCTGATAATAAAACGCCGCAGAGCGATAATCTTTTTTAGCATAAGCCAATGCCGCCAAAGCATAGTCTAAAAGTAGCGGATCAAATTGCTCTTGCTTTGCATAATCGCCAAGCAGCCTTTCCAGCTTCGCCCAATCTTGTCTAAGAATCGCTTGGTTAATGTGCTGTTCAATACCTTTAAGGGAATTATCTTCCTCCAAGTAAGCGGTTAATTTTAAATCCTTTTTTGCAATTTCTTGCTCAAATTTAACCGCTTGTCGCTGCCCATCAAACTCTTTGGGATCTTGCTGAAACTCAACCGTTTCCGCCATTACTAAAGGCGAAACAAGTAAAAATAGAAAATGTTTTTTATACATAGTAAAAAAGAATGCCGTTTAAGATTAAACGGCATTGGGTATTAAATGTTATTTTTGTTCTTCTCGGGTTCCTGCAATACCTAACATCTGCTTCATTGAGCCTTCGCCCTCACCATTAAGCTCAATTTTCCCTCCAATTTCTTCTGCATTTGGACCAAAGAATTGGATATTGTAACTACCATTTCCAACAGCCTGATCATTATACTTTTGGTGAGCAGAAGCTATAATACTATCATTTTTTATTTCGCCTTGTGCTAACTCGATAGAACCGCCCTGTACATTTTTAACTAGACCTGATCCGGTACGACTAGAGAAATCAACATTATAGATTAATTCTCCACCTACTACTGAATTGCTGTTATTACCGTGAGAATCAAAGGCTTCTCCTTTATATGTTGCTTTGCCCTCTGTCGGTAAATTCTCAGTTTTAAGCCCTTTCACTTCAACCGTAGGTTCCATTTGACGACCATTTTCCTGTAAAGTTTGTTTCATTTTGGCAGTTACAACGGAATAATGGCTGTTATAGAGATAACCATGGGTTCGAATCTCTTCTCCGTTTTTACCTGTTTCATTTTTTTCTTCTAACTCATTTAATCCATCTTTATATTCTTTATTGCCAATTCCTTTTGCCTCTGCAATTTTTTTTGCTTCTTCAGCCTTTTTATCCTCTTCAGTTTTTTTTAACTCAACTTGTGGTTTCGATTTAGCATTATTAGAACTGCTACCTGAACCACCGCTACCACAAGCAGTTAAACCCACTAAAATCAAAGTGGCTAGGGTTAATTTTTTGATACTCTTCATATTTGCTCCGTTAAATTAAAAATAATTTTTAGTTATAACCAATAACTATCGGTTATATTGTAACCTAAAAGCACCTTTCCATACAAATAATAATGTTTTTATGCTACTGGTACGATCAGCTCTATCAACTTATGCCGCTTAAATGTAGCACCTTTAACTAAAAATAAGCCAACAAACTCAGCCCCAAAATATCCGCAATACTGTGTGCCACCCAAAATGGAAATAGGTTTTTCTGCTTTGAGCGTGAGTAGAGCAAATAAATAATTAAACCGAGCCAAATTCCTAATCCTAACGCACTTTCCATTCCTTGATAGGTATGAAAACTCACCCGAATAATCAGTGAATAAATCACCGCCCATTTTAAATATTCAGGTTTAACCGCCAAGCAAATACCGAGGAAAAAGATTTCTTCATAAAAGCCGTTTAAAATCGCATACAGCACGGTAGAAATATTCACTTCTCTCAATACTGCCCAAAATGGCTCCGGATACACTAGGTTGTAAACACCATATAATGTTTCAAAATAGAGATCCATCGCTAACGAGAGCAAGATAAACAACCCGATACCGCTAAAAAAAGCCAGCCAAGAGGGACGAATCACCCAACGGCTGAAATCAAAATTCCGCCATTTTAGATAGCCCATTGCAATCAGCAACAATGCAAGTTGCGTCAGTAATGCCCAATAATTTTGTTCATTTGAAAAGGTTAAATTTTCTTCAAAATTACCTTGCATTTCGGTGGTGATGAAATATTGCTGGGTTGAGGTATAAATTGCCTCACCAAACAGGATCAGGGTTAGCACGCATAAATCGTACCAATTTAGGTAGGTGGTTTTATTATTTTGCATTAATGTCTCCTTTGTAAATTTTTTTATAAAAATAACCGCTTGTAATAATGTGGATAAATCCAGCCAATAAAAAAGGAAGTTGAAATTTTAACTTCCTTTCTCAATTCGCTCAATACAAATCATTCTCAAATAAATAACTTTATCTTTGTTCCTTCAGCAACACCTGTTCAAACAACCTTAGCAACGCCGGATAAACGCCGGTGTTAGTTTTGACGGTTTTGGCTTTGGCGAACCACGCAGGGAGCCAGCTCATCAGTTGGTTTTGCAGAAATTGCTGTTGCGTTTCCAACGGTTTTTCAACAAGCAAGCGGTCAAAAAGGGTGAGATAAACGCAAAGGTGATCGCTCGGCTCTTTGGTTTCTCGATTAACTTGCAGCCCAAATTCGCCCAGCAGTCTGTCCATTTCCGCCAAATTTTTCGCTAACGCTTCGCCGCTTAAATAGGCGGAGGCGTAAGGAATGGCACTGAGATTGCCTTCCAATAAAAACAGTTGGGCAAAGTCAGCCGCCAGTTCTAGACGAGGAAATTCCAGCTGCCTACAAGCGGTCACTTCTGCTTGAAATTTTGCAACCTGTTCGGCAAAACCCAATTCGCTGAGGTATGCAAAAAAATCGTCAAATTCGCCCGCTTGTAAGGCATTTAACTGCTCGTCCGAAAGTTCTCGGGCGAGCATTGCGTTAAACCAGCCATAGATAAATTGCCGTTCTTCACGACTGATTGCCAACGTCATTAAGCCGTTACCTCAATCGCACCGTTAAAGCCATTCGGAGCCGGGGCATTGCCGATAAATTTCTCGATGTTCACCAAGCAAGTGTTGGCGGAAACCGCTTGTGCCAACTTGGACGTGCCGATGTCGAGGGTCATTGTGTTCGGGTCGCCATAGGTGTCAATCGCCCCCACGCTTTCGTCAAGGGGTGAATACCAAGCCCCTTCTTGTAAACGCACTACGCCGGTCGGGAAGTTGTCGGAAAGCACCGCCCCCACAATCGCTTGCCCACGGTCGTTAAACACTCGCACTAAATCTCCGTCTTGAATGCCGTGTTTGGCGGCATCTTGTGGGTTAATGTAAAGCGGTTCACGCCCTTGCACGCTGTAAGTTTCACGCAGTTCTTTCGATTCACAAAGTTGAGAGTGTAAGCGTTTGTCCGGGTGAACTGATTGCAACCAGTACGGGAATTTGTCGGAATTTTTACCGCCGTGTGAACGTTCGGCTTTCTCAAACCACATTGGGTGACCTTTGCAATCGTCATAGCCGAAAGAGGCGATTTTGTTGCTGTAAATTTCGATAAAGCCGGACGGTGTGCCAAGTGCGTGCAATTCCGGATCTTCACGGAAATCGGCGTGGCGAACCCAAGGTTTGCCCTCTGGGAACAGCACATAGCCTTTTTGCCAAAATTCAGCAAACTCCGGCATTTCAAATTTACCTCTGTTTTCACGGCGACAATCTTTGTAGAGTTTTTCTACCCACTGCATTTCGTCCATTCCACGGCTGTACTCTTTCTCTTTACCGAAACGGCGGCAGAGATCTCGGAAAATCTCAAAGTCGGAGCGAGAGTCGTAGAGTGGATCAACCAGCTTGTGCATTGCAATCACGCCACGGTTGCTGTATGAGCCGTAGGCGTCAATATCGTTGCGTTCAAATGGGGTACAGGCCGGCAGCACGATGTCGGAGAAGCGGCAGGTTGCCGTCCAACTGTAGTTGATCGAAACAATGGTTTCCAGTTTTTGGAACGCCTGTTTCATTTTGTTCCGCTCGGAATGGCGGTGCCATTGGTTACAGCCGGTGAAAATCGCCATTTTGAACGGAGCGTAAGTCACTTTTTTGCCGTTGTAATCAATGGTTTCGCCGGCGTGGAGCAAGCTGTCGGTCATACGAGCCACCGGAATGGTGTCGCTGTAGCCTTTGTAATCTTTGTTGTCGTATTTCGGGGTTTGCCCCTCATCAATATTGAGCGGGAACGCCCCCGGCATTGCCGCACCGGATTCAGGAATACCGATAGAGCTGTAATGGTGAGCATAGCTGATGCCGCCGCCTTCCAAGCCGATTTGCCCTAACATTGAGGCTAGCACCGCTCCCATCCAGTACGGTTGTTCGCCGTGTTGTTGGCGTTGAATTGCCCAGCCGAAAATAAATTGGGTGCGTTTGCCGGCAAGCATTCGGGCAAATTCACGGATTTTGTCGGCGGAAATACCACAAATTTCAGCCGCCCATTCCGGGGTTTTCGCCACTTTGTCTTCGGTTTCGCCTAACAGATACGGCAGGAATTTTTCAAAGCCGACCGTGTACATATCCAAGAATTTTTTGTCGTACAGGTTCTCGGTGTAGAGCGTGTGGGCAAGTGCCAACATAAACGGCACATCGGTTTGTGGATTGATGTACTGCTGTTCGCAACCTAAGAAATTCTGGGTTTTGCTTTTCACCGGATCAACACAGATCACATTCACGCCTTTTGCTGCCACTTTCTCTTTCAGTTTTTCCAAGTAGGCATAGGCTTCGTGGGTTTCGCAGTTCCAACCCACTTGCAGGTTCTTCACCGGGTCGCTTGCCCAGAAAATGATGTTTTCGCTCTCTTTTAAGATGATTTCCCAAGACGTGCCCTGCGAATAGACTTCGGTTGAACCCAGCACATACGGCAGAATGGTCTGCCCTGCACCGGTAGAATAGTCGCCTGCCGTGCCGACACTGTTACCGTGCATCGCAATCGCTCGGATCATATGGTTACCGCAACTGTGGAATTGACCGGTTGAACGCCAGCCCACATTGGCGGTGTGTAACGCCCACGGGCCGTACTCTTTTTGTACCCGTTCTAACTCTTGGTAGAACAGGTCGAGGGCTTCGTCCCACGTTACCCGCACAAAGCGGTTATCGCCACGCTGTGCGGTGTTGCTGTTATGGCGGTTTTTGAGCCAATCTAAACGCACCATCGGGTAGCGGATACGGGAATCGCTGTAAATTAAGCCTTTAATGCCGTTGAGCATTTCGGTCGGGTGTTTATCAAACTCGAACGGTTTGATTTCTGCCACTCGTCCGTTCTCAATTTTGGCACGCATTGCCCCCCAGTGAGAGCCGGAAACTTTCCATTGACTGAGGTCTTCACTCGCAAACACATTGCGAGGCACGAGGAAATTCGGCATTGTGACAGCGGCAGCCATCACAGACATATTTTTTAAAAATTGACGGCGAGATTGTTGCATATCTTGTCCTTCTTTATTTGTAAAAACGTGAGCTAGTACAGAGAATGTTATTCAACGCTCGATTAATTCCCCTCTTTAGTAAAGAGGGGAGTAATATTATTAATGCTTCGCTTCTTCACTATCGGAGGCGTGCATTTGTAAATAACGTAGCACCTCTTTGCCGGTCTGTTTATCCATATTGGTAAAGCCGACCATTCCGTTGAATAAGC
This sequence comes from Mannheimia haemolytica, assembly GCF_004342115.1. Lineage (GTDB taxonomy): Bacteria > Pseudomonadota > Gammaproteobacteria > Enterobacterales > Pasteurellaceae > Mannheimia > Mannheimia haemolytica. The sequence goes on along the minus strand of NZ_SMAC01000001.1, from coordinate 119,007 downwards.
CGATCCAGCTGTTGGAATCGAAGTGGGCGACATCAGGCTGTCTGTGGCAAGTGCTACATTGGGTTTTGTATTGGTTTTCTGCATTCGCCCAGATTGGGGTAACATCGTCTAATAATTGAGCTTTGCCAATCCACGCTTGTAGTTTCACTTTTTGCCAATTCAAGCCGGTAATCGGATCTTCTTTGGTTTCCAACACCTCAAATTTCGGCTGATTTGCCATAAACTCTTTGGTTAGAACCGCATCGGTAATGTTTTTCCCGAAATCGTGATACCAAATGCGACCGAAACCTTTCTCTTTACGCCACATTGTCAACTCAACCAAATCCGCATTTTTGCCTGCTTGCACAAATGCCACCGGCACGGCGGTTTCTAATTGCCCGATAGTTTGGCTTAACCCTTCGTCTAGGAATAATTCCGCATTCCCTTTGGTGTAGTAAGATTTGCCTTGGCTTGGGGATTTATTCACAAACTGATCAAACTTCGATTTCAGTGCATTTTCATCGGCTTTCGGTAAGTGGTGAGCAATGCCTTTGTGACAATCCATACAACTTTGATCTTTCTCCGCTGCCGGTTTCATTGCCTTACGAGCGGCTTCCGACATCTTATCAAAATTCATTCGCTCATAGCTGTGGCAAGCCTTACACTCTTTTGAACCATTGGCGGCAAATCTTGCCCACTCACGCTCTGCCATTTCTAAGCGGTGTTTTTCAAATGAGCCTTCTTCTTTATATTTGCCGGATAATTCTGCCCACACCTCACGGCTTGCCTGCACTTTGCGGGCATATTTTTCGGTATAATCGTGCGGTAAGTGGCAGCTTGAACAGGTTGCCGTTACCCCGCTTTTATTCGACCAGTGGGCGGTTTTTTTAAGCTCCTCTAACGGCTGTTGCATTGAGTGGCAACTCACACAGAACTCTTCAGTGCTGGTATGATCCATCGCTTTATTAAATTGATGCCAGCTAATTGCTCCGGCAATAAAACCGATACCAACTAACACTCCCAACCCGATTTTGGTTGCAGGCCGAGTAAATAATGCTTTGATTGAACCTAACATTTTCTACGCTCCCGGTAAACCAATAACAAACAGTTGTAACATCCACACAATAAAGCCGTAAGCTCCTACGGCAAATGCCATCAATAACGGTAAAATCAGCCCCGATAACAAAAGCGTTTTTAATAGTTCTGAACGCATTTCAACTCCTTTTTTATTAACTAATAAGTGTTAATTATTTTATCTTCAGAAACAATTTGCCTTGATATCAATCAAAAATATAGAGAAGTTGTTCTAGAAACAGCCAAACAGTATAAAAATCATCTATTACAATATGAAAATATTAATCAATACTTATCATTGTATTAGCTATCGAAAATAATAAATTTTTTTGATTAATCTCACTTTTTTTCAAAAATGCGGCATAGTCCACATTTTTACTTTTAGCTTACTGATAGAATCTCACCAGTTAAAAATTACTAGAATTTGAATGGATGCAAAACGAATGCACGAATATATTAAGTTACCCGTAACAGGGGTAATTAAGTTATTACAAATAACTGACCCTCACCTTTTCTCCAATCCGGAGGAAACTCTACTTAATGTCAAAACAGTAAAAAGTTTTTCGGCAGTTATTGAGCAAATAAACAAACAAGCGAAGCAATATTTTGATCTAGTTCTTGCCACAGGTGATTTGATTCAAGATCACAATATTGCTGGTTATCACTATTTTGCACAGATAACTAATTCGCTAAACTCGCCGATAGTGTGGCTAGAGGGGAATCACGATGTTCAGCCGAGTATGTCAGAAATTTTGGCGCAATATAAACATATCCTTCCCCATAAACAAATTTTACTCGGTGAGCAATGGCAGCTTCTGATGCTAAATACCCAGGTGGTAGGTATGCCTTATGGCGAACTCTCTTACTCACAGCTTAAATGGTTAGAAGAAAAATTGGCACAATATCCGCAACGGTTTACCTTGGTTGCTCTGCACCACAATATTTTGCCGACAAACTCAGCGTGGCTGGATCAGCATAGCTTAAAAAACAGCAATGAATTATCCGAGATTTTCGCAAAATTTAAGAATGTAAAAGCGATTGTGCATGGTCATATTCATCAGCAGGTTGATGATATTTGGCATGGTATTCCGATTTATGCCACCCCATCTACTTGCATTCAATTTAAGCCGAATTGCGACCAGTTTACCTTAGACTTACAACCACAAGGCTGGCGTGAAATTGAATTGCACGAAAACGGCACGATAGAAACGGTCGTCAAGCGGTTAAATTCCAACGATTTTTTACCAAATGTCAATGCCATTGGTTACTAACTTGGCTACTAAAAAGAAACCCTCAATGGAAATTGAGGGTTTTCTATTGAAACACGTTAAGTTATTTCTTCTCTTCTGCTTTTTTCAGCAAATCATCAGGGATAAAGTTTTTCTGGATCGCTTCCATATGTGGGAGATTGTGTGCAATCCCTTTGTGGCAGTCAATACAGGTTTTACCTTGCTCTTGTGCCAATGCGTGCATTTGCTGCGCAATGTTTTTTTGTTGAGTGAAGTCCATATCATCAAAATTATGACAGTTACGGCACTCTTGAGAGCCGTTCGCTTTCATACGTGCCCATTCACGTTCTGCCATTTCGCCACGATGAGCTTCAAATTTCTCTTTGGTATCTACTTTACCGATAAAGTGTGCATAAACTTCTTTTGCGGCTATGATTTTACGTTGCCATTTTGGAAAGAATTCGTGCGGTACGTGGCAATCTGAACAAATCGCTTTCACACCGCTGCGGTTTGAATAGTGAGCAGAGGCACGGTATTCCGGCACAACATCGTTCATATGGCAATCTGAACAAAACTCTTCAGTATTTGTCATTGCTAACCCTGCATTAAAACCACTCCAAGCGAAAATACCACCTAATGCAGAAATAAGGATTACAGCACCAATTGCCATTTTGCTTGGGCTACGTAACCAGTTACAAAATCTTCTCAACATTACTTACTCCTTATTTAGCTTGAGATTCACGTACAGATTCAAATTTATTTTGAATAATCGGGTTTACATCAGTTTGTTGCACGTGGCATTGCAAACAGAAATAACGACGAGGAGATTCGTTTTCGTACACCTTGCCATCACGGTCGGTAAAATGGCTTGGCGGTAAACGGGTCGCACCTGTGGTTTTAGATGGTTCAATAGCGTGGCAACCTAAACAATGGTTTACGTTTTTGCTCACTTGTAAGCCACGAATACTATGTGGAACAAGTGGTGGTTGGAAAGGGAAAGTGGTTGGAATCGTGCCCACATCTTTTTGTGGGTTATGAAATCCCGGTGCAACACTTTCGGTTGTCTCATCAATAGTGCCGGATAACTTCGGGGCTTCCGCCATTGCAAAGCCGGACATCACAGCTAAAATTAAGGCGAGATATTTTCTCATTTGAGGTTCACTCCATTAAAATTCTTGTTTTCAAAAAGATAAAAATTAAATATTTTTCACATCAATACTGCCTTGAAAACGACTTCCGAAGGCAAACACATTTTCGGCACAAACATCAATACAACGTCCGCAGGTAATGCAATCTTTAGATAAGATAATCGTGCTTTCCTCCGGTTTACCGTGTAGCGGCACACGCAACACTTGGGGTTCCGGGCAAACGTTGTAACAATCCATACAATTATCACAACGGTTACGATCCACGACTTTGACTTTAATCAGGCTTTTCGCCCCAATTAAGGCATAAGTTGCACCAATCGGGCAAAGATGACCACACCAGCCGTGCTCTGCTACCAATAAGTCAAACAAGAACACCACTAAAACCAGCCAGAGCATTGCCCCTAAGCCGAATACAAACACCCGACCGAGAGCCGCAACAGGGTTGATCCACTCCCACAATAGCGTGCCGGAAATTGCACTACCGACTAAAATGACTGCCAAAATCACATAGCGTAAATTGCGTGGAATTTTAGCAGTTTGGCGAATACCGAGTTTGCGTCTTAACCAAGCAGCAGTATCTGTTACCATATTCATCGGGCAAACCCAACTACAAAACAGCTTGCTGCCGACAATGCCGTAAAACGCCACCATAATTAACGCCCCAACCAATACCGTCCATTCAGGGCGATAGCCGGTTGCCAGCACTTCAGCGGTCATTAATGGGTCTGTCATCGGCACGGTATCTAGTAATAAGCTACCGCTGTAGTTTCCTTTTAAAATCCATACATTCCAAAGTGGGCCGCTTAAAAACATCAAAATAATGCTGAGTTGGCTTAAGCGTCTTAAAATCAAAAAGCGGTAAGCGTGCCACCAACCTAGTTTCTGACGAGCCTCTAAGCCCGCATTTTTTGGAGAATTGGCTGCCATTATTTCACCCCCTTGAGATTCAAGTCTAAATCAGGGAAATGCTCCGGAGCTTCCACCGTCGTAGAGTTCGGCACATAGTTTTGTGTCGCCCGACTTGGCGTAGCCACTTTCACATCAGGTTTTACTTCCATATGCTGATACACCGGCTCGTGTAAGCCTTCCGGCATTCTGGCATCATAAGCTGGGCGTAAACCCTCTGGGTGAACATCTTCAATCAGCGATTTACCGGCATTTTGTTTCTCTTGCCAGCCTAAACGATAGTGACGACCGAGCAAGCCTTTGGCTAAATCCATCGGTAACACTTTGATCGCTGCCTCTTCCAATACGCAAGCCTGTTCACATTTACCGCAACCGGTGCAAGCATCAGAATGCACGGTCGGAATCAGTTTGGCGTGAATCGAGGTACGGTCGTTATGCACTTTCTCAAGAGTAATCGCTTTGTCGATTAACGGACAAACACGGTAACACACGTCACAACGCAAGCCTTGCCAGTTAAGACAAGTTTCGTGGTCGAGCAACACCGCAAGCCCCATTCGTGCATCGTCAATGTCTTTTAGCTCTTCGCTTAATGCCCCGGTTGGGCAAGCATTCATACAGGGAATATCCACGCACATTTCGCAAGGTTTATCCCGTGCAATAAAGTATGGCGTGCCGGCTTCCACTGGTGAAATAAGCGATGCCAAATGCAACATATCGTAAGGACAAGCCTGCACACATTGTCCGCAACGGGTGCAAGCACTCAGGAAATCTTGCTCTGGCAATGCACCCGGTGGACGCAGCGCCACCCCTTGGCGGGCAAAACTTTGTTGTTGCTGTAGCCCTAAAATGATTCCCACACCGCAAACACCAGCTGCGGTACGGGTTGCATTTTTTAAAAACTGGCGACGATTTGGATCCATTTTCATTGTGGGTTCCTCTTAGGTAAGCGGTCGTTTTTGTAAAAAAATTTGCAAATTTGACCGCTTGTCTGGGGCAAATAATTTGCCCCTACAATTAAGCTTTCACCACTTTAACCGCACATTTTTTGAAGTCGGTTTCAAATGAAATTGGATCAGTCGCATCAAGTGTCACTTTGTTGATTAACTGACCGGCATCGAAGAAAGTCGAGTAAATCAAACCTTCCGGACATTTATTGCGTCCACGGGTATCTAAGTTAGAAACATATTCACCACGGCGTGAAATCACTTTCACTTTATCACCATGACGTAAGCCACGTTTTTTCGCATCATTTGGGTGCATCCAAACTAAGTTGGTTGGGAATGCTTTGTGTAACTCCGGTACTCGACGGGTCATAGTACCGGTGTGCCAATGCTCTAACACTCGACCGGTACAGAACCATAAGTCATATTCTTCGTCCGGTGCTTCCGCAGGTGGCTCGTATGGCACACCTAAAATCACTGCTTTTTTGTCCGCATTGCCATAGAATGCCACTTCTTCACCCGCTTTAACGTATGGGTCATAGCCTTCACGGTAACGCCATAAAGTTTCTTTGTATTCGCCGGTTTTCTCGTCTTTTACTACCGGCCAACGTAAACCACGTACTTTGTGGTAGGTGTCAAAGTCGGCTAAATCGTGACCGTGACCACGTCCAAATTCCGCATACTCTTCAAATAAGCCTTTTTGAATGTAGTAACCGAAGTGTTCGGCTTCATCATTCATATAGCCCGGAATGTTGGTTGGCACTTGGTAGCTATCTACTTTGCCGTTGCGATAAAGGATTTCATATAGTGTTTTACCACGCAATTCAGGTGCTTTGGCTAATAACTCTTCCGGCCATACTTCTTCTACTTTAAAGTATTTAGAGAACTCCACTAACTGCCAAGTATCCGAGCGGGCATTTGCCGGTCCTTTCACTTGCTGACGCCAGAATTGGGTACGGCGTTCTGCGTTACCGTAAGCCCCTTCTTTTTCCACCCACATGCAGGTTGGAAGAATTAAGTCGGCTGCCACTGCTGAAACAGATGGGTACGGATCTGAAACCACAATAAAGGTTTCAGGGTTACGCCAGCCCGGGAAAATCTCTTCATTGATATTCGGGCCACCCTGCATATTGTTGGTACACATCTGCCATAAGAATTTCATTTTACCGTCTTTTAAGGCACGGCTTTGTGCTGTAGCGTGGAAGCCCGGTACATCAGGAATTGCTCCAGCCGGTAATTTCCACGATTTCTCTACAATCTCACGGTGTTTCGGATTCGTAACCACCATATCTGCCGGTAAACGGTGAATAAATGTACCCACTTCACGGGCAGTACCACAAGCTGACGGCTGGCCGGTGAGTGAGAATGGTCCGCAACCTTCTAACGCAATCTTACCGGTTAATAAATGGACGTTGTACATCATATGGTTTACCCACACACCACGGGTATGTTGGTTAAAGCCCATCGTCCAGAACGACACTAATTTTTGGTTAGGATCTGCATATAATTTTGCTAATGTTTCAAGCTGATCTTTCGGCACACCGGAAATACGGTGTACTTCTTCTAATGTATAAGGGGCAACGATTTTCTTAAACTCTTCAAAATCGCTGTCATACATTTTACCGGCGGTTTTCGCATTGGTATTTTGTTGTAATTTGTGTTCAGGGCGTAAACCGTAACCGATATTGGTTTCACCACGTTTAAATTTGGTGTGTTTGTTAACAAAATCCCAGTTTACTTTATCGTTTTGGATAATGTAGTTAGCAATGTAGTTTAAGATTGCTAAATCTGAGTGTGGTTTGAAGATAATCGGTGTATCGGCTAATTCAAACGAACGGTGTTCGTAAGTAGACATTACCACCACTTTCACTTTATTGTCTGATAAACGGCGATCAGAAATACGAGACCATAAAATCGGGTGCATTTCTGCCATATTTGAACCCCAAAGCACGAACGCATCGGTTTTTTCGATGTCGTTATAGCAGCCCATCGGCTCGTCCATACCAAAGGTACGCATAAAGGCAACCGCAGCGGACGCCATACAGTGGCGGGCATTCGGGTCAATCGTATTTGAACGGAAACCACCTTTCCAAAGTTTCACTTTCGCATAACCTTCAAAAATGGTTGTTTGACCTGATGAGAACATACCTACAGCATTCGGGCCGTCATTTTTAATAGTGGTTTTAATCTTCTCCGCCATAATGCTAAAGGCTTGATCCCAAGAAACCGGCGTGAAATCGCCGTTCTTGTCGAACTTACCGTCTTTCATACGCAACATTGGCTCTTGCATACGGTCTGCACCGTACATCATTTTGGATAAGAAATAACCTTTAATACAGTTTAAACCACGGTTTACTTCTGCATCCGGGTCACCTTGGGTTGCCACTACTTTACCGTCTTTAGTACCGACTAGCACGCTACAACCTGTACCACAGTAACGACAAGGGGCTTTATCCCAACGAATACCGGTGTCATCTGCCTGAACGTTTTTCACAGGAATCATAATTCCTGCGGCTGCAGCAGCTGCCACAGCGGCGTTCGCTTTCATAAAATCTCTACGATTGAGTTCCATAACTATGTCCCACGTTTGGCTTCAAAAATAATCATTAATCACTGTTCATCAATGTAATTAGAAATTAAAGACACCACAATCACGCCTTTAATATCTCTTACTTGATCGATTCGATCGGAAAGGGCTAAATGCACATTGCTTTCAATCGTCACGACCAATTTGCCTTCATCTGTTTTCTCACCGTGAATTTCGGTATGAGGAATCTTCAGAATCTCGGCTTTTACTTCTTCCAATTTTTCCGGTTTTGCTTGCACCACGAGACTGCACACATACCAGTTTTCCTGTTCGGATAATTTTTCACTCATCTCTGTTTGCCTGTGTTTGTAATGGCTGAATTTTTATCGCACTTGTCGGACAAACGCTCAAACAAGCCCCACAGCCATTACAGCTTTCCAAATTTAATACCATTTCGGCAATGCCGCCTAAACTCGGGCGGAAACGAATCACTCTCATCTCACAGCTATCGCCACAGCTTCGGCATTCCGTTCCGAGCTTTAATAAACAGCCGGCTTGAATCTCAATTTTATGGCTCCAAGGCTGTTCTGAAACTGCTCGGAATACCTCTGCCTCGCAAGAATGCACACATTTTTCACAAAAAGTGCATTCACCACGGCTAAAATCAATTTCAGGGTAGCCCGCAGCACCTTTTACAATAATCTGGGTTTCGCAAGCCTGAATGCAGTTACCGCAAGCGGTGCATTTTTCTAAAAAATTTGCTAAATTAGCCCAAGGCGGACGAATCGGCTCATACCCTTGCTGACTGACTTTTTGGCTTTTTAACGAGTCTAAAAATTGCCCTCGCAAAAAGCTACGGCGAGGAAGTGATTGATTAGGATAATCAGTCAAGAAAACACCTTTTTACTCATCACTATAATAGGCTAAATTATCTAATGTTCACTTAAAACCGTTCATTCCTCAAACGGGGTATTTGCCGGTATATTCGCCAAAATATTGATTTTCATCAAAGAAAGTTTCGCTAAAATCTTCTAGTAGCTGCCTCGACACAGTAAAGGAAAACGCTATGAATCACCTGATTATTTACGCACACCCGAATCCCTCCAGCTTTAACCATGCGATTTTGGAAAAAACGATAGCAGCTTCCGTTCCAAATAAGGTGGTTGTACGAGATCTCTACCAACTCAACTTCAAGCCGATATTAGACTGGGCGGAATTTCAAGGCACACTCAGTAAACACTATGAAGCAGATGTGGCAATTGAGCATCAATATTGGCTTGAAGCTGATGTGATTACGTTAATTTATCCGCTTTGGTGGATGGGCTTTCCGGCAATTTTAAAAGGCTATTTAGACAGGGTGTTAAGTTATGATTTTGCCTATCGTAACGGGGAAATTGAAAGTATCGGCTTGCTGACCGGCAAAAAAATGCAACAATTTGTAACGCTCGGTAATTCCAATGAAAAATATGAACGAAAAGGCTTTTTAGCAGCATTTGAACATACGCTGGGAAAAGGGCTGTTTGAGTTCTGTGGGATTCGTGATGTAAAAATGCACTATTTCGGTAATATTGGTTTAAAAGAGACTGATTACACCGCTATTTTGCAGCAAATCACAGCATCTTGTAGCACAATATTGAAGGAACAAGCGGTATAATTTTGCGTTTTTTTGCAAAAGGATGGTTTGATTAATTAACGTAAAAACCCCGCCAAACAAGGCGGGGAACCAAATTAAGGTTTGATTACAGTGAGTGTTTTAACATCTAACTCGGTTTTATTGAAACCTTTGTCAATCTCTCCGTATAAACGGACTTTATTGCCTTTGCTACCAACGTGCTGACCTGCCCATACTTCATCGTCAATCTCAACACGGATTTGCCCTGTCGCATCTTTAAATAAGTAAGTTTCGTCACCGACTTTGTTTAAGAGTGTGCCTTCTACCGTCACGTAGCTGTCATCTGCTGCCGCTAACGCCTGTTTCACGCTAATCACATTCGCCGGTGCAACACCTGTATTTGCTTGTGAAGAACCGTTGGAAGCAGTTGAATTACACGCCGATAACGCCATTGCCATCAATGTTAAACCCAGAACTTTTTTCATAAAAACTCCTTGTTAAAAAAATTTGCATTCGATAAAGACTACCGAATGCAAACATTAAAACACAAATAAATGTCGAAAACACCTTTTTATTTTTAACGCAGTTTAATCAATTGGCGGAACATAAGTTCCATTTACAATCGAATCTTTAATCCGATCTGCTTCTGCCAACACCTGAGCTAATAATGCTCTTACGTTTTCAAGCGTTGCAATCGGGCTTAAAGTAGTCATTTTCAGTGATTGATGCTCACCGACTTTGGTCACACCAATGTTAGCTTCGCCACGAGCAAATAACTCATCTGCCACATTTTGGTTTAAGGTATCCACAAATTCTGCCGGGTAACCTTGTGGTACGACACGGAATAAGACTGAGGCAAATTGTGCCGGCACTAACATTTCCAAGCCATCGGTGGCATTAATGTAGGCTTCCACTTCTTTAGAAAGATAAACCCCGTGGTCGATCATTGAAGCGTATAGCTCCTCACCCAAGGCTTCAACGGTAAACCATAATTTTAACGCATCAAAACGGCGGGTAGTTTGCAATGATTTTGACACTAAATTCGGCACGCCGTGTTCTTCGTCATATTCTGAATTCAGGTAGTCTGCCTTGTAATCAATAAAGCGGTAATTCGCTTCATCTTTTAGCAAGAATGCCCCACACGAAATTGATTGGAAGAAATGCTTGTGGAAATCAAGGGTAATGGAATCGGTTAATTCAATGCCGTCTAAGAAGTGGCGGAAATCTTTCGACAGTAATAATGCACCACCCCAAGCAGCATCAACGTGAACCCAAGCCTGATGTTCATCGGCTAATTTACGGATCGCTTTTAAATCATCAATCGCACCGGCATCGGTCGTCCCTGCGGTTGCGACGATACAAGCCACAATTTTGCCTTCGGCTTTTAAATCCGCCAACGTTTTCGCAAGAGCTTCAACGTCCATTTGTGCATTGGCATTTGACGGTACAGTCACTACCGATTGGAAACCCATTCCCATCATTGCCATATTTTTCTGCACCGAGAAGTGAGCGTTTTCGGAACAAACCACTTTCACTTTTTGCATTGCATCGGCAGGAATACCGTCGGCTTGCACCGACCACTCTGAACCGTCTGCCTTTTTCCAATGGTTCGCTATCGCCCAGTCACGAGCCAATAATACGCCCATCAGGTTTGATTGCGTACCACCTGAGGTAAAGACTCCTGAAGTTCCTTTGCCATAGCCGACTTTTTGACGTAACCAGTCAATTAAATGCTCTTCCATAATCGAACCTGCCGGGCTTTGATCCCAAGAGTCCATTGATTGGTTGGTGGCATTAATTAACACTTCTGCAATTTGGCTGGTTACCATTGTCGGGCAATGTAAGTGGGCCAAAGAATGAGGGTGGTGAACTTTGAGGCTTGGCTTTAAGAAAATTTCCACCAAATGCTCCTGTGATTTTTGCACGCCCACACCAGCTTGGGTTGGGTTAAAACCGTTGATTTTGGCACGCAACTCTTTAATTGAGCCACCGGTGTACATTTTTTCTTCTTTCAGCCAGTCTGAAACCGCTTTCACAGCGTTATTCATTGCCGATTCATAATCCGCAATCGATTTTGGATCGCTACAAAACAGGGATTGTCTGTGTTTTTCTAGGTTTGACATTATTTCTATCCTATTGGTGTAGGGGCGAATAAATATTCGCCCCTTTTTACATTAGGGCGAAAAATGTTTCGCCCCTACCATTCTAACTATTAACCACGCACCGCTTTCACTGCTTCAGCAACAGATTGTTTAAAGCGTTTAATAAACTCTTCACATTCTGCTTGGGTAATATTCACGGCACAAAGAACACGCACCACATTACCGCCACGTCCGCCACGCTCTAATAACAATTTGTTTTTAAAGCAGTATTTTTGAATTGCAACGGCTAAATCGCAATCACGCGGGTATGCACCTGTTGCATCTTTTGGCTGACGTTCATCAACAATATCAATTCCCATCATTAAGCCTTTACCACGCACATTGCCAATACAAGGTAATTCTTTGCTTAATTCACGTAATGCGTTAGTTAAGTATTCGCCACGCTCTTGTGCGTTTTTCGCTAAATTCTCTTCACACATAATTTTAAGCGATACATAGCCGGTTGCCATTGCTAATTGGTTACCACGGAATGTACCGGTATGACCTGCCGGTTGCCAAGCGTCAAACTCTTTTTTGATCGCTAATACCGCAAGCGGTAAGCTACCACCAATCGCTTTTGACATTACTACGATATCCGGCTCAATGCCTGCGTGTTCAAAGGCAAACATTTTCCCTGAACGGCAGAAACCAGCTTGAACTTCGTCCACAATCATTAAGATGCCGTGTTTTTGAGTGACTTCACGCACTTTTTGTAAGAAGCTGATTGGAGCCGGAACCACACCGCCTTCACCTTGAATGGCTTCAAGGATCACCGCTGCCGGTTTTACCACACCACTTTCAACATCTTCAATAAAGTTCTCAAAATAATGTTCAACTGCTTTTGCACCGGCTTCGCCACCAATGCCAAACGGACAGCGGTATTCGTGCGGATAAGGCATAAACTGTACGCCCGGCATTAAGCCTTGTACTGCATTTTTCGCACTTAAATTACCGGTGAGCGATAACGCACCATGGGTCATTCCGTGGAAACCACCGGAGAAAGCAATTACGTTGCCACGACCAGTGTAGGTTTTGGCTAATTTAATTGCCGCTTCGTTAGCATCTGCACCAGACGGGCCAGTAAATTGGAGGATATATTTATCTTTTGGAAAGAAAGAGAGTAATTCTTCCGTAAAAGCATCTTTTAACGGAGTCGTAATATCTAACGAGTGTAAAGGTAAACCACTGTCTAATACATCTTTAACTGCTTGGATTAATTTAGGGTGGTTATGACCTAATGCAAGCGTTCCTGCACCTGCTAGGAAATCGAGGTATTCATTGCCTTCAACATCAGTTACCCAAACGCCTTGTGCTTTTTGGTAAGCAAAAGGTAATTTACGTGGGTAGCTACGCACGTTTGATTCCATTGCATCTTGGCGATCTAAAAAATATTGGTTTGAAGCAAGAACGGCTTGAATAGGAGTTTTAATTGTCATTGAAAATAAACCTTCTACAAGAGGTGAAAAAAATAAGTCGGGTGCCTTGCGGAAAGCCTAAGCTTTCTATTCCTAAAAGAATAGATGCCATGGGGCATTTGACTCGCTACTTATTAAAAAAAGCGTTTCAGCTTTTTTGTTTTTACCCTATATGCCCCTAAGGAATAAAGAAATTGGGATAGGTTGGAAACAGACTTAAATGTAGGGTTACGTTTAAGAGAGCGTATGATACTCTTTTTTATTGAAAAGGGAAGCTTTTATCTAGCAATAAATGCCTTTCACTTTCATACCCTATCCAATTTACCACCTTAAAATTGATTAAATTAAATCAATAAGATTAAAAAAGATCACTTTTGTGATGTTTATCACACTTTTATGATTTTATATAAGCTATACTTCGTTCAAAATGATTAATTTCAATCAAGGAGTAAATATGAAACCTATATTGGGAATTACGATGGGAGATGCCGCCGGTATCGGACCAGAAGTTATTATTAAAGCATTAGCTAATCAACGGATTTATGAGTTAGCACACCCTGTTGTGATCGGTGATCGAAAAATTATACAACGAGCCTTACCTATTGTTCATTCAGAATTGAAATTAAGAATTCTCAATAATCTAGATAACTTTGTAGCCGAATATGGCGTTATTGATATTTTAGATTTGAATAACCTGCCTGAAGATTTGCCTTTTGCTCAAGTTGATCCGCGTGCTGGAAAAGCAGCTTATGAATATATTGAAGAGGCAGTTAATTTAGCAATGGGAGGAAAAATCCACGCTATTGTTACAGCACCACTGAATAAAGAAGCCCTACACGCAGGTGGTAAACCATTTCCTGGCCATACAGAGATCCTTGCAACCCTCAGTAATACTAAAGATTACTCAATGATGCTAACCAGTGAAAAACTCAATGTTATTCACGTTACTACTCACGTCCAACTTCGTAAAGCCTGTGATTTAATTACCAAAGAACGAGTTGCTACAGTTATTGATTTAGCAGAAGAAAATGCTCGCATTCTTGGGTTTAAAGAACCTCGTATTGCAGTCGCTGGTTTAAATCCTCATTCAGGTGAAAATGGAATGTTTGGCGATGAAGATCAAAAAGAAATTGTTCCCGCAATTCAAGAGGCTCAAGCCAAAGGGTTTAATGTTACAGGGCCTGTCCCTCCGGATACTTTATTTCACCGTGCAGCTAACCTAAATGAATTCGATATTGTTGTTGTGATGTATCACGATCAAGGGCATATCCCTATCAAATTATTAGGCTTTGATACAGGTGTAAACGTTACTGTCGGTCTTCCATTTATTCGAACATCTGTCGATCACGGAACTGCTTTCCCAATAGCAGGCAAAGGAACAGCAGATAGTCGTAGTATGACTGAAGCACTCTATTTGGGTGCAAAAATGGCAAATATCAAATATGCGACACACTAAGGAGATTAATATGTCTACTCAAACATCTAAATCCATCGTCCCGATATATGATGGTATGAATAAAATTCCTGGCGGTGCAATGGTAATACCGCTAATTCTTGGTTCTATTATTGGTACATTCTTTCCTGAATTTTTAAATTTAGGTTCATTTACGACGGCTTTATTCAAATCATCAGCAGGACCACTTATTGCACTATTAATTTTCGCTACAGGTATGCAAATTACCGTGAGAAGTTCTGGACCTGTACTTGCCCATACCGGTGTTGTATTACTATTTAAAACTATTATTCCCGCTCTTTTAGTTGTGATTTTAGGATTATGGGTAGGTAATGATGGTGTTATGGGCGTTTCTTTATTAGCTATGCTAACTGTTGTTGCAAATTCAAATGGTGGTATTTGGTTAGCGTTTACAGGGAAATATGGTGATTATAGAGATAAAGGAGCTTATGTCGCTTCGGCTGTTAATGATGGACCTTTCTTTGTTTTACTATTTTTAGGTGTATCAGGATTAGCAGATATTCCTCTTTCATTAATGCTTGCAGCTGTTATTCCTCTTATTATTGGTATGGTTATTGGTAACTTAGATCCTAAATGGACAGAGTTAATGAAACCAACAGGTGCAATAGTCATTCCTTTCTTTGCTTTTGCATTAGGAACAGGAATCAATCTGCAATCTATTATTACTGGAGGAGCAACAGGAATTATTTTAGGTATCGTAGCTTCTCTCTTTACAGGTTTTCTTGTATTTATCGGTTACAAAACAATTTTAAGACGTGGTAATCAATCAGGAATCGGGTTTGCAGCAGGAACTACTGCTGGAAATGCCATTATTACACCTGAAATTGTTGCTCAAGCAGACCCTACATTAGCACCTTTTGTTCAAACTGCGACTGCACAGATTGCCGCAGCTGTATTAGTTTCAGCAATCTTAGCTCCATTATTTGCAGCGTGGGTTTTAAAACGTCAAGGTGGCTTAGAACAAGACACTATAAAAGGAGAAAATCTATGAAAGAGACACTCTTAGTTATTGCTGATGGCCTTACTGGTGCAAATGATACCGCGGTTATGTTTGCTGAATCAGGATTTGACACTGTCTTAAAAACTAAAGTTTCGGCATTAGCCCAAATTCATCCTGATAAAGCCCAAGTAATTTCTGTTTCTACAGATTCAAGAGCAATTGGAGAGAATTGCAATTAGCAATGCTATTCAAAATAGTATCGGGCAAATTTACCTTAAAATTGATTCCACAATGAGAGGCTCTGTTAAATATCAGATTGAAGGTGCTATTAAAGCTTGGGCTGGTTTATATCCCGATGTTAAAGCAATTATTTGTCCTGCATATCCAGAAATGGGAAGAACTATAGAAGCTGGTCATTTATATGTTAATGGTGTTCCTGTAAATGAAACTGCTTCAGGAAAAGATCCTATCTGCCCTGTGCATTCATCTTCTATGCAAAAACTATTGCCTGATGCTCAAGTAATCCCGTGTGATACGGTCGATAATTTGCAGGCATCTATTGAAAATAGTGAATATAAACAGATCGTTATTGATGCTAAAACGCACGAAGATCTCTCAATGATTGCCCAAGTCATAAATCACATAGGTAATAAAATTATTCCTGTTGGCTCAGCCGGATTGGCACAGAAGTTGAAAAATATCCAAAATCAACAACAACCAGAGCGAAATCTTAAATTAGGTAGAGCATTAATTGTCGTAACCTCAATTCACGAAACAAGCCAACTGCAAGTTGATGAATATATTTCAACTTTAGGAGGAAAATCTATTGTATTTAATCCTTCGCCTTCACAGTTGATTAACTACTCGCAATCAGAACATTCACTGAAACTACAATTAAACGCTCTAATACGTTTTAGTAGAGATCATGTTATTATTCGGGCAAACCCTGCAAAAGTTGTAAATGCAAAATCTGCCAATATCACGGAAACTTCTAAAGAAATTTCTCAACATTTAGCTGATTTAAGTAAATTCTGCCTTGATAATGAAAAATTTGATAGCCTTATATTATTTGGTGGAGATGGTGCAGCAGCATTATTAGATCAAATGAATGTAACAGAGATGAATGTACAATATGCGGTAGTACCGGGCGTTCCTTTATGCTCCATTGAAAAGGGCAACTACTCAGGCATCACTGTAATGACTAAATCTGGAGGATTTGGAAACAACACACTCTTAAGCAATATAATGAACTAGTAACAACAAAGAACCTAAAGCAACAATGTTTTAGGTTCTTTAATTTTAACTATCTTATTTTTAAAAAATTACTTATAGTAAAAGCAGTTAAAAATTAGAGAGTTTATATGTCTAAAAACCGTCTAGAACAAATTTTACTATTCCTAAAAAACCACAATATTGCTACCGTAGAGCAACTGGTAAAAGTGACTGAGGCTTCTCCTGCAACTATCCGCCGTGATTTAATAAAATTAGATGAAGAAGGCGTCGTGATTCGCACACACGGAGGGGTCAGCTTAAACCAATTTATACCGTTTCAACCAACAACAAATGAGAAGCAATTTAAGCAAATTGTCGAAAAAGAACGCATAGCTGAATATGCCGTTTCGCTTATTTCACCGGGAAATTCTATTTTATTAGATGCTGGCACTACAACGCTATGCATTGCGAAAAAAATCGCTCATATGCCACTTCGAGTGATTACAACTGATCTACATATTGCTTTATTACTCTCTGAATATAAGCAAATAGAATTAATTATTACAGGGGGACGAGTAGATAATAGTAGTCAATCTTGTATTGGTAATCATAGTTTAACTTTATTAGAAAATATTAATCCTGATATTGCTTTTGTGAGCTGTAATTCTTGGAGCTTAGAAAAAGGAGTTACAGCACCTACAGAAGAGAAAGCTAATTTAAAAAGAATGCTCCAACAAAACGCCAAACAAAAAGTACTGGTTGCCGATAGCAGCAAATATGGAAAATACTCTTTATTTCGTGCAACTCAACTCGATAACTTTACACAAATTATCACAGATAAAGGACTACCTATTGAATATAGCCAAGCCTTGTCAAGTAATGATTTTAAGCTATCATTAGTTTAATCATACAAGCGGTCTTTTTTCACTAATTTTTTGTATATGAAAAACCCAGCATTCGCTGGGTTTTAAATCTTAAAACAAAATTATTTAATTTTTGCTTCTTTGTAGATAACGTGTTTACGCACAACTGGATCAAATTTTTTGATTTCCATTTTTTCAGGCATATTACGTTTGTTTTTATCTGTTGTGTAGAAGTGACCAGTTTCTGCTGTAGAAACTAAACGGATTTTCTCACGAGCGCCTTTAGCTGCCATTTTTTAGCTCCTTAGATTTTTTCGCCACGAGCACGGATTTCAGCTAATACTGCATCAATGCCTTTTTTATCAATAATACGCATACCTTTCGCAGTTAAACGTAAGGTTACGAAACGGTTTTCGCTCTCAACCCAGAAACGGTGAGTGTGAAGGTTTGGTAAGAAACGACGTTTAGTCGCATTCATTGCGTGTGAGCGGTTGTTACCAACTGCTGGACGCTTGCCGGTTACTTGGCAAACTCTTGACATTTGAATTTCTCCAATAATTTTAAGCTTAAAAATGGTTCGGGAGATCTCACAAAAGGCGTTGCTCAACCAACCCCTCCGATTTTGATTGCCTCGTCAGGCATTAACCCGACCCAGTCTATGTAATAAAGACTGCCGATTATACCGATTTCATTTGTTATATTCAAGTAGAATTTATATGCGTATCTTTTACTGTTTCAGGAGAAATGTTAAAGGTTACATAAAGCAAGCGGTCATTTTCTATCAGAAATTTGCAAAAATGAATGCTCCTTCATCTCTAATTTCTCTTCCTCGAACGAAAAATAGTCCCCTTTGCCGACAATAATATGATCCACAAAGCGAATATCAACCAATTCGCACGCCATTTCGATCTTTTTAGTTAAACTTCTGTCCGACTCACTCGGCAGACAAGAACCTGAGGGGTGATTATGAGCCACAATAATCGCCGCGGCATTATATTTTAACGCTCTTTTAATAATTTCTCGGGGGTGAACAGCAGTTTGATTAATGGTGCCGAAGAACATTTTTTCTTTATAAATCAATCGGTTTTGGTTGTCCAAAAACAGCACCATAAAAACTTCCCGTTCTTCTTCCTCCAACTCGGTTTGGAAATACATAATCGCCATATAAGGGGCTTGAATCATCTCGCTAAATTCCATTTGTTGAGCCAGATAGCGTTTGGTCATCTCTTTAGAGGCTTGTAACTGAATGTATTTGGTTTTGCCTAAACCGTAAATTTTGCAAAAATCATCAATATTTGCATTCAGTAATTGGCGTAACGAGCCAAATGCCATCAACACACTCTCTGCCAATGCCAGCACAGGCACAGCTTTCGTACCAGTCCGTAAAAATATCGCTAATAATTCGGCATCGGTTAATGAGGCTGCCCCCTGTGTTAATAATTTCTCACGCGGCATCATTGTTGGCTCTTGAGAATCTTCATCAAAAAAATCGTTCATTTTTTCCTCCATCAATTTAGTTAAGCATAAAAGAGCCAACCTTTGCAGACAAAGGGATTTATTCAATTTTTCGAGCAAGATCGCAAAAATAGTGAAGTTGTGAGCAACTCCTTATTCCGCTAAAATATGCAAAATAAATCCACGCTTTAAGGATAGTAAAGATGTTACAAAACAAAAAAATTTTAGTCGGCATTTCCGGTGGGATTGCAGCCTACAAAACCATTGAATTTATCCGCCACTTAAAAAAGGCAAATGCGGAAGTGCGTGTAGTGCTAACCCCAGCAGCAGAAGCCTTTGTAACGCCTTTGACCTTACAAGCGATTTCCGGCAATGCGGTTTCCACTTCACTACTCGACCCACAAGCCGAACTGGCGATGGGGCATATTGAGCTGGCAAAATGGGCGGATTTAATCGTTATCGCCCCGGCAAGTGCCGATTTTATTGCTCGCCTGCGTATGGGAATGGGCAACGATTTACTTTCCACTCTCTGCCTTGCGACTGCAAGCCCGATTTTGCTTGCACCGGCAATGAATCAACAAATGTACAAACAGATTGCGGTGCAAGAAAATCTGTCTGTTTTAGTCAATCGTGGCGTTCAGCTCATCGGCCCGAATAGTGGCTTCCAAGCCTGTGGTGATGTGGGGGCTGGCAGAATGTCTGAGCCTGAAGAAATTTACCAAGCGGTGTTGGCTCATTTCTCCAACAATCAAGATTTAGAGGGCTTAAATGTAACCATTACCGCCGGACCGACTCGTGAGGCAATTGACCCTGTGCGTTATATCAGCAACCACAGCTCCGGCAAAATGGGCTACGCGATTGCTAATGCCTTTGCCGAACGTGGAGCAAAGGTTACGTTGATTAGCGGTCCGGTGAATTTACCAACGCCGAAAAATGTGGAACGAATTAATGTGGAATCTGCGGTTGAGATGGAGCAACAAGCGGTCAAATTTGCCCAAAAATCTGCGATTTTTATTGGCTGTGCAGCGGTTGCCGATTACCGAATGGCGGCAGTCTCTGACCAAAAAATTAAGAAAACCGATGCCAATGATGAACTCACGCTAAAATTGGTAAAAAACCCCGATATTATCGCTAACGTCGCCAATCTTGCCGAAAATCGCCCTTTTGTGGTTGGTTTTGCCGCAGAAACGCAAAATGTGGCGGAGTACGCTAAATCGAAACTCGAACGCAAAAATCTGGATATGATTTGTGCCAATGATGTCTCAGGCGGACAAGTGTTCGGGCAGGATCAAAATGCGTTGCATTTGTTCTGGAAAAATGGTGAAAAAACGCTTCCTCTGGCGGATAAAAGCAAATTGGCAGAAAGTTTGGTACAGGAAATTGTAAAACATTATCGAGAAAAATAATGAAATTACTGGTTAGCCATTTTCATCAAGGCGAAGGGAAATTTCCTACATTCTCAGCTGGTACTGCCGTTCGATTAGGGAGTGAATGTGTAAACTACCCAAACTGGTTTGCCTGTGAAATTGACGGTTGGAAAACCTTTGTGCCAAGCCATTTTATTAGCGAAGATAAATTGATATGCGATTATAACCCAACGGAACTTGTTGCAGCACAAGGCGAGAGAGTAGAATTCCTTGAACTACATTACCAATGGGCAATTGTCAAAAGAGAAAACGAAATTGGCTGGCTACCTTGTGAAATCTTAAGGGTAATAGGATGAAAATTATGCAACTTACGTCAAATCAGTATATCAACGACATTAAACATATTCTTTTATCTGCTCGCCAAAAGGCGTATCAAGCCGTGAATTCGGCAATGGTCGAAGCCTATTGGAAAATCGGTGAACGAATTGTGCAAGAAGAGAAAAATATGGTCAAAGATCAAAATGAAAAAGTATAATATTGTATTTTCAGCAGATAAAAACTACCTGCCATATTTAGAGATTGCCTTAAAATCACTATTAGCTCATCATAATCATTTATCTATTTTTATATTGAGTACTGGCGATATTTCTCACCACTGGATAGAAACATTACGCCCCTATTTAGAAAATAGATATTCCACATTAAGACTTGGCTATTTAGATTCAAATAATTTAGCAAATTTTAACTCCAACGGCTATATTACTAATTCAACTTACCTACGATATTATATTGAAGAACTATTTGAACACAGCGATAGCCCATATTGGATTTATTTAGATTGCGATCTTGTGGTTAATGGAAATATTACGGATCCATTTACAAACCTAGATTTTTCTTTTGGAAGTATTGCTGCAATTGCTGATCCTTATGTAAACAAACTAAAAAATCATCCCTATATTTACAAAAACTATTTCAATGCTGGTGTATTTTATCTAAATGCAAAGCATTTTAGTAAGCAACCATTTATACAGCTTACTGAGAGATTTAAAGAAAATTTACCATTTGGGGATCAAGATATTCTTAATTACTGCTTTCAATATAATTGGATTGAGTTAGATCGAAAATATAATTATCAGACAGAACATTTATTAGATGATATTGCCCAGCAAAAAATTTCGCCAAATTATATTCCACATATAATTCATTTTACTGGAGGAATAAAGCCATTAGAAGGTAAATTTAATTCAAGCTACGTTGAAAACGTTGCAAGTTTATTTCGATTTTACCACAACACAAGCTGGGAAATATTGACTGAACTTCCACTTGGAACGATACAATTAAAACCTTTTATAACTGAATAATATAGTTTTAAAAATTTACAAAAAGGAAAAAGAATGAAACAAATTGATTTAAAAATTTTAGATAGCCGTATCGGCAATGAATTTCCATTACCTGCGTATGCGACCGAAGGCTCGGCAGGCTTGGATCTACGGGCGATGCTCAACGAGCCGCTGACGGTAAAAGCGGGTGAAACGGTGTTGATCCCAACGGGGATTTCAATTTATATCGCCGATCCGAATTTGGCGGCGGTGATCTTACCAAGATCAGGTTTAGGGCATAAAAACGGGATCGTGCTAGGCAACTTAATCGGCTTGATCGATAGCGATTACCAAGGCGAGCTGAAAGTGTCGCTTTGGAACCGTAGCCAAGCTGATTTTACCGTGAACGTGGGCGACCGTATTGCTCAGTTAGTCTTTGTGCCGGTGGTGCAGGCAAGTTTTAACATTGTGCAAGAGTTTGAGCAGACCGACCGTGGCGAAGGCGGTTTTGGGCATTCAGGTAAGCAATAATAGGATTGGCAATGACAGAACCTAAAATTAAAATGCCGAAAAAATCAGTGGTGGAACGCCGCCAACAAGTGTTGGAAGTGTTAATCAGCTTGTTAAATTCTGAAGAGGGAA
The DNA here is from genome assembly GCF_004342115.1 of Mannheimia haemolytica. Classification (GTDB taxonomy): domain Bacteria; phylum Pseudomonadota; class Gammaproteobacteria; order Enterobacterales; family Pasteurellaceae; genus Mannheimia; species Mannheimia haemolytica. The sequence continues at coordinate 96,763 of NZ_SMAC01000001.1, read as the reverse complement.
TGCAGCGTATCACTACCGAGCGTTTAGCCACTGCGGTGGGGGTGTCGGAGGGGGCGTTGTATCGCTATTTCCCAAGTAAAACCAAGATGTTTGAAGCGTTAATCGAGAAAATCGAGCAGACCCTCACCAGCTATATTCACGCCAATAAACGCCAAGACAGCAGTGCCAATTCGGTGCGAGCAATTTTATATGTGATTTTAGAATTTGCTCGCAAAAACCCGGGCGTTACCCGCATCCTGACCGGACACGCCTTGATGTTTGAAGAGGAGCTGCTCAAAGCTCGAGTGGCAAAATTCTTTGATAACTTGGAGTTACAATTTGCCAATATTTTGCAACTTAGTAAACTGCGTGAACGCAAGAGCTTTGAAGACGAAAGAGCCTTAGCCGGTTATTTAGTGAATTTCTGCGAAGGGCAATTTTTACGCTTGGTTCGTTCTAATTTCAGCTATAACCAACACCAACATTTTGAAAAACAGTGGGCATTTATTAAGCCTTTATTTGATTAATTATGATTATACCTTGGCAAGAACTCGAAGAATCAACCTTACATAATATTTTAGATTCCTTCATTTTACGAGAAGGCACAGACTACGGGGAAAGGGAACTTTCTCTGGCAGAAAAAAGAGAACGATTACTCACACAACTTAAGGCAGATAAAGTGGTGATTGTTTGGTCGGAATTACACGAAAGCCTTGATATTAAAGACAAAAAATCTTTTTTAGGCTAACCTTTAATTTCGTGTTAAAATTCTAAAAATTTAACCTAGTATAAGAGTTATAGGAAATACTATGCAAGATATGACACTTTCAACAGCTCCTCTGGAAAATGTAACTCCTCCGCCCTCTATTCACGACCCTGCGGTGGAGTGGTTTTTAACCCATTGTCATATCCATCGTTATCCGGCGAAATATACACTCATTCACGCCGGTGAAGATGCAGAATCACTTTTCTACATCGTGAATGGCTCAGTGTCGGTTTACATCAAAGATGATGAAACCAAAGAGATGCTCTTAACTAACTTAGGCACAGGTGAGTTTGTCGGTGAATTAAGTTTATTTGAAGAAAAAGTCCAACAACGTACCGCTTACGTCCGCACTAAAGATCCTTGTGAAATTGCGGAAATTTCCTATAAAAAATTCAAACAACTAGTCCATTTAAACCCCGATATTTTAATGTATTTATCGGCACAAATGGCTCGCCGTTTACGTCAAACTTCACGCCAAGTCGGTAATCTTGCCTTTTTAGACGTTGCCGGTCGCATTGCTCAAACCTTGCTCAACTTAGCTAAAATGCCGGATGCAATGACTCACCCGGAAGGTATGCAGATCAAAATTACCCGCCAAGAAATCGGGCAAATGGTCGGTTGTTCCCGTGAAACCGTTGGACGCATTATGAAAATGTTGGAAGACGAAGGCTTAATTTCTGCTCACGGCAAAACCATTGTGGTATATGGGGCAAGGTAATTCTGAATGTAGGGGCAGATCCTGTGCCTGCCCAAAATCTTAATTGCAAAATTTTGTAAAAATATCACCGCTTGTTATTTCCACTTCTTAACTAACTAATTTGATGATGAAACATAGCTTAACCCCTTTTCACACTTTCCATTTGCCTGCAAAAGCGACCCAAATTATTGAATTTACCACAGTCGAACAGCTATTGAGCGAATGGCAAAAAGCCTTTAACGCTCAACTGCCAATCTTGATTCTCGGGCAAGGCTCTAACGTTTTGTTTTTAGAGGATTTTGACGGTGTGGTGTTAGTAAATAAACTCAAAGGGATTACGCACCACGAAGACGAACATTTCCACTATTTGCACGTTCAAGGTGGGGAAAACTGGCACGAATTGGTTAAATGGACGTTGGCACACAATATTGCCGGCATTGAAAATCTGGCGTTAATTCCGGGTGTCGCCGGCTCTGCTCCAATTCAAAATATTGGGGCTTACGGGGTGGAATTTGAACAGCTGTGTGATTTCGTGGAAGTGTTAAATTTACGTTCCGGCGAACGCTTTAAGCTATCCAAATCCGAGTGCGAATTTGGCTACCGTGAAAGTGTGTTTAAACACCAATACCGTGATGAATTTGCGATTATCTCGGTAGGCTTAAAGCTAGCCAAAGCGTGGAAACCGGTGCTAAGTTACGGATCATTAGCCCAACTCAATCCGGAAACCGTTACGCCAAAACAGATTTTTGATGAAGTTTGTGCGGTTCGCTCCTCAAAATTGCCTAACCCTGATGAATTTGGCAATGCCGGCAGCTTTTTTAAAAATCCGGTGATTTCAAACGAACAATTTGCACCAATACAAACCAAATTCCCAACCATTCCTCACTATCCTCAAGCTAATGGTTCGGTAAAATTAGCCGCAGGTTGGTTGATTGACCAAACCGGGCTGAAAGGCTTACAAATTGGCGGAGCGGCGGTACATACCCAGCAAGCCTTAGTGCTGATTAACAAAGAAAATGCAACAGGGCAAGATGTTTTGGCGTTAGCCAAAACCGTTCGCCAGAGAGTGAGAGAAAAATTTGGGGTAGAAATTCAGCCTGAAGTGCGTTTTATCGGCAAGAACGGCGAGGTCGATAGCGAAAAAATCACTCGCTAAGTGGGGACATAATGAAACTTAACCAAGCTCAAATCCAAAATGCGTTAATTTGCGGGCAAGCCGTTGTGTTCGATGAAATTGATTCAACCAATGAATATTTGCTCACTCATCACCAACGTTTGGAAAACGGCACGGTTTGCCTCGCTGAAAAACAAACTGCCGGACGTGGCAGACGAGGTCGAACTTGGTATTCGCCCGAGAGTGAAAATCTCTATTTCTCGATTTTATGGCATTACCCGATGGAGCAGGCGGCAGATTTACCGCCCTTAAGTTTAGTGGTAGCCTTGATCATTGCGGAAAGCCTTACTGCTCAAAATGTAAAAGATATTCAAATTAAATGGCCGAATGACATTTATTACCAAGGCAAAAAAATGGGGGGCATTTTGTTGGAAACCCAAGCCAATCGCAATGGTTTAGATGTGGTTATCGGCATTGGGCTGAACCTAGGAATGGCAAAAGTGGATGAAAATATTGTGACGCAAGCGTGGGCAGATTTATCGCAATATCATTTCAACCGCAACGAATTGGTTTGCCGTTTAGCCTATGAATTGCAAAAAAATCTCAAAATTTATCCGCTTGTCGGCTTCGCTCATTATGCCGAACGCTGGCAAAGTTTCGACCTTTTCCGCCATAAAGCGGTTAAGCTCATTACCGAAGCCGAAGAAATCCACGGCATTTCGCAAGGCATTAACGAGCAGGGCGAACTCATTCTAAAACAGGGCGACAACCTCCGCTATTTCGGCATCGGTGAAATTTCACTAAGGGCGGATTAACCCTCTACAAGCGGTCGGATTTTATTGTTTTTTTGCAAATTAGTTGCCAAAAATAACCGCTTGTTGATAGCAATAGAATGTATCTAGGCTCATACCCACCACATTGCAGGCTTGAGAGATATTGCCCGGTTCTTCTGCTAAATTTAATAAACCGGTCTTGTGTTTAATGAGGGGATTGTAAGTAATAAAACATGAGAGTTTCCTTTTTGTTTAGATTGAATTTTGACACTCATATTCTAAACGGGAAACTCTCACTTTTTAGAGTGCTTTATCAGATCAAGTCTGAGCTTCTACCACTTTCTTCAACGCTACTCAAATTTGATATCTCCGACAATAACTTTAGCATTGGTATTTTTGTTACCTAACATACGCTCCTCACACTTATTCTGCTCATCACACACTGTCACTGAAACCAAATTTTCTACGTCTAGGCTGTTTGCTAAGGTGTGTTCGCTGGTTTTCTTCGCGGTATCTGCCTGGCCAAGCTGTTGTTCGGATAGGCTGCTGGCTTTGATGCCTTTAATGTTGTCGTATAAACGGGCGAAATCGCGTGGGGTTAATTTATCGGGGTTACCTTTGATGTCGCCAAGCAATTTGTCATAGCCGGCTCGAGGTTTTTCAAAGAAGGTAAAGGTAGCATTATCCTTCGCGTCAATTTGGGTTTTAGACGTGCCGGTGTATGCCAAGCCGCCGTTTGGTGCTAATGCGGTAATGCTTGCATTTTCGACGATAGTCGTAGCGTTAGGTTCATAGCCGATAGCAAAGGCGGTATTGCTGGCGTTGGCGTCGTTATCTTCCGAGGTTGGCAAGCCGTCCGCTCCGATGATTTCATTGCCCATTTTTTTACCGGTGGTAATGGCGGTAATTTTGAGGTCGTCTTTGCTGTTTTTACCGGCAATTTTAACATTGCTGTCGGTTCTCAATACTGCACCTTGGTGGGATTTGAGGAAAATAGAACTCTTTTCACCAAGCAGCTCCCCCACTAAGAACATCGTGGCATAATGGCGAGCCGGCGAGATACCGTCTTTTTCATCGCCCACTACGTTAATATGGCTGTTTTTCATCGACACTTTGCCGTTTAGTCCTAAGCGGTTGATTTGGGTACTTTCATCTAAGCTGTTGTCTTGGTTGAAGGTGATATTGATTTTGCTGTCGTCCAGATTGATTTTTTCTGCCATTAAATGCACAAAACCGTTATCTAAGCTGATATCACTATGGGCAATATTGATTTCCGTATCGGCAATCGGCGCGCGGTGATTGTGTTTTGCTGCAAAGCCGTCAAAGCGTTGGTTGTATTCCCAGTTGAGATCGGTCTCATCATAGTTATCCGAATTCCAACGTTTTCTGCGCTGGTCTAAATTCGCCAATTGGGTGCGTTTTTCAATATCGGTTACGCCATATTCATAAATCTTCTCATCGACAAACACGCGGGAGTTGCCGGAATCCAGATAGAAGTTGGTTTTGCCACGGGCTTTCACGTTATCCAAATTAACTTGTTGGAAACCGCCCGCCACCACAAAATCATCCACTTGGTTTAATTCCACGTTTTTCATATCCAGATTGAATTTTTTACGCAGTTCCGTATCGGCACGTCGAACCACATCGTGCATTTCCCAACGTTTTGCACTGCGACCAAAGCCTATTGCACCGTTTCCTAGGTTGATTTTGCTGTCGGTAATGCGGATATTCGATTGGAAATCCGTGTCATTCGGGAGGTTGGTCAGCACAAATAAACGCCCGTTTGAGTGAATATCTGCGTTGTGGATATGGATACCCGCCTGATTGATGAATTTCAGCACGGAATCCGTTTGTTTAAAGGCATCCACATTTAACTTGCCTGAGATATCAAAGCCTTTGCCCTGTACATTCACTCGACCGTTATTTGCAAGTAATGAGCCTAAAGCACCCGCTTGTATAAAGGAACCGCTACCGCCGTTGTCGGTATCGGCAATGCGAATATCTTCCGTATTCGGCACTTCAATATTTACCACTGTACGCAATGTTTTGAGTTCATCATTGTAATGCTCTGTGCTGTCTTCACGACCAAAATTGCCTTGAGTATTCACGGTTTTGCCTTTGAAATCGATCACAGGTGCGGTCACTTTTGAGCCTGTTTTGGACACCACTTTGATGTTTTCTTTCGGGCCGTAATAGGAAGCTTCGGCAAAGCTCACTTTCTCACCTTTAATCTGGCTTTTTTCGTGTAATTGGGTTTCACCGGCAGATAAAATGATCGTGCCGTTTTTATTTTGCACCTTATTGGCTTGTAATACGCCGTTATTGATAATTAAGCTGTCTAAGGCTTGATTTCGCCCTTTGGCAGTGAGGGTAATGTCACCATTGGCGATGATTGCCCCGTCATTTTTGATAATGCTATTGACCGTATTATCGTCTAACACCACATCAATATAGCGGTCGCTTAAGGTAAAGGTAACATTTTCTCCGGAGGATAAATGCACTTCGCCACTGGTGCTTTTCACGATTTCTTTATCAAAATCGTAGCATCGTTTTCCCCAGCTCCAAGGATCGTCATAACATTCGGTGACTTTTTTCGTTTCTTTGTGGTAGTAATTTTTGGCGTTAATTTCCCCTTCATTAGCCACATCGTCGCCCACCAATACCACAAAAGCCCGCTCGCCTTTGGCCGTAATTTTACCTTGGTTAAGAATTTTGCCTTCTTTCTGTAATTTACGGCTAAATTTATCTTTATTGCCGTTCTCGCTGATTTTTTCTAAATCTTTTGTGGTCACTAACAAACCGCCCACATTCACTTCCGCGTCTTTGGTGATGAGCACACCGTTCGGGTTGGCTAAATACACTTTGCCGTTTGCCGTCAGCTTGCCTTGAATTTGGCTGGCGTTTCCGCCGGTAACACGGTTATATGCCACCGCCATCTCTGTCGGTTGTTTGAATTCCACTTCTTTATTCTTACCGATATCAAAACTGTTCCAATCAATTTGTACTTTATTACTGGATTGATTCACGGTCATTTTATCGGTTGTGCGATCAATCGTTGCCGCCCCGACACGCACCGTTTCACCTTGCGGCAAATCTGCTGTATTGGCATAGGCTAAACCGCTGCAAGCGGTCAAAATGCAGAGAGAAATTGCATTACGTTTAAACATAAATTGTCTCCTTAAAAGGTTTTGATGGCGGAGAACCAGAATTGGTGTTTATCTGCATTCTCGATTTTTTTACCCAGCGGTTTGGCAACACTGGCGTTAATGGCATAACTGCCTGCTTCAGAGAGCGAAAGCCCTGCTCCGATACTCTGTAATTTCACGCTATTGTTTACACCACGCGCCAAAAATCCGCTATGTTTATAGTATTTTCCCCACCCATAATCATAGAAGACCGAGCTGGTCAGCAGGCTTTTGGAAAAGAGCGGTAAATAATGCTTGAGTTCGGTTTGCACTAAATGCCCCTCGTCCACCGAAGCGACACCGGCTTGATGACCACGCACGCCGTATAAACCGCCCAGTAACATTTTTTGTGAGCTGTCGAGGGTTTTATCCGCAAACTGCCCATTCACGCCAAGGTTGAAGGCAAAGGATTTTGGCAGCGCTTGTTCGTGAGACAGGCTGTATTGATAGACCGTAAAACGGGATTTGGGCTGAAAATCTGTTGCCACATAATGCGCTTGCTCATTGGTGTGGTTAGCTAAATTGCCGAACAAGGCAGACAGAGAGAAATAGCTTGTGCCGTCTTTAAGCGAATTCCACGACCCGTTAATGCCCACCGTTAAGCTGTTTACTTGGCGTTTTTGTGCCACATTGACCGCTTGTTGTTTGTCGGTTAAACGTTGATGATTAAAGCTGACTTTGGTGTTTAACCGAAAATCCGGCAAGCGGATTGTCGGGTGCAACACATAAGCCCCAAGATTGTGAGTATGCCCTTGGGATTGCAGGGCTTTAAAGTTGCCGCCTAATTCGTAGTCGAGATAATTCGCCGTTAAGCCCAAACGGGTAGCGTAGCCGTCAATCAAGCTCGAATAATCCAAACGCGCATTTTTTAAATTAGCGTTGTTGGAACTCATCAAATCCACTTTCAACTCATCGCCCCAACCTATCAGATTATTGGCTTTTATCCCTGTGGCTAAACGGTAACGTCCGGTATTTTTATTGCCTTGGTTATCTGCCGATACATAGCCTGAGAAACGCTCGGCATTTTGGAGCTTAATCAGCAAATTCGCCTCGCCTGCTTGCTTACCGGCAGAAAGCTCCAAGCCGGTATTCACCCCGGGAACATCATTCATCGTGAGGGCAAATTTTTCCAGCTCGTCTTTTAGGATAAATTCCGAACCATTCACTGTGGTGTTGGCAAGGCGTGCAACAAATTTATCGCTTAAAGCACTCTGATTTTGTAACCGCACTTCACCGACATTGCCTTTAAACAACAGGATTTTCACCTTACCTTGTTCAATTTCCTGTGGCGGTAAAATGGCTTTTGCCACCAGATAATTGTGGCTGCGATAAAACTCGGTGATCTCATTTGCCAAGTTGCTTAAATCGGTCAGCGAAACCGCTTTACCCACATAGTTTGCCAAAATCGGGGCTAATTCCGGGGTAGAGATTTCTTGGTTGGTCCAATCAAAAACTTGTACCTGAGTTAATGGAAATGTCAGTTCTTGACCGTCCGTTGCGGTATAAGGTGCTTTTGCCGCTTGATTAAACCATTCGCCACTCGGTTTGACTTTTTGTTGAGCTTGACGTTGGTCTAATTCACGCTGTAACGAGCCGGCATCCGGCACATTCGCTGCCGCTTGTCCACTCAAAACAACGGCAAAACTGACCGCACTTGCGATCAGCGACGGATAAAATTTCATAGTAACTCCCTTTTAATATTGCAAAAAATAACCGGAAAACGACCGCTTGTGCCGTCTTCCGTTAAAGACATTAGAAGCTGTAAGCCGCACTGAGTTTCACATTACGACCGCTGCCTTCCATTAAGCTGAATGCCGGTTGGTATTTTTTATCGAATAGGTTTTCAACCGCCAAGTCTAAACGCAGGTTTTTCCATTCGCCTTTTAATGGGGCGTAAGTGGCGTGTAGATCGGTCAGCGTATAGCCTTGGTAAGTCACACCGTGGTTTTTCGGCACACGATGTTGTGCTTGATAACGGGTTACGTTTGCCCCCACCGTGAATTTGTCTTGCACCACGGCATAATTGACCCCAAAGCCGATTTTGCTTGCAGCAATGTTCGACAAGGCTTCTCCGCTGTCTTTATCTTTACCTTTGGTTGAGCCGTAGTTTGCCAAGAACGTAACACGCTCGGTTTGATATTGGGTTTGTAACTCCACACCGCTTAATCGTGCGTTGGTTACATTGCGATATTGCGAACGGGTTGGAATCACTTCCATCGGGCTTGCCGGATTGGCTTTGTAAAGTTGAAGATTGATGAAATCCCTCACATCGTTACGGAAATAAGTGGCTTCAACGCTGAATTTATCCCCTTGTGTGATCAGATCATCAAAATGCACATGGGCAGTGATCTCTTTATTTTTCGCAGTTTCAGGACGTAAATTCGGGTTTTGTACAAAAATATTGATAATCGGTGCACCGCCCTGTCCTTGAGTACCAAAGTGCGAACCGCCTGTAAAACGCTCTTGCATTGAAGGCGCACGGAAGGCTTCATTATATTTTGCGGTAAAATCTAACCAAGTTGTCGCTTTCCATGTCAATTTTGCCGCCGGCGACCAATGGCTGTCTTGGTATTTCACCGCCTCGCTTGAGGTGTTGAAACGGTCATAACGTACACTCGGCGAGAACAGCAGTTTTTCGCCCCAAAGCGGAATATGGGCGATTAAATATGCACCTGTCGTATTGGATTTTGCTTGATACGGATTAGAACGATAGCGGGCATCACTATTGTTTGTGCCACGCTCGGTGTCGGCTTTATCCTGCATATAATCCACACCATAGACCAACGAGAACCAAGGCAATTCGGAATGGTTACGCAGATTGATGCCGCGCGTGGTTAATTTGGTTCGATCTTCCACACCACTCACTTTACGTTGCTCTTTTTCCGTGGTGCTGTTTTGATAGACTGTCACTTGCGCATTGACATAAGGATTGCTCGGGTTGAAATAGTAGTTAAGTGCGGTGCTTTTATCGTTAATTTTTTGATCGCTCAAATAACTCACGCTACCAAATTGTGCGCCCAAACCGCCATAAAATGCCGCTAATTTCGCAAAGAAATTCGGTGTTGAAGGCGGATTGGCTGCGTGCCACGCCGCAATTTTGGCGTTGATGTCTGCAGTGGTAAATTGATTTTCGACATCATTGTTACTTGGTGCTGTTTGCTTAAATTGGCTCTCACGGTGTGAAAGCTCCACACGGTTTGCCTCATTCAGTTGCCAACCGAATTTTACCAAGCCACCGGCTTGCTTATAGCCGGTGTTATTCAGCTCCCTGCCTTCACCACTACGCAAATTGTCAGCATTATTGTAGAAACCACTCAGCAAGGCATCAAACCGATCATTTGCTGCAAACACCGAGGCTTCGGTTTCGGAAAGATTATTCGCCGTTTGATAACCTTGACGGATTTTTGCCCCGAATTTGTCATTATTTTTCAATAAATCCAACGCATTCGGTGTGCGCATTGCCACCACACCACCTAAGGCACCGCTCCCCCACAACGAACTGCTTGGGCCTTTGATTACTTCAATTTCTTGAATCAATGACATCGGCACAAAATAAGAACCACGGTGAGCCAAATCAAAATTCTGACGCACTCCGTCAATCACCTGCACAACACGATTATCGCTCAACCCACGAATAGACGGCTTCTGCGCAATCGCACGGGCCCCTCCTTGCACATCCACATTCGGCAACGCTTTTAATGCCACCGCCACACTCGTCGCTTGTTTTACCAAAAGTGCATCTTTAGTTTGTTTTTGTGGCGTATCAGCAAATTTACTTGGATCACGGGTGGCAATGACGTTGACGGTATCTAATTCTATGGATTGATTTGCAAAAATATTTGCAGAGAATAAACTAACAGTAATCGCAAGGGATAGTTTAGAAAGTTGCATTCTTACTCCTCTTTTTAGGTATAAGGTAGAGCAATAATATAACACTATTGAGAATTGCTATCAATTAGCTAATGAGAATTATTTGTATATGAAGGTTTTATATACACGTTTAAAATAGGGTTATCTTAAGAATTAGCTACTATCTTTCCTTTCTTATCTGAAATTTTGAAAAATAAGCATCCGTACTTTATTTTTTATATCATTTCGTTATAACAAAATGCTTTTTGTTCTTTACTCCTCATTGTGGAAAAGGTAATCTTCGTAAGTTAATCCTAAGATTAAGCGGAGAATAATATGAAATTTCCAACGTTAACCAAAATTAGTGCAAGCGTTTTAGCGGTATTAGCTCTAGCGGCTTGCGATGATAAAAGCAACGAAAATAAACCTACTGCGGCAGCAGCAAAACCGCAAACCGAGAAAACCTTTGTAAACTGCGTTAGCCGTTCGCCAACCGGTTTTAGCCCGATTTTAATGATGGACGGTTTATCTTATAACGCCAGCTCGCAACAAATTTACAACCGCTTGGTGGAATTTGTGCCGGGTACAACCGATATTGAACCGGCATTGGCAGAAAGCTGGGAAATCAGCGAAGACGGCTTAACTTACACCTTTAAATTACGCAAAGGCGTGAAATTCCATTCAAACAAAGACTTCACTCCAAGCCGTGAATTGAATGCGGACGATGTAGTATTTTCATTTAACCGTCAGTTAGATAAAAATCATCCGTATCACACCGTCTCTAACGGCACTTATCCGTATTTCAACGCAATGAAATTCCCGACATTATTGAAATCGGTGGAAAAAGTGGACGACAGCACCGTTCGTATTACCTTAACCAAACGTGATGCGTCATTCTTATCCAGCCTTGGTATGGATTTCACCTCCATTTATTCGGCGGAATATGCGGATAAAATGATGAAAGCCGGCATACCTGAAGCGGTAGATACCACGCCAATCGGCACAGGTCCGTTTGTGTTTAGCGGTTATGTGCTAGACCAAGCCAGTCGTTATGTAGCAAACAAAGAGTATTGGAAAGGTAAGCCTGACATTGACCGTTTGATTTTTGAGATCGTGCCGGATGCAACAACCCGTTATGCGAAATTACAATCCGGTCAATGTGATTTAATGGACTTCCCAAATGCAACCGACATTGAGAAAATGAAAAATGATCCGAAAATCAATTTACTTTCTCAACCGGGTTTGAACATTGCTTATGTGGCATTCAATACCGAAAAAGCTCCGTTTGATAACGTGAAAGTTCGCCAAGCGTTAAACTTAGCAGTGGATAAAAAAGCGATTATTGATGTAGTTTACCAAGGTAACGGTTTTGCGGCGAAAAACCCACTTCCGCCAACCATTTGGGGCTATAACGACAGCTTAGCGGATTCAGAATATAACGTGGAAAAAGCGAAGCAACTATTAGCTGAAGCAGGCTTCCCGAACGGTTTTGAAACCGAATTATGGGTGCAGCCTGTGGTGCGTGCTTCTAACCCGAACCCACGCCGTATGTCTGAAATTATTCAAGCCGACTGGGAAAAAATCGGCGTAAAAGCAAAATTAGTCACCTATGAATGGGGTGATTACATCAAGCGTACCAAAGCCGGTGAATTAACCGCCGGAACTTACGGTTGGTCGGGCGATAACGGCGATCCGGATAACTTCTTATCGCCACTATTCGGCACGCCAAATATCGGCAACAGTAACTATGCTCGCTTTACTAACCCTGAGTTAGATGCGTTATTAGAAAAAGCATTAGTCTCATCTGATAAAGCAGAACGTACTAAGTTATACGAGCAGGCACAGGTTATCTTAAGAGAGCAAGCTCCGTGGATTAACGTGGCTCACTCAATTAACTTTGCCCCAACCAGCAAACGTGTTGAAGGCTACAAACAAAGTCCGTTCGGATATACTTACTTATATCCGGTGAAAATTGTGGATTAAAAAATGAGGGGCGAAAATTTTTCGCCCCTAACTCTCTCTAATAACTCTCTAATAATCCTTAATCTCAAACTCTCGTTGTAGCTTTTCAATGCTTTCGATCTGTTCAAAACCGTCAAATTTCGCAACGTCTTCAGCTTTGGTTTTGGTGCCGACAGCTTGGCTGACAAACACGAAGCCTTGCTTTTCAATCACAGCTTTTTGGTAAAATGCCACAATATCTGCTTTGGTGAGTGCTTTGGTTAATTCGATCACCTGTTGCAAGCGGTCAAATTTCGGGTTATTTCTGCTAAAGTCTGAACCGAACTCAGAAAACTCTTCCGCTAAAGACTCCGGTTTATATTGCAGTTTTTCCACTAGGCTATCACGATATTTTCCAAATTCCTCATCAGATAGATTTTTTAAACGTTCGAAACTTTGTGTAAAGAAACGTTCGTTATGCTCTAAAATCCCTGCCGGTGTGGTATTCGGGCTTTGTACCATAAACTGGATACCGGCGGTTTTCCCGATGATATTATCTGTCGCATAAACCACATAGCCTAGTTGCTTATCAGTACGCAAATCATCAAAATACCAACGGGAAATAATGCTTCTGAGCAATTTGGCTCGAGTAAGGCTTTCCAGCTCGTTATAGCCGTTCGGCATAAATGCCATTAGCAACGCATTATCTTCATTCGGCACGCTTTTAATCACATTAATCTTACGCTGACTGGTACTCACATCCACATACTGTCCGGTAGCATTTGCAGATTTTTGGTTTTTTATGACCGCTTGTAAATCCTCTGCCAGAGCAGAAACCTGCTCAGCCGACAAATTCCCCACCGATAACAACTTAAAGCCGCTGCTCTGCTGCAAAATTCGCTGGCGTAGTTGCTCAATATCCGCAAGGGTAATGCTATCAATCATCTCACGCTGTTTCGGCACATCAAAATAAGGGTAAGAGGCAAAACGGCTTAATGCTGCATTAGCTTGATTAAGGCTGTTTTCTTTTTCGTTACGATCCAGCTCTTGGTGCAAACGTTGTTTAGCCTGTGCCAACACGTCTTCGTTAAACTCAAAGCGGCTGAACTGTTTTACGCTGTCTAGCATTAATTTAGCCAGATTTTGGGTATAACCCTCTGCACTTAAGGCTAAACCGTTTGCCGCCGGAGCTAAACTTAAATTCATACCCGCCACCGAAGACTGAAAATCTAACTTGGTTTGGGCTAAATTGTTCATATAACCCAAAATAGACGCTGCGGTCAGGCTCTTTAAGTCATCTTTTCTCGGGCGAATATTAAAGCCAACGCCGATTTTAGCCTTCGGTTCATTGGTAAAATACACGCTCGGCATTGTATAGATTAAATTCCCCGCTTGGTCGTTAATCAATTTCGGTTTAGTTAAGCCGGTTTCGACCTTGTTTAAGGTAAAATCGGTAGTGAAATACGGGTTCAATTCAGGCAAATTGAGCTGTGGATTTTTACTGAAATCCAGCCATTTTTGCTTTTGTTCTTGCGTGATTTTTGCCACCGAATAACCTGCTTCAAAATAAGGGGTTTTCTTGTCGGTTTTGGCAGTATCGCTGACTAACATAATGCGGGCATTATCAATATTCATTGCCGCCAATTTTGCTTTAATTGCCTCGTTATCCATTGTTTCGGTCAGATAAGGCTGATCGATAACGTGTTCTAACGGGAAATGGAGCATTTGATCGGCAATAAATTCCACGAAATCCATATTTTTTTCCACTTGCAAATGTTGGAAATCCTGCTTCAGGCTCTCTTTCACTTCGCTAAAATAGCTCTCTTGAATGCCTTCTTGTTTGATCTTCTCAATTTGTTGGAAAACCAATGAAATAATTTGATCTTGCTCGCTCAAACCTTTGTCTGTCAGTTCAATATAGATGTCAAACGAGCCTCGATCCCGCCCGATATTGGCACTGCTAACCGCCTCAATACCGCCGTCAGACAACCCCTGTTTAATCAAGTAATCCGAAAGCGTGCCGTCGGTATTATTGTTTAACATATAAGCAATATATTTACCGGTTTTGTGCTTAAACTGCATTTCGTCATTCGGAAAATCAAAGCCAATGACTAACATTTTGTTGGATTTCACCGGCTTATATTGAATAAATACCGATTTGTCCTCATCACGATAACGTGGCTCAGCGGTTTGCGGTATGCTGAAATGTTTGTTTTCCATTTTGCCTAAAGTGTTGGCTGCCAATTTTGCCATCTGCTCAATCGATTGATTGGAATAAAGCACCACTTTAAACAGATTCGCAGAATAATGCTGTTTATAAAATTGCTCCAACTCGGTTTGTAATTTGCTATCCGGCTTGTCAGATAACGTCTCTTTATTGCCTACCGCAAATTTGGTAGCAGGATGAGCCGGGTTTGCGGTGGCTAAATTAACACTGTGCAATAAATGCCCATCGTGCGATTTAGCTCGCACCATCTCCGCATTGACCGCATTAACCTCTTTCTTGGCGTTGGTTTCCAGCAATAACGGGAAAGCTAACGTATCCGCCAGTCGTGTTACCGCTTCGCTAAAGGCTTCGTTATTGACTTGTAGATAATACGCCGTGCGGTGAGAAGCAGTCGAGGCATTATTCATACCGCCATTTTTGGTTAAAAAACCGTCTAAGCTGTTGGTTTCCGGATAGTTTTTCGAGCCCATCAAGATCATATGCTCAAGATAGTGGGCTAAACCTTGCTGAGAAATCGGGTCATCCATTGAGCCAATCGGAATAATGGCAGACATCAACGATTTATTCGCTTGACTGTCGGAAATCAGTAGCACTTCCATTCCATTATCAAGTTTAATACCTTGATAAATCGCTTTATCATTCGGGCTTTTGTTAATGCTCTGTTTAATCAGCTCAAAACCGAGTTGGGATTGGGGTTGACTAGCGGTCGTTTTTTCAGAATTTTTTGCAACTTCCGCAAATGCAGGGTAAGTCATCACATTGAGGGCAAAAGCCGCTGCAACGAATTGGGTAAGAAAAGATAATTTCATACATCTCCTTTTGAAATTAGCATTGTAGTAATAAATTGACAGTAAAATACGGAAAAAATTCTATTTTTATAGGTAGGCGAATTATTATTCGCCTTCTCATTTTGCAAATTTTCAGCCAAAAACGACCGCTTGTAGTTAATCGCCTTTCGCTATTTTCTGATTCATTAAGCTAAACCAGCTTTGAGTACGTTGGTGAATCGCTTGAGAATCCAGCTCTTTAGTTTGAGCGAGAAGCCGATGGAGATAGCTGCCGTCTCGCTCATCTTTCTCTGCTAAATCGATAAGAACTTGTTCGCTGTTTGTGCCATCACCTTTGAGATATTCCTCAATTCGGTCGTAGATCACTAACTGGGCTTGCGATAATCCGTCCAAATAAGCATTCAAATAAATGCTTAATTGCGATAATGCCTCTATCTGCGAGACGGTTTCAAAGCTCAACACACCAACTTGCTCACCCTCTCGGTAATAGAATTTCACCGTTTTTTCAGGGAAATAGGCACACAATAATAAATGGTAGATCCAAGTCTGAATCTTGTCTTTATCTCGTAAATGCCCTACTCGCCATAGCACCACTTCATTCTGATATAGGTTGGCAATATTGCCGTTTAGGGTGAGGGTTTGGCGTTCCAGCTCAACCTCCCGATTAACACTCAAAATACGGCTTTCGCTGGCTAAATAGTGGCTTAACGCCGCTTGCATTTCGGTAATTTTGCCGATCAAATCTTGTGTGGCAATTTGAGCAAAATAAGAAGCAGGTAAATTGCCTTTGAGTTGCTCTTCGGCAAAAAAACGTTGCTGTTGTGCTAAATTTATCGTTAATAATTCGTTTAAAATCCGGTAGTTATCCAGCCCCGACATCTCAAAAATTT
This sequence comes from Mannheimia haemolytica, assembly GCF_004342115.1. Taxonomy (GTDB): domain Bacteria; phylum Pseudomonadota; class Gammaproteobacteria; order Enterobacterales; family Pasteurellaceae; genus Mannheimia; species Mannheimia haemolytica. Next base: position 80,554 of record NZ_SMAC01000001.1, on the reverse strand, counting down.
CGCTTTCATCAATGGTGTCATCATAAGTGTTAAACGAAATCCCCAACACTTTTAGAAAGAAAAACCTAATCGGGTTTTGTACAAAAGAGATTAATTCATCAAGTTCTAGCGAAGCCACGCTTTCATTGGTTAAAGGCTCACTAAGAAAATCTTGTACGGCAACAGTCGGCTTGATAATCCACTCTGCGTTATAAGCGTGATCTCGTGGGTGGGTAAAATTCTTTTTGCTAAACACACTTAAAGGTTGTTTTCTGACCAAAACTTCCACTTCATCGCTTAATTGTTGCTTGCATTCAGGCGTTAAAGCTTCATTCATTGCATCTAACAGTTGGGAAACCAAAATCGACGGTAGCATCTCTTTGCCGTCTTTTTGCGACTGCCCGATATAGCTGATGTAAAACATTTGCTGAGCGGAAAGTAAGGCTTCTAAGAACAAGTAGCGGTCATCATCACGTTTGGCACGGTCTCCCTTTTTCGGGGCGTACTGCATTAAATCAAAGCTATTGATTTGTTGTTGGCGAGGGAAATCTGCCTCATTCATACCCAGCAAGCAAATTACCTTAAACGGAATCGCCCGCATCGGAAGCAAGGTGGCAAAATTCACCCGTCCGACCAAGAAATTAAGCTGCTGTGAATGTTGGCTGAGCTGCTGCTCAAACAATAAGGCTAAAACCTCAATTTGCAGATCGTCTGAAAAATGGGTTGCGGAAATTTGCTCGATAATCTGATCATTCACATTATTCAACAATAAAATTGATGCAGCATTTTCGGCATTTTCTTGATACAGATCAGCAGTCAAATTTTTTATTGCCTGCTGCCACGCTGCCAACGGCTGTGGCGTTTGCAGAAAGTTTACCCACGCTAATAAAGCCTCAATAAAAGAGGCAAGTCGCCCCACCAGCTCGGCATTTAAGCCATAGCTATCCCCAAAGGCAAGGGTGTTTTCCCAAATCCCCTGCTCTTCTTTCAGGCTTGAGCCAAGCAATAAACGGTTTAGCCCGTTTTCCCACGAATTGTAGTTTTGCCAGTGAGGTTGCTCGATTTCTACACCCGAACGTACGCCGGCATTTCTCACCCAAACCCGCAGGGTATGAATATCTTCCGTACTAAAGCCAAAACGGGTTTGGATCGCATTCACTTCCAGTAAATCAAACAGTTCTTCGGCATTAAACGGGCTTTCTTTCATTGCCAGCAGTTGCAGGAAACTGTGGATAATCGGATCAACCTGCGTAAATGCTTGGTCGGATAATGAAAAAGGAATATAGCGAGGATCCCGATTACCAGTATTGTAGCGAGAAAACACCGCATCAATGTAAGGAGCGTATTTATTAATATCCGGCGACATCACAATAATATCTTTCGGCAGCAAAGTGCTATCTTGCTCAAACAAATTCAGGAGCTGGTTATGCAACACTTCCACTTCCCGCATTGGGCTGTGGCACGAATGAATTTGGAGTGAATTATCGGCGGTTAAATCGGTAATAGTGGCGTCATTTTCTAAGCTGAAAATCTGTTTTTTGAGTTTATTGAGGTTGCTGTTTTCCTCTGGTTCGACAAAGACATCAATGGTATTCGGCTCAAATTCGATTAATTGAGCTAAGAAATCCCGCCCTTGTTTGCCCCAAAGATTCAGTAGTTTATTTCTTTGCTCCGCCAATAAGTTATCCAGATCGTCTTGCGAAATCTTGTGGCTTAACGCCAATTTTTGCCACACTTTTTCTTCCACACTGTCGCCCCAATATTTTTCGCTTGGGTTAAAAAAGAACAGGTGAATATCGCAATGCTCGCTGAGTTTCTTAAACACCGCTAACTGTAATGGCGAGAAGGACGAAATCCCAAAAATGAAAATGCGTTTTGGCAATTTGGCTTTTTCCGTTTCAGTAAGGTCATCTAACTTAGCGAAGTAATTTTGTTGCAAATAGGCACGGTGGGAGGTAGTAAAAACCTGCTCATCAGATTCCGATTGCAGATCAGATACAATCTGTTGCCATAAATGGCTTTGCCATTTCATATCGGCTCGAATTAAGTCAAAATCAATCGGCTTAGCGGCAGTTGCAATTTTTATCTCATTTTCGATCGCTTGTAAGTTGCCTTCTTCCCAGCTAACCAGCCAATGGGGGCGATACACCAAATATTGGTCGAACAATTCGGCAATTTTGGCAGAAAGTTGATAGAGCTTAAGCTGATACTGTTCTTTATTAGGTTGATCACCTAAATAACGCTTTAGCGGAGCAAACTCCGATAGTGTCAAGCAACTCGGCAATAACCGCATAATCCGCCAAACCAACGAACTACGCTCAAAAATATTCTCTTTCGGCAGCTCCGGGAACAACAGCCGATACTGTTGCCATAAAAATGTAGTAGGGTAGAGAAAATCGCAATTCCCCATCACACCGTTTAATTCAGCAATCTGCATTTGTAGCCACTGTGCCATTCCCTGACTTTGGATCAAAATGGTTTCCGGCTCAAACGGATCTTCAAGTGGGTTTACCTGCTGGATTTTCACCAGCATCTCCGCCAGTGATGAAATTTGGTTGGATTGGTAAAGTGTAAACATAATAACGCCTCGCTAATTGAATTATTGTCCTCCAAAGCGAGGGACGATTCAATCATTATTCAGCTCAATTTTGCCTAACGGAAAGCGAATGGTTAAGCGATTGCCAGAGCATTGAATCTGATAGCGAATCTGATTTTGAGTAATACTTGATTCACAATCTAACCCGGCTAATTTGAGGGCAAGCTGATTTTCTAAAATCATAACCGCTTGTTGCTGTTGGAAATGTTGATTTAGCCTGTGGTTTTGTGCCGATTGCCACTGGCTGAAACTCAACACCACAATCGCAAATAGCGTGATGGCAACCAAAAGCGACAAAGCCGTTTCTGCTTTATATTTAATCATCAACCGCTCCCATCAAATGTTCGGAATATGGCAAATATCGCCAAGCGGAATACCTCGCCTCAAGCTCTGCCAGTACCTCTTTTTTAAACGTTAAATTTCGCTCCTCTCGGGCATTATCATAAGAGGAATAAAGCGTGCCGTACATTTTTTTGCCGGTAATATCAAACAGATAGTCGGTTATCACAATGCCGTAAAAATCTTGCGGTAAGTTTTCATTAATTGCGTTTTTAGCAAGCACAATTTTAGGCTCACGTTCACTGCTACTAGGTAATTCAGCTAAAGAATGAATAGTATAAATCTCTTGGTTTGGCACATTTGATAAATCTAAATAATCCGCCAAACGGGTAAAGTGAATATATTTCTCTTTAGTCGGTTTTTTATCTTTAAATAAACTATGGAATTGGCAGGCAAATTGATACTGTAAAAACCTGAATTGTTTATCGGATAAATCCTCTTGGCTGATCTGCTCTTTTTGAAATTTTTGGCATATTTGCGTTTTATCTTGTGGATATAACGCTAAAAAATTATATTGATCGGAAAGGTATTTCTCTCTATAAAAATGGGTAATGTTTTGTTGTCCAAGCCATTTTTCTTTACTTAAAAATAAAACCGACAAAATTGTAGAAATAAGTATTAATGAAACCAATAATGCACTGGCATTTTTATATTTATTCACTTTTACCTCGTATTATTTAAGATAAAAACATAACGTACTGCCGTATAAATCAATCCTTTTTGTTTAGGTGATTCTATTTCTAACTCAATTTTTAATAAGTTATCTTCCTGTCTCCAACTAAAATCCAGTTTCTTAGTTTTGAAATTATTTGCTTCGGTAAATTTACTCCAATTTCCATCGCAATTTTCCAATAATGTTTGGCATTGTTCTTTCACACAATTATCTAATTGCGATGAAAAAGTATAAATTTCATTATTTTCTACTTTAAAGCCAACAATTTCTTTTAACACCTCTCTGGTATTATTCACTGTTCCTAACTTACAAGCGGCCGTTTTTGTCTTACGTTTTCCCAAACAGCCGTCTTGGTTTAAATCGTAAAATCCAATAATGCAATTTTTATGCACAATATTCAGGCTTTTCCCTGCTTGCTGAAATAAATCAAAATTACTGTCTGTTCTGTGAGAGCCTTGATAGCCAATGTGTTGAAAATGCTGTTGGAAGTAGTTTAGTAACTGGTGAGCTTCTGCTTGCAAGTAGAGCTGTTCTTTTTGTTTGGTTTGTGTGTAATAGAAATCGGCATAACTTGAAGCAACAAGCAATAATAAAAACGCCCCTAATGCACTAGCCATTAATACTTCAATTAGGCTAAAAGCAGATAAACTAATCTTTGCAGGTGCTACGTTTATTTTTTGCTGCCACATAAACCCGTCCTAATTGTTCAAATTGCAAAATTTCATTTTCTTTATTTAAACTGAGCTTAATACATTTTGATTCTAATTGACCACTTACCCCATCAACATTAATAAAGGATTTCGGATATAAACTTTTATTTTTTAATACAATCTGCTGATGAGTCGGCGTATAAAGATGATATTCTTTTCCTAAATCACAAAAATGTTTATTCAAACAATCACAAATAATTTGTTTGCTAGTATTGATTGGCTTAATTACCGCAATCATACACCACTGATTATTCCGCTGAGAAAGGGTTAAGGTATAATTACGTTTGGTATAACGTGCTTTAGTTTGGATTTGCTGAATAAAAGATTGGATATTTTCAATTTCACTATGAAGTGCAATTCGATCTTGCAGTGTAAAAATAACCGGCGAGATAAAATAAACAGCGATCACCATAATAGTGATAGTGGTTAGTATTTCAATTAATGTGATGGCTTTATACATAAAAATACCCTCATTGATAGAGGGTATCTTAGAATTTAAGCATCATTTGTAAACTATTAAATATTGATTTTTCGATGCAGATCGCAAAATTAAATCACTTCTACTTAACTTGCTCTAAATATTCAAATAAACGTCCTTTATTTTCTTTCGTGCGTTTTTCAATTTTTTCCACTTCTTTTTGTGTGGCTTCAAGATTGAGAGCTTGTCCTACTTGGATAATTCCGGCCATATTCATGGTTCGGTGTGGCGGACAATAGTAAACATAAACACCTTCGTGAGTAAGGGTAATAGTAAATTCCTCATCTTCTTTAGATAAGAACTTCTCCGCACCTTCCGGAATCGAGCGGCTTTCAACCCAATGCCCTTTATGAGACGGAATAAATGTTACCGTATCGCCCACCTCTGCTTTTACATAACCGGGCTCAAATACCATTGATCCTTCCGCATTGTTATCTAACATTTTGATTTCGTGATGGGCTGAAAATACTGAGGCTGAACAAAATGCCAATGTTACACAAGCTAATTGATTCCACTTAAGTTTCGCTAACATATATTTATTGCTCCTAAATTTATGAGGCACAAAATGAGTTCAATTCATTATACCTTAGGTTATTCCAGCTCAACACCATAAAAATTATGAGCAATAAACGGGCTGACAACATAGCCTTTTACCTCTTTCCTTACCGGAAAATACACCGTTGAATGTGCAATCGGTAACCAAGGTGCTTGCTCATTAAAGATGAATTTCGCTTTTTTATATAAATCTGACCGCTTGTTTTGATCACTGATAGTCGCAGCCTCATTAATTAAACGGTCAAACTCTGGATTACAAAACCCTGCATAGTTTGAGCCTTGTTCTACCGCATTACAACTGAGTAGGGCATTGAGGAAATTATCTGGATCGCCGTTATCTCCGGTCCAACCAATCATTCCGGTAGCGTGCTCGCCGTTTCCCATTCGTTTAAGATATTCTCCCCATTCATAGCTCACTATCTTTGCCTCTACCCCTATTGCTTTCCAATCCTCTTGAATCATTTCAGCCATTCTACGGGCATTTGGATTGTAAGGGCGAGAAACAGGCATTGCCCAAATTTCTGTTTCAAAGCCATTTTCTAATCCGGCCTCTTTAAGCAAGCTCTTCGCCTTTTCCGGATTAAATTCATAACCGGCTACTTCGTTGTTATATCCCCAAATCGTAGAAGGCATTGGGTTTTTAGCTGGCGTTGCAGAGCCTTGGTAAACGGAAGTTAAAATTTCAGTTTTATTCACCGCATAATTCAATGCTTGACGAACTTTAGGGTTATCAAAAGGGGGCTTACGAGTATTCCGATATTTAGGCCTGACTTTTCAAATAATTGAATATCTTTATTCGCTTTTAAAGCAGGCAAATCTGACGGGTTCGGATAAGGCATCGCTTGGCATTCGTTCTTCTCCAATTTAGCTAAACGTACTGAGGCATCGGGCGTAATACTAAATACAAGGCGATCTATCTTCGCTTTTCCTTCCCAATAGTGTTCAAATGCTGTAAATCTTACCGCAGCGTCCTTTTGGTAACCATAGAACTGGAATGCACCTGTGCCTATAGGTTCTAAATCTAATTTTTCCGGCGTACCCGCTATTTGCATATTCCGCAGAAAAGATCGCCATAAAATCCATAGCTAAATTAGCAAGAAAGGGGGCATTTGGTTCAGATAATTCGATTTTTACCGTGTAATCATCTACTTTTGTTACATTTTTGATGATGTTTTGCATATTCATTCCGTAGAAAAACTCATAGTTACCGCCGGGCAATTTGTGATATGGCTTCGTCTTATCAAACTGACGGTTAATCGAAAAAATAACATCATCAGCATTAAAATAACGACTAGGGGTAAAACTTTTATTACTCTGGAACTGCACATTCTGACACAAGAAAAAAGTATAAATTTTTCCGTCTTCACTGATTTCCCATCGCTCTGCCAGAGAAGGAGTGAGGTTAGTTGTACCTTTTTCAAAATCAATCAGGCGATTATAGATTGCTTGCCCGACATCAAGAGTAGCTCCATCTGTTGCAATCTGAGGATTCAATGCTGCCGGAGATGATTCCAAACAGTAAGTAAAAGATTTAGGTGCTGCGAAAGCAGAACCTGTAAATGCTAAAGAAATAAGTGCAAGTTGTGTCAGCTTGTTCATTGTCATATCCTTAAATGTTAAGCAATAAAAAACCCTTTCAAAAGTTGCCTTCCGAAAGGGTTAGAATTGGGTTTGCGATTTTGGATTGCGTTTGCCATTTCAGGTTTTCGGAAGATATCTTCCGAACACGCCAAATGCCCGAAAGATTAATCGGTCAAATGGTAGTGATGATGTTTAACGCAATAGCTCATAATATTCTCCAAAATTGAATGTTTAGGAATTTACGCTTTTTAAAAATCAATTGCAAACGTTTTCTTTAAAATTTTGTAAAAAATTCAACATTTTTAACCGCTTGTATCGTACCTAGGAGCAAATGGCGATTTGCTCCTAGGTTTCCAAGCAATAGGCTATTTTTTCTTCGCATATTTAAGTGAGTCAATCGCTACCGCCAAGATAATGATGCCACCTTTAATAATATATTGCCAGTAAGGGTTTACTCCAATATAGGTTAAGCCGTAGTTGATAACGGTGAAGATTAACACCCCTGTTACTACACCGATGATAGTACCCACACCACCGGCAAAGGATACCCCACCTACCACACAAGCAGCGATTGCGTCCATTTCATACATAAAGCCCAAGTTGTTAGTCGCACTTCCGATACGTCCTGCTTCTAACATACCGCCGAAGGCATAGAAGATGCCTGAAAGCATATAAATACCCATCAGGTTAAGCGGTACGTTTACACCGGAAACTCGTGCTGCTTCAGGGTTGCCGCCAATAGCAAATACGTTTTTACCGAAGCGGGTTTTATTCCATAACGTCCACATAATAATGGTAGCAATCACGGCATAAATAGTGATGTAGGATAGCCTAAAGTCGCCAAAGCGGAAGAAGCCTTGTGCAAAGGTTGAGAAATCATCGCTAAAGCCTGCAATTGGCGATGAGCCTACTGCATCGTAGTAAAGCGAGTTGATACCATACACAATAATCATTGTTCCCATCGTGGCAATAAACGGTGTTACGTTGAGGTAAGCCACCACAAAGCCGTTAAATAAACCAATGACAGCACCGATGGCACACACGGTTAATACAACCACAGGAATCGGGATTTCCGAGAGGTTTGGGAATACCTTGTTCATATTTTCCATTGATTGCAACAAGGTTGCCGAGATTACCGCAGCAAGCCCTACCTGACGACCGGCAGATAAGTCGGTTCCTTGTGTGACAATCAAGCCTGCAACCCCTAATGCAATAATCAGACGCACAGAAGATTGCGATAAAATATTACTGAAGTTACGCAAGCTCAAGAAACTTGGATCTTGCACAATAATCACAATTAATAAGATTAAAAGTACAAAGTAAATCGCATTTTGTTTAAAAAAATCGAGCGTTTTATTTTGTTGTAAGGCAGACATAATTCACTCCTTGTTATAAGTATTTTGCTGCGAGTTGCAAGATTTCTTCTTGCGAGGTGTGAGCGGTTTCGACAATACCTGCAACTTTCCCGTTACTCATCACTAAAATTCGGTCTGTGACCCCAAGCAATTCCGGCATTTCCGATGAAATCATAATGATGCCTTTATCTTTATTCGCCAGCTCTAAAATCAACTGGTAAATTTCAAATTTTGCCCCGATATCGATACCACGGGTCGGCTCGTCAAGCATCAAGATTTCAGGCTGGGTTAACAACCAACGCCCGATAATCACTTTTTGTTGGTTACCGCCGGAAAGTGAGCCGATATGGGTTTGGTGTGATGGCGTTTTTACATTCATCGCATCAATTACCCATTGGGTATCGCTTTTCATTTTTTTATTGCTCAGTAAGCCGAACTTACCTAGATAAGACTTCATATTTGAAATCAGAGAGTTAAACTCAATGCTTAAGTTGGCATAAATCCCTGTTGAACGGCGTTCTTCTGTAACCAATGCAAAGCCGTTATTAATCGCATCAAAAGCGTTGCGGTTATTGATTTCTTTATCGTTTAGTCGGATAGTGCCGCCTGCTTTCTCCCGTACACCGAAAATGATTTCAACAATATCAGTCCGTTTTGCTCCAACTAAGCCGGCGATGCCTAAAATTTCCCCTCTGCGTAAGCTAAAGCTGACATCTTGAATAGAGGGTTGATTTTTTGCCGTTAAATGCTCAACTTCAAGAATCACTTCTTTCGGCAGATTGGTTTTTTCAGGGAAACGCTGGGTCAGCTCACGCCCTACCATCATTGAAACCACTTGATCCATTGAGGTATCTTTAATTGCAACGGTGTTTACCCATTTACCGTCACGCAAAATGGTAATTTCATCACAAATTTTAAAAATTTCGTCCATTTTGTGTGAAATATAGATAATGCCACAGCCTCTGTCTTTCAGTTTTTGGATAATTTTAAATAAATGCTCGACTTCTTTTTCTGAAAGTGACGAAGTTGGTTCGTCCATAATCACAATTTTGGCATTGTAAGAGAAAGCTTTTGCAATCTCGATCATCTGCATTTGTGAAACCGATAATTTGGCTACTTTATCACGTGGATCAACATCAATATCTAATTCATCAAAAATCGCCTTAGTATCACGATACATTTTATCGTGATCTACAAAAGGCCCTTTTAGTGGGTAACGACCTAGCCATAAGTTATCCATTACCGTCACTTGTTTTACTAGGTTCAACTCTTGGTGAACCATTGAGATCCCATTTTCTAACGCCTCTTTTGAGGTCTTAAAATTCACCGGCTTGCCAAGAAAGAGAATATCTCCCTCATCTTTAGCATAAATCCCAAATAAGCATTTCAGTAACGTTGATTTACCTGCTCCATTCTCTCCCATTAAGGCGTGAACACTATGGGATTTCACCGTTAAGTTAGCATTATCTAAGGCTTTTACCCCGGGAAATGACTTGCTAACATTTGTCATTGTGAGTAAAACTTCACCTGTCATATCTCACCCCTGATTACATCGAAAAATCGAAAAAAAGCACGGGTATCCATCACCCGTGCTAAAAGCGTGAATTATTTTAAAAATTCAGATAAGTTGTCTTTATCGACACCAACGTAAGGAATACGCACCACACGGTTTTCCAATTTCCATTGTGTACCAGCAACTGCATCTTTACCGCCTGCTAAGTTAGCAGAAAGCTGAACAACCGCTTTACCTTGGTTTACACCATCATTTAATACCGTACCGGCTAATTCACCTTTTTTGATTAATTGAAGTGCTTCTGGCAATGCATCTACACCGAAGATTGGTAATTTTCTACCGTGAGCTTTGGTTGCTTCTAATGCACCTAACGCCATACCATCATTATTAGAAATAATTACTTCGATGTCTTTCGCTTTACCACTTGATAACCAAGCATCCACTTTATCTTTAGCTTGGGCTGCATCCCATAATGCTGCGTCCATAAAGATTTGCTCACTGTCAATACCTTGTGCTTTTAAGCTTTCTACCACATATTTAGTACGTGCTTCCGCATCAGGGTGACCCGGCTCACCTTTTAATAAGGCAAATTGGATTTTACCGTCTTTATTCAAGTCTAATTCAGGATGGGCTTTCCACTGTTTTGCAATTAACTCACCTTGAATAATGCCTGACTCTTTCGGCTCAGTACCTACATAATAAGCTTTCGGATAGCTATCAATCGCAGCTGCACCCGGGTCTTTATTGAAGAACACCACAGGCACACCTTCACTTTTTGCTTTTTGAATAATTGTTTTATAAGCTGATGGATCCACTAAGTTAATTGCTAATGCTTTAACCCCTTTAGAAAGTAATACATCAACTTGGTCGTTTTGAATAGATTGCGTATTTTGCGAGTCATTCATTAATAACTCGACTTTTTGTGTTTTACCCTCTTTTTCGATTTCTTTACGCATTAATGCCATAAAGTTATCGTCATATTTATAAATTGTTACACCAATACGGTTTTCAGCTTGAGCTGTACTGATCGTTGCACCTAATGCGACTGCCATTGCCACTGCACTTAATACTGCTTTCTTCATAGGAGATCACCTCTTTTATGTGTTTATAGGGAAATGAATTGCTTACCATAAGCAACTTGGTGCAAAGTATAACTAATTTTAAAAAAACAATCCGTGATCATTCTCACAGAATTAAGACAAAGTGGAGAAATTTTTAATTTGAAGTATAAAATTTGAATATTCGCTCTATTCAAATCTGTTGGAAGAAAAGAGAAAGGATTTGCAAGATTTTACTGAAAAATGACCGATTGTTATCATCAATAAGGGGCGTATTTATAACGCCCCGCTCCTCCATTTAAGGTAAAAATTGCCCTAAATTTTCCTTATCAATACCAATATGTGGAAGATAAATCGTTTTAGAGGAATGGCTCTCCCACTGCGTATCTTTCAGAGCAGGCTTACCTTGTGCCAAATTAGATACCAATTTCACCACCGCTTTCGCTTGTGCAGAGCTATCATTTAATACCGTGCCGGCTATTTCCCCTTTTTTCATTAATGCTAACGTCTCAGGCAAGGCATCAATACCAAAGATCGGCAATCTTTTCTCGTGTGCATTTAACGCATCTAAAGCACCAATTGCCATTTCATCATTGTTTGAAATCACAACTTCAATCTCAGCTGCACGGTTTTCCACCAGCCACTCATTCATTTTATTGCGAGCCAATGTTCTACGCCATCTCGCCGTGTCACTGTAAATTTCTTCTGCCTGAACACCTTGTTGATTAAGCGATTCAACCACAGCTTGAGAACGCTCAGCGCTCACATCACTCGGCTCGCCCTTAAGCAATACAAATTGCAATTTCCCGTCTTTATTTAGATCGAAATCGGGGTTTGATTTCCACACTTTCGCAATTAATTCCCCTTGGATTCTACCGGCCTCTTTTGGATCACTACTCACAAAATAGGCTTTGTCATAACTCTCTAATGCTTGGTTATCAGACGAGCGGTTAAAAAACACCACAGGCACATTAGACAATTTGGCTTTCTCTACAATTGTTTTCGATTCATTCGCGTGAACAATATTGACTGCCAATACATTAACTTGATGCTTAAGCAACGTTTCAATCTGCTTTAACTGTTTTACCTGCGAATTTTGAGCATCGTTCATAAACCATTTGAGGTGGCTGAAATTCGCCATTTCCTTGTTCATTTCTTTACGCATCAACATCATAAAGTTGTCATCATACTTATAAATCGTAACGCCAATTCTAGGTTCAGATTGAGCATAGCTCGCATTCGCCCCAAGCATTAGCGTATAGACAAAAGCATTTAATAGGCTACGTTTCATCGTTTTCATAGAATGTCCCTCTTCCTATGTTGAAATACGTTAGCGAAAGCATAGCGAATTTAGCAAAGCGAAACCGTGATCGGCTTCACAGATTAGAAAGATTTTCATTGGTTCGATGTAATAAATTTCAGGCGTAAATGGTCATAAATCCAATTAAAAATAATGGAATAAACCAGCACAAATAATGTCATACCAATATCCATTACAAAGGCTTCTCACCAGCCAATATTAAGCATATACATTACCAATGGAATGGTAAAAACCAACAGCCCGCCTTCAAATAAGACCGAATGCCCAATCTTCTTGCAATTCGCTCGCCCTTGACTACTTTATCAAACAGCCAGTTATAGACAAAATTCCACACCCTTGCGACAACAGAGATCATAATAATCACACTCGCTAACGAGCTTGTGCTATGTTCCGTGAGCAGTGATGTTAAAATCACGGTAAACACAATGGCAAAAAACTCAAATAAAACTGCATGTAGCACACGCTCCCAAGCGGTCATTTTTCCTCCAAAATTTGCAAAAGGCTATCTAAATCAAATTATCGTGAAATCACGATTGCACCCACGCTTATTTAGTTTTAAAGTAGTGATATTATTTATCAATTATGAGGATTAGCCAATGAAAAACGATAAACCCATTGAATGCGAAGGCTGCAATACCTTTGATGTCGGCTCAATTTTAGATAATAGTGAAACTGTTGCAAACATTACTCGCACTTACGAAACCGAAGCCGAAGCTCAAGCAGCATTAGAAATATTTACTCAAAAAGCACGTGATGTTGAATCCGAGCCGTGCGAAATTGAGAGCGAAATCCGCCCTGTGGACGGCGGCGTTGAACTCAATGCTAATTTTAAATTTAGCTGCCAAGCTGAAGTAGTTATCTTCCAATTAGGTACAAGAAATTAATAGAAAGGCTGGTTTAACCAGCCTTTCTTCTCTTTAAAAGCACTCCATTTCACTCCAAAGTAACAATAATGTAAAAAATTGAGATATATGTCATATTTTTAAAAATTTGTTGTTTACTTTTAGTAAAAATCAGGCAAATTATGAACAACTTTGCAACCACTAACTATTTGGAGTAAATTATTATGTTAAAACCATTCAAAAAATTGGCTGCGGCATTAGCTGTAACTGCTGCATTCTCGGTATCTGCTTTTGCTAATGACCCAATCGTCATCAAATTCTCACACGTTGTAGCAAACGAGACCCCGAAAGGTCAGGGTGCGTTAATGTTCCAAAAATTAGTGGACGAACGCTTAAACGGCAAAGTGAAAGTGGAAGTTTATCCAAACTCTTCACTTTATGCAGACGGTAAAGAGATGGAAGCATTATTGTTAAATAACGTACAAATGCTTGCTCCATCACTGGCTAAATTTGATAAATACACACCAAAAATTCAAATTTTCGATCTACCGTTCTTGTTTGACGATATCAAAGCGGTTGAACGTTTTGAGCAATCTGAAGCAGGTCAATCATTGTTAAAATCAATGGAAGACAAAGGTATTACAGGTTTATCTTACTGGAACAATGATTTAAAACAACTTTCTGCGAACAAAGAGTTACGTGAGCCGAAAGATGCTCGTGGTTTAAAATTCCGTGTACAGGCTTCAGAAGTGCTAGATGCACAGTTCAAAGCATTAAAAGCTGTACCGCGTAAAATGGCATTCGGCGAGATGTATCAAGGCTTACAAACAGGCGTTGTAAACGGTGCGGAAAACCCGTATTCAAACATCTACTCACAAAAAATTCACGAAGTACAAAAATTCATTACTGCATCTAATCACGGCTTATTATCTTATATGGTTATCGTGAACACCGATTTCTGGAACAAAATTCCTGAAGATGTGCGTACAGAACTAACCAAAATCTTAGATGAGGTGTCTGTGGAAGTGAACAAACAATCTCACGATCTCAACCAAAGCGATAAGCAAAAAATCGTCGATTCAGGTGCTTCGCAAATCATCACTTTAACTGATGAGCAACGCGAAAAATGGCGTGAAGCAATGCGCCCTGTATGGAAGCAGTTTGAAGATGCTATCGGTGCAGATTTAATCAAAGCGGCCGAAGCGGCAAATAAACAGTAGTCTCTTTATCTATTGTTCTTTTGAGCGAATGCGGTGGCTTTTTAGGCTCGTCGCATTCTTATTTTTATTGATAATGTGAAATGATGTGTAGCAACTGTATCTCCCCAACATTTTTGGCAAGATACAAATTCGTTAATTAAACCGCGTGAGCATTCCACTGTGAGCCATCACGGACGATGGCATTAATCACGGTTAAAAGCTTACGCATACAGGCATTTACCGCCACTTTGAACGGTTTGCCACGAGCAATCAGCCGTTCATAAAATGCCTTGAACTTCGGTTCGTGTTGGCGGGCGACATTCGCCGCATTATAAAGTACGTTTCGTACCGCTTGTCGCCCACCCGAACAGCGACTATGCCATTTCTGGCTACCGCTCTCTTTCGGGAGTGGGGCAACACCAACCAGTGAAGCGATTTGCTTGTGGTTGAGCTTGCCGAGTTCAGGGAGCATTCACATCAAAGTTGCACTCGTGATTGCACCTATCCCTTTGATGTCATTGAACTTTTTTAAAGTGTCGTCAAATACAGCAGTCGCTTGATTGATTTGTGTTTCCAGCTCATCAATTAAACGGTCAAAATGGGCAATCAACTGTTGGACACTTTCCCGCTGGCTGTCGTGGACTTGATGAAGGCGGTTTTTCTCCGCCACCCGCATTTCAACCAGTTGGGTACGGCGTAAAACTAATGCTTCTAATTGCTCCATTTCAGGTGTTGGCGGAAGATAAAGTTGTTTTTCAACCTCATCGTCCAAAACCAGCATTTTGGCGTAAGATGCCAGCATTTTTGCATCTTTTGCATCGGTTTTCGCCAACGATTTAGCCATTGCAAACTGATGTGTTTGGCGTGGATTAGCAATCACCACCCGAAAATCCGCACGATGAAGTGCTTTGGCGAGTGGGATTTCCAAGCCGCCTGTGCTTTCTAAGACAACTAGGCTTAGATTTGCACAATTTTTCAGGTATTCCACCGCTTGTTGGATACCTTTGGGGTTGTTGGTAAAAGTTTTGGTCTGTTTTCGACTGCTGATACCGACAACAAAACTACGTTTAGCAACATCAATGCCACAGAAATTAAGTTCATTCATCGTAACCTGCCTTGTATTCGGGTTGTGTTCGTGCAACTGTTCGGTTTTTGTGATGAAAGTTATCGGCTCTCTAAGCTACACAACGAAGTGCTTTCAAGGGACGAGACGAGATGCCGATAACGGGTTGTGTTGCTTAGTTTAACTCATTTGAGATATACAAGGGGCGGGCACAAGACCCGCCCCTACGAGAAAACATCGATACCACATTTTTATGGAGTGCCAAATGTCTTCTTTAAAATGGTTCTGGGAGCGTTTTGAGGAGTGTTTTATCGCCATTTTGCTAATGGTAATGACGCTTGTTACCTTCACTTATGTGATGTTTAACAACCTTTATAATGTCTTCTTTGATTTAGCCGAAGCTGTGCCGTTTACCGCGAGTTTTGCTGAGCCGTTAGGCGAATGGATTATGGAAATGGCTCAAGAAATGACTTGGAGCGTGGCTTTAACCAAAGTCTGCTTTGGTTGGCTTATCTTCTTTGGTGCGTCTTATGGGGTGCGTACCGCAGGGCATATCGGAGTCGATGTATTGGTGAAAAAACTCTCACGCAACGCCCAAAAAGTCGTAGGATTGATTGCGATTGCCGCCTGCTTAGCCTATGCCTTCTTAATTGCCTCTGCCAGCTATGAGTGGATTTCAGCGATGTATGTGGCAGATATTGGAGCAGAAGATTTACATCAATTCCACCTCAAACAGTGGCACGTTGGTTTAATTATGCCTGTCGGTTTTGCCTTAATCGGTATCCGTTTTATTGAAATTTTAGTGCGTATTTTACAGGGCAAACAAGTGGGCTTAGGCTTAGCAGATGAAAGTGAAGACGCAATGAAACTCGCACAAGGAGAAGAATAATGATAATTTTAGTGCTATTTAGCTTGTTATTTATCTTAATGTTTCTTGGCGTGCCGATTGCGATTTCACTCGGTTTAGCTGGTGCTGTTACTATTATGTTTTTCAGCCAAGATTCTGTCAGCTCCTTAGCCATCAAACTATTTGAAACCTCAGAACACTATACGCTCCTTGCAATCCCATTCTTCTTGCTTGCAGGTGCGTTTATGACAACTGGCGGTGTAGCAAAACGCTTAATTGATTTCGCCAATGCAACCGTCGGTCATATTCGTGGTGGTTTAGCTATTGCGGCGGTAATGTCTTGTATGCTATTCGCTGCTCTTTCAGGCTCAAGCCCCGCAACGGTAGCAGCAGTAGGTTCGATTGCCATTGCAGGAATGGTGCGTTCAGGCTATCCGGTCGGTTTTGGTACGGGGATTATCTGTAATGCAGGTACACTTGGTATCTTAATTCCGCCATCGGTAGTAATGGTGGTATATGCCGCTTCAACTGAAACCTCAGTCGGTAAATTATTTATGGCAGGGGTTGTGCCGGGCTTAATGCTTGGCTTGGTATTGATGATTGCTATCTACGTTGTCGCTCGTATTAAAAACTTACCGGCACAGCCTCGTGCAACGGTAAAAGAGTGGTTTACCGCCGCCCGTAAAGCGATTTGGGGCTTATTGCTGATGGTGATTATCTTAGGCGGTATTTACAGCGGCATCTTCACCCCAACCGAAGCTGCAGCGGTAGCAGCGGTTTACTCGTGGTTTGTGGCTGTCTTTATCTATAAAGATGTCAAACTGCGTGATTGCCCGAAAGTCTTGCTGGAATCCGCCAAATTAAGCGTAATGTTGATGTTTATCATTGCCAATGCAATGTTATTCGCCCACGTTCTGACGACCGAACAAATTCCACAGCTCATCACTAATACAGTGGTTGAATGGAATTTACAGCCGTGGACATTCCTATTAGTGGTAAACATCGTGCTATTAATTGCGGGGGCATTTATGGAGCCGTCTGCGATTATCTTAATCCTTGCCCCAATTTTATTCCCGATTGCGGTACAACTCGGCATTGACCCAATCCACTTAGGGATTATTATGGTGGTGAATATGGAAATCGGCTTGATCACCCCACCAATCGGCTTGAACTTATTCGTTGCCTCTGCGGTATCGAAAATGCCACTGTCTGATGTAATTAAAGCCGCAATGCCGTGGCTATTACTGCTATTAGGCTTCTTGGTGTTAATCACCTACATTCCTGCTATCTCGATGGCGTTACCGAATTGGATTGGAATTAATTAATACAAGCGGTTATTTTTTGTAAATTTTTTACAAATCTATGATTACCGCCCAATGCTACTCATCAGCATTGGGCGGTAATTTTATTAAAAATCACCTATTTTGCTAAAAACTTACCAAAATAATTTAACTTTTTGCTACAATTTGGGCTATTTATCGAATTATTAATGAGTAGAGAAGAATATGAGTGTAAGTTCTTTTAATCGCACTTGGGCAAAAGTGATTTTAAGTGCGTTAATGCGTTATGGCGTAAAGCATTTTTGTATCGCACCGGGTTCTCGTTCCACCCCATTAACCCTTGAGGCAGTACAACTTCAGCAAACCCAATATGCAGAATGCCACACCCACTTTGATGAGCGTGGTTTAGGCTTTTATGCGTTAGGCATTGCCAAAGCAACTAATAGCCCTGTTGCGGTGATTGTTACCTCCGGCACAGCGGTTGCTAATCTTTACCCTGCGGTAATTGAGGCAAGCCTTAGCCATCAAAACCTGATTATTCTTTCTGCAGATCGCCCAACAGAATTAATTGGTTGTGGTGCAAACCAAGCCATTACTCAACAAGGCATTTTTGCAAATTATCCTGCTGCGAGCATAAACTTACCAAAAGCAAACGAGGCTTATAATGCAAGCTGGTTAGTTTCAACCATTGAACAGGCTTGCACTACTCAAGCTCAACAAGGAGGCGTGTTGCACATTAATGCCCCTTTTGAAGAGCCGCTTTATGAAGCTGACATTAACGAAATTCTAAATACCCCTTGGTTACGCCCAATTCAAGGTTGGTTGAATAATTCCCAAACCAAATGGATTGACCAACAGGCAATTCAAAGTGAAGTCTCGATGCACGAAAATTGGGATTACTGGCGAACCAAACGTGGTGTTATTGTGGTAGGCAAATTACCGCCAGAGCAAGGCACAGGCTTAAAGAACTGGGCGGAAACAATGGGCTGGTGCTTATTAAGCGATGTGCAATCTTGCATTGAAGCAAGCCTACCGTATGCGGATATTTGGCTCTCTAACGAAACCGTGAAACAACGTTTATTGCAAGCCGATATCATCATTCAATTCGGCACACAAATTGTCAGCAAACGAGTGAATGAGTTCTTAAAAGCCTATCAAGGCGAATTTTGGCTGGTTGATGAGTCGCAAGATTACATTAACCCGAACGCACATCATCAAACTCGTTTTGTTGCTAAAGCACACCACTTCTTGCGTGTTCACCCACCACTTCGCCAAAAGCCGTGGTTGCTTGAACCCTTAGCACTTTCACAATTCTGTGCGACCTTTATTGAGCAGCAAGTGGGTGGAAGTTTAAGTGAGGCATCACTTGCACATAATATTCAAGATATTTTAGCAATTAATGGTAATCTATTCATCGGCAATAGTTTATTTGTGCGTTTAGTTGATGCCTTATGCAAATTGCCTGAAGGCTACCCGGTTTACACTAATCGTGGGGCAAGTGGCATTGATGGCTTAATTGCCACAATGGCAGGCATTGCAAAAGGTAGCGACCGCCCGACTGTCGGTGTGGTAGGTGATATTTCCGCATTACACGATCTTAACTCAATTGCATTGCTCACCAAAATTAACCAGCCGACCATTTTATTTGTGGTGAATAACAGCGGTGGGGCAATTTTTGATATGTTACCGGTTGAAAGCAAAGCGAAAGATCAATATTACCGCTTGGCACATAACTTTGAATTTGCACAAGTGGCGACAATGTTTGGGCTGGAATATATCCGTCCGTTTACTTGGGCTGATTTAAAAACCAAACTCAAACACGCCTATGCTCGTAAAGGTGTTACCATTGTGGAAATCAAAGTAAATGAACACGACGGCAGCAATATGTATAAATCATTGCTAAAACAAATTTCACAGGCGGAAATTGCCTAATCACAACTGCCCCTCGCCAATCCTGCGAGGGGTAAAAATGTATCGACTATGCTTTCCTATCAATGGCACGCTCAACAAGGCACACCTGTTATTTTCTTACACGGGCTACTCGGCTCACAACAAGACTGGCAAGCTGTTCTCCAACATTTGCAAAATTTTCCGCAAATTCGACCGCTTACCATTGACCTTCCTTTTCACGGAAATAGTAAGCACATTACCTGTGCCGATTTTGCCGACCTGCGACAACAACTACACGCCACCCTTGAAAGCCTAATCGGCTCACGACCTTTCTATTTAGTCGGCTACTCACTCGGTGGACGAGCGGCACTCGATTATGTGCTAAATATGGATAATCCGAATCTGCAGGGCGTGGTGTTAGAAGGGGCGAATATCGGCTTAAGCACAGAAAACGACCGCCAGATTCGCCGGCAAAATGACCGCCATTGGGCAAACCGTTTCCGTCAAGAACCCATCGAACAAGTGCTTGAAGATTGGTACAAACAGCCTGTTTTTGCGGATTTAAGCGATACGGAAAGAGAATGTTATATTGATAGCAGAAAGCACAATCAAGGAGAGCAAATTGCTCAAATGCTGGAAGCCACCAGCCTCGCCAAACAGCCTGACTACACCGAAAAACTCAAGCAGACGGATAAGAATATTGTCTTTTTTATCGGTGAAAAGGATCAGAAATTTCGCAAAATGGCATCAAGCCACCAACTACCAACACAACTGATTGCTAATGCAGGGCATAACGCTCATCGGGCTAATGCTAAAAATTTTGTGGAGAAATTGGGGTTATTGATACTCCACTCCGACAGCGACCTACGGTCGCAATCGGTTAAGCATAACGGTGCAGCTCTGCTGCACAAAAGCCCCAGTGGGGCTTAATCAGCCGTAGGCTAAATATAACCTAGTACGGCTCAGCCGTGCTAGGTGTTAGGGCTCCCCCTGCAACCGTTGCAATAAGCGATCCATCGCCCGATAACCAAGTGCTTCCGCTAAATGCAGTTGTTGAATATTCGCCTCGCCGGCTAAATCAGCAATAGTCCGAGAAACTTTCAAAATACGGTGGTAGGCTCGTACCGATAAACCGAGCTTTGTCAATGCAGTTTCTAAAAATAGGGCATCTTGTGCCGATAATTGGCAATCTCGCTCAATTTCTCGGGTGGTGAGTTGAGAATTGATTTTACCTGCTCGCTCAAATTGCATTTTTCTGGCTAAAAACACCCGCTTGCGAACCTGCTCGGTGGTCTCTCCTCGATTCTCCGTCCCACTTTGCAATGCTCCTTGTGGCAAAAGTGGCACTTCTATAGAGAGATCGAAACGGTCTAAGAAAGGTCCGGAAAGGCGGTTTAAATACCGCATTACCTGTTGGGGCGAAGTGCGGTTATGCGTGCCTTGATAATGCCCTGTCGGGCTTGGGTTCATCGCTGCAATTAATTGAAAGCGTGCCGGAAATTGTACTTTAGCGTTGGCTCGGGAAATCACAATTTCGCCTGCCTCCAACGGCTGACGTAACGCATCAAGCACTTTACGTTCAAATTCAGGCAATTCATCTAAGAACAGCACACCGTTATGGGCAAGTGAAATTTCCCCCGGTTTGGGGATCGAGCCACCTCCCACTAATGCCACCATTGATGCACTGTGATGGGGCGAACGAAACGGGCGTTGTTTCCAGTTCTGAAAATTCAGCTCATTTTGCACAAGGCTGGTCACCGAGGCGGTTTCAATCGCCTCCTCATCGGTCATTTCCGGCAGTAAATCCGCCAGCCGGCTTGCCAACATTGTTTTACCCGTTCCCGGTGGTCCGAGAAACAGCAAATTATGTTGCCCGGCAGCGGCAATCATTAAGGCTCGCTTGGCGTGTTGTTGCCCGATAATATCAGTAAGATCTCGGCTGACAAGCGGGCGAATTTCGGCAGAATGTTGCGAAATGTGCTGACAAATCGGCAGTTTATCCCGTTTGTTGAGCATATTTACCACCTCCAACAACGAGCCGGCAAAGTAGGTGGTGGCATTGGAAACAAGCGATGCCTCATTCGCATTTTGCTTGGCTAAGATCATCTGCCGTTTGGCTTTATCGGCAGAAATCACTGCCGGAATCGTGCCGTGCACTCCTCGCAAATGCCCTGTCAGTGCCAACTCGCCCAAAAACTCGAACTGCGTTAATAAATCAGAATCAATTTGCCCTGAGGCTGCCAGAATGCCAATCGCAATCGGCAAGTCAAAACGTCCGCCTTCTTTGGGTAAATCTGCCGGAGCAAGGTTAATCGTGATCCGTTGTGGCGGATAGATAAAATTGGCGTTCAACAACGCACTCCGCACACGATCACCTGCCTCTTTCACTGTGGCTTCGGGTAAGCCGACAATGGTTAATTTTGGTTGTCCGTTGCTGATATGCACTTCAATCGTCACCAACGGGGCTTCAACGCCAATGGAGGCTCGGCTGTAAACAATCGCTAAGGTCATCACATTTCGGTGTTAGAAATCAATGCCGAGAGCATAAAAGGAAAATCGGAAGAGGGGTAGCAGCAATGTTCAATTTTTCGAGCGAGATCGCAAAAATAATAATGGGAGGCTAAAACCTCCCATCAAAAACCTTATTTCACAATTTCAACCGGCCCGTGGTCATCGCAGTGGTCGCCGTGTTGGTGGTGCAAACGCCCGTTCACGATGTAGTCGATATGATCACCGTGCGGCACAGCTTCGTGTCCGCAACCCTCACCATGAACGTGGTCGCCGCAGCAATGGGCGGCATTACAGTCTGCCGGGTTGGTTTCATTCACTTCTAAAACGTGTTCGTCATAGTGATCGCCGTGTTTGTGGTGTAAATGCCCATCGTGTAAATAGTCGATATGGTCGTTATGTTTAATAGCAGTATGACCACAGCCTTCGCCATGTTCGTGCTCGTGGTTTGCATGAGTTTTGCAAGACATAAAACGCTCCTTAGATAAATAGATAAATCGGTTTGATCCTAATCTGAAATGCACTACAATTCAAGGCGTTTTAGCAGTATTTTGCCTAACTAAAAAGGAAGAAAAAATGAAAACTGAATTAGATATGATTGTAATCGGTGGCGGTATGATTGGGGCAGCAACAGCTCTAGGCTTAGCAAAACAGGGGCTGCGTTTAGCCTTGTTGGAGAAAAACCCTCTGCCGACCTTTAATCCTGATTCAGACTACGATTTGCGAATTTCCGCCATTAGTATGGGCTCGATTCAACTGTTAGAAAAATTGGGCGTGTGGGAGCAAATTGTTGCAATGAGAAGCACCCCTTATACCCAGCTCGAAACCTGGGAAATTGATGGATTCAACACTCTTTTTTCGGCAGCTGATTTGGGTTTGGAAAAGCTCGGCGATATGGTCGAAAACAACGTTATTCAAATTGCGTTATGGGAGCAATTAAAGCAATATCCAAACTGCCTACAAGCGGTCGGATTTGAGCAAATTTTTGCAAATAAAGCGGGCGAGTATTGGGAAGTGACGGTTGATGGCAACACCTTTGCTGCCCCACTGCTGATTGCCGCAGACGGTGCAAATTCACAGGTTCGCCAATGGGCGGGCATTGGTTTAACCGCTTGGCAATATCGCCAACACTGTTTACTCGCCACCGTTACCACCGAAAAACCTGCTCCAAGCGGCACTTGGCAACAATTCTATCCAACCGGCCCTCGAGCCTTTTTACCGCTTTCCGGCAATCACGGCTGCGTTGTTTGGTACGATTCGCCACAAAAAATTGCCGAACTGAAAATGCTTCCAGCAGAAAAGCTGGGAGTTGCGATTGAGCAACATTTCCCAAGCCGGCTCAACGCAGAATTAGGCAACATTCAGGTGCAGGCTTCAGGGGCTTTCCCGCTAACCCGCCAGCACGCTCAGCACTATGTGCAAAACGGGGTGGTATTAGTCGGCGATGCGGCTCACACCATTAATCCGCTTGCCGGACAAGGTGTAAATTTAGGCTTTAAAGATGTTAAAACCTTGCTTGAGGTGATCGAACAAGCGGTCAAAAAAGGCAAAAATTTTGCAAGTGAGCAGGTGCTTCAACGCTATGAGCAAAAACGTAAACCGGATAATTTACTGATGCAAACAGGCATGGACGTGTTTTATAAAGCGTTTAAGACCGATTTATTACCGCTCAAAATTGCCCGCAATGTCGGTTTAGTATTGGCTGATAAAGTGTCACCCATCAAAAAGCAAGCCTTGAAATATGCGATTGGGATATAAAAAAAGAGAGCCTATAGCTCTCTTCAATATTTCAATCAATTTTACATCGCCACAATCACACATTCCGCTACACTGCGTGCATTGGATTGAGCTCTGGAAGTTGCCGCTCTGTCACCTATCGGGCCGACAAAAACACGGTTCCAATCGGCACTGCTTGCGATACGGGCGTTAAAACCTGCCATTGCCAATCTTGCTTGCATATTTTCGGCTTGGGCTTTATTTTTAAATGCACCGCACTGTAACCCAAATTTACCCGCCTGATTTGCAGCTTTATCTGCCAGTGTTGCAGCACTTGCTACAATTTTAGCCGGCTGCTCTTTTTTCGCTTCCTGCTGTTTTTTAAGCTCTGCTTGTCTGCGTTTCTCTTCCGCTTGCTTTTGTGCTAAAGCTTGCTCCTGTGCTTTTTTTGCTGCTAATTCTTCTTCCGTTAACGACTTAACTTCCTCTGTTTTCGGAGCCAATTCTGTAGCAGATACATCGGTCGCAGGCTTTTGTTGAGCTTGCTCAGCGGCTAAGCGTGCTTCTTCTTGTTTGCGTCTTTCTTCAATTTGCTGCTTTTGTTCCGCCGTTAATTGTGCCAAACGTTCTTGTGAAGTTTGGCTATTATCGGTAATTACCGTACGGGTTTCTAAATCACGAATATAGCTCCACGTCTCTTCCGGTCGACTTGGTAATTCGCTTTTAGTCTGTGAATTAGCAGGCTGCGGTGCTGACGGAACTGTTGGTACAGGTGCACTGGATTTCAAAAACCATAAACCAATACCGAAGAATAAAATTACCCCGATAATCCGCATTAAAATCTTTTTAACATTACTTTCTTTTTGATTTTTTTTACTTTTTTTCTCGTTGGAACGAGCGACATAATCACGTTGTGGCACGATAACCGCCTTTTTAAATATAAATAAACGATAACATAATTTGTAAATTTTACTGTAAAAATAACCGCTTGCCTATCGCATAGGCAGCTTTTCAAGTTAAAGTTTTTTAAAAACCGATCCTGACCCACCTTTAATCATTTTTCAGGTGAGAAAGATAAACATCAAAACGGTGATTTTTGGTGGTGTGTGAAAAATCAGGCTTTTGCTCCGCTAAAAACGGGGCATAGTCCGGACGCTTCACTACCACACGTTTTTTTGCCAATCCTTTTGCCGGTAAGAAAAAGCTGTCCGAATCTAAATCTGCCCCAACTAAATGTTGAAACACCCGCATTTCTTTTTTCACCAACGCACTTTTTTGTTTGTGCGGATACATCGGATCTAAATACACCACCTCAGCCATTTGGGATTGTGGATCTAGCTGAGAAATGTCTCGAACATCGGCTAAGATCATTCTTTCTTGCATAAAACTGCCGATTTCCACATCTTGATAAGCTCGGTTTAAACCATCTTCCAACAAGGCAGCGACAATTGGATTGCGTTCCACTAACAGCACTTTACAACCAACCGCTGCTAATACAAAAGCATCTCGCCCTAAACCGGCTGTCGCATCAATCACAGTTGGCAAATAATCCCCTTTAATGCCGACCGCTTTCGCAACGGCTTCACCTCGCCCACCACCGAATTTACGCCGATGTGCCATCGTACCGTCCACAAAATTCACTGCAATCGCCCCGAGCTTGGGTTCGTCTAATTTGCGTAGTTCCAATCGTTCCTCCGTTAGCACTAAGGCTAACGGGCTGGATTTATCTTCAACCAGCTGCCATTTTTCGCAAATTTGGCGGAATTTGTCGTGTTGTTGGGTTTCGTTAATTAATTGGATCATTTTAGTAATTCTTCAAAATGTTCAAGTAAGCATTCCTTACCCGCCACTTCTTCATCTTGCCACGCAGCTTTTAAGATTTCATCGTTAAAGCGTTGCTCATATTCATTTGAAATCGGGCGATAGCTAATGTGCCACGGCTCAAAGCCCACTCGAGAATGTTTACCGTCAAACGGGAAATAAAAGCCAAATGTTTCCGCATTAACGTGTAACCACTTGGTTAAATCGGCAAAATAGCCACCTTCCAAATATTCCCACGGCTCAAGCAATAAAGGCGTATTTTCCGGCAATAAATCAGGGTCAAAAATATCAATTTCCGTTCCCCAATGATGCCGACTTGCCCCCGGCACCGCAGACCATCTCAACATTGCTTTGCACTTTTCAAGATCCGATAACGCCGCCATATCAATCGCAACCCCGTTATCATCGTGAACCTTACGCTCACCCCTAAACTTCGCATTCCAAATCCCTTTTTGGCGTTCAAAATCACGAAAAGTACTGGCAGGCTGTAAATTAAAGCCGGCTTGTTTTGCAGCATGCTGCAACGTCAAAAAAGCCTCAACCACCTGAGGCTGAAGGTAATGTTTATCCGAAAGAGCGTTCGGCAACGGCACTAAATGCTCACGCGTTTTACCGGTAAGCAGATTTGCAAAATTTTCCACAAAAATCACCGCTTGTATCAAATAAGTGGCTTGGAATTATAAACTAAATTTCTGCGATATGTTTTTTCTTGTGGAAATAAACGCCTTTCTATGTTAAAAAGTGAGCCGAATTTTCTGTTTTAATTTATATATTGAAGGAACACAACAATGTCTTTACAAGCTATTATTGAAGCGGCATTTGAACGCCGTGCGGAAATTACTCCGAAAACCGTTGATGCTGAAACCAAAGCAGCAGTAGAAGAGGTGATCGCAGGATTAGACAACGGTTCACTGCGTGTTGCCGAGAAAAAAGATGGCGAGTGGGTAGTAAACCAATGGGTGAAAAAAGCGGTATTACTTTCATTCCGTATTGCCGACAATGAAATCATCGACGGTGCAGAAACCAAATTCTACGACAAAGTGCCAACCAAATACGGCAACTACACCGAAGAGCAATTCAAAGCAGATGGCATTCGTGCCGTGCCGGGTGCGGTGGTGCGTAAAGGTTCACATATCGAGAAAAACGTGGTGTTAATGCCATCTTTCGTGAACATCGGTGCATACGTTGGCGAAGGCACAATGGTGGACACTTGGGTAACAGTGGGTTCTTGTGCGCAAATCGGTAAAAATGTTCACCTTTCTGGTGGCGTGGGCATCGGTGGTGTGTTAGAGCCATTACAAGCGAACCCAACCATCATCGGCGACAACTGCTTTATCGGTGCACGTTCTGAAATCGTAGAAGGCGTGATTGTCGAAGATAACTGCGTGATCTCAATGGGCGTGTTTATCGGTCAATCTACCAAAATTTACGACCGTGAAACCGGCGAAGTACATTACGGCCGTGTGCCGGCAGGCTCTGTTGTGGTTTCAGGCTCGCTTCCATCAAAAGATGGTTCACACAACCTCTACTGTGCGGTGATTGTGAAAAAAGTGGATGAGAAAACCTTAAGCAAAGTGGGCTTAAACGACTTATTACGTTCTATTGACGAATAATTAAAACCTCCCTCGCTTTGCAAAAGTGAGGGATTTTTTTACCGCTTGTAAGGAATTTTATGGCATTTACAATCCGCAAAATGGTCGAACAAGATACCCACCAAGTGTTCCCTCTGATGCAAAAACTGGCTGTGTTTGAGCACTATATCGATTCTTTTGCGATTACTCCTGAAGTTGTAATGGAATCCGGCTTTCGCAAAAGCCCACCCGATTTTTACTGTTTAGTGGCTGAAAATGCGTCTAACATTATCGGCATATTGGTTTATTATTTTCTTCCTTACACTGCCCAAAACCGCCCCGCTATTTATATGAAAGAGCTTTATGTTGATGAAACTGCTCGGAATCAGAAAGTGGGAGAGGCGTTAATGCAAGCCTTGAAAAATGAGGCGAAGGCACATCATTGTAAGACAATAAAATGGACAGTTGCTCCTTGGAATGACGGTGGTATTCGTTTTTATCAACGCTTGGGGGCGAAAGAAAACCGTAAATGGCTTAATTATGAATTACAAGTTGAATAAGTAAATATGAAAAAAATCCTTCTCCTTAACGGCCCGAATTTAAATATGTTGGGCAAACGTGAGCCACAAATTTACGGTTCGCAAACTTTGGCGGATATTGAAAACCACTTAAAAAAATTGGCTGCGGCCCAAGATGTTGAGCTGGAGAGCTTTCAAGCCAACGGTGAAGAGCCGATTATCAACCGTATTCACCAAGCCTTTCAGCATACCGATTTTATTATTATTAACCCCGGGGCATTTACTCACACCAGCGTGGCAATTCGTGATGCGTTATTGAGTGTGTCGATTCCGTTTGTTGAGGTGCATTTGTCTAACGTTCATAGCCGTGAACCTTTTCGCCATCACTCCTATCTAAGTGATATTGCAAAAGGCGTTATTTGCGGTTTAGGGGCAAAAGGCTATGAATATGCGTTGGATTTTGCAATTTCACACTTAAAAGCATAAGGTAATAAAATGGCTGTTAAAAATGAACAATTTATTGTGATCTGTAACGGAGTCTTCCGTTTATTCGGTAATATCGTCAAAATATTGAGTTATCCGTTCCATGCACTTTTTCCGAAAAAACGTTTCACCATTCCGGAATATAGCCCGGCAAAAATCCAATCAAGCATTCCGAGCAAAATTACCAAAACCATTTGGCAAACGAATTATTCTAACAAAGTCACCTTGCCAATGTATGCGAATTATCTGTTTACCCGCCTAATGTCATTGAGCTACGATTATCGCTACGTTAGCACAGAAGAACGAGAGGCATACATCAAGGCCAACGCCGATGAACGCACCTTTAACGCCTATAGCAAATTAACCGATGGTGCGGCACAAGCTGATTTTTGGCGAATTTTTACTTTGCTCCGAGAAGGTGGCATTTATATTGATATTGACGGGCATTTGGTTTACCCACTCTCTAAAATTATTGGCGAAAATGATAGCGAAGTGTTAATTAAACGCCGTGATAAATACACCAACTTTTTCTTGGCTTCGGAAGCTGGAAATTGGATTCTAAAAGACACCCTTGAGCTGATTATCAGCAATATTGAGAATCGTCGGATTGAAGGTGGCGTGTTTGTTATGACCGGTCCTGACACCCTAAATAATGCCATTGGTGATAAAGAAGTAAATTTCCGCCGAGACAAAGTAACTTGTGCTCAAGGTACGTTTACCAACGAATATTTTCAGTATATCGACAAGCCCGGTAGCAAGTGGAATTACAAGAAAAATGAAGATTTATTGAAATAATCTGACAAGCGGTTGTTTTTTACAAAAAATTGGCAATTTTCAATCGCTTGTGAGTCACCATTTTCCAAAAATCCTAACTGGTACGATGAATGCTAAAATCGTCCATTTTCGCCAAAATTATCAGATTTTATTCGCAAAATTAGCGAAATTCAGGTATTCTACGCCCAGCATTTTTTAACTCTACATTTGAATTTATACCCCAAATGTGGAGTTCTCTTTTTTATTTTATTTAATCACATACGGAATCTTATTATGGATATTCGCAAAATCAAAAAACTTATTGAATTAGTTGAAGAATCTGGCATTACCGAGTTAGAAGTGTCTGAAGAAGAAGGTACGGTGCGTATTAGCCGTGCTGCTCCAGCTGTTGCACCAGCTGCAGTTCAATATGCAGCAGCTCCTGTTGTTGCACCAGCGGCACCTCAAGTAGCTTCGACAGCACCTGTTGCAGCTCCGGCTGAAGCACCAAAAGCCGCAGAAACGAGTGGCCACGCAGTGCTTTCACCAATGGTGGGGACTTTCTACCGTAGCCCAAGCCCAGATGCAAAACCGTTCGTTGAAGTGGGTCAAACCGTGAAAATCGGTGATGCGTTATGTATTGTAGAAGCAATGAAAATGATGAACCGTATCGAGTCAGACAAAGCCGGTGTGGTAAAAGAAATCTTAGTTAATGATGGCGAACCGGTAGAATTCGACCAAAAATTATTCATCATTGAATAAGCTCTTCCTTAAATTATCCAACGGGCGTGTGCAACACGCCCTACATTTTCTAGAACACAAGGAATTTCCCTATGTTAGAAAAAGTTGTTATCGCAAACCGTGGTGAAATTGCCCTGCGTATTTTGCGTGCTTGTAAAGAATTGGGCATTAAAACGGTTGCAGTGCATTCAACTGCCGACCGTGAATTAAAACACGTTAAATTAGCCGATGAAACCATTTGTATCGGTCCTGCTCCATCGGTAAAAAGCTATTTAAATATCCCGATGATTATTGCCGCTGCCGAAGTAACGAATGCCGATGCTATTCATCCGGGCTACGGTTTCTTATCTGAAAACGCAAACTTTGCCGAACAAGTTGAGAAATCAGGCTTTATCTTTATTGGTCCAACGGCTGATGTGATTCGCTTAATGGGCGATAAAGTCTCTGCTATCAATGCAATGAAAAAAGCCGGCGTGCCTTGCGTACCGGGTTCTGACGGTCCGGTTGGTAACGATCCGAAGAAAAATAAAGAAATCGCTAAACGTATCGGCTACCCGGTGATCATCAAAGCATCAGGTGGTGGTGGCGGTCGTGGTATGCGTGTGGTTCATCACGAGAAAGATTTGGAAGAATCTATCGCAATGACGAAAGCCGAAGCGAAAGCGGCATTTAATAACGATATGGTGTATATGGAGAAATATTTAGAAAATCCACGCCATATTGAAATCCAAGTACTTGCCGATACTCACGGTAATGCGGTTTATTTAGCAGAGCGTGACTGTTCAATGCAACGTCGCCACCAAAAAGTGGTGGAAGAAGCACCTGCTCCGGGTATTACACCTGAATTGCGTCAATTTATTGGGGAGCGTTGTGCCAATGCCTGCCGTGAAATTGGCTACCGTGGTGCAGGTACTTTTGAGTTCTTATATGAAAACGGCGAGTTTTACTTCATTGAAATGAACACCCGCTTACAGGTAGAACACCCTGTAACCGAAATGATTACCGGTGTGGACTTGGTAAAAGAGCAACTGCGTGTGGCAGCCGGCTTACCACTTTCGATCACACAAGATGATATTAAAGTGAAAGGTCACGCCATTGAGTGCCGTATCAACGCAGAAGATCCAAACACCTTCTTGCCATCGCCGGGTAAAATTACCCGTTTACACGTTCCGGGTGGTTTAGGTGTGCGTTGGGATTCACATATTTACTCAGGCTATAGCGTGCCGCCACATTACGATTCAATGATTGGTAAATTGATTACCTTTGCTGAAAATCGTGATATTGCGATTCGCCGGATGGAAAATGCCCTTTCCGAAACCATTGTGGAAGGCATTAAAACCAATATTCCTTTACATACTCAAATTCTTGCGGATAAAGAATTCCGCAAAGGTGGCACCAATATCCACTATCTCGAGAAAAAACTCGGTTTAAAATAAATTTCAAAGGCGAACAATGTTCGCCTTTTTCATTATTTCCTCTTCAAAATGTGAATGATGTCGCTAAATCATAAAAAATTTCCCGTTTTTCCTGATTTCTCGGGTAGAATATCAGTAATCTCAAAGAAGCACGTAGCAAGGAGCCATTATGAACATTCCATTCTGCTTACCTGAAAATATCAGCCCTGAAACCTTTTTGCGAGAATATTGGCAAAAACGACCGCTATTAATTCGTAACGGCTTACCCCAAATTGTCGGATTGTTTGAGCCGGAAGATATTTTAGAACTGGCATTAGAGGAAGAAGTCACTGCACGCCTGATTCAATGCGAAAACGAGAAATGGTCTGTTAAATCCAGCCCGCTTGTTGAGGAAGATTTGGAAGAGTTACCTGTACAATGGTCTGTAATGGTGCAAAACCTCGAGCAATGGTCTCCTGAGCTAGGCGAGCTTTGGCAGGCTTTTGGTTTTATCCCGCAATGGCAACGTGATGACATTATGGTTTCTTGCTCACCGCTCAACGGCACTGTCGGCAAACATTATGATGAGTACGATGTGTTCTTGGTGCAAGGCTATGGGCAACGTCGTTGGCAATTAGGCAAATGGTGCGATCCAAGCACCGAATTCAAACCAAACCAACCGATCCGCATTTTTGATGATATGGGCGAACTGGTAATGGACGAGGTAATGAACCCGGGTGATGTGCTTTATGTTCCGTCTCGAATGGCTCACTATGGTGTTTCCGAAAGCGAGCAAGGTTTAACTTTCTCTTTTGGTTTACGTTATCCAAATGCGACCGATTTACTGGAAAATCTCTGCAAAACCATCGAACAACAAGCCGACAACATTAATTCATCGGAATTTCATCTTCCGTTCCGCTTAACGCCGAATGAACAGCCGAATGCGTTGCTTGATCCGAAAATGGTGAAAATGTTTAAACATCAGTTAATCGACTTGCTCCAAAATTCCGAACAGTTCGATGAGTTACTCACTCACAGTGTTGCCACTGCGGCAAGCTCCCGCCGTTATGAATTATTGCAAACTGACAATGAATATTACCCTGACGAAGTGCAAGAAATTCTCGAAGCCGGCGGCTGGTTACAGCAAGATGCAAATGTAAAAATCCTCTACACCGAGAACCCTCAACGGGTTTATGTAAATGGCGAGTGGATTGATGAGTTAAACGAAGCAGAAATGGCATTACTGATTCGTATCGCCAATGGAGATTCGATTTCGTGGAACAAACTTGCCTCCAAAGTGCAAGACCAAGCGGAGCTGGAGCTAATGCTAGACACCATTTGCGACTGGCTGGATAGTGGCTGGATTATTCTCTCTGAGGCAGAGTAACACTCCTAGGGGCAAATCATCATTTGCCCTGATACATTTTCTTATAAAAGGGCGAAAAATTTTTCGTCCCTACTTTTTGAATCAGAAATAAAATGCAAATTGAACAATATCAACAATGGGTTCGCCAGTTTTACCAACAACAAGGTTGGTATGAACGAAGCCCTTTTATGCGGGTGACTTATCTAGCAGAAGAAATCGGCGAAGTGGCTTGTGCAGTAAGAGCGATTGAAATCGGGCGTGAACGACCGGACGAAACCGAAGCTTCACAACAGCAAAAACGAGATAACTTAATCGAAGAGTTAGGCGATGTGATGGATAATCTTTTTGTATTAGCCGATAAATATGGCATTTCGATGACGGAAGTGCTTGAACGCCATCAAGCAAAATTTGAGAAACGTTATTTGCAAAAAAATATGGAAAAATAACCGCTTACATTAGAATTTTCCTTCTTTCTCTTCATCCGTCATTTGAAAAATGGCATCTAGTGTTTTAAAGTGAGCTTTAGACACACCTGTCAATTTATCAGTTCCACCAAATTGATAAGCGAGGATTTGCACAGATTGTTCCTCAATAACTTGATAAAAAATGGTAATTTTTTGCTTTTTCAACTGTAAAATCATTTTTCTTTCTGAATGGAGAGGAGGTAATGCAACCACAGACTGAAAAAGCATTTGTTTTATTTTCTCTTTAGTTGAAGCAGAAAGCACATTCTCAAAAATCACTTTTGTGAAAATATTACTAAATGTAATCTGCCCCATATTACTTCATTGACTCCCAATCTTCTTTGGTATATCCCATCATTTCTGCCATTTTTTCTGCTCCACAGCCTGATTTAATTTGCTCCATAAAATCACTCGGAAGAATCACATTTTCTGCCTTTAAATGCGAACGAGCAGAATAAAATACTTTTGCCTCATTTAGCATTATTTTTTCATCTTTAGAAAGAGGTTGATGAATGTTACTTTCTTCAGATATTTTATTTTTAGCAGACATTTCTGCAACTTTAGCTTGGATTGCGGACATCACAAAATTTTGTAAAGTCAGTTTATGAGCAGAAGCAAATGTTTTAATAAAAGTAAATTCATCGTCTGGCAATCTAATACTTAATTGTTTCATATCGACACCTATCATTAATGTTATCTTGTTAACATTATAACAAAAAAGAAAGCAAGATTTGTAAATCATTGAGGAAAAATAACTGCTTGTAAATACAAAAAGCAAAAGCCTTGAGTTTCCTCAAGGCTTTTGTGCATTTCACTGTTTTGTAGCAATTAGTCGCCAAGACGCTCTTTGATACGTGCAGATTTACCAGAACGCTCACGTAAGTAGTAAAGTTTAGCTTTACGTACCGCACCTTTACGTTTAACAGAAATGCTGTCAATTACAGGTGAGTGAGTTTGGAATACACGCTCAACGCCTACGCCATTTGAAACTTTACGTAGAGTGAATGCAGAGTGCAAGCCACGGTTACGAATTGCAATAACCACGCCTTCGAACGCTTGCAAACGTTTTTTACTACCTTCTACTACCCATACCTTAACTTCTAATGTGTCACCTGGACGGAAGCTAGGTAAGTTTTGTTTTAACTGTTCTTGTTCAAGTTGTTTGATGATGTTACTCATTTTGAAAACCTTCTAAATCCTAGAATTAACTGATTTTATGTTGCTTTTTAATTTTAGCTAACAACACTCTTTGTTCGTCAGTCAGAGCTAGGCTATCCAATAGCTCAGGGCGTCTTAACCACGTTCGCTCAAGCGATTGTTCCAATCGCCATTTACGAATTTGTTCGTGATGTCCAGACATCAGCACCTCCGGAACAGGCATACCGTCTAATACTTCAGGGCGGGTATAGTGTGGGCAATCTAGTAATCCTTCTGCGAAAGAATCTTCTAACGCTGAAGCCTGCTTACCCAATACGCCCGGAACAAATCTTGCAACAGCATCAATTAATGTCATTGCAGGTAATTCCCCCCCTGTGAGAACGTAATCACCGATTGACCATTCTTCATCAACTTCTGTTTGAATCAATCGCTCGTCCACGCCTTCATATCGTCCACAAATTAAAATCAGTTTCTGATTTGAAGCCAGCGTTTGCACGCCTGTTTGATCGAGTTTACGTCCTTGCGGTGAAAGATAAATCACTTTAGCTTCACCACCATCTACTGCTGATGCTGCCTTTTTTGCTGCGTGAATCGCATCACGCAACGGCTGCACCATCATTAACATTCCCGGCCCACCGCCATAAGGACGATCATCAACCGTTTTATGTTTATCTAATGTGAAATCACGTGGATTCCAACATTCGATTTGCAATAGATTTTGCTTAACTGCACGTCCTGTCACCCCGAAATCGGTAATTGCTTTAAACATTTCAGGAAACAGTGAAATAATACCAATCCACATCTTAACGCCTCAAATGTTTTCCAAAGCTCACCGCATACCTGAGGTTAGAAACCAGCGTCCCACTCCACCGTTATGGCTTTGGTGGCGAGATCTACTCTTTTAACTACTTGTTCGTACAAAAACGGAATTAATCGTTCTTGTTTACCAAAAGCATCTTTGCTGTTTGCACGCACCACTAATACATCGTTTGAACCTGTTTCCATCATTTCGGTTACAGTTCCCATTGTGTAGCCTTCCAAGTTTACTACTGTACAGCCGATTAAATCGTGCCAATAGTAATCCCCTTCTTCCAATTCAGGAAATACAGATAAATCTACACCGATTTCGGCATTCGTTAATAACTGTGCGGCTTCACGATCTTCCGTACCTTTTAACTTCACAATCAAATCGTTGCTGTGATAACGCCAACTTTCTAATTCGACTGGCTGCCAGTTGCCTTTAATTTTTAAAAACCACGGCTGATAGTCGAAAATGCTTTCAGATTGTTCTGTTGATGAATAGAGGCGTAACCAGCCACGGATCCCATAGGTTGAACCTAATTTACCGACAACTTCAATTTTTTGTTCGCTCATACTCACCTACTTATTTAATTTTGGCTTATTTAATATTAAGCTGCTTTGCGAGCTTCTTTTACTAAAGAAGCAACACGATCTGATAAGTCAGCACCTTTAGCAACCCACGCATCCACTTTAGCCACATCTAAACGTAAACGCTCAGCTTGACCAGCTGCTAATGGATTGAAGA
The DNA here is from genome assembly GCF_004342115.1 of Mannheimia haemolytica. Taxonomy (GTDB): domain Bacteria; phylum Pseudomonadota; class Gammaproteobacteria; order Enterobacterales; family Pasteurellaceae; genus Mannheimia; species Mannheimia haemolytica. The sequence goes on along the minus strand of NZ_SMAC01000001.1, from coordinate 45,236 downwards.
AACCGATACGCTCGATAAAGCGACCATCACGAGGTGAACGACTATCCGCTACCACGATTTGGTAAAATGGGCGTTTTTTAGCTCCGCCACGAGTTAAACGAATGGTTACCATAACCTTTCCTCTAAATGTTGATAGTAAAAAATAAACCCTCGTTCGAGGTGAGGGTGACGAACTTGTTTCAAAAGAGAAAACAAGCGGTCATATTATACAGATTTTTTGCGGAAAGACAAGGGAGATTCATTGATATGACTCTTTTAAAGAAAGATACATTTAGCGTTTTTTTATACAAATTACTAATAAAAATTGTTCTAACCATCAGAAAATGTTTAAAATATCATAATAAGAGTTTTAAATATAAATAGGTATGGAGGAAATATGTCTGATAAATCTATCATTCTAGAAATTATTAATGCTTTAGGAAACAAAGAAAATATCAAGCAAGTTGAAGCTTGTTTAACCCGTTTACGTGTGGTGTTACATAACAACGGTTTATTAAATAAGTCGGCACTGAAAAAGCTTGGGGCGGTTGATGTCATTAAAGTCGGTGATACGCAGCAAATTATTTTTGGTGCAAAAGCCGGGCAGTATCGTGATGAAATTAACGCTTTAATCGGCTAATAACCAAAGACCTGCATTTACGCAGGTCTTTCACTTTCTTAATCTAGGCTTTTTTCAACGCCAGTGAAACGGCAATCGTTTGTGCAAGCGTCATTGTAGCACACTGGGATCGAAAACCACTCACCTGTGCTTCCTTAATAATAAACGACACATCGCTAAATGAAAGGAGCGGGCTAAGTTGGCTATCGGTGATCGCAATGTGTTTCACCCCCGGTCTGGCGGTTGCTGTCACCACATTGAGCGTTTCATTCGCATACGGAGAAAAGCTCACGGCAATCACCGCATCACCTTCACGAATTCGGCTTAATTGCTCGTCAAACATACCGCCGGAACCATCAATCATAAAAACATCATAATCCAAATGGTGTAACGCATAGTTTAGGTAGTTCGCAATGCTGAATGAGCGTTTTAAGCCCACAATAAAAATGCGTTTAGCATTGTGTAAAATATCCACCGTTTGTGCTAACTGCTCTTCGCTGATTTGTGTCGATAACTGTTGCAGTGCCTGCGTATTACCCTGTACGAACACATCTAAAATATGATTGAGCTCACTGTTTTGCTCATCAAGCGGTTCAATTTGACGAAAAAGTTGCACACGTTCGGTGTAACGTGATGTGCCTTCCATCATATCTTGGCGATAAAGCTGTTTAATTTCATTAAAACCGCTAAATCCAAATGCATTCGCAAAACGGATTAAGGTTGAAGGAGGAACATCAGCCCGTTCAGCAATGGTAGAAACCGTATCAAACACCACGCTGTTGCCATTATCCAGCACATACTGTGCCACTTGTTTTAAACGTTTACTTAGTCCGTCATACTCTTTTCGGATTTGTTCTTGAAAATGTGCTAATTGAGTAGGTCCATTCATTTCAAATTATCTCTGCTTGAATTTTTTATTTCATTATACGCTTTTCTTGTTTACAAGCGGATAAATTTTGTCAATTTTTTGCAAAAATAAGGGCTAATCTTTCGATTAACCCCTCTCAATTACGCTAGAAATAAGTGTTATTGTGCTGCCATTCGTGCTTTTTCTATCAACTCCTGTTGTGCTTTTTCATCTAGATTTTGTGCTTTTTCTTTCTCGACGCAGACTTTTTCATACATTTTGAAGAATGGATAGTAGATCACAATATCCAAAATAATCAGTGCAATACTTAAAATTGGTGCCCAAATATCACCGGCAGAAACCAGATATGCCCCAATCGGTGCCGGTGTTGTCCACGGTGCCATCAAGTAAACACGGTGAATAAGGTTAAAATCTAAAATCAGGTAGGCAATAACCGCATTCGCTAGTGGTGCGAAAATCAGCGGGATAAAGAACAGCGGATTAACCACCATTGGCACACCATACACAATTGGTTCACCGATAGAGAAGAAGGACGGAACCAAGCCGATTTTACCGATAGAGCGTAAGTGTGCCGATTTACTGCGTACCAGCAGGAATGCCAAGGCTATTACACCACCACTTGCCCCGTGTACGATATAGAAATCCCAGAAGGAATTGGTGATGATAAAGGGGAGCGGTTCACCAGCTTGGAATGCTGCTAAGTTTGCCGCCATATTTTGCAGTAGGAATGGTGTCCAAAGTTGCATTAGTACCAATGAGCCGTTAATGCCTAAGAACCAGAGCAAATGGGTAGCAATAACGAACAAGCAAATTGCCCCTAGCGAGTCACTCACAGCAATCAATGGCGCCATAAAGTCCATAATTAGTTGTGGAATATTACGACCTGTGGCACTTTCCACCCAAATGGCAAACGGATAGAGAGTCAGTAAAATCGCTAAAATTGGAATCACGATATTCAGAGATTCTGCTACAGCGTGCGGCACTTCTTTCGGTAAGCGGATTTTAATTTTTAAGAACTCCAACAAGCGGGTCATTTCTACCGAATAAATGGCAATAAAAATCGCAGAGAATAGCCCAATACCGCCAAAGAATTTAATATCCATCATTCCGTCTTTGACCGGTGCAGCCACTAACAAAAATGCCATTACCGAGAGAAATGCCGCTGGCAGGGGCTCTCTTTTATAGGCTTTGGCAAGGTTGTAGGCGATACTGGCAGAGGTAAATAATGAAATCGCATTAAACGACATTTGGAAGAAATTCCAACCGTAAGGACTTGCCCAGTTAGCAAAACGCCACCAAGCTTGACCGAAAGCATTTTGGGTATTTTCATCAAATGGCGGAATTAGCAAAATCATAATAAAGCTGCCGACAATTAAGAATGGTAACACTACAATAAAACCGTCTCGAATAGCGGAAATATGCGGTTGATTTTCCATTCGGCGTGCCACTGGGGCAACGTGGGTATTCATAAAGTTAATAAAGCGTTGTGAAACAGACATACCTATTTCTCCCCATCTGCAATTTTAAAGCCTAATACATACCAATCCGGTTGGTAGTTTTGAATATGTAACACTCTGCCTTGTGCAGTGTTTTCAATGGTAAATTTCAGGTCGGTATTGAGTGCTTGTAGCTCACCATAAACTGACAGTGGCAAGCTGATTTGGGCTTCGGTTAAGCCATCAATGTAAAGATAGAGATCCGCCCCAACTTTGGTATAACGATAGGTTACATCACCGATTTGCTCGGTTTGGTGTTGGCTACAACGGGATTTATAGATTCCCTCTCCATTTATTTCCAGCCAGCTCCCCAGTGCTAATAAGCGTTCAACTTGCTCTTGCGGAATAGTGCCATCTGCTTTCGGGCCGATATTCAGCAATAAATTGCCGTTGTCGGCTACGGTTTCTACCAATAGGGAAATCAAGTCTTTCACCGAAATCAAATGGCTTTCGTCTTCTACCTGGTTATAACCGAACGATAAGCCCATACCACGGCACATTTCCCATTTCTTATCACGGGAAGCCACGCCGTGTTTGTATTCTTTGGAGGTGAAATCGCACCATAGTTTGTTCCAGCGGTCGTCCACTACGCCCTCTTGAACGCTGTTGTAATAATGAGCAAATAGATGTGGTAACATATGCTCGCCCACTTTTGGCCAGCCAATATCATTCCACAATACATCTGGTTTATAGCGGTCGATCAGCTCTACCACTTGTTTATAGGCGTAGTCAGCGTATTCGTAAGTCGGGCAAGCGTTTGAGAAGTTTTGACTTTCGGTGAAAATCGGGGCAGAGGAATAAGTCCAATCGATAATGCCCGAGTAGTAAGCGCCCATTTTTAAGCCTTGCTCCCGCACATTTTCAGTCAGCTCGCCCATTAAATCCCGCTTCGGTCCGGCTTGCATGCAGTTGAAATCGGTATATTTACTTGGATAGAGACAGAAACCATCGTGATGTTTGGTGGTTAATACCACATATTTGGCGCCAGCTTTGGCAAACAGTTTCGCCCATTCTGCTGGTTGCCATTTTTCCGCTTTCCATAGTGGCAGGAAGTCGTTATAGGCAAAGGATTCGCCATAAGTTTTGATATGATGTTCGTAGGTCGGGCCTTTTTTGACATTGATGGAATTAAAATACCATTCTGCATAAGGGTTATTACAGAACCACTGTTCATCAATATCAATTTCACCTAACTGACAGGTCGGTGGGGCAAAGGCGGGTACGGAGTAAATCCCCCAGTGAATAAAAATCCCAAACTTAGCATCTTCATACCACTCTGGTACTTGGTGCTGTTTGATCGACTCCCAACTGGCGTGGAAACGTTTTGGTGAAGTGTTGCAACTCATACACAGACTCCTATTGAATCTAAATAGAACTAAACTGAAATACATTTTCCATTTTGATAAAAATAAAACAATTTGTTTCGATAAAAAGGGGGGGGTTTATGTATGAAATGTGAACTTCATCACACTTATTTTGTGATAAGCAGATTGAGGAATGCCCGATATTCGCTTTTTTAGGAAAATTCGGGCATTTTTACGGCTAGCAAGCGGTCTGTTTAGCCGGATTTTTTGCAAAACAAAACCCCTTGCTTAATATCATAAGCTAAGGGGTTTTCACTTAAAGCAATATGATTAACGTTGTTGCCAGAGATCGATTAAAGTGCGATATTTCTCCGATACCGCAGAAATCAAGGTATTGTCGTCCAATTCACCGGCAAGCCATTTTTCGGACGGTTCACCGAAAATGGTGCGGCCGACTGCAAAGCCTTTCACTTTCTCACAGCCTTTTGCCTGTTCAAAGGTGTCTTTAAACACCTCTAACGGGGCATCTAAACCTAAAATTAAAATACCACGACAGTCCGGATCGTTTGCCTCAATGGTGGCGGAAATCGCTTGCCATTGTGCGCGAGAAACATCCGGCAATTTCCACCATTCCGGCTTAATGCCAAGTTGGTAGAAATGTGCTATCGCTTGGTTATAGAAAGCCTCACTCTGTGGCATATCAGCAGGCAGAATAATTTCCAACAATAGCTCGTGACCGGTACGGCAACAGGCTTGATACACCTCTTTTAACTTGCGATCTTGGCGGGCTTTTAAACCGCTTTCATCATTCGGGTGGTAAAATGCCAAGCATTTGATGACGTGATCGCGTGGGAATGATGCTAGCTGAGAGCCTAAATCTCCATACTCTAATTCCAGCGGGCGGGAAGACGGCTCTTCAATCGGGCGGGCAATCCAGTAATCTTTGCCGGTAATCTCATTAAGTACATCTTGCCCGAAAGTGGTATCGGCTAGGATCCCTGCTTGATTTTGTGGTAAGCCGGATTGAGTTGCGGTTTGTTCCATCGCTTTTAATAGCAGCTGTTTCAGTTTCGGTATGCGAGCAAGATCTGCACCGACTTTATTTGCCATATCCACCAACTGTTTGCGGTGATCAAAAGCAAAAATACAGAGATTTTCCCACTGTTTTTTGCGGGTGGTGACACGGTGTAAGTGGTTTAAACGCTCATCTAAATCCGGACGTGGTACACTCTCTGCACGGGTTAAATAATCGTCAAGTTCACGTTTGGTCGGCATTGCCGGTGAACAGCCGTGACGAGATACCACTAACGCTCCGCACGCATTGGCATAGTGGCACGCTTGTTCCCAACCTTCGTTATTTAAGTAGCCACGCAGTAAGCCCGACATAAAAGCATCGCCTGCACCCAGCACATTCAGCACTTCTACACGCACGCCGTACACATTCAAGCCACCGTCTAAATCATTCGGCAGCTCGCCTTCAAATACTGAACACCCTAATGCCCCACGTTTGCACACTAATACGGCATTAGAGACTTTACGCACATTTTTGAGTGCAGTGAGAGTATCGGTCGAACCGCCTGCGATATGAAATTCTTCCTCTGTGCCGACAATCAGATCGAAATGGTGCAATACTTCTTGTAGCGATTTGGTGACTTCGGCACTGTCTATATAACGGGTTTCGCCATCACCGAGTGAGGTTAATCCCCATAACACAGGGCGATAATCAATATCTAACGCTCGTTTTACCTCATTTCTACCCGCATATTCGAGTGCGGTCAGCACAGCTTCACGGGTTTTAGGGTTTGACAGGTGCGTGCCGGTAATTGCTAAGCAACGGCTGGAAGCAATATAGGCTTCGCTAAAATCGTCTTTGGTGATTGCCATATCCGCACAGTTATCACGATAGAAAATCAGCGGAAAAGTCTCTTTATCTTTAATGCCGAGAATAACCAGTGCAGTTAAGCGTTCTTTATCGGTAATTAAATGGCTGGTGTCCACGCCTACGCTTTGTAGCTCTTCACGTAGAAAACGCCCCATATGTTCGTCACCGACCCTTGCCAGCATTGAAGAACGTAAACCTTGCACCGCCGTACCGTAAGCCACATTGCCTGACGAGCCGCCGAGGTATTTTGAAAATGTGGTCATCTCTTCCAAACGGGAACCGATTTGTTGCCCATAAAAGTCCACCGCCACACGCCCTAAACAGATAAGATCCAATGGACGATCTTGATGATTAACTGTTGCCATAACCGCTCCTTACAACAAGTAAATTTGAATACACACTATACATCATACAAAAATGAAATTTTTATTTCAAATTTATTCTATTTAAATTATCATTTCTGTGATCTAGCTCTCACTTTGAAAAATAAGGCAATAACTTCGCAGAAATGAGAACTGGATCACATCTTTTTTTCGATTTCCTTGCTATTATAAATGAAATAAATTTTTCATTTGTAAAAATCAGTAGAAAACCGACCGCTTGCAAAAGCGATGTAAGCCAGAGGAGGCTTTATGCAGACTACTCGTTTAACGGTTGCACAGGCGTTAGTGCAATTTTTGGATAATCAATATTTAGACGTGGACGGCAAAGAGATTAAATTCGTTCACGGTGTTGCCGCTATTTTCGGCCACGGCAATGTGCTGGGAATAGGTCAGGCGCTTGCTCAAAATGCCGGTGGTTTAACGCTCTACCAAGGCAGAAATGAGCAAGGTATGGCACATTTGGCGATGGGCTTTGCTAAGCAAAATCTGCGTCAAAGAATTATTGCCTGTACTTCCTCGGTCGGGCCGGGGGCGGCAAATATGGTTACGGCTGCGGCAACGGCAACAGCGAACCGTATTCCTCTTCTTTTATTACCGGGCGATGTGTTTGCGACCCGCCAGCCGGATCCGGTACTGCAACAAATCGAACAACCTTACGATTTAAGCATTAGCACTAACGATGCGTTCCGTGCCGTCAGTAAATATTGGGATAGAGTGCAACGCCCTGAGCAGTTAATGAGTGCTTGTATCAATGCGTTTCGTGTGCTGACCGACCCTGCTGAAACCGGTGCTGTCACCATTGCTCTGCCGCAAGATGTACAAGCGGAGAGTTTTGATTTCCCGAACAGCTTCCTGCAAAAACGAGTGCATCGCTTAGAGCGTACACCGCCGACAACAGCGATGATTAAGCAAGCGGTAACATTAATTCAAACCAAGAAAAAACCGCTGATTGTCTGCGGTGGCGGTGTTCGCTACTCGCAAGCGGGTCAAATTCTGCAAAAATTTGCTAAACAGTTCGGCATTCCATTTGCTGAAACCCAAGCGGGTAAAAGTGCGGTGGTGTCCGATCACGCATTGAATGTAGGCGGAGTGGGAGAAACCGGTTGTTTAGCGGCAAACCGTCTGGCAAAAGAAGCGGATTTAGTGATTGGCATTGGTACACGCTACACCGACTTCACGACTTCTTCCAAATGGATTTTCCAAAACCCAAACGTGCAGTTTTTGAACATTAATGTGGCACGTTTTGATGCGTACAAATTAGACGGCGTGCAACTGGTTGCCGATGCAAAAACTGCATTAGAGGCGTTAAGCCAAGCCATTCCTACTGATTATCAAGCTCAATGGGAGAATGAAATTTCACAGGCGAAAGCGGATTTTGCTGATGAAATTCAACGCCTGCGCGCTGTGCAATATCACCCTGATTTCACCCCTGAAATTAACGATAATCTTGATCATAAAGCGGTTCACAATGAATTTATTCAGCTCACCGGTTCCCAGCTCACCCAAACCCAAGTGCTGGGTATTGTGAATGAAACCATTGATAACAATGCGATTATTGTTGCCGCCGCCGGAAGTTTGCCGGGTGATTTACAACGCACTTGGTTAAGTAAAGGTGAAGAGACTTACCACCTTGAATATGGCTACTCCTGTATGGGCTATGAAGTGAGTGCGGCAGTCGGCGTGAAAATTGCCCGCCCCGAACAAGAGGTCTATGCCTTGCTGGGGGACGGCTCTTACTTAATGGCACACACCGAATTAGTGACCTCAATTCAAGAGGGCAAAAAAATCAACGTGGTGCTGTTCGACAATATGGCAAACGGCTGTATCAACAACCTGCAAATCGGCAACGGTATGGACAGTTTCGGTACGGAATTCCGCTTCCGCAATGGCGAAACTAACCAACTCAACGGCGGTTTAGTGCCGATTGATTTTGCCAAAAACGCCGAAGCATACGGCTGCAAAACCTATCGGGTAACTAACGAAGCCGAATTGCGTGCCGCCCTTGATGATGCGAAAAAACAGACCGTTTCTACCTTAATCGATATTAAAGTGTTGCCGAAAACAATGGCTCACGGCTATGGCTGCTGGTGGCACGTTGGTGTCGCGGAAGTGTCAGAGAGCGAGCGTATTCAACAAGCCCGCCAACGCTCCGAAGAGCAGTTAGCTAAGGCTCGGAAGTATTAGTTAAAAAAACAACTCCCCACTTTGAGCTACGAGGGGAGAATATCAAGCGGTCAAATTTGCAAAATTTTTGATAAAAATAACCGCTTGCATCCAAATTTATCTCTATAAATCAAACGAGGTTTCTCTATGAAAGCTGAAAACATTCAATTAGGCATTGCCCCAATCGGTTGGACGAACGATGACCTGCCGGAACTGGGAGCGGAAAACACTTTCGAGCAGTGTGTGAGTGAGATGGCACTTGCCGGCTACACGGGCTGTGAAGTGGGTAATAAATATCCGCGTGATGTTGCCGTGTTAAAACACAAACTGGACGTGCGTGGCATTCAAATCTGTAATGCGTGGTTCAGCACCTTCTTTGTGGACGGTAAACGGGAAGAGACCATTGCCGAGTTCATCAAACATCGTGATTTCTTGCATGCAATGGGGGCAAAAGTGATCGGCTGTTCCGAACAGAGCCGTAGTATTCAAGGCACAACCAAATCTGTGTTCAAAGAAAAACCGATTTTCAACGATGAAGATTGGAAACGTATGGCAGAAGGCTATAACGAATTGGCGAAACTTGCCGCCGAAAAAGGAATGAAAGTCTGCCTGCATCACCATATGGGAACCGGTATTCAAACACCCGAAGAGGTCGATCGCTATATGGCAGAAGTGAATGACGATGTCTATCTGTTGTTCGATTCAGGGCATTTGTACTATTCCGAAGGCTGCCAAAAAGCGATGCTCGGCGTACTGGAAAAATATATCGACCGTATTATCCACGTTCACTTAAAAGATGTGCGTGATGAAGTCGTGGCGGAAGTAAAAGCAAAAGATTTAAGCTTTTTAGAAGGCGTGAAAAAAGGCACCTTTACTGTACCGGGCGATGGTGTCATTGATTTCCGTCCGATTTTCGATATTTTAGAAAAACACGACTACAAAGGCTGGATGGTTGTAGAAGCCGAACAAGATCCGGCACTTGCCAACCCGTTTGAATACGCCCTCAAAGGCAGAAAATATATCCGTGAAACCGCAGGAGTTTAATATGTTAAAAGTAGGTATTATTGGTGCAGGCCGTATTGGACGTGTGCATTCTGAAAGTATTAGCAAATATGTCAAAGGTGCTGAAATCAAAGCAATCTCTGATGTAAAAATTACCGAAGAATTGACCGCTTGGGCAAAATCGATGGGTATTCCGGAAGTTTATGATGACTATAAAAAAATCCTGCAAGATCCGGAAATTGATGCGGTATTGGTCTGCTCTTCCACCAACACTCACGCTCCGATTTCGATTGAGGCAGCACAGGCTGGCAAACACGTTTTCTGTGAAAAACCGGTAGATGCAGACCCAGCTAAAATCCGTGAAGTATTGAGTGCAGTCGAAAAAGCCGGTGTAAAATTCCAAGTGGGCTTTAACCGCCGCTTCGACCACAACTTCAAGGCGATTAAAGACCGTGTGGCGGCAGGCGACATCGGCGAACCGCACGTTATCCGAGTAACCTCTCGTGATCCGGAAGCCCCGCCAATCGAATATGTGAAAGTCTCCGGCGGAATGTTCTTTGATATGACCATTCACGACTTCGATATGATTCGTTATTTATCCGGCAGCGAAGTGGAAGAAGTGTTTGCAGTCGGCACCGTATTAGTAAACCCTGAAATCGGCAAAGCGGGCGATATTGATACTGCCGTTATCACGTTGAAACTGAAAAACGGAGCAATCGGCGTAATCGACAACAGTCGCAAAGCTGCCTACGGCTACGACCAACGTGCGGAAGTGTTCGGCTCGAAAGGGGCAATCCATATCACTAATGATACCGGCTCAACTGCCGTATTCTCAGGTGAAAACGGCGTGGTGGCGGAAAAACCAAAATACTTCTTCTTAGAACGTTATATGCAATCTTTCGCCGATGAAATCAGCTGTTTCGTAGATTCTGTGGTAAACGACAAACCAACGTTAGTAAACGGCAATGACGGCTTACAACCGGTACTTATTGCCTTAGCTGCGAAAAAATCACTGGAAGAAAACCGACCAGTGAAATTGAGTGAAGTGGCGTAATTGATCATAAATACAAGCGGTCGGTTTTACTCGCTACACTCGCACTTCGTGCCATCGGCATAGCCGATGTTCAAACGCAAGCATTTTGCAGAAAAATTTGTAAAACTGACCGTTTGAGTTTTTATTTATTATCTTTTGGGAAATAAATATAATCGTGCTCAATTTTTATTGATTGTTTAAATAAATAGAAGGCTGGAATTATCAAAAGAGTTAATACAATACCAATAAAATATTTAAAATTTTCTGTTTGCATTCCAATATATTCAAAAGTGAATCTAATCCCAAGAGGGTAATTCCCCCATTCTTTTGCCAAACAGATATGAATAATCAAAAAGAAGATAATACCTAAAAAACGTCGAGATATTGATATTCTGACTCTCATTTTTTCTTCTTTTTCACATAGTATCTCAACTCTGCATTATTTTCCTTAGCTGCTTGTATTTTTAATATTGAAAGCATTTCGTATTTGTGTATATCTTCAATTTTAGGCAGCTCATAAGTGTTACATCCTATTTTATCAAGAAGGTCTGATAAAATAAAAATATGTAATAAACGCATCATTGTAAATAATGCGGTAAATGTAACTGAAAAAAAGAAAATTGCTGCAATATAATCAATGGTTTTTGTGAGATATATTTCCTTTTGCTGTATCGCAATATAGATAGGCACTTGATGAACAAGTTGGAAGTAAGCATCCAAATAAACAACTATCAATATGAAGCCTAAAAACCATTCTGTTTGCATAAGAACATTGATAGGGCTGTTTTTTGTGCTAAAAATTTCTTTAATTGAACTCATAATTTTTCCTTAAATGTAAAAAAACGTACCTCAACCAATTTGAGATACGTTTCTATTTTAATGTAATTATTAAATCTCACTCACCTCCACCCACCTTTTCTCCTCCGCCGATTTTGCTATCGCTTCCAATACTCTGGAGATTTTATAGCCTTCTTCAAAATCGGGATACATCGGGTCATCAGCGGCGATGCCGTTGATGAGGTCACGGATTTCCACCGCTTTTTGGTCGTTAAAACCGATGCCGTGACCGGCACTCACACAAAAAGCAGCGTAGTCGGGATGTTCCGGGCCGACTAAAATGGTTTTGAATCCTTGGCGGGATTTATCGTCATCGTGCAAATAGAGTTTGAGTTCTGCCATTCGTTCTTGGGTATAGCTGAGCGTGCCTTTAGTACCTGTAACGACATAGGTCAGCCCCATTTTACGCCCGCAGGAAATGCGGGAGCTTTCGAGCGTGCCCATTACCCCATTAGCAAATCGTATGAGACTACTTGCCTGATCTTCGTTTTCTACTTTGATTTTTTCTGCTGGATTGTGCGGACTAGGGCGTTCTTCAATCACTGTTTGCATATCGCCGATAACACGCTCAATGTCTGAACCAACCAAATAGTGTGCGATACTGACAATATGTGCGGCTAAATCTCCCAACGTACCAAGCCCGGCTTTGGCTTTGTAGCAGTGCCAATCAATCGGGGTATTAGGGTTGGCGAGATAATCTTCGTTATGCGTGCCGTAGAAATGCACCACCTCACCAATTTCGCCGTTTTGAATAATTTGGCGAGCCAGTTGGGTGGTTGGATTTTTGATATAGTTGAAACCGACCAAGGTTTTAACTCCCGCTTGTTGAGCGGCAATCACCATTTCTTTGGCATCTTGGGCGGTGAGTGCAAGCGGTTTTTCTGAATAGACGTGTTTGCCGTGTTTAATCGCTTCTAAGGCAATTTCTTTGTGCAGAAAATTTGGTGTACAAATGTCCACCACATCGACATTCGGATCGGTAACCAATTTTCGCCAATCGTCAGTAGCACGCTGAAAGCCAAATTCTCGGGCTTTTTGATCGGCTAATGCTTGGTTGATTTCGGCAAGGTATTCCAGTTGGATTTTGCCTTTAAGTGGAAACAGGGTTGGGGCTTGAGCGTAGGCAATGGCGTGGCAGCGACCGATATAGCCGGTGCCAACTAAGCCGATTTTGATGGTTTTCATAATACTATCCCAGTAGGGTGCGTTTGCTAACGCACCATTAGAATTTTCAGTGCATTGGCAAACGCACCCTATAAGAAAGCGGTCTGGTTTTGCAAAATTTTTACAAAATCAGACCGCTTGTGTTAGCTATCTATAATGCTCCTCGTCTGCTCTTCGCATAGGTGTCGAAGGCAACGGCAAGGATGATGATTAAGCCCATAATGATTTGTTGGTAGTAAGCGGAAACGTCCATTAGTACTAAACCGTTAATCAATACACCCATAATAATGGAGCCGATGATGGTGCCTGTGACTCGTCCGTATCCCCCCATTAGGGAAGTTCCGCCGATAACCACTGAGGCAATTACACGTAGCTCAAAAGAAACGCCGGCAACGGATTCGGCACTGCCTAAACGGGCGGAGAGAATGAAACCGGCAAGTCCTGCCAATGCTCCGATCACCACATAAACACTGACTAAGGTACGGTTGATATTCACACCGGCTAAACGGGCTGCTTCCGGATTGCCACCTACCGAGTACACATAGCGTCCCCAGCGGGTTTTATGCAATGCGAAGTAACCGATAATGGCGACTACGGCAAAAATCACTACCGGCACCGGTACGCCTAAAATATCGCCACGTCCCCACCAGCGGTAACCTTCGTCAAATCCGGCAATTGGCGAGCCGTTATTTAACACAAGTGTTAAACCACGCCAAATTGTCATACCGCCAAGCGTGATAATAAACGGTGGCAGTTTGAGTTTAGTGACGCCTAAGCCGTGTAACCAACCAATGAAAGTGCCTAAACCTAAACAGATACTCAAACCTATCAGCCAGCTCATTCCGCCCCAAGCACCGGCTTCTAGCGTTACCGTATTATCGCCTTTGATAATATAGGCCGCGAACATTGCGGTAACAGCAAGGATTGAGCCGACAGAGAGATCGATCCCTGCAGTTAAGATGACGAAAGTCATTCCTACCGCCATAATGCCGAAAATCGACACTTCGGTTAAAACGTTATAGATGTTGCGTTGCGATAAAAATGCCCCGTTTTGTGAAGTGAAGAAAATAATCAGTAAGATCAAGAAAATCAGTACGCCGAAACGTTCAAAGAAGGCGATAAAATCGATTTTTCCTTTGTCATCGACCATACCCATATTTTTTAGAAATTGCGTTGTCATACAAACCTCTCTTATGCTGCCGCTTTACGCTGAACGCCAACAGCCATCATTGACATTAATTTTTCTTCGGTGGCATCATCGCCGTGAATTTCGCCAGTTACCCGACCTTCGGAAAGAGTGATAATGCGGTCGGAAATCGCCATAATTTCCGGTAAATCGGAGGAAATCACTAATACCGCAACACCTTGTTTTGCCATATCAAACAGCACTTGGTGAACCTCAGATTTTGCCCCAACATCAATACCTCGTGTCGGCTCATCAACAATTAGTACTTTCGGGTTGAGTGCCATACAACGGGCTAAAATCACTTTTTGCTGATTACCACCCGATAATTTGCGGGCTTCAAGTTCGCTACTTGCCATTTTGATGCGTAACGCTTGGCGGTAGGTTTCGATTAAATCATCTTCTTTTTGATTATCGACAAACAAGTTACCCTTCAATAATTTGCTTAAAATCGGCAGGGTCATATTGGTTTTAATCGGTAAACCGAGAACTAAGCCCTCTTTTTTGCGATCTTCCGGCACAAGGGCAACCCCTTTTTCCAAAGCATCTAACGGCGAGGTGGCAGCATAAGGCTTACCGTCTAGGCTGATTTCATCAGCCGTATAATTTTCTACCCCAAACAAGCAACGGGCAATTTCAGTTCGCCCTGCGCCAACTAAGCCGGCGATCCCTAATACTTCACCCTCGTGAATGTTAAAAGAGACACCGTGGAGAGCAATGCCGTGTGGATCGAATGCCGGTTTTTCCCGATGCAGATTTTTCACAGCTAAACGTATTGGTCGGTGGGTATGGTGAGTCTCTTCTGGTGGACGGCGAGTAAAGGCAACTTCACGTCCTACCATCATTTTAATAATTTGATCGACATTCACATTTTTGACTTCACCCTCACCAGAATAGCGCCCGTCTTGGAAAACGGTGAAACGGTCGCATAGGGCAAACACTTCGTTTAAGCGGTGGGTCACATAAATCACGCTAATGCCACGGCTTTTTAAATCACGCACGATTTGGTGTAGTGTTTCCACTTCTTTATCACTTAAGGCAGCGGACGGTTCGTCCATAATAATCAACTTAGCGTTTAAGGTCATTGCACGGGCAATCTCGACCATCTGCTGTTGTGCCACACTTAAACGGGAAACTTGGGTGTCAGGTTTGATATTTAAGCCGAGATTATCCAGCACTAATTGTGCTTCCTCATTCACCGCTTTTTCATTGACGAATAAACCTTTCACCGGCTCTCTGCCCAAAAAGAAATTTTCAGCAACCGTCATATTCGGTAACAAGTTAAATTCTTGATAAATCGTTACGATGCCTTTGAGTTGGCGATCAAACGGGGAATCGCTCAAACTTAAGGTTTCACCGTTAAAGATAATTTCGCCACTTGTTTGTGGCTGAGCGCCTGAAAGTGCTTTTAATAAGGTCGATTTTCCTGCACCGTTTTCACCCAACAATGCGTGAACTTCGCCTTTTCCCACAGTCAGTTTCACGCCATTGAGTGCCATAACACCAGAGAAACTTTTTGTCAGATCTTTCACTTCAAGTAAGGGAGTAGACATACAACCTCCGTAAAAAAACGCCCTCCGGCCTCAGCCGGAAGGCAGATAAATTATTCGCTGATTTCTGCAAAACGTTCTGCTTCTTGCAGATTATCTTTCAGGATAATTTTTGGCGGATAGTCCGCACCGCTCACTTCTTTGCTCTCACGGATATTGCCAACCACTTGCTCTAATGCGGTGCTTACCGCAAAACTTGGGCGTTGGTCAGCGGTGAGATACAACCAGCCATCTTTCACACGTGCAAGAGCCTCAGGGGTTGAGTCAAAGCCGGTTACTAAAATATCGCCGGCTTTCAAACCTTGGCTACGCAATGCTTCAATCGCACCAAGTGCCATATCGTCATTCGCTGAAATAATCACTTCTGGTTTCTCTTTTAAGGTTGGTAACACACTTTCAATAATGCGTAATCCCTCAGAACGGAGCCAGTTACCGGTTTGATCAACCACGATTTTATATTTGTCACCACCGGCAGCTAATTCATCACGAATACCTTTGGTACGTTCAATGTTAGAGGTTGAACCCGGCTGGCCGGTTAAAAGAATAATTTTTGCCCCATTCGGGTATTTGGCTTTCACTGCTTTTGCGACTTCTTGACCGCCTGTGTAGTTATTTGCCCCAAAGTGTGGAACCGGCTTACTGCTTTCAACTTTTCGGTCTAATGTCGCAGCAGGAATTTTTTCTTTGATAATTTCTTCCACTGCACCTGAAATCGCATTCACATCATTCGGGGAAATGATAATGCCTTTAGCACCACGGGTAATTGCATTTTCTAAGTCAGAAGCCTGCTTAGTAGAAGAACTTTGCCCGTCTAATACTTGCAATTTGATCTCCAACTTTTTACTGGTTTCTACCGCTACTTTTTGTAGTTGAACTTCAAACGGGCTGGATAGGTTCGGTAAGCTAAATACCACAAGCTCATCTTTCGCAAAGCTGTTCATTGCTAAGCCTAACGTTAAAGCACTCAATACAAATTTAATACGCTTTTTCATTACAAAATCCTCTTTTTAAGATGGGAATTGACGGCGAATATTGCCAATGTTACTTCAAACTGCGAAGGAAACTTAAGTCTTATTTCAATAATAAACCTCAATGAAATAAATTTTTCAATTTAGAATATATCATTCAAAATTTTCCAAACCAAATGCTTTGTTTCAAATTTGTTACGTAGATCACATTTTTAGGAAGAGATAAATGCAAGCGGTCAAAACAGGTCGCTTTTTTGCAAAAATTTGAATAAAAATGACCGCTTGTGAGATGAAAACCAATAAAAAAGCGGTGATTTCTCACCGCTAAACACTCAAAAAAGAAATGTACTCGTTATTATAAGGTTGGGAAATTAAATGCCGCTTGGCTACGCACCGAGCTGTCCGGCCAACGGGTTGTGATGGTTTTCATACGGGTGTAGAAACGCACGCCGTCTGTGCCGTACACATTGAGAGGCCCGAAAATAGAGGCTTTCCAACCGCCAAAGCAGTGGAACGCCATTGGCACAGGAATTGGAATATTCACGCCCACCATACCGGCTTGTACATCTTGGGTGAATTGACGTGCTGAATCGCCATCTGCGGTGAAAATTGCACTACCATTGCCGTATTGGTGACTGTTAATGAGTGCGATCCCTTCGGCATAATCTTTCACACGCACAACAGAGAGAACCGGTCCGAAGATTTCATCTTGCCAGATGGTCATTTCAGGTGTCACGTTATCAAACAGCGTACCTCCGACAAAGTAACCGTTTTCAAACCCTTCGACTTTATAGCCTCGACCATCGACACAGAGTTTCGCCCCCTGTGCCACCCCTTGATCGATATAGCTCTCAATTTTGGCTTTATGCTCTTTGGAAATCACCGGCCCCATATCATTTTCAAGCACGCCTTGTGGTAGTAAGCCTGAACCGATTTTCAATGCTTTGACCTTAGGAATTAGCTCTTCAATGATTTTATCGGCTAATTCATCACCAACAACTACCGCTACCGATAGTGCCATACAACGTTCACCGGCTGCACCAAATGCTGCGCCCAGTAAGGCATTAATTGTGCCTTGTACATCAGCATCCGGCATAATCAAAGCGTGGTTTTTCGCACCGCCCAAGGCTTGAACCCGTTTGCCGTTTGCTGAGCCTTTCTCATAAATATATTGTGCAATTGCAGTTGAGCCGACAAAACTCACCGCCTGAATGCGAGAGTCGGTTAAAAGAATATCTACCGCTTCTTTATCACCTTGCACCACATTGAATACACCGTCCGGCAAGCCGGCTTCTTTTAATAATTCTGCCAAGCGAATAGACACACTTGGGTCTTTTTCAGACGGTTTTAAAACGAAAGTGTTACCGCAAGCAAGTGCCACTGGGAACATCCACATCGGTACCATTGCCGGGAAATTGAACGGGGTAATGCCTGCCACTACGCCCAACGGTTGCTGGATTGAGTGAATATCAATGCCACGCCCTGCATTGGCAGAGAACTCACCTTTTTGTAAGTGTGGAATACCGGTGGCAAATTCCACCACTTCTAAACCACGGGTTAATTCGCCAATCGCATCGGAATAGATTTTGCCGTGTTCTGAGCTGATTAAACGAGCCAACTCATCAAAGTTTGCTTCCAATAACTCTTTGAATTTAAATAAAATTCTGGCACGGCGTAGTGGTGATTGTTGCGACCAGCTTTTGAAAGCCTGATCAGCCACTGCAATCGCTGCATCGACTTCGTTTGGCAGGCTTAATTTGACTTTTTTGGTCTCTTCACCGGTTGCGGGATTAAATACCGAGGTAACACGCTGGCTTTGGCTTTCAACGACTGCACCGTTAATAAAATTTTGGACAAATTGGCTCATTGGAGGCTCCTTATCAACTGATTGAGAGGAAAAACGGATAAAATACAGCCGATAAACTACCGCTAAAAATGGAAAATATCAATACACAATACTAAAAAATGAAAAATTTATTTCATTTTTGTGATCTAAGTAGCAAGTTTACAGATTGCCTGTATTAAAATGCGATAAAATTTCGTATAGTTTGAAGACGTATTCCATTTCGTTAAGCGAGGTTTCCTATGTCTAGTCCATTATTGTCTAAACCCAATTTCAGCCAACCTGAGGGATTAATTCAACACATTACCCCTGAAAATGCACAGTGGGAATATGTTGGATTTGATGTTTATCAGCTCAGTAAGCAACAAATTACGCTGGAAAGTGGTGAAAATGAACTTTGTCTAGTCTTTGTGACCGGTTTTGGTTCTGTCTATGTTGATGATTATACCTTTGAAAATATCGGCAACCGTACCACACCATTTGAAAAAATTCCGCCTTATGCGGTCTATATTCCGCCACACAAAAGCGTGTTGATTAAAACTGAACTCAATTTAGAGTTAGCAGTGTGCAAAGCACCAAGTCAAGGTCACTATCCGGTGCGTTTGATTAGCCCGAACCATATCGGTGTGGAAAAACGGGGCTTTGGCAACAATCAACGCTTGGTGCATAATATTCTGCCGGAAACCGAACCAGCCGACAGTTTGCTGGTGGTGGAAGTCTTTACCGATGAAGGCAATACCAGTTCCTACCCAAGCCACAAGCACGATGACAAACACTCTACCGAAGAAACCTATTTGGAAGAGACCTACTACCACCGCTTCGATCCACCACAAGGTTTTGCAATGCAACGGGTTTATACCGATGATCGCACACTTGATGAATGTATGGCGGTGTATGATAAAAATGTGGTTAAAGTGCCTCGTGGCTACCACCCTGTTGCTACCATTGCAGGCTATAATAATTATTACCTAAATGTTATGGCAGGGCCGGTACGCAAGTGGAAATTTACTTGGGAACAAGATCATCTTTGGGTGAACAGTGAAACCTATAAAGCCAAATTTGAGTAATACAAGCGGTCTTTTTCCACCAATTTTTTACAAAATAAGGGATTAAAAATGGGACGCTTTTGGCGTCCCATTCGGTTATACTTTCATACAAAGATATTTTATTTCTAAAAACTCTTCAATACCGTATTTCGAACCTTCCCGCCCAAGCCCGGACTCTTTCCAGCCGCCGAATGGGGCTATTTCGTTACTGATGATCCCCTCGTTAATCCCGACAATACCGTATTCCAACTGTTCCGACACTCGCCAAATTCGCCCGATATTTTGGCTGAATAAGTAAGCCGCCAAACCAAACTCAGTATCATTCGCCCACTGGATAACCTCTTCTTCGGTTTCAAATTTGAAAATCGGGGCAAGGGGAGCAAAGGTTTCCTCACGGGCAACTTTCATTTCTTGAGTCACATTTTTTAGAATAGTTGGTTGGAAGAATGTGCCGCCCAGTGCGTGGCGTTCACCGCCTAACACCAGTTCTGCCCCAAGTGAAAGGGCATCGTTAATGTGGCTTTCGACTTTTTCCACCGCTCGTTCACTAATTAGTGCACCCATCGTGACCTCTTCCTCAAATGGCGAGCCAAGCTTGATTTGAGCCACTTTCTCACTCAATTTTGCAAGAAATTGCTCATAAATGCCCGCTTGCACATAAATTCGGTTAGCACAGACGCAGGTTTGCCCACCGTTACGGAATTTAGAGGCAAACACGCCCTCAACCGCTGTATCTAGATCCGCATCATCAAACACAATCGCCGGTGCATTACCGCCTAGCTCCAATGCCAATTTTTTTACCGTCCCTGCCGATTGTTGCATTAAAATTTTGCCGACACGGGTGGAGCCGGTAAAGGTGAGTTTGCGTACGGTCGGATGAGTGCTCAACTCCCGCCCTATACCTTCGGCATCGCTACTGGTAATAATGTTAAATACCCCTTTGGGAATACCTGCTTGATCCGCTAATTGGGCTAATGCTAAGGCAGAAAGCGGGGTTTCTGCCGCCGGTTTAATCACAATCGCACAACCTGCCGCTAACGCCGGTGCCGCTTTACGGGTAATCATTGCATTTGGGAAATTCCACGGTGTAATTGCTGCCACCACGCCAATGGGTTGTTTAGTCACAAACAAGCGGCGACCGGCTTTATCTTGTGGCAAGACATCGCCATAAATCCGCTTGCTTTCTTCGGCAAACCACTCGATAAAACTGGCTCCATAGGCAATCTCGCCTCGACTTTCTGCCAATGGTTTACCCTGTTCTAGACTTAAAATCTGGGCGAGTTCTTCTTGGTTTTGCATAATCAGCTCAAACCATTTACGCAAAATCACGGAACGCTCTTTGGGCAATAATGCCTGCCATTTTTTCTGGGCAACTGCGGCTGCTTCAATCGCTTGAGCGGTTTCTTCCGTGCCTAAATCAGCCACCTCACCGATTTTCTCACCATTAGTCGGATTCTGTACCGTAAAGGTTTTCCCATTTTGGCTTGAAACAAATTTACCGTTAATATAGGCTTGGAAACGGAGTAGCAAAAATTTGTGATTTGGCATAATCACTCCTTGAATGGTTAAAAAGAGAACAATGTTGACTATAATCCAATTTCAGTAAAGAGAAAAGAGCTGAAAAATAACTTTTTACTCAATAATAAAGCACCTTAGACAAGCGTTCTTCTAAGGTGCAGCCATTTATTATTGAGAATTAACTTAAATTCTCTACATATTTAATAATTAAGATACAATCATTGGAGCCCATACGAATCCAAAAGCAAGCCCAACAGCAACCCCAACTAAAGCTGGAAGCATAAACGGATGATCTATAATATATTTGCCAGCACGAGTTGAACCCGTAGTATCTAATTCCATCGCTGCTAATGAAGTTGGGTAGGTTGGCAGGATAAAAATGCCTGTAATTGCAATGAAAGAAGCCAAAATTGCCCAGTTAGGGATCCCCAAGCTTACTGCTAATGGAATAATAAGAGCAGAAGTTGACCCTTGTGAATAAAGTAATGCACAAGTAAAAAAGAGTACTACAGCTAACAACATTGGATATTCAGTTAAAATATTTCCAATAGAGGCTTTAATTTCTATTAAATGTGCATCGACAAAAGTCATACCTAATGTAACAATCCCGATAATTACCGCAATAGAAGTCATTCCTGAGCGGAAAATTGGACTAGCCACAATCGCATCAGGTTTAATTTTTCCTACCAACATCATTAAGCACGAAGAGGCTAACATCATCACAATAATTATATCTCGGGTACTCATTGACTTCCCATTTTCATATACTGGCTTTAACCCTGGAACGGCTGCAAGTAGAACAACCAATACAGTTGCTAGTAAGAAAATGCCAATCAATAGTTTTGCTCCTTTTGAATAGGTAGATTCACTCGCTAACTTACGAGATGGGCTGACGATTCCTGCTTTTAAACGTTCTAAATAAACAACATCATTTTGCAATTCACAGCCCTGCTTAGAAGCAACAAATGCAACAACCATAGAGGCAATAAAAGAAACAGGTAAGCATACTGCTATTACTTGAAAAAATGTAACACTGTTGTTTTCCATTACTGCTATCATAGCCGCCATTGCAGCACTCAATGGAGAACCTGCAATAGCTAATTGAGAAGACACAACCGAGCCGGCTAATGCTCTTGAAGGGCGAATACCACTCTCTTTTGCCACTTCTGCAATCACAGGTAAGGTAGAAAAGACGATAAAACCTGTACCAGCCATAATCGTCATTAACCAAGTAATCATCGGTGCAATAAAGTTAATATATTTAGGATTTTTACGCATCAATACTTCCGCATAACGAACAAGTAAATCCATACCTCCTACTGCTTGTAACACAGCAGCACCTATTACAACAGTCATAATAATCAGCATTACATCAACTGGAATAGAACCCATAGGTAAACCAAAACCTAGAGTTAGAATCGCAAGCCCTAAACCACCATATAGTCCTATTCCTAAGCCCCCAGAACGCAGTCCTAAATAGATTGCAGCAAGTACCACAAAGATTTCTGCATAAATCATATCCATCTCCTTAAATTAATGAGTTTGATACCAATCAATTGCTTTTTTAACCAATACCAACGTTGAATCTACATAACGCATTGGCTCACGCTCTATTTCTTGAGCTAAAATAATAGGTACTTCTGTACAACCTAAAATAATTACTTCTGCACCTAAACGAATGAGTTCATCACGTTGTTGTAACATTAGCTCTGTGGCTTTCTCTAACTCACCTGATTTTAATAAATAGATACTATCCATTACTGCCTTTTGACCATTTTCTGTCGGGCAAATAAAAGTCAGTCCTTGTGCTTCAAGCTGTTTTTTGTATAGTTCTACCGCCAAAGTTGCAT
Source organism: Mannheimia haemolytica (assembly GCF_004342115.1). GTDB lineage: Bacteria > Pseudomonadota > Gammaproteobacteria > Enterobacterales > Pasteurellaceae > Mannheimia > Mannheimia haemolytica. Next base: position 22,548 of record NZ_SMAC01000001.1, on the reverse strand, counting down.
CAGTTGCCAACAATCCAACCCGCCGTTTTCCACACTTCAAAACCTCATCAACCACACAATCAATCATACTTAGCATCTCTACCTGACTTTTGGCCTTCAAGTGTTCAAACCAATAATGTGCAGTATTACATGCAATAATGATGCAGGTTGCCCCTGCACTCTCAAGCCCTTCAATATATTTTTCCATTACCGGAGCCGGATTCTCTCCATTTGCTAAAATATAGCGAGTTCTATCTGGTATGTCGGGAATAGAGGAAATCAATAATGGAATATGAGCTTGATCACAATCAGCTGGTGTTAAGCGGATAAATTTTTGGAACATATCTGCTGTTGCTGCAGGTCCCATTCCACCTAAAATGCCAATAATATTTCTTGCCATACACTTCTCCTTATAAGATTTAATTTACTGCGATGACTTATACAAACAAGTTATGCAAAAAAGAAATGCAATAAATCGAATCAGTATGCAAAAAATGCAACAAAGCTCTTTATAGATAGAAAAAAAATCTTTAAAATCAATAAAATACTAATATATCAAATATAGATTTAATGCATTTAATGAAATCATAATGCGAAATTTGCATTGGTTAGGATATGAAAAACATAGAAACAAAATGGTTAGAAGATTTCTTAACGCTAGAAGAATGTCGCCATTTTTCTCAGGCAGCAGAAAAAAGAAATTTGTCACAATCTGCATTTAGCAGACGTATTTTAGCTTTAGAAGAAGTTGTGGGAGTGAAGTTATTTGATCGTACCTCTATTCCATTACAACTCACAGAACAAGGTAAGCTATTTCATTCACAAACGCGAAACTTATTACAACAATTACAGAATAATCTAGATGAATTATTAGGACATAATTGTAACTTACCTAATATTAAATTTGCGGTGGCTCATTCCCTCTCTCTTTCTATTATGCCCAAATTAATTAAGAAATTATCACAAACAAATGAAAATTTTATTTATTCCGTTGAAGCAATCGATGTTGACCAAACAGTAAATACTCTAATTGAAGGGAAAAGCGATTTTATTTTTTCATTTTATGATGAAAAATTAATGCAACCACCCTTTATGTCTTTAGAAATAATGCAATCTAAACTTTACCCTATTTCCCCAATAGACATTACAGGATCTGCATTATTTAGTTTAAACGATAAAAACATACCATTATTAAATTATACACCAAATTCCTATATGGGACGCTTAGTGAATAGAAAGTTAGCTAATACGATTCAATTAAAAACAAAATTTATTTCATCAATGTCTTAATTATTAAAAAATATGGTACTAAATCATCAAGGCATTGCATGGCTCCCTGAATATTCTATTAGTGAAGAATTACACAATAAAAAAGTAATCATACTAGACAAAAATGAATTAGTTATTCCAATAAAAGGTTATATTTACAGAATGAATACGAGACTAAATAATGCAGCAGAAAGGTTTTGGAATAATTTACAAAATATTCAGTTTATAAATGAAGATATATTAAATAAACCCTAACATTCTATAATAAGAAAAAGCGGTCGATTCTCTGCCAAATTTTGCAAATTTTAGAAGAAAACAGACCGCTTGTCAGGGTTGGAATTAGAGTAACCAGCTGCCAATCAATGCACAGGCAAAACCGGTTAAACCGATGGAGGTTTCAAGCATTGTCCAGGTTTTGAGGGTGGTTTTTTCGTCCATTTCGAGGAAACGGCTCATCAGCCAGAAACCGGAGTCATTGACGTGGGAAAGCACGGTAGCACCAGAGGCAATGGCAATCACGATAAAGCAGAGGTCGAACTGGCTTAAATCGGTGGCTGCTGCGACAGTTGGTGCAATTAACGCCGCTGTGGTGGTTAAGGCAACCGTTGCCGAGCCTTGTGCAACACGGAAAACGGTGGCAATAATAAAGGCAGCCACCACAATCGGCATTCCGGTGTCTTTCATCATTTCCGATAACACATCGCCAATCCCGCTGGCACGCAACACGCCACCAAACATTCCGCCAGCACCGGTCACTAAGACAATCGAGCAGATTGGGCCAAGGGCATTGTTACAGATTTTTTCGATTTGGTCGAAACTGCGATTATCCCGCAACAGCATAATCGCCACAATTAAGGTAATCAGTAAAGCAACAGGGGTTTTGCCGATTAAGCGAAGGCTCTGCACCCACATTTCACTGCCATCAATCACTTTGGCAACCGAGAGGGTATTCAAGCCGGTATCAAACAAAATCAGGATAATCGGCAGCACCAACACCGTGAGTACCTTGCCGAAACTTGGCGGATTTTGCACTGCCATTTCGTTTGCCGATAAGCCGTTTAAAAAGGCTTTCGGTAGATCAACGTGAATGCGTTTGCTGATAAATTGGCTGAACAGATAAGTGCCGATATACCACGTTGGGATTGCACAAACCAAGCCCACCAAGACTAACAGCCCCATATTTACACCAAGCAGATCGCCGGAGGCCACCGGGCCGGGGTGTGGCGGTAGAAAAGCGTGCATTACCGCAAACGCACCGGCAGACGGAAACGCATAACGCAATACCGAGCCACCGAACTGTTTCGCCACACTAAAAATAATCGGCAACATCACCACCAAGCCGGCATCAAAGAAAATAGGGAAGCCGAATAACAGCGAGGCAACACCCAATGTAAAGGGTGCTTTCTCTTTACCGAATTTATTGATAAGCGTATCGGCAAGCACTTTTGCACCACCGGTGATTTCAAGCAAGCGACCAATCATCGCCCCAAGCCCGACCAGTAACGCCACTGAAGCAAGCGTGCTGCCAAAGCCGTTTAACAAAGTTGGCAGGATTTTATCCACCGGAATACCGGCAGCTAATGCAGTGAGCAGGCTCACAATAATCAATGCCACAAAAGCGTGGACTTTAAATTTCATAATCAGCACCAGCAATAAAATGATGGCAGCAAACATAATGAACAGTAACATAGGATCTCCTAAGGTTGAATTGTTATCGGTAACATAACCCAAAAGCAGTTTAGAGTAAACGGTTGCAGGGCTTTTATTTTAAAAATGTGATCTACTTCAAGTTTTCTGGAAATAGCAGATGATTTTTCAGCATAACCTGTTACATTAACGGCTAAGTTAACGTTACCAGTAACACAAGGAAATTCAATGGCAAACGGCAAAGCATTTATTTTGATGGGCGTGTCCAGCACCGGCAAAACCAGCGTGGGAACGGCAGTCGCACAGCGGTTGGGAATAAAATTGATTGATGGGGACGACTTACACCCTCGTGCCAATATACTGAAAATGGCAAGTGGCACGCCACTCAATGATGCAGATCGCACACCGTGGTTGGAGCGGATTAACGATGCAGTGTTCAGTTTTGAACAAAAAAGCGAAAAAGGGATTATCGTCTGCTCAGCATTGAAGAAAAAGTACCGAGACCAGATCCGACAAGGCAATGCCGATGTGACATTTCTATTCCTTCACGGCTCATTTGATCTGGTGCTGGCTCGAATGCAACAACGTAAAGGGCATTTTATGAAACCGGAAATGCTCCAAAGTCAGTTCAATACACTGGAAATTCCACAAGCAGACGAGCCAGATGTGATTTTTATTGATATTGACGGCAGTTTTGATGAGGTTGTAGAGCGTTGCATAAAGGCTGCTGAGCCGTTGATTTAATCACAAGCTGTTGATTTTGCAGATTTTTTTGCAAATTTAACCGCTTGCCTTTCCTACACACTTTCCCCCAAATGAATGTGATAGCCCAAGTTAATTATTGGGCTTTGTTGCGGTACGCCGTGAATGCGGTCGAGGAGTTCTTGGGCGGCAACTCTGCCCATTTCAAGGCGGGGCGTCATTACGCTGGCAAGCTGTGGCGTGAGGGATTGCCCAACATCGTGGCCGTGAAAGCCTGCGATTTTAATCTGCTGCGGCACATTAATGCCTAACCGTTGACACTCAAATAATGCACCGATTGCCAAGTCGTCATTAGTGCAAAAAATGCCGTCCAGTTGTGGAATTTGCTCCAAAGCTTGTTTTAGCTGGCTTGCGCCAAGCGTGAAAGAAGAATGCTCTGCAGTAGTAATGCTGTGTGGGCTTAAGCCGTGTTTGAGCATTGCCTGTTCGTAGCCCTGCATTTTCAGCTGAGAGCGTTTATCCATTCTCGCCCCGAAATACACCACCTGTCGGCAGCCTCGATGAATCATTGTTTCTACCATCGCTTGAGCCGCAGAAATATTGTCAAATCCAACCGCTTGCTGAATCCCACATTCACCACTTTCCATTATCTCTATTACCGGAATATTCGCCACCTCCAGCATTTTCAAGGTGCGGGGCGAGTGGTGATTTTCCGATAAAATAATGCCGTCAATATTGTACGAAAGCAGCGACTCAATCCGCTGTTCTTCCTTCTGCTCGCTGTAACCATAGTGGGCAAGCATAGTTTGGTAGCCGGCTTGGTCGGTAATCTGCTCAATGCCTTTAATCACATCAGCAAACACTTGGTTGGTAAGCGAGGGAACCAGCACGCCAATCGCTCGACTTTTGGCATTAGAGAGAATATCCGGTGCACGGTTTGGGATATAGCCAAACAGCTCAATCGCTTGTGCAATCCGTTCGCCGGTTTCTTTGGCAACCGTGTTTGGATCTCGCAAAAAACGGCTAACCGTCATTTTAGTGATGCCGAGATGAGAGGCGATGTCTTGCAAAGTTGGGCGTTTCGGTTTACTCATTGGAATAGATAACGAAAAAATTTAATTTTGCTGATTATAACTGAAGATAAGGCAATAATTGCAAAATATTCGGTGAAATTAACCGCTTGTTACTACTCTTGCCTGAACTCTTTCGGCGTTTTGCCAAATTCTTTTTTAAACACGGCATAGAAATATTGTAAAGAGGGATAACCACACACATTGGCAATTTCTTGGGTCGAAATCTCGGTAAATTTGAGCATATATTTTGCTCTTGCTAATTTTTCTTCGTGAATCACTTGGTGAATCGTCTTATTCATTTCCTCTTTAAAACGTTGTTCGAGATTAGAGCGGGAAACTTTGAGATGATCCAGCACTTGCTCTACTTTAATACCTTGACATGCTCGATGACGAATAAAGTGCATAGCTTGAATTACCATTGGGTCTTGTAAAGATCGGTAATCGGTAGAACGGCGCTCCTCAACTTTTACCGGTGGAATTAAAATCGGCTTAAGAGAAACGGGTAAATTATTTAATTTACGATACAGTAATTTCGCGGCGTGATAACCAATTTGCGATGTTCCCTGTGTAACTGAAGAAAGCGAAACCCGAGAGAGGTATTGAATCAGCTCTTCATTATCAATGCCGATCACGCAAAGTTGTTCAGGTACAGCAATTTTTAAATGCTCGCAGGTTTGAAGTAGATGTCTTGCCCTTGCATCAGTTACCGCAATAATACCAGTATGAGGTGGTAAAGTTTGCAACCACTCGCCTAATTTAGCTTGTAATTCCACCCAGTTGTCTGAATGGAATTGATCGCCAATATAGCAATTCGGCTGATGTTCGTATTTTTCCATCAACTGAATAAAGGCATTTTGGCGTTCTATCGCCCAGTGTTTTTCCGTTTCTGCCGGATAGCCGTAAAATGCAAATTGATCTATACCTTTCTGTTTTAGATGCAAAAATGCAGCCTCAATTAAGGCGTAATTATCGGTGGCAACATAAGGAAGATTAGGGTAATAGTCGGAGTTTTGGTAAGAACCACCTACCGCCACAATCGGGACATCAATATCTTTAAGCAACTCGACCGTTTCTAAATCGTCAAAATCGGCAATAATACCGTCAATCAACAGGCTTTCGATACTGTTTTTATGATAGACAAAATCGTCTTCCACAAAAATATCCCAAGTACATTGTGAGGCTTGAATAAACTGCCCGATGCCTTGCATTACTCCCCTGTCATAAATTTTGTTAGCATTAAAAAGTAAGGCAATTTTATAAGATTGTTCTATCATTACTTCCTCCAGTACCCACTTTCAAAAGTAACTATAAAATAAAATTATTTTTTGATCAAAGCGAATAAAAGAATAAAACCCCAGTACTTCTACTGGGGTTTTAAGCTCAATTTTGATTAAGATTATTCCGCAGCTGCTTCAGTTGCAACATCTGGGCGATCCACTAACTCAATGTAAGCCATTGGAGCATTATCACCTGCACGGAAACCACATTTTAAGATGCGAGTGTAACCACCCGCACGTTGTGCAAAACGTGGACCTAATTCATTGAATAATTTAGCAACTGTATCAACGTTGCGTGTACGGGCAAAAGCTAAACGGCGATTTGCAACGCTGTCTGCTTTAGCTAAAGTAATTAACGGCTCAACTACACGGCGTAACTCTTTCGCTTTTGGTAAAGTTGTCTTGATGATTTCGTGTTCAACAAGCGCACTTGCCATATTACGGAACATCGCTTGGCGATGGCTGCTGTTACGGTTTAATTGACGTCCACTCTTACGATGGCGCATAACCTATTCCTTCTTAGAAAATCTATACCGAAAAACTAGTCTTCTGCAATACTTGCAGGTGGCCAGTTTTCAAGGCGCATACCGAGTGATAAACCACGAGAAGCAAGAACATCCTTAATCTCTGTAAGAGATTTTTTACCCAAGTTCGGGGTTTTAAGAAGTTCAACTTCTGTACGTTGTACTAAATCACCGATATAGTGAATTGTCTCTGCTTTCAAACAGTTAGCAGAACGAACTGTCAGCTCTAGGTCATCTACTGGACGAAGAAGAATAGGATCAAATTCCGGTTTTTCTTCTTTCACTTCAGGTTGACGAACATCACGCAAATCAACGAATGCAGCAAGTTGTTCTGCTAAAATCGTTGCAGCACGACGGATAGCTTCTTCAGGATCTAACGTTCCGTTAGTTTCCATCTCAATAACGAGTTTATCTAAGTCTGTACGTTGTTCAACACGAGCAGCTTCGACATTGTAAGCAATGCGATCTACAGGTGAAAAACGTGCATCTACTAATAAACGACCGATAGGACGGTCATCGTTTTGAGTATGAAGACGTGCTGATGCAGGAACATAACCTCGACCACGTTGAACACGAATGCGCATATTAATTGACGCATTCTTATCTGTTAAATGACAGATTACGTGATCAGGATTCACAATTTCTACATCGCCATCGTGTGTGATGTCGGCTGCAGTTACAGGGCCAATTCCAGATTTATTTAGTGTCAAAATAATATCATCTTTATTTTGCACTTTTACCGCTAGACCTTTAAGGTTTAATAATACCTCAAGAATATCTTCCTGAACGCCTTCTTTGCTGCTGTACTCATGTAGTACACCATCAATTTCAACTTCAGTAACTGCACAACCCGGCATAGATGAAAGTAAAATGCGGCGAAGTGCGTTACCTAATGTATGGCCAAAACCACGTTCTAACGGCTCTAATGTCACTTTAGCATGAGTTGAACTAACTTGTTCAATATTTACTAAGTGCGGCTTTAAAAATTCTGTCACAGAACCCTGCATTTTTTCCTCTCTTTGCGGTTAAGCTAACTATTATTTAGAGTAAAGCTCAACGATCAGATGTTCATTAATATCTGCTGATAGATCAGAACGCTCTGGACGACGTTTAAATACGCCTTCCATTTTAGTTGCATCAACTTCTAACCAAGTTGGTTTTTCACGTTGAGTTGCTAATTCTAATGATGCTTTAATACGTGCTTGTTTTTTCGATTTTTCACGAACAGCAACAACATCATCAACAGAAACTTGGAATGAAGGAATGTTTACTACACGACCGTTTACTACGATTGATTTATGGCTAACAAGCTGACGTGCTTCTGCACGTGTTGCTGCAAAACCCATACGATAAACTACGTTATCTAAACGACCTTCCAATAATACTAGTAAGTTTTCACCGGTATTACCTTTTAAGCGGTTCGCTTCTGTATAATAATTACGGAATTGACGCTCTAAGATACCATAAATACGGCGAACTTTTTGTTTTTCACGTAACTGACTACCATAGTCAGATAAACGTGGCTTGCGAGCACCATGTTGACCAGGCGCTACATCAAGTCTATTTCTACATTTTGATTCAATCGCACGAACGCCTGATTTTAAGAATAAATCAGTACCTTCACGACGGCTTAGCTTGAGCTTAGGACCCAAATATCTTGCCATTTTCTTTCTCCAATTCTTTTAACGTCAATTAAACACGACGTTTTTTCGGTGGACGACAACCGTTATGTGGAATCGGAGTCACATCAGTAATATTCGTGATACGGAAACCTGCTGCATTTAATGCACGGATTGTTGACTCACGACCTGGACCCGGTCCTTTAACCATAACTTCCAAATTCTTTAAACCAAACTCTTTAACCATTTCTGCACAACGCTCTGCAGCAACTTGAGCAGCGAATGGAGTCGATTTACGAGAACCACGGAAACCTGAACCACCTGCAGTTGCCCAAGCTAGAGCATTACCTTGGCGGTCAGTAATAGTAACGATTGTGTTATTGAAAGATGCGTGGATATGAGCTACGCCATCTGCAATCTGTTTTTTTACGCGCTTACGTGCGCGAACTGGTGTTTTAGCCATTATTTATCTACTCCGACTATTTTTTGATCGGTTTGCGTGGACCTTTACGGGTACGCGCATTAGTCTTAGTACGTTGACCACGTACCGGTAAACTACGACGATGACGTAAACCACGGTAGCAACCTAAGTCTAAAAGACGTTTGATGCTTAAAGTTACTTCACGACGTAAATCCCCTTCGACAGTAAATTTACCAACTTCTTCACGCAGTTTTTCAATCTGCTCTTCAGACAATTCTCTGATCTTTACATCTTCGGCAATACCCGTTGCAGCACAGATGGCTTTTGCACGAGTTTTACCGATACCGTAAATTGCAGTTAATGCGATTACAGTGTGTTTTTGATCAGGAATGTTAATGCCTGCAATACGGGCCACTATGCACTCCTATTATTTAAGTTTATTGATATACTGATCTTGAAAAGCCCGTTTCAGGATACTCAAACAGTATATCAGGACGAATGAGCTGAGCAGTATAACTGCTCAGCGGGTTCTTTGCAAGAAATATGCGTAAATTAACCTTGACGTTGTTTGTGTTTAGGATCGCTACAAATTACACGAACCACACCTTCACGTTTGATTACTTTACAATTACGGCACATTCTTTTTACTGAAGCACGAACTTTCATTGCTTATCCTTTATTAACGGCCTATTAATTTAGACCTTTTAAGTTAGCTTTCTTCAACACAGAATCATATTGTTGAGACATTAAATGACTCTGAACCTGTGCGATGAAATCCATAATAACAACCACTACAATCAATAATGATGTACCACCTAATTGGAATGGCACCTTCCATAACGACGTAATGATGTAAGGAACCAAACAAACAAAAGCAATATATAACGCACCAATTAAGGTTAAACGTGTCATTACTTTATCGATATAACGAGATGTTTGTTCGCCTGGTCGGTAACCTGGTACAAACGCACCTGATTTCTTAAGATTATCCGCTGTATCACGAGGATTATACTGCATTCCTGTATAAAAGAAAGCAAAGAAAATCACTGCCATTGTGAATAATACAACATACAGTGGTTGACCTGGCTGTAATAGTTGTGAAAGGTTAAATAACCACTCAAATCCTTCGCTTTGACCAAACCATTGAGTAATACTTGCCGGGAATAAAATAATACTTGAAGCAAAAATTGCCGGTATTACCCCTGCCATATTCACTTTTAATGGTAAGTGAGAAGTTCTTGCAGGCGCCATCATTCGACCTTGTTGGCGACTTGCATAGTTTACAACTATTCTTCTTTGTCCACGTTCAACAAAAACAACAAAATAAGTTACTGCAAATGCAATTATTGCAACTAGTAGTAAGACGATAAATGATAACTCACCTTGACGGGCTTGTTCAATTGTCTGCCCTATCGTTGCTGGAAGATCTGCAACAATACCTGCAAAAATAATCAATGAGATACCGTTTCCGATACCACGCTCAGTGATTTGTTCGCCTAGCCACATTAGGAACATTGTTCCCGTCACTAAGCTTACTACAGAAGTTACATAGAATAATATACTTGGATTAGGAACTAATCCATGTACCATATTCGGTAGGGCTAGTGAAATACCAATAGATTGAATAAATGCTAATAACAGTGTGCCATAGCGTGTATATTTACTGATTTTCCGACGACCTGCTTCACCTTCTTTCTTTAATTCAGCTAGAGGTGGGTGAATCGCTGTCAATAATTGGATAATAATTGACGCTGAAATATAAGGCATAATACCTAGTGCAAATATAGATGCACGGCTTAAAGCACCACCAGAGAACATATTAAACATATCAATGATGGTGCCTTGCTGTTGTCGAATTAATTCGGATAATACAGAAGCATCAATGCCAGGAACAGGTATAAAAGAACCGATACGGAAAACGATTAACGCACCTAAAACAAACAATAGTCTTGATTTAAGCTCGCCAGTCCCTTTTTGTGTACTACCTTGGTACCCTGGTTGCTTTGCCATCTTTATTCCTCGATAGAACCGCCAGCAGCTTCAATAGCAGCTTTAGCGCCTTTAGTTACACGTAAGCCTTTAACAACTACTGCTCTTTCAATTTTGCCTGCTAAAATTACTTTAGCAGATAAAATATCTTTAGTAATGATGTTTGCTGCTTTTAATGTCTCTAAAGTTACTTCGTTGCCATCTACTTTAGCTAAGTCGTTTAAACGAATTTCAGCCACATGGAATGATTTTAATGAAGTAAAACCAAATTTTGGCAAACGACGATATAAAGGCATTTGACCACCCTCGAAACCACGACGAACACCGCCGCCTGTACGAGATTTTTGACCTTTATGACCGCGCCCACCAGTTTTACCTAAACCAGAACCAATACCACGACCTAGACGTTTTGCACTGTGCTTAGCACCTTCAGCTGGAGAAAGAGAATTTAAACGCATTCTATTACTCCTCTACTTTAACCATATAAGACACTTGATTGATCATACCACGCACTGCTGGTGTATCTTCAAGTTCTACAGTATGACGAATATGACGAAGACCTAAGCCTTTTAACGTTGCTTTATGTTTCGGTAAACGAGCGATAGAGCTACGAGTTTGAGTTACTTTAATTTTTGCCATATCCAATTACCCCAAAATTTCTTCAACTGTTTTGCCACGTTTTGCAGCAACCATTTCAGGTGATTTCATGTTCTCAAGTGCATCGATTGTTGCACGAACAACGTTAATTGGGTTAGTTGAACCATACGCTTTAGAAAGAACGTTACGAACACCCGCAACTTCTAATACTGCACGCATTGCACCACCAGCGATGATACCTGTACCTTCACTTGCTGGTTGCATAAATACGCGTGAACCTGTATGTGAACCTTTAACTGGATGTTGTAATGTACCTTCATTTAAAGCTACATTAATCATATTGCGACGAGCTTTTTCCATCGCTTTTTGGATTGCTGCTGGAACTTCACGTGCTTTACCGTAACCAAAACCTACACGACCGTTACCATCGCCCACTACTGTTAAAGCAGTGAAACTCATAATACGACCACCTTTTACGGTTTTTGAAACACGGTTAACCGCGATTAGCTTTTCCTGCAGTTCACCAGCTTGTTTTTCGATGTTTGACATCTCAAATTCCTCTATTAGAACTGTAGACCAGCTTCACGAGCAGCATCTGCTAATGATTGCACACGACCGTGGTATTTAAAACCAGAACGGTCAAAAGCAACCGCTTTAATACCTTTGGCAATTGCACGCTCAGCAACGATTTTACCCACTACTGCTGCGGCTTCTTTATTGCCGGTATATTTAACTTGCTCTTTAATTACTTTTTCAACAGTTGAAGCTGCTGCTAGTACTTCTGAGCCATTAGGTGCAATCACCTGCGCATAGATATGGCGAGGTGTGCGATGCACAACTAAACGTGTTGCACCTTGCTCTCTCATTAAATGACGTGCACGGCTTGCACGACGGATACGAGCTACTTTCTTATCCATAGTGTTACCTTACTTTACTTTTTCTTCGCTTCTTTTGTACGCACTACTTCATCAGAGTAACGTACACCTTTACCTTTATAAGGTTCAGGTTTGCGATATGCACGAATATCTGCTGCCACTTGACCAATTAACTGTTTGTCAGCACTTTTCAGAATAATTTCTGTTTGTGATGGACATTCACCAGTTACGCCTGCTGGCAACGTGTGTTCTACTGGGTGAGAGAAACCTAAACTTAAAGCAACAGCATTGCCTTTCATTTGTGCTCTATAACCAACACCCACTAATTGCAATTTCTTAGTAAAGCCTTCAGTAACCCCGATTACCATATTATTTACTAGTGCACGAGCAGTACCTGCTTGAGCATCTGCATTAGCGATACCTTCACGTGGAGCGAAAGTTAATGCATCTGCTTCTTGTTTTACTTCAACTGCATTGTGAATTTCACGAGATAACTCGCCGTTTTTACCTTTAACTGTTAATAGCTGACCGTTAAGTTTTACCTCAACACCGGCAGGAATATTAACAGGTGCTTTTGCAACACGAGACATTTTTCCTACCTCTCTATTATGCTACGTAACAGATAATTTCACCGCCGAGGCCCGCTTGACGCGCAGCACGGTCGGTCATTACACCTTTAGATGTAGAAACAACTGCGATACCTAAACCACCCATTACTTTTGGTAATTCGTCTTTACGTTTATAAATACGCAGACCCGGACGGCTCACACGTTGGATACTTTCTACAACCGGTTTGTTTTGGAAATATTTTAAAGTAATTTCCAGTTCAGGTTTAACACCTTCAACAACTTTAACGCTTTCGATATAACCTTCTTCAGCTAAAACATTTGCAATAGCAACTTTTAACTTAGATGAAGGCATACTGATTGCAACTTTGTTCGCAGCTTGACCGTTACGAATACGGGTCAGCATATCTGCGATTGGATCTTGCATGCTCATGTATTTACTCCCATGATTCCAAATTAAAAGAGGTTATTACCAGCTTGCCTTCTTAAGACCCGGAATTTCACCGCGCATAGCAGCTTCACGAACCTTAATACGGCTTAAACCAAACTTACGAAGTACGCCATGTGGACGACCAGTTTGGCGGCAACGATTACGCTGACGGACTGGGCTAGAATCACGAGGAAGTGTTTGTAATTTTAACACTGCTGCCCAACGGTCTTCATCAGATGCATTCACATCAGAGATGATTTTCTTTAATTCTTCACGTTTTGCGTAGAATTTATCAGCTAATTTAGCACGTTTTACATCGCGTGCGATCATTGATTGTTTTGCCACGATAACCTACCTTATTTACGGAATGGGAAATTGAAAGCAGCTAATAAAGCTTGACCTTCTTCATCAGTTTTCGCTGAGGTGGTGATAGTAATATCTAAACCACGAACACGATCTACTTTATCGTAGTCGATTTCAGGGAAAATGATTTGTTCACGAACACCCATACTGTAATTACCACGACCATCGAATGACTTAGCGTTTAAACCGCGGAAGTCACGAATACGTGGAACAGCGATAGTAATCAATCTTTCAAAGAATTCCCACATACGTTCACCACGTAGGGTTACTTTGCAGCCGATTGGATACCCTTGACGGATTTTAAAGCCTGCAACAGATTTGCGAGCTTTAGTTACTAAAGGTTTTTGACCGCTGATTGCTGCTAAATCCGCTACTGCGTTATCTAACAGTTTTTTGTCGGTCAATGCTTCACCCACACCCATGTTAAGGGTAATCTTTTCGATTCGTGGGACTTGCATGACAGATGAGTAGTTGAATTTTGCTTTTAATTCATTAACTACTGTATCTCTGTAGTAATCATGCAGTTTCGCCATCACATTACTCCAGTTAATTAAATTGTTTTCTCGCTAGATTTGAAGAAACGCACTTTTTTGCCATCTTCGAATCTAAATCCTACACGGTCAGCTTTGTTGGTTTCAAGGTTGAAGATCGCAACGTTTGAAACATCGATTGCAGCTTCTTTCTTCACTAAACCACCAGCTTTGCCTAATGCAGGAACTGGTTTTTCGTGTTTAGTGATGATGTTGATACCCTCAACAAAAACTTTACCATTTGGTAACACTTTAGTTACCTTACCACGTTTGCCCTTATCTTTACCGGTAAGAACAATTACTTCATCGTTTTGACGGATTTTTGCAGCCATTACATTCTCCTTATAGTACTTCTGGAGCTAAAGAGATGATTTTCATAAACTTCTCAGAACGAAGTTCACGAGTCACCGGTCCAAAAATACGAGTACCGATTGGTTGCTCAGTGTTATTGTTTAAAATTACACAAGCATTGCCATCGAAACGAATAACTGCGCCATCTGGGCGACGAACACCCTTCTTGGTGCGCACAACAACTGCTTTTAACACATCACCTTTTTTCACTTTACCGCGTGGAATTGCTTCTTTTACAGTAACTTTAATGATATCGCCAATAGCAGCGTAACGACGGTGCGATCCACCTAGAACCTTGATACACATTACGCTACGAGCCCCTGAGTTATCAGCAACATCCAGCATAGTCTGTTCTTGGATCATATTAGTGCTCCGTTAAAATAAAAAAACACCCTTTCGGGACGAACCTATTTATACAAATATAAATAGGGTGCAAAATATACTACAAAAACCACTAGTTAATCAAGTGAATTTTTAAGCTAATTTAATAGTTTAAGTAAGCTTATTTATAAATTGTTTCAACTATCAATAAACTGTCCTATAACTCATATAAAAACCCCAAGATATCTTGGGGTTTAACTAACATTACTCTACAGTCACCGCTTTTGCAAGGTTACGAGGTTGGTCAACGTCCGTTCCTTTGATTAAGGCAATGTGATATGAAAGTAGTTGTAACGGCACGGTGTAGAAAATCGGTGCGGTTACTTCATCAACTTTCGGCATTACAATCGTTTTGAAGCCTTCTGCTTCTTCAAAACCTGCATCGTGATCGGCAAACACATATAACTGACCGCCTCTTGCACGCACTTCTTCAATATTGGATTTCACTTTCTCAAGCAAGTCATTTTCCGGTGCTACCACCACTACCGGCATATCGCTATCAATTAATGCTAACGGGCCGTGTTTTAACTCGCCTGCGGCATAAGCTTCTGCGTGAATATATGAAATCTCTTTTAATTTCAATGCAGATTCCATCGCAATCGGGTAATATTCTCCACGACCTAAGAACAATGTGTGGTGTTTATCCGCAAAATCTTCCGATAATTTTTCGATTTGTTTATCGAACACTAACGCACTTTCAATTTGTGCTGGTAAGCGTTGTAAAGATTGCACGATATGGTGTTCTTGCTCTTCACTCATTCTGCCTTGTAAGCGTCCAATCGCCACATTTAATAACAATAAGCAAGTTAATTGAGTAGTGAATGCTTTGGTTGATGCTACACCAATTTCAACACCAGCTTTGGTTAAGAATGCAAAATCGGATTCACGCACTAATGAAGAACTTGCCACATTACACACCGTCATTGCCGCCATATAGCCAGATTCTTTCGCTAAACGCAGTGCAGCTAACGTATCTGCGGTTTCACCTGATTGTGAAAGCGTGATTAATAAGCTGTTCGGGCGAGTAACGAATTTACGGTAACGGAATTCGGAGGCAATTTCCACATCACAGCTCACGCCTGCAATGGATTCAAACCAATAACGTGAAACCATACCAGCATTGTAAGAGGTTCCACAAGCCACAATTTGCACGTGTTCTACTTTCGATAAAATCTCTGCCGCATTCGGTGCAATGGCTGAAATATCTACTTTACCGTCTTTGATACGACCATCTAAGGTATTCATAATCGCAACCGGCTGCTCAAAAATCTCTTTTTGCATATAGTGACGATATTGTCCTTTATCTGCCGCGTCTGCCTCAAAATTGCCTTCGTGAATTTCACGCTCTACCTTGTTGCCTTCACGGTCGTAAATATCCACTGTGCGACGGGTAATTTCGGCTACATCACCTTCTTCTAGATAAGCAAAACGGCGAGTTACGCTTAATAATGCAAGTGGGTCTGAAGCAAGGAAGTTCTCGCCTACACCGTAACCAATCACTAACGGGCTGCCTGAGCGAGCCACAATTAAATGCTCCGGCTCTTCTTCATTTAATACCACTGTGCCGTAAGCACCACGCAGTTGCACCACGGTTTTTTGTACCGCTTCTAATAATGAAGAAGCAGAACGCAATTCCCATTCAACTAAATGAGCAATGACTTCGGTATCGGTTTGAGATTGGAACACATAACCACGCTCTTGTAACACTATTTTTAACTCTTCGTAGTTTTCGATAATCCCGTTATGAACTACTGCAATTTTGCCGCTGCGGTGTGGGTGAGCATTAGTTTCTGACGGCTCGCCGTGCGTTGCCCAGCGAGTGTGTGCGATCCCAGTGCCGCCTAATAGTGGCTTAGTGTCTAACGCCTCATCTAAGGCTTGGACTTTACCGACACGGCGTACAATTTGCATTGTTTTATCATCTGCATTTAATACTGCTACACCAGCAGAGTCATATCCACGGTATTCTAAGCGATGTAAACCATCAACCAAGATTTCTGCGATATCACGTTGTGCTACTGCACCTACAATTCCACACATAAATTTGCTTTCCTATGTTTAAGTTTAAAGATTCATTTGAGCTACTGCTATTTTGCAATAACCACTTCGACACCCATTTTTTCGATTTGTTCTTTCGTTTCAAAACTTAATTGACTGTCGGTAATAATTTTGGTAATATTTTGCCATTCCAATTCAATATTCGGCATTTTCCGACCGATTTTTTGCGATTCAATTAACACAATCACTTCACGGCTCACTTCTGCCATCACCTGACTTAAGCCAACTAATTCATTAAAGGTAGTCGTGCCTCGAGCCAAATCTAAACCGTCCGCACCAATAAAAAGCTGATCGAAATCATATGAACGCAATACCTGTTCTGCTACTTTGCCTTGAAAGGACTCAGAACGGCTATCCCACGTACCACCGGTCATCAACACTGTTGGTTCGCATTCAAGGGAAGTCAATTCCGCCGCTAAATTCAGCGAATTTGTCATCACCACCAAGCCGGTTTGGTTCAATGCTTTTACCAAAGCTCCGGTCGTGCTGCCGCTGTCAATAATGATGCGATTATGATCACGAATACAATCACGTGCGGCTTGAGCAATCATTTTCTTTTGAATCGAAAGTTGCTCAATAAACGCTTCTTCCATCATTTCCGATGGAATTTTTACCGCCCCACCATACTTACGCAATAAAAAACCACTTTCTTCCAAAGCGGTTAAATCTTTTCTAATCGTAACTTCAGACGTCTCAAAGAAATGAGCGAGTTCATCTACACTCACTTCATTTTTCTCTTGTACCATTTGAACAATTAAATGGCGGCGTTGTTGCGTGTTACGTTTTGACATTGTAATCTTCACTTAAATTTCGTTTCAAAACTTTTGCATTATAAAGAAAGCTCGCGAAAAGAAAAGCAGAAAATGCAAAATTTACAAAATCTATACAAAATAAAACCGCTTGTAATATTGATTTACAAGCGGTTGATTTCTTGAAATTTTTTGCAATTATTTGATTTGGCTACCAATCACGCCACCAAGTGCGGCACCACCTAAAGTTGCACCGGTAGATTCACCAATCGCGTGACCAGCCACACCGCCAATTGCTGCACCGATTGCAGTATTACGTTGCGTTTTTGTCATATTGTTACAGCCAGACACAGCAACCATTAATACCATTGCACCAACAACTTTCAAAATAGATTTCATAATAATCCCTCATAATTAATCAATTTCAAATAAGCCAATATTCTTGGCTATGCTATAAGATTTAATTTATTTAGAAAGGTTCAACTACTACCACCTATGAATTGCAAATTTTTTCACAATTTAGGCCGCTTGTTGATTGAACTGTGAGCTCGCTCACAGAATTTCATGACATTTCTTGCTATATTGTGTAGCAATCTATGCGATAACTCATCAAGGAAATAAAAATGAAACTGAAAAAATTATCTTTAGCACTCTCGACTTTATTACTCGGCTCAGCCTTTTCCAACTCTGTATTAGCAGAAGGTCGCTTAACCGTTTATTGTAGTGCGGCCAACGAACTTTGTGAGCAAGAAGTGCAAGCATTCGGCAAGAAATACGATGTTAAAGTGGCTTTTGTGCGTAACGGTTCAGGCAGCACACTGGCGAAAATTGAGGCTGAGAAAAACAATCCCCAAGCCGATGTATGGTATGGTGGCACGCTAGACCCACATTCACAAGCGGCAGAAATGGGCTTGTTAGAGCCGTATAAATCGCCAAACCTCGAACAAATTATCGAAAAATTCCGTGATCCGGCAAAACTAAAAGGCAACTACTCCTCCGCTGTGTATATGGGGATTTTAGGTTACGGCGTGAATTTAGACCGTTTGAAAAAACTCGGCATTGAAAAAGTACCTAGCACTTGGGAAGAATTGTTAGACCCTCGCCTAGCCGGTGAAATCCAAATTGCCGATCCGCAAAGCTCCGGCACAGCTTATACAGCAATTGCGACTTTCGTGCAACTTTGGGGCGAAGAGAAAGCCTTCGACTATTTCCGCAAATTGCATAAAAACATTTCGCAATATACCAAATCCGGCATCACACCGGCTCGCAACACTGCCCGTGGTGAAACCACCATCGGTATCGGTTTCTTACACGACTATGCTATCGAGAAGAAAAACGGTGCTAATATTGAAATGACCGCCCCAACAGACGGTACAGGCTACGAATTAGGTGGCGTGAGTATCCTCAAAGGAGCAAGAAACCTTGATAATGCCAAACTGTTCGTGGATTGGTCGCTTTCTAAAGAGGCTCAAGAACTCTCTTGGCAAAAAGGCAATGCGTTCCAAGTATTAACCAACACCACCGCCGAAGCCTCGCCTTACGCCCTCGATCCGAAAAACTTAAACTTAATCAATTATGATTTTGAGAAATATGGCTCAAGCGAAGAGCGTAAACGCTTGATCGATAAATGGGTAAATGAAGTAAAATTAGCGAAATAGGGTTGATCTTTCCACTGAGGGGATAAGTGATTATCCCCTCTCTCATTATAAAAATCTGTGAGGTGTTATGCAGAATTTTTCCTTTTCCCGACCGCTTGTTTGGGTGTTTATCGGGTTACTCGGCTTTCTCTTATTACCGTCCAAAGCCTTAGATTACGGGCTGTTTGACTCAACCTCTGACGAACTGCTCGCCGCAATGGGTTGGTCGAGTATCAACATTACTTGGGCGTGGTTTTTACCGCTTTTGGTATTTTTATTGCCAAATTCGACCGCTTGCAAAACCAGAGCCAAGCTGGAATTAGTCGGGTTGGGCGTACTATTCGCCTTTATTTTCCTGTCGGCGATTGTGCTGAAAATCAGTCTTGGTTATGCGGTGTTGCCGTTGATTATTGCCATTATGGGGCTTGCAACCCAGAATTTAGCCACGCTTAAAGTAATGCAGGGTGACCGTTTTATTATCGGCTCGTTACTGAGCATTATTCTGCTGATTTTCTTTTTTATTGTATATCCGACCATCGCCATTTTTGTGTCGATGTTCTACAACGGCTCGGAATTTGTGCCAAGCCAAGTGCTAACGATTTTGCAACAACCTTATGTCGTTCGGGTCATTGGCAACTCGCTCTCGGTTGCCGGCACAGTCGGCGTTCTCTCCACCCTATTCGGCTTGGCGTTTGCCCTCTACACCACCCGAATTGCCAAACGCTCAGCGTTTATCGGGCGGATTTTCTCGATTTTGCCCATCGTCACACCACCGTTTGTAGTCGGTTTAGGCGTAACCCTAATGCTTGGGCGTTCCGGTTATGTGACTGAATTTCTAGTGGACTATTTCGGCTTTGCCAACAACTGGCTGTACGGTTTCACCGGTATTGTGATCGCCCATACCCTCGCTCTCACGCCAATGTCGTTTATGATTTTGGAAGGGGCATTGAAATCCATTCACCCATCGGTGGAAGAGGCGGCTTACACCCTGCGCTCCAATCGCTATCAAGCCTTTTTTAACATCATTTTCCCATTGTTAAAACCGGCGTTGGCAAACTCCTTTTTGGTGGTGGCGATCCAATCCCTTGCCGATTTCAGTACGCCGTTGGTGTTGGGCGGCAGTTTTGATGTGATTGCAACCCAAATCTACTTCTACATCGCCGGCTCCCAACTGGATTACGCCTCCGCCAGCACACTCGGGGCAATTTTGCTGGTATTCTCCCTAGCCATTTTCGTGATCCAATACCTCTGGATCGGCAACCGCTCTTATGTGACGGTGTCGGGCAAATCCTATCGGGGCGATGTGCAAGACTTACCAAGCGGTATGAAATGGCTGATTATTTGCACTTTATTGTTCTGGGGAACGTTCAATTTAGTGCTATATGGCAGTATTTTCTACGGTAGTTTCACCGTGAACTGGGGCGTGGATTATACCTTAACCCTTGATAACTATATCAAGCTGTTCGGGCAAGGGTTTAGCGATGGTGGTTTCCCTTCGTTAATTCAAACCGTGATTTTCGCTGCTGCCGCCGCTCCAATTACCGCCCTATTTGGCTTGCTGATCGCCTATGTGACGGTTCGGCGTGATTTCAAAGGCAAGAAAACCCTAGAGTTTTTAACCCTGCTCTGCTTTGCCGTGCCGGGAACGGTGGCAGGCGTCTCTTACATTCTTGCCTTTAACGATGCCCCGATTTACTTAACCGGCACCGGTATGATCATTATTCTCTCAATGGTAATGCGGAATATGCCGGTGGGTATGCGGGCGGCGATTGCCGGCTTGAGGCAGTTAGATAAATCACTGGACGAAGCCTCGCTCTCGCTGAAAGCCGGTTCGTTCAAAACAATGCTGTTTGTGGTGTTACCGCTGCTCAAACCGGCTCTGCTCTCCGCCCTCGTCACCAGCTTTGTGCGAGCAATGACCACCGTGAGTGCGATTGTGTTCTTAGTCACTGCCGACACCCGTGTGGCAACCTCCTACATTCTTAACCGTGTGGAAGACGGCGAATATGGCATTGCGATTGCCTACGGCTCTATTTTAATTGTGGTGATGATGGCGATTATCCTGATTTTTGACTGGATTGTCGGCGACACCCGTATCGCCCGTTCTAAGGCGAAAAAAATGTAAAAAGACATCTACTCTCTCCCTTTATGGGAGAGAGACAGCAAAATACTTCGTTCAGAAGTATTTTTCAGAGAGAGGGATATAATTAAAAGGACAATATATGAACAACGATTTCTTAGTTTTAAAAAACGTCACCAAATCTTTTGGCAAGGTAACGGTCATTGACAACCTCAACCTCAGCATTCCGCAAGGCAAAATGGTGACCTTACTTGGGCCGTCTGGTTGCGGAAAAACCACGGTGCTACGTTTGGTGGCTGGGCTGGAAAACCCAACTTCGGGGCAGATTTTTATTGATGGCAAAGATGTGACCCAAAGTTCGATCCAGCACCGTGATATTTGCATTGTGTTCCAGTCTTACGCTCTGTTTCCGCATATGTCGATTGGCGATAATGTCGGCTACGGCTTGAAAATGCAGGGCGTACCGAAAGAAAAACGGCTGCAACGAGTGAAAGAGGCGTTGGAATTGGTGGATTTAGGCGGTTTTGAAGATCGCTTTGTCGATCAAATCTCCGGCGGACAGCAACAACGTGTCGCCCTCGCCCGTGCCTTAATTCTGAAACCGAAAGTGCTACTGTTCGATGAACCGCTGAGTAACCTTGACGCTAACTTACGCCGTTCAATGCGGGAGAAAATCCGTGAATTACAGCAACGTTTAAACATTACTTCCCTTTATGTGACTCACGATCAGTCCGAAGCCTTTGCGGTTTCAGATGAAGTAATTGTGATGAACAAGGGAA
Source organism: Mannheimia haemolytica (assembly GCF_004342115.1). GTDB lineage: Bacteria > Pseudomonadota > Gammaproteobacteria > Enterobacterales > Pasteurellaceae > Mannheimia > Mannheimia haemolytica. Next base: position 652 of record NZ_SMAC01000001.1, on the reverse strand, counting down.
AAATTATGCAAAAAGCTCCAGCCAAAGAGTTATACCTTCGCCCTAATTCTTTATTCTTAGCAAATTTTATGGGTGAAAGCAGCATTTTTGAAGGCACGATAGCTGGCAACCAAATTAATATAAATGGATATCAATTTACGTTATCAAATGCTGAACAATTTGAGTTACCCGATGGGGAATGCTTAGTTGGCATTCGTCCAGAAGCTATTCATTTAGCTGAACAAGGAAATATAAGTCAACTCTGTAAAATTAAAAATGCAGTTTATATGGGAAATCATTGGGAAATTATAGCTGAATGGGAAGGGAAAGATTTATTAGTCAACACTAAACCTGAAAATTTTTACCCTCATATCAAACAGGCTTATGTACATTTTATCGAACAAGGGGTTTTTCTTTTAAAGAAAGAGCTATAACGAATTTATACTAAATTAAGAGGAAGGTAGTTATAACTATTTAGCAATTTTGAGAAAAATAGGCCGCATGCAAAATCTCTTGATGACAAGCGGTCTTTTCTTGCCGATTTTTTGCAAATGCAATGATATGGCTGGCTTAATCGGCATAAAAGTAAAAGAGGCATACCTTTCGATATGCCTCTTTCTAGTTTTTATTTAGCTTTTCGCTTTATCAAACAATCTTAATTATTTGATGATTT